>NZ_JBLKRT010000008.1:0-124035 GCF_047607445.1 Arthrobacter sulfonylureivorans
CGCGGGGCAGCACTGGGATGCGGTGCTGGATGTGTCCCGTCAACCGGGCCAGGTCCGCCGGGCAGCGGCCGCGCTGGCCGGCGCGGCGGAGCATTTCACGTTCGTTTCCTCGTGCAGTGCCTACGCCGACCACGACAGCCCGGGCGCCGATGAATCCGCTGCGTTGCTGCCGCCCCTGGAGTCGGACGTGATGACCTCCCCGGATGTTTACGGCCAGGCGAAGGTCGCCTGCGAGAACGCCGCGCGGGATGCGTTCGGCCCCGGCCGCAGCCTGATCGTCCGGCCGGGCCTGATCGCCGGCCCCGGCGACATCACCGACCGTACCGGCTACTGGCCGCTGCGTTTCGCCCGTCCGGTCAGCGACGACGGCGCCGTCCTCGTCCCCGATGCACCTGGCTTGGACGCCCAGGTCATCGATGCCCGCGACCTTGCGGCCTGGCTGGTTGCCTCAGCCGAACAGCGGCTGACCGGGGAGTTCAATGCGGTAGGCGACGTCCTGGCGCTGGCCGAGCACTTGGGGGTTGCCCGGGGCGTTGCTGGCCATTCCGGTCCGGTGATGGCGCTGGACCAGGAGGAGCTTGCGGCCGCCGACGTCAACCCCTGGGCTGGCCAGCGGTCCCTGCCGCTCTGGCTGCCGCTGCCCGACTTCGCCGGCTTCACCTCCCGCAGCAACGCGGCCGCCAAAGCAGCCGGACTGGCCCTGCGTCCGCTCGCGGAGACTCTGGCGGACACGCTGGCCTGGGAACTGGCGGCCGGTCCCGACCGCCCGCGCAACGCTGGCCTGACCCCGGAGGAAGAACGCCGACTTCTGACCATCGCACACGCTCGCTGCTGAGAGCGGACTGCCCTTGAGACGTCCCGGCGGCAGTTGTAGCGTGACAGGACAGCAGGCCGACAGGCCCGCCGCTTCCCGAGGAGGCTGCCGTGACGATTCCCCCGCCGCCGGAACCCAGGCCCGATCCGAACGAGCCCCGGCCCAACCCGCCGTTCCCGCCGGAACCTAATCCGGACCCGATGGCCCCGCCGGAACCGAATCCGGATCCCTTGGCGCCGCCGGACCCGGGGCCCGGCCCGTTCCCGGATCCCGGGCCGATGGTTCCGCCGCGCGGGCCCTAGTCTTTCGCCAACTCATGCAAGGGCGGCGGCTCCGTGTTGCTGCCCGCGGCAACATCCGGCAACACAGCGGAAGCGGACGGCGGTCCACCATACAATGAGCGAGTGACCGCTACTTTTCGGGCCGCATGAGTTCCCGCCTGCACAGCCTCGTCATCGAGACGCTTGGCAAGCGTATTGTCTCGGGAGAACTGACGGCCGGTGACACCACCCATTCCGAGCACTTCGAGTCCGAGCTCGGGGTCTCGCGCTCGGTGATGCGCGAGGCCGTGCGCGTGCTGCAGTCGCTGGGGATGGTGGAGTCGGTCAAACGGATCGGAATCCGCGTGCTCCCGCCCGAGCGCTGGAACAAGTTCGATCCGTCGGTCATCCGCTGGCGGCTTGCCGCAAAAGGCAAGGGCGTCCAGTTGCGCTCGCTCACGGAACTGCGCTCCGCCGTCGAACCCGCTGCCGCAGAACTAGCGGCGCAGCACTCGCCGGAGGAGATGGCCGCAGAGCTTATGGCCATCGCCGCGAAGATGCGCGCGGTGGGCCGGTCCGGTGACCTGCAGCAGTTCCTGGAGCTGGATATCCAGTACCACACGCTGGTCTTGGCCGCCTCCGGCAACGAGATGTTCGCACAGATGCATTCGATGATCGCCGAAGTGCTGCGCGGCCGGACCGATTACGGACTGATGCCCACGCATCCGCACGAAGAAGCGCTGCAGTTACACGTGGACGTCGCGGACGCCATCCAGTCCGGTCGGCCCGAAGCTGCCCGAGAGGCGATGGACCAGATCATGCGCCGGACCATTGAGGAAGTCCGCAGCGTCTGGGAGGACGAGCCCCGGCTGTTCGAAGACGCAGACGCCTAGGATAGGCTGTCCGCCCCGAACCGGTTAAGGCGCAGCGACGCCCGCCCGCCAGCCGATTCAGGCGCCCAGCCGCCCGCCCACCCTCCCTTTCCGCCTCGACTATTCAACAGGCGCCCTTTCCGCGTGCGAAAAGGGCGCCTGTTGAATACTGAGCTCCGAGCCGAAGCCAGGCCTGCGGATGCCGGCGGCTACTGCGCCTCGTTGAAGCGCAGCAGCACCTTGCCGCTCTGCGACGAGTCGCGCGCCATCCCGAACGCCTCCAGCGCATCGGCCGCGGCGTATTCATGCGTCATCACCGGATCCGCGTAGAGGGATCCGTCCGCCAGCGCGGCAATGACCTCGTCGATCTCGTCGTTGAAGCGGAAGGAACCCACCAACTCCAGCTCGCGCGTGATGGCCAGCGAAATCAGCGCCGGCTGTTCACCCGACGGCAGCAGCCCCACCATCACCACGCGGCCGCCGCGGGCAGCGCCGCGCACTGCCGACGCCAGTCCGTAGTGGTTTCCGGAGGACTCCAGGCAGATGTCCGCTTCGACCGCGGCAATCCCCTCCGCGTCGGTGGCCAGCAGGGTGCGGCTCGCGCCAACCTCCCGTGCGATGTCCAGCGGCTTCTCATGCATGTCGACGGCAACGATCTCGGCCGCGCCCGCCCGCTTCAGCACGGCAATGATCAGCGCACCGATCGGGCCGCAGCCGATCACCAGCACCCGCTTGCCCGCCACGTCGCCGGCCCGCGAGACCGCGTGCCAGGCCACACTGGCCGGTTCTACCAAGGCGGCGCGGCGCAGCGGCAGGGTTTCCGGCAGCTCGCGCAGCATCCGGGTGGGCAGATTGACGTAGCGCGCGAACGCCCCCTCGGTATGCGGGTAGCGTGCCGCGCTGCCGAGGTAGGTGCAGCCCGGGGACAGGTTGGGGCGGTCGGACGGGTACTTGGAGCCGTCCCCCGGGCCGGGCGTCGCCGGATGCACAGCCACAGCGGTGCCGGCTGCCGGGCCGCTGCCGTCGGCCGCTGCTGCCGCGACGGTGCCCACCACTTCGTGGCCCAGCAACATCGGCGCTTTCAGGATGGACTCGCCGGCCGCGCCGTGCTGCCAGTAGTGCAGGTCTGATCCGCAGATCCCGCCGTACGCAATTTCCACCACGGCTTCGTCCGGAGCGGCGGGCGCCAGCGCCACCGGCTCAACCCGCAGGTCTCCGGCCGCATGGGCCACAACGCCAAGGGATTGTGCTGGAAGGGTTGTCATGGGTGCTGCCTTTCAATCTGAAAAAGTACGACGGCGGTGCGCCGCCTTGGGTGCCTTCGCCCGCCGGTCGTGGGACGACGTCGCTCGGACGACCGGCGGTTGGAGCGCGTGTGTCCGGCTGCGCGGTCCGCACGTCGGACGACGGTCAGACGACGGTGGTCATGCCGCCGTCGATGAAAACCACCTGTCCGTTGACAAAGTTGGACGCGTCCGACGCCAGCCAGATAGCCGGTCCCACGATGTCCTCCACCGTGCCCCAGCGGTGAGCCGGGGTCCGGCCCAAGATCCAGCTGTTGAACGCATCGTCGTCAACCAGCTTCTGGGTCATCTCGGTGTGGATGTAGCCCGGGGCGATCGCGTTGATCTGCAGGCCCTCGGCCGCCCATTCGGCGGTCATCGCCCGGGTCAGGTTGCGGATGCCGCCCTTGGAGGCGGTATACGGGGCGATCGTCGGGCGGGCCAGGTCGGTCTGCACGGAAGCGATGTTGATGATCTTGCCCGCGCCGCGTGGGATCATGTGCCGGGCGGCCTCGCGGCCCACCAGGAAGGCACTGGTCAGGTTGGTGCGCAGCACGCGTTCCCAGTCGTCCACCTCCAGGTCCAGCAATGGCACCCGGTGCTGGACCCCGGCATTATTGACCAGCACCCACAGGGGTCCGACTTCGCGCTCGACCCAAGCCACGCCGTCGGCCGCGGCCTGCGCATCGGTGACATCAAAGGCGCGGGCAAAGATCTTCTCCGCTCCGAACTCCGCCGCCAGTTCCGCGCGGGTGGCTTCCAAGCGGTCCTCGTCCAGCCCATTGAGCACCACCACCGCGCCGGCGGCGGCCAGTCCGCGGGCAATGGCCTTGCCGATGCCGCGGCTGGAGCCGGTCACCAGGGCGACCCGGGAGGAAATGTCGAACAGGTTCATAGTCATATATCTCTCCAAATGCGGACGGGACGGCCGCAGCCGTCCCGTCCATGATGCTCAGGTTAGTACTAGAACGACGAGGCGAGCAGGAAGATGGCCAGCGCCAGCACGAAGCCGACGACGCCCACCAGTGCCTGGCCCACGGTCCAGGTCCTCAGCGTGGTCTTGGTGTCCATCTGGAAGAACCGGCTGACCAGCCAGAAGCCCGAATCGTTCACGTGGCCGGCGAAGACCGAACCCGCGGCCAGCGCCAAGACGATGGCGGCCAGTTCCACCGGGTTGTATTCCGGGTTGCCCATCACTACCGGCTGGACCAGCGCGGCGGCGGTGGTCAGCGCCACCGTGGCGGAGCCCTGTGCCACGCGGACGACGGCGGCGATGACGAAGCCGGCCACGATGATCGGCAGGCCGATGGCGTCCAGCGACTCGGCGATCGCGTTGCCGATGCCGCTGGCACGCAGCACGCCGCCGAACATTCCACCGGCACCGGTGATCAGGATGATCGAGCAGACCGGGCCGAGGGCGTTGTCCACCACGGTCTCAATCAGGCTGCGTTCCTTGCCCTGGCGGCTGCCCAGCAGCCACATCGCCAGGAGCACGGTGATCAGCAGCGCCACGGGGGTCTCGCCCAGCATGCGCAGGATCTGCACCCAGGTGTCCTCCAGCGAGACCACCTTGGCGGTGGCCAGCATGTTCAGACCGGTGTTCAGGAAGATCAGCACCAGCGGCAGCAGCAGCAGGAAGAAGATGGTGCCCAGCTTCGGGGCGGACCGGAATTCGGATTCGACCGATCCCTTCGGCGCGTCCAGAATGTCCGGGACGGGGATGTCGAACCGGCGGCCCAGGTAACGGCCGAACAGGTAGCCCACCACGTACCAGGTGGGAATGGCCACGACCAGGCCCAGCACCAGGACCAGTCCGACGTCGGCGCCCAGCAGGCCGGTGGCTGCCACGGGGCCTGGGTGCGGCGGCACGAAGATGTGCATCACGGAGAACGCCGTGGCGGCGGGGAACGCGTAGAACAGCAGGGAACCGCCCAGGCGGCGTGCCACGGTGAAGATGATCGGCAGCATGACCACCAGGCCGGCGTCGAAGAAGATCGGGAAGCCGAACAGCAGCGATGCCATGGACAGCGCCAGCGGTGCGCGCTTCTCGCCGAAACGCTTAATCAGTGCCTGCGTCATGACCTCGGCGCCGCCGGAAACCTCCAGCATGCGGCCGAGCATAGCGCCCAGGCCGACCAGCAGGGCAACGCTGGCCAACGTTCCGCCAAAGCCGCCCAATAGGGTGGGCATGATCTCGCCGGCCGGAATGCCTGTGGCCACGGCGGTGAGCAAGCTGACGATAATCAGCGACAGGAAAGCATGCACCCGGAACCGCATGATCAGCACCAGCAACAGCGCGATGGCTGCCACGGCGACGAGCAAGAGGCCGGGCGTGCTCAACGTCCAGTTGAGCTCGAGTTCGGTCATCATTGTCCTTCGTTGAGTCGGATGGTTATCCGTTAGTTGTGTGTTGAGCCTTAGGCGCCGGTGGATCCGGCTGTTTCCTGCAGATAGTTCTCCACCCGCACGGCGATCTCCTCCGGTGAGTCAGTGACGGGCACTTCCAGCCCTGCCTCGTCCTCGCCGAGTGGTTCCAGAGTCTGGAACTGCGAGTCCAGCAAGGTCGGCGGCATGTACTCGTGGTCCCGTCCGCTGATCCGTGCGGCGATCAGTTCCCGGCTGCCAATGAGGTGGATGAACCTGGTCCCGGGCGCGAAAGAGCGGATGAGGTCGCGGTAGCTGCGCTTCAACGAGGAGCACGCAACAACGGCAGTGGTTCCCTCCTCCAGTTTGTCCGCCATGACCTGGCCAATGGCGGACAGCCACGGGTGCCGGTCGGTGTCGGTAAGGGGGTGCCCCGAGGCCATTTTTTCCTTGTTGGCGGCGCTGTGCAGATCATCGCCGTCGATGAATTCCAGACCCAGGTGCTGTGCGACGGCGGCGCCCACCGTGGATTTTCCGCATCCTTGGACACCCATGACCACTAAAGGGGGAAGTTGCAGAGACATGGGCAAAACTCCTCAGACGCATCATTACATCTGATTTGGTGACTAATCTCTCGCCAATAAATCAGATTTATCCGGAACAAAGTACCACTGGCAGACAGACTCCAGCAAAACAAGAAAGGTTGCATCGCGCACCAGCGGCAGCCGGGAAGGCGCTGGCAGGTACCGGATTTTGCCGGGACGATAACGAATTGGCCTTCGCTTGCTCCGGCCCGTACCGCTGGCTGCATCCCCCGGCTACATTGGTCTATACACGGTGTCCGACGCGGCACCAACTGCGGCGCCGCGGGGCCCGAGGAGGTCGAAATGTCCTTATCGGATGAAGAGCAGCGGCGTCTGGACAAGCTTGGGCACCAATTGGAGAACGACGATCCTCGCCTGGCTCGCTCGCTTTCTGCACGCGGGGTCATGGTCTTCGGACACATCATTAGCGCCGGGACCCTCTGGGCGGTCGCCGGCGCCCTTCTGCTGTTTATCGGCGTCGCAGGAAACTCTTTGGTTCTGGCCATGCTGGGAGTCATTGCTCTCGCCGCCGGCGCCATCCGCGGCATCGCCGCCTTCACGTCTCGGCACCGCCGCCTGTGAACTGGTGGGGCGCCCGCTGACCGTTTGAAGGACGAGGCAGCTTTCTGACGGCCACCCCTACCCTTTTTTGAGCGAGGCTTTAAATTCCTACTCCCCCACGCGCCGAGCACGCCTCCGTGTTCGGATTAGCTTGCACGCTTTGTTTGGATGAACTTCCCCCGCGCGTTCGGCCGAGCGCGGTCCAGGCTGGGCAGCTCAGCGCTCACCAACCCCGCCGACGGGACGTTGCCGCAGATTGACCGCCCGAATCCGTGTCTTTTCGCGCGGCATTTCGCGCGGTCGATCCCGCAGCGCACCATGCTGGCTCAACTTGTCTCGTGGGAGAACGCGAATCCGCCGATGCGAACCACGTCACGTTCGTTACCTCGCCGTGTCACAGGAACGGTGGCATAACACACGCCATCATGTACTTTTGCTCAAGCGCATTCGTCGTGGATCGTGCATCCGCACGAGAAGAATGCAGCGGTTGAGTTCGATTCAAAGGTGAAAGAGGTCTCCCTGTGACACAGGTTCAAACGGAAGCGGTCGCAGCAGTCGCAGCTGAGCAGCAGCCCGGCCGCAAATCGGCAGGGCATGTCATTGTCGATTCGCTGATTGCGCACGGCGTCGAACGAACCTACGTCGTTCCCGGCGAGAGCTACCTGGAAGTGCTGGACGGGCTCCACAATTCCACCATCGACACCATTGTTTGCCGCCACGAAGGCGGCGCCGCCTACATGGCCGAGGCTGACGGAAAAATGAACCAGCGGCCCGGCATCGCGATGGTCACCCGAGGCCCCGGTGCAGCCAATGCCCACGTAGGCCTGCACACCGCATGGCAGGACTCCACCCCCATGGTGCTTTTCGTGGGCCTTATCCCCTTCGAGCACCGTGACCGCGAAGCCTTCCAGGAATTCGACATCAAATCCTGGTTCGACACCGGTGCCAAGCGCGTCATGGTTCTGGACCACCCGGAACGAGCGTCCGAAATCGTCGCCGAAGCCATGTTTGCGGCAACGAGTGGCCGCCCGGGCCCCGTCGTCGTCGGCCTGCCGGAAGATGTCATCCGCGAAGAAACCGATGCCACTTTGCACCCGGTCATTCCCGTTGCCCAGGGCGGCATGACAGTCACCGACTGGAAGGCGCTGCAGGCAGCCCTGAAGGAAGCCGAAAAGCCGCTGTTCGTCGTCGGCGGCAATGACTGGACCCAGGAAGGCGCCAGCGCCCTCACCACCTGGCTCGAAGAGCACAACATTGCAGCTGCGGTCGAATGGCGCTGTGAAGGCACCATCCCCTTCGACTCCCCCTCCTACGTTGGTCCGATCGGCTACGGCCGGCCGAAGCCCACCTACGACCTGCTCGAAGAAACCGACTTGCTGGTCTTCGTCGGCACCGTTCCGGGCGACGTCATCACCGACGGCTTCCTGGTACGCCAGGACTGGTCCAAGAAGAACTTCCTGGTCACCATTGACCCTTCGCTCCGCGGACGCTCCGGCCCCGTCTCCTACCAGATCGTGGCCAAGCCGGACGTGTTTGTCCGTGACCTGGTCATGATGGACCTGCCGCTGAAGGAAGAGTGGAAGGACTTTACCCAGCGGATGCGGGGTGAGCAGGAGAAGTTTGCGGCCCTGCCGCCGGCCGAGCCCACTGACGGTCCGGCTCGGATGGACACCATGATGGCCAATCTGGTGAGCGGCCTACCGCGCGACGCCATGATCACCCTCGGCGCCGGCGAACACACCAACTGGGCACACCGCTATTTCCCCACCCACGACTACGCCTCCATGCTGTCCGCACGTAACGGGTCCATGGGCTACTCCGTCCCCTCTGCGATCGCTGCATCCTTGGCCTACCCCGGACGTCGTGTGGTGACCATCGCCGGCGACGGCGAGTTCCTCATGAACGGCCAGGAGCTGGCAACCGCTGCCCAGTACGGCGCCACTCCGTTGGTCATCGTTATGGACAATCAGGAATACGGCACCATCCGCACCCACCAGGAACGCTGGTACCCCGAGCGCATCTCCGGCACCCAGTTGAAGAACCCCGACTTCGCCCTGATGGCGCAGGCCTTCGGAGGCTTCGGCGTGAAGGTCGAGCGCGATGCCGATGTGCCCGCAGCCCTCGAAGCTGCCCTGAAAGCCATCGATGAGGAGAAGACCTTCGCACTGATTCACTTGGTGGTTGAGCAGCGAGTCAAGGCTTACTGATACGGGCTAACTTTGATAGAGCTTGTTTGAGCCGGTGGCCGGGACGTCTCGTCCCGGCCACCGGCTTTCTGTTGGCGGATGCAATTTCGAGGTTCTCCGCAATCTGGTGCGTCATCTCCGTTGTCGGTCGAGCAGTGGGCTAGGGCTGCCCATCAGGCGGGTCCGTCGGCGCTTTTGCGCGATTCGCCTGTCCTTCGTGCCATTCACTCCAGCCGCACGTCTGGTCTCCGGTGAGCAGGCTGCTGCAGTTGGCCCCTCGGCTGGCATCCCCGGATCGATGGGAAAGTGTCCTGGCTCGGGCGATAGCGTGGCCGGCCATGTGGTGCCGGGCAGGGGCGGCGAGGTGGAAGGGTAGACATGGCCACTGGGGGTCCTGGTTTCCACCCTGCGGCCGACGCCGTCAATTGTCCTGCCGGTCCATCCATCCGCTTCCCTGGCGTAGTTGCAGTCTTCACACAGGCCACGGCCGTTGGCCAGCGTGGTTTCTCCTCCCTCGGACCAAGCAACGATGTGGTCGATATGCCGGATCGGCGCATCGCACCAAGGACCGGTGCAAGAAGCATCTCGAGCCAGGACCATCCGGCGGAGACCGTCGGGGAAATTCCGCGCCTTCGAATCCATCCCCAGTAGCTGCCCGGTACCTGGAGCGGTGTACAGGCGGCGGATCCAGATGTCCTCCACTCCGCCGACCTTGAGGGCTTTTAGCCTCGCGCGCCGGGACGCATCGCGCGCCGTCTTCCATCCCGGCTCGGTCCCCGCCGGCGGCGCCGCCTTGCTGCTGACGGGCGGCCCTGCTGCGCTTTGGGCCGCCGCTGCCGGGGAATTCGACTTGTCTTCTGTCGGGCCCTGCGGGAGTCGGATGAGGTCGCGAGCGTACTGGGCCGGGACAATGCCGTACCCGGTCAGCCAGGCCGGCTCACTGTCGCCTTGCAGCATCGCCCGGTCCGTCATCACCAGCTGGACCTCGACCCGCGCGGGATTCGCCGTGGATTGGCCGGTAAGGCGCTCAAACACCGTATCCGCCATCGCTTGTCCCCGGGATCTGGGGTCCCCGGCGTTGCGCAGCCGGTCCGCTTCCCGGTTCAACGAGGCCATCACTGCGACGCCCTGGACTACAGGCAACAGAGTGCGGACGGAGACCATGGTGTCCGGCTCGGGGCGGGAAGAGACATGACGGTCGGCCTCGGCCTTCGCTGCTCGATGCACCACCGAGCGGGGGTCCAGCCGATATGCGATCCTCTTGGCTTCGGCTTGCAGTTGCCGGCTGCCCAGGCCTCGCAGACGTTCCGGGTCCCCTGACAGTTCCGCATCCACTCGCGCCCGGTCTTCCCGTGTCAGGCACGCGGTTTCACTAACCAGAATCCCAGCCCGGAACTCATTCAAGGCCCCGGATTCCAACGCGCGCAGGGTATGCGGCATCTCGTTGACGAGGATTTTCGCCATGCCAAGCAGAAGTCCGGCCCGATGCGGAGACTCCCTGCGCGCCAGCCCCACCTGCTGCGTGATCCCGCGGCCCTGTCGCTCCTTCGGCACCCCGGCTGCGGCACGGCGAGCACGAATCGATGCATCCAGTTCGACCTCGATCTTGGCCTGCGCGGCAGCGGCAGCATCCTTGAGATTCTCCAGCGCGGTGATCTGATTAATCCGCTCCGCGTCCGAAACGTCCGCATCAGGACAGACCAGAGCATCGGCAAACGCATTGATCATGGCCGCATCAACAGAACCCGCACCGGGATGGCCGGGCTGGGCGGAATCGCCGAGCTGGCCGGGCTGGGCGGAATCGCCAGTCTGGGCCAATGGCCCGGGCGGCGCGGCGGGCGGGCCTTCAGGTGCTGCCGGATCCAACATCTCAGCGTCTCAATCGTCAGCATGCCCAGGGGGCACAACATCGAACACGAGCGGTCGTGGAACACAAGTCCACGGACGCCGCCAGGAAACACGAAACCTGACGGCCAACATGTGGTGCTGAACTACTCAAAACAGGCTATCCGCTGGCACTGACAGTCTTAGAGCCGGCGGTACTGCTAGTAACTACAGCCTATGGATCGCTCCGGCTGGTCGCCGGCGCAAGGTCCCGGTTGTGGCCAAACCGCCCTTCTACACGGGCTGTGGAGGACGAGAGGGACCCTTCGACGATGGTGCCTCGTTGTGAGCCACCGCAGCACCCACCCAGCCGGCGTCGGCGCTTGAGCTGAGCACCGCCGTCGTCGACCCATGGGGAAAGGCGGAACAGCACGAAGTGAGCCGCAGACCGCCGACGTCGTCGGCTCAACGTGCCCACAGCAAGAAGAGGTGAGCACCGCCGTCGTCGTCAGCCCAGGTCGGTAGTGGAACCGAAAAGAAATCACGAAAGCGTAACCTTTCACCCTCCCGGCTCGATTAGACAAGTGTACGGGCGCGCTGCGGACTTCCGCCAGCCGCGCGCCAAGCAACAACCGAGGAGATCCATGACGAATCGTTTCCGTACCCTGAGCCTGCCCGCCAAGGGAGCCGCTCTGGCCGCCATCATCGCCGTTGGCGGAGCAGGTGCTGCCGTTGCCGCCCCCGCGTTGACTGCGGGGGAAACCGAGAACGCCATCACCACTCCCGCCGTTCCGGCGACTCCTGCTGTTCCCGCCGCTGACGGCGAGCAGGCCATCCCTGCAGTTCCGGCCACCCCCGCGGTGCCGGGCGCCAAGTCTGCTGCCGAGGTTGAAGCTGATGCTGAGGCAGGCGTGAGCGAAGACGGGCTTGAGTCCGACGCACAGGCTGACGCCGAGACTGGTGTAGAAGCCGAGGCCGGAAGCGACGAGGCCGGCGCCGCCGCTGAGCTGCGTTCCGGTGCCGTGGTGACCCCGGCCGTTCCGGCAACTCCGGCCGTACCGGGCGCCGACGGTGAGTCCGCCATCCCGGCGGTCCCCGCCATCCCGGCCGTTCCGGAACTGCCGAAGAACGCTAACACCGACGCGCAGGCCAAGATCGATGCCCGCACGGACGCCGCAGAAGCCCGCGCCGAACTCCGCGGCGCAGCTTCGCTCGAGGTCGAAGCCGGACAGTAATTTCGCAAGGTGTCGGGTGCGGTGCCTACACTGATGGCGCCGCACCCGACGCCCGCAAAGAAGGACTTTTAGTTTGCTGCACGCGCTCTCCGACGACGTTGTGTATGCGGCGCAGTCCGGAAAAGCCGAGGCGTTCAGCGAGATCTATGCAGCGCTGGCGCCCGGGATCACAGGCTACTTGAAAGTGCGTGGCCTGGAAGACCATGAAGGCGCCGTGCAGGAGGTCTTCCTCGCGCTCTTCTCGCGGATCGGATCTGTCCGGGGAGGCTTCCAGGGACTGCGGACGCTGGCCTACTCCATCGCCCACGCCCGCTATGTGGACGATGTAAGGCACCGTGCCCGCCACCCCCAGCTGACGCCCTACGACCCCGACGCCGACCGGCGCGCGGTGGAATCGGCCGAGACGGCCTTGCTGGATACGCTCGGCGAGAGCGACGTGGGCCGCCAGCTCAAAGAACTGAAACCCGACCAGCAGGAAGTGCTGCTGCTGCGCGTGGTGGCCGACCTGTCGCTGGAACAGGTCGCCGAAATCATGGGCCGGAGCACCGGCTCGATCAAGCAATTGCAGCGGCGCGCGCTGCTGAAACTGAAATCCGTTGTGGAAAGGAAGGAGGCCCTGCTGTGAAACCCCATGAGATTTCCGACGACGATGCGGTCCGCCGGTTGCTGGACGAAGCCGAAGTGGCCCCTTCTGACCGGCTCACATCCTCGCTGCTGGCATTCCGATCTGCCGGCCAAGACATTCCGGCCCCTGAACCGTCGCCCGAGCTGCTGGCCTTCATGACGCCTCCGGTAGATGCGCCGGCAGTTGCGCCGATAGTCCCGCTGCGGCGGCGCCGTAACGTCCGTAGTGCCCTGATGGTCACGGCCGCCCTGGCCGGGACCGGCCTGGGCGTCACAGGTGTGGCGGCGGCCAATCCAGATTTCCGGTCTGCCGCAGATCAGGCCGTTCAAAACGTCGTCGGATTCTTCGCGCCGACCGATGGTCAAGCCGAAGCCCCTGATCAGGCCCAGCCGGGCGTGCCCGCCGGTGGACCCGTTGCGCCGAGCCTGGACCAGCCGAACAACAGTGATTCCGGCTCAGAAGCCGACACCGGTTCGGATAAAGACACTCCCGCAGACACAGATTCCGCCCCGGCATCAGCCGACCCGGCCGCGCCCGGAAAGTCCCTGGCCCCGGGACAGCAAACCGAGAATCCGGGCGGCGGCAATCGGTCCGGCAATGGCGAGCGCAACGCGGAACACACTCCGGCAACGCCGTTCCGCGATGGTTTGCCGGCAGTTCCGCCACTAGACGGCACGTTGCCGAGTCCGTCCGACCCGGACCGCCCGCAGGAGAAATCCGGCAAGGTTCTTCCGCTGCCGGACGGCACCCTGCCCTCGGACGATCCGGCCCGGATCCCCGAGCTGCCGGTGGTGCCGGAGCCGCAACGCTGACTGACTGGCCGAACTGCCGGTGGTGCCGGAGCCGCAACGCTGACTGACTGGCCGAACTGCCGCGGCCTGCTGACAACCAACCTCGGGCAATCTCGCGGCTTGCTCTTCCGGCGCACAGGGGATAATGGCAGAGTGTCGCCCAGGGGAAACCGTTCTGTCGGAGCAGGCAGGTGGATTCATGGCTTTATCGCCGCTGGTACTCGGCCCGATGTTGCGCTACGTGGATCAGACCACGGCCAGCATCTGGGTGGAAACCGCCGAAGCAGCCCGTATCGCCGTCGTGGTTGCAGGTCGATCCTGGCAGGCACGCACCTTTGCTGTGCACGGCCACCACTATGCGTTGGTCGAGGTCGACGGGCTGGAACCCGGCAGCGTTACGCCGTACCGGCTTGAACTCGACGGCGTGTCAGTTTGGCCTGAGCCGGACTCGCCGTACCCGGATCCAGTAATCCGCACCCTCGAACCGGGACGCCCGCTCAGCCTGGCCTTCGGGTCCTGCCGCACCAGCATCGAGCACGACGCCGCGGGCAACCGGAAGCACGGAGTGGACGCGCTCCGGGCCTATGCGCTGCACCGCGCGGCCGCCGGCAAAGCCGAAAGCGACTCCGGCCAAGCCGGTAAAGCCTCCGTCCAAGTCGAAAGCGGCTCCGGCCGGGACAGCAGCGGTTCCGACCCAGCCGAAAGCGCCTCGGGCTGGCCGGATTTGATCCTCTTCCTGGGCGACCAGGTCTATGCGGATTCCACCTCAGAGGCGATGCAGGATTTCATTCGCTCCCGGCGCGATATCAAAGAGCCGCCGGGCGAGGAGCTCAAGGACTATCAGGAGTACGCGCACCTCTACATGCTGGCGTGGTCGGACGGCGCCAACCGCTGGCTGCTGTCCACCGTGCCCAGCGCCATGATCTTCGACGACCATGACATCCGCGACGACTGGAACGCGTCGCTGGCCTGGAAGCGGAAGATGGAGGAAACGTCCTGGTGGCACGGGCGGATTGTTTCCGGGCTGACGTCCTATTGGGTCTACCAGCATCTGGGCAACCTGTCCCCGGAGCAGCGCGCCGAGGACGAGATCTGGCAGCTGGTGGCCAACCACTCCGGCAACAGTGATGGCGGCGGGGCCGGCGAGAGCGACGGCGGGGCCCGCGAGAGCGACGGCGAGGCCAGCGACGGCGACGTCAAAGACGAGGAACCAAACGAGCTTGATCTCACGGACGCGTTGGAGGCGTTCGCTGAGCGGTCGGACCAGCAGCCGGAGACCTATCGGTGGAGCTTCACGCGCGATATCGGAGATGCCCGGCTGGTAGTGCTGGATTCGCGCGCGGCCCGGGAACTCGAACCGGAACGGCGCTCATTGCTGGACAAGGAGGAGATGGCCTGGCTGGACGGCCAACTGCAGGGCGGCTTCAAGCACTTGCTGATCGGAACTTCGCTGCCGTTCCTGCTTCCCAAAGGCCTGCATCACATTGAGTCATGGAACGAGGCGTTGAGTGAAGGAGCCTGGGGCAGGTTCCCGGCGGCCATCGGCGAGCAGCTTCGGCAGGCCGTGGATCTGGAGCATTGGGCGGCCTTCCAGCACAGCTTCCGGAAGGTGGCAGAGATGGTGCAGGAAGTGGCCGACGGCGAACGCGGGCCCGCGCCGGAGACCGTCACCTTCCTCTCGGGCGACGTCCATTTTTCCTACGTGTCCGAGGTACAGCGCTCCTCGGGCAGCCGGATCGTTCAGGCTGTCTGCTCCCCCGTCCGCAACCCGCTGCCGCGGCTTCTGCGCTACTTTACCGCGGTCATGTCCTATGGCGTGGCCGCCCCGGTGGGCGCACTGGTGGCCAAAGGAGCCAAAGTACCGAAACCGCCATTCGACTGGAAGGGCCTCAAACGCCCCTGGTTCGACAACAATCTGGCCAGCCTCCAGGTTTCCGATGATGGCTTGAGCATTCGGTGGGAAACAGGTGTGGTGGACGACGGCGATCACCTGCACCCGCGGCTTCAAGAGGTCGCCGCCATGACCATCGCCCCGCGGGAGCCTGCCGGCCGCTGAGCAGCGGCTCACAGCCGACCCGGGCCTCCACCGACACGGACCGCTGTCACCTTCGCCACAGCCGTCGTACACCACAGAGCCCTGGCTCACAGCCGAACCCGACGCACCGCCGTCGCTCCTTAGACTGGTAGGCATGACTTCAACGCTGGTGGCCAAAGACCTCTCGGGCGGCCACGGCCACCGCGCCCTGTTCGCCAACCTGAACCTCACCGTCGCGCCCGGGGATGTGGTGGGCGTGGTCGGTGCCAATGGCGCCGGCAAAACCACGCTGCTGCGAATCCTCGCCGGCGTGGATGCCCCGCTGGCCGGGACGGTCAGCACCGCGCCCTCGGATGCGTTCATCGGCTGGCTGCCGCAGGAACACGAGCGGATTCCCGGCGAGACCATCGCCGCGTACATCAGCCGGCGCACCGGAGCGGCCGACGCCACCGAAGCCATGGAGTCCGCTGCCGAAGCGCTGGGCTCCGGTTCCAAGCAGGCGGACGACGCCTACGCTGCGGCGCTGGACCATTGGATGGCCAGCGGCGCTGCGGACCTGGAGGATCGGATTCCGCCGGTGCTCGCCGAACTCGGGCTGGAAGTTGGCCCGGACGCGCCGATGACCAGCCTGTCCGGCGGCCAGGCCGCGCGGGCGGCGCTGGCGGCCTTGCTGCTGAGCCGGTTCGACGTGGTACTGCTGGACGAGCCCACCAATGACCTGGACCTGGCCGGGCTGGCCCGGCTGGAGTCCTTCGTGCAGGGCCTGCGCGGCGGCGTGGTGCTGGTCTCCCACGACCGCGAGTTCCTGGCCCGCTGCGTCACCACCGTGGTGGAGCTGGACCTGGCCCAGAACAAAGTGGCGGTGTACGACGGCGGCTACGACGCCTTTTTGGAGGAGCGTGCCGTAGCCCGCCGCCACGCCCGCGAGGCCTATGACGAGTTCGCGGAGAAGAAGGCGGACCTGGTGGCGCGGGCACGCACCCAGCGCGAATGGAGCTCGCAGGGCGTCCGCAACGCCATGAAGAAGAACCCGGACAATGACAAGATCCGCCGTAGGGCCAGCATGGAGTCGTCCGAGAAGCAGGCCCAGAAGGTCCGCCAGATGGAGTCCCGGATCGCCCGACTGGACGAGGTGGAGGAGCCTCGCAAGGAGTGGCAACTGCAGTTCAGCATCGGCGCCGCCCCGCGCTCCAGTTCGGTGGTCGCCACGCTGAACCAGGCCACGGTCCGCCGCGATGGCTTCACGCTCGGCCCGGTCTCGCTGCAGGTTAACGCCGGCGAGCGCATCGGCATCACCGGGCCCAACGGCGCGGGCAAGTCCACCCTGCTCCGCCTGCTGTTGGAGCACCAAAAGCCCGACGACGGCGCTGCTGCCTTGGGGGCTAGCGTCGCCATCGGCGAGATTGACCAAGCGCGCGGCCAGCTCGCGGAGGACCAGCCGCTCGGCGCTGCCTTCGAAGCGCTGGTGCCGGACTACAGCCAGGCCGAGGTCCGCACCCTGCTGGCGAAGTTCGGGCTCAAGGCAGACCAAGTTGCCAGCGCAGTCGGTGCCCTCTCCCCCGGCGAGCGCACCCGTGCCGCGCTGGCCCTGCTGCAGGCCCGCGGCGTGAACCTGCTGGTCCTCGACGAACCCACCAACCACTTGGACCTGCCTGCCATCGAACAGTTGGAGCAGGCGCTGGACAGCTACGACGGAACCCTCCTTCTGGTCTCCCACGACCGCCGCCTGCTGGAGAACGTCCGGCTGGACACCCGCTGGGACGTCGACGCCGGCCAAGTCTCCGTGAGGTGATTTGACGGGTTGGCACCCGGAAAATTTCCCATTGTGCATGGTCCATTCGGCGCTTAACCTGATGCCAAGGGGTAGGAGTTCGCCATGCAAGTCACCCTTTTTGTTATCGACGTCGTACTTGCCTTCACTCCTTTTGTGGTGCTGGCGGTCGCTCCCGATCGGCCGATGGACCGGCGCGTTGCACCTCGCCGCCGCTCCGCTTCCGGCTTGGCAGCGTACCGGCGGGCCAGGATGACGGCAGCTCCGGACGGGACCGGGCTTTCAACTCTCCCGCCTACGCCAGGTCCCGCTGGAGGGACCCACGCGTCTGTGCGGCTGCGGCCAGCCCGGCGGCACACGGGAACGCGCTTCCATCGGCCGCCCAAACATCCGTCCCGGCCACGGTGAGAGAACCTCGGTAAGAGGACCACGGCATCCGGCGGGAAGGCTCGTCGGCCCCTGCTTTTAATACCTCTTGACCAGTTGGAGGCATGGGAGTAGGTTCTTAGTCAACCGAAAGGTTGATCAAAGGAAGAGTTGAATACCGTGACTGATCGCAGCGACGAGGCACTTCTCGACCGGGCCTTCATGGCTCTCGCGGATCCCGCCCGCCGCCGCATCATCGCCCGGCTCAGCCGCGGACCGGCAACGGTCAACGAGCTGGCCGAGCCCTTCGAAATCACCAAGCAGGCGGTCTCGAAGCACATCCAGGTCCTCGAGCAGGCGGAACTGGTCACCCGCACCAGGGATGCCCAGCGCCGGCCCGTCCACCTGAACGCTGCACGGCTCGAAGCGCTCACGGCGTGGATCGACCAGTACAGGCTGGTCCGCGAGGCGCAGTACCGCGGGCTGGATGCCGTGCTCAGCCAACAATCCAAGGACAAACCATGAGCAATGCACTCCAAGTGACCGTCCCCGACGGCGTCCCGTTTATCGAGACGGAACGGGAATTCGACTATCCGGTCGCCGAGGTTTTCCGCGCCCACCAGGACCCCGAGTTGATCAAGCAGTGGCTGGGCCCGCGCGGCATGAAGATGGACATCGACCACTACGATTTTCGTTCCGGCGGCAGCTATAAGTACCTGCACACCGGCCCCGACGGCGTCCAGTACGCCTTCACCGGCGTCTTCCATACCGTGCGCGAGAACGAGTTCGCCGTGCAAACATTCGAATTCGGCGGCTACCCGGACGTTGTCAGCATCGAGTTCATGACCTTCGAGGATCTCGGCAACGGGCGCTGTAAACTGATCGGCCACTCGGTCTACCCCACGCTCGAGGCACGCGACGGCATGGCCCAGTCCGGCATGGAATCCGGCATGAGCGAGGGCTACGAGCGGCTCGACGAACTCCTGGCCGGCGTCCGGACGGCCTAAGACAAGCACTAGCTCGGCGAAGGGCCGGAGCCCGCTGGCTCCGGCCCTTCGCGCGCCCGTCGGCACGTGCTTTTCGCACCCTCCGCCCCACCCTCCTCGCACCGCCACACGCCTCCGGCCGCTTCTCGACAAGGACCGTCATTCCTCCTCCGACCATTGGCGTGCCCGAGATTAGAAAGTATGCTGAGGATTCCCTGCACCCGATACGGAAGGTGGTTCCATGGCCAACGATGCTGAAGGACGCAAGGAAGTCGCCAAGATCCTCAAGGACGCGGACATCGGCGTCCTCACCACGGTCAATGCCAGCGGCCAACTGTTCAGCCGCCCGTTGGCGCTGCAGGAAGCCGAGTTCGACGGCGACCTGTGGTTCGTGACGCAGGATCCCTCGCCCAAAGCCGACGAGATCCGCGGCAACCCCCACGTCAATGTCTCGGTCAGCGGATCGGACGGCTACCTATCCATCTCGGGCACGGCCCGGATCGTCCGTGACAAGGCGAAGATCGACGACCTCTGGGGCCCCACGATGGAACCGTGGTTCGAGCACGGCAAGGACGACCCGACAGTTGCGTTGATTCACGTCGAGGCGCACACAGCCGAATACTGGAGGCCGGATTCCCCCAAGGTGGTCACGCTCTTCAAGCTGGCCAAGGGAATGGTCACCGGCAAGAAAGCTGACGACGTCGGCAAGAACGACGTCGTCGAACTTTAGTGCGGGCCTGCCGCACGGCACAAACCACACATTCGAGGAGTCAGCAATGTCCGGAAATCTCTTGGCCCGTTCTGTGCACGACCTCACTGCCGCCGCCTGGTTTGGCGGTTCGCTGATGGGAGCCATAGGTCTCAACGGAGCGGCCGCCGCCGCCAAGGATCCACGCGAACGCACCCGGTTGTCCAGCGCCGGATGGATGAAATGGGCACCGGTCCAGACCGCCGCATTCGGAGCACACCTTGCTTCCGGCGTGCCCTTACTGATGGGCAACAAGGGCCGGGTGATCAAGCAGGAAGGGGTCATGCGGTACACCGTGATCAAGACCGCCGTCACCTTGGCCGGTGCAGCTACCACGCTCTACGCCGGCATGCTGGGGAAGAAGGTGCAGCGGCTGGCGGAGGAAGGAGCCGAAGGAGCAACGGAGCCCTCACCCTCGGCGTCGCCGGAACTGGCGGCCGCGCAGACGCAGCTGAAAGCGCTGCAGTGGGTCATCCCGGCCTTTGCCGGCACCGTCGTCGTGCTCGGCGCCAAGCACGGCGAGATGCAGCGGCCTACCACCTTCCTTGAGGGGCTGTTGAAGCACCGGCGCTAAACACCTCCCGGCGCACGGGACGAGTTCCTGACCCCGTGCGCCGGACTCGCTTCATACTGAGGCATCCGCCGATCCCGTCAGGAGGGCAATGAGCCGCTTGGGCCGAGGTCTGAACAGGTTCGCCATGCTGGCCGCTCTCCTGCTGCTCGCGACCGGCTGCAGCAGCGGGCTGGCCGATCCGTTGGGACAGTCCGCCAAGGAGGCCTCGGCGGCAGTGGGATCGGCGGCCATGGTGCTGCGGCTGGAAACCGAGGGCAAGGCCACGGACGCGCTGGCGCAGACCACCCTCGGGGACATGGTCGCCCAGAGCTCGGCGGCCTACAAGAGTGCCGCCGAACTGACGCCGAAGACGCCCGGCGATCTGGCACTGCAGCAGAACGTGCTAAAGAACCTGGACGAGGCCCTGCGCAGTCTGCACAGCGCCGAGGTGGCTCAGGAAACCGGAGACGACTCCGCTTTTCAGGCCGTCGTGGACCAACTGCAGGCACAGGCTGCCGAGCTGGCAGAACTGGGCAAGGAGCTCAAGCCGTGAGCGGCAAGGACGCCGGTTCGGTCGCGGACCAGGCCACGGGCAAGTCGTCCGCCAACCTGAGCATCCTCGGCGTGGCGCTGGGCATCCTGACCGCCATCGGCGGATTCGTGGACATCGGCGATCTGGTGACCAACGCCGTCGTCGGGTCCCGCTTTGGGCTCAGCCTGGTCTGGGTGACCGTTTTGGGCGTGGTGGGCATCTGCATTTTCGCGCAGATGTCCGGCCGGGTGGCGGCGGTGAGCGGGCGGGCCACCTTCGAGATCATCCGCGAGCGGTTGGGGCCGCGGGCGTCCCTGCTCAACCTGCTGGCATCGTTCTTCATTAACCTGATGACGCTCACCGCGGAGGTTGGCGGCGTTGCCTTGGCACTGCAGCTGGCCAGCAGCGTGCACTACCTGGCGTGGGTGCCGGTGGCCGGTCTCGCCGTCTGGCTGGTGGTGTGGCGGGTGAAGTTCAAGATCCTGGAGAACGTGACCGGCCTGCTGGGCCTGACGCTGACTGTGTTCGCGGTGTGCCTGTTCCTGCTGAACCCGGATTGGAACCACTTGTTCAACCAGGCCACGCGGCCGGCGGTTCCGGAAGGCGAGGCACCGGCCACGTACTGGTACTACGCCGTGGCACTGTTCGGCGCCGCGATGACGCCGTACGAGGTGTTCTTCTTCTCCTCCGGCGCGGTGGAGGAGAAGTGGACGGTGAAGGACCTGTCGCAGTCCAGGTTGAACGTGCTGGTGGGCTTCCCGCTGGGCGGGTTCTTGTCCGTCGCCATCGCCGCGTGCGCCGCCGTCGTGCTGCTGCCGGCCGGAATCGGCGTCACCTCGCTGTCCCAGGTGGTGCTGCCAGTGGCCGAGGCCGGCGGCAAGCTGGCTCTGGCGTTCGTGGTCGTGGGCGTGCTGGCGGCGACCTTCGGTGCGGCGCTGGAAACCACGCTCTCCAGCGGCTACACGCTCTCGCAGTTCTTCGGCTGGTCCTGGGGAAAGTTCCGGCGTCCAGTCCGCGCGGCACGGTTCCATTTGGTGATGATCCTGTGCCTGCTGGTGGGCATGGGCGTGCTGGCCACGGGCGTGGACCCGATCAAAGTCACCGAGTACTCCGTGGTGTTTTCCGCGGTCGCGCTGCCGCTGACCTACATCCCCATCCTGATCGTGGCCAACGACCCCGACTACATGGGCCAACATGTCAACGGGAGGCTGCTGAACTTCAGCGCCCTCATCTTCATGGTCATCATCCTGCTGGCCGCCATTGCCGCCATCCCGCTTATGCTGCTGTCAGGAGCGGGCGCATGACTCCGGCTGGCAAGATGTTCGACGCCGTCATGCACCTGCTGGACCGGCAGGTTCTGGACGTGGACAAGATGCCGGTGACCGTGGCGGACGACGTTGAACTCTCCGACATCCCGTCCGGTCGCATTCCGCCGGGCACTGCCGCGCCGGTGATCACCAACCTGCTGGCCGGCTCGGTGCTGGGCACGCGGATGTTCGGCGGCCGTCCGCCGTCCTCCCGGCTGAACCGGATCCATTGGCGGCACGTCGCGGAGCTCGGCACCGCGCTCCGGCTGAACATCCGCGGCGATCAACTGGATGTGCTCTGGACCGAACGCTGGGTGCGCAATCGGATCATTGGCCGGATTCCGGGAGGGCGCCATGATCCTGAGTGACCTGCTGACCGCGAAGGTGTTCGACGACGCCGGAGTCCGGCTGGGCCGGGTGATCGACGCCAGGTTCGCGCTTGACGGGCAGCCGGAAGCGGAGGCGTCGCTGGCGCAGGCCCGGCTAGTGGGCCTGTTGGTCAGCCCCCATTCGCGTGGCTCTTACTTGGGCTACGAACGTCGGGACCTCAACGCTCCGTGGCCCATCGCGAAGCTGGAGCGATGGCGGCATCGCGGGTCGTTCCTGGTGCTGTGGGAGGACCTGCACAGCATTGACGACGACGGCGTGCACCTCCGTGCGGGATTCACCCGCAACGACGTCCGGCTAGGGTAGGGCCGCCGGTCATCGACCACGCGAGCGCCAGCACCACCGGTGGTCGACCACGCGAGCGCCAGCGAGCACGTGGAGACCAGATGCGCGCGGCCGAATCTCCACGCGGCCGGATCTCCACGCGGCCGGATCTCCACGCGGCCGCAAGCGGCCTTGGTCGATCACCGGAGGCCTTGGTCGATCACCGGCGGGCCTTGTGGATCACCGGCGCCACGCGGAGAGTCAGCGCTGATCGCATGTGTGTCGCAGCTACCATTGGTGAAACGAAAACATCAGACGGCTGAAGTGGGGGAACGGGCATGCCGGCAGCATCATGACGGCCGCGAAAGCGGCGGCCGCATTGTCGTGGGCTGCTATCGCCGGTATTTCGGCTGCGGGACTGCTGGTACTAGCGCAGGTTGTTACCGCCTCACTCGTCTCGCCGCCGCGCCTTGGACTGGTGTCGGTTATTTCCGTGCTGGTCCTGGTCCTGGCCTGGCATCTGCGCGTGGATACGCCGCTGATGCGGCGCCAGACCACTGCGGCGATGACCGCCATGGTCGTTGTCTGCAACGACCTCACCGCCCCGCTGCACCACACGGTGGCGGTAGTGGGTGTCGGGCTGCTGGCCACCCGGGTGGTGTTCCGGCGTTTCCGGTGGGCCGACCTGTATTGGTTCATCAGCCGCCTGCTTGCCGCCGCCATCCTGGTGGCAGTCTTCCAGACTGCCCACGCGGCCGGCTTCATCTGGCCGGTCGCCTTGCTGGCTGCTTGGCTGGCCTTCTTCCTCACCGCGATTGCGGTCGAGGGAGCCTTCGCCACGTCGTCGAAACGGCGCAGCACGTTCCGCAACGGCATCGGCTGGCCATCGGCACTCGGCACGCTGGTCATCAACCTTGTGCTGTGCGTGGCCGGGCAGCATGCCGCGCAGCAGTTCCATCGCGACGGCGTCCAGGCGTTCTTCCTGGTCTTCGCTTCTGTCCTGGCGCTGGCTGTCACCGGCTGGCTGCGCAACCGCGACCTGCGCCGCCGGCTCACCGGCTTAGTGGACGCCTCGCTGGAGTTGCCGTGGAACCCGGACGGCCTGGACAAGACCCTGCTCGCCGCCGCCAGCTCCTCGGTGCGCGCGGACAAGGTGGCCCTTCAGTCCGAGGCTCCAATGGACAAGGAGATCGGCGTCCGGATGCGCCGCTGGGACGACGGCGACAAATACCTGGTGGCCTCCCGGAACGGCGGAGCCCAGTTCACCGAAGAAGACGAACAGGTCCTCGACGCACTGGCGCATGTAGGCAGCATCATGGTCCGCCACGATGAGCTGGTGCATGAACTGCGGCTGCAGGCGGACACGGATGCGCTGACCGGGTTGGGAAACCGCCGCACGCTCTGGCACCGGCTGGCCGAAATCAATACCGGCCGCAGCCCCGGCGAGGCGATCGCCGTCGTCTACCTCGATCTGGATGAGTTCAAGTCCGTCAACGACCAGCACGGCCACGACGTCGGCGACCTGCTGCTGACCGCCACCGCGCAGCGCATCCGCTCGGAAATCCGTCAGGAGGACGTGGCCGCGCGCATCGGCGGCGACGAATTCGTCGTCGTGCTCCGCGACGTGGGCACCGAAGCGGACGCCCGCGCCGCCGCGGAGCGCATTGCCGCCGCGATTGCCCGGCCGCTCCCCGCCCGCGGCAGCACGCTGCAGGTCCAGGCCAGCCTCGGCGTGGCCTACTCCGGCAGTCCGGCGAAGGACATCGAGGAGTTGCTGCGCAGCGCCGATGCCTGCATGTACGGTGCCAAGCGGCTGCAGCAACGGTTGCGCGAATCCGAGCGCGCGGGGTCCGGCTTCGAAACCAGCCTGGCCGCAGCAGTGGAGCGCGGCATCCGCCGGCATCGGCTGCGGGTGGCGCTGCAGCCCATCATTGCACTGGATCTGGATTCGATCGTGGGCTTCGAGACGCTGGCCCGCTACGAAGACGAGGAACTGGGCACCATTCCGGCGGACCAGCTGGTGGAGGAGGCGAACCGGCTGGGCCTGCTCAACGAGCTGACCATCCAGGTGATCGACGGCGCGGCCGCGGCGATGGCCAGGGTATCCGAGATCAGCGACCTCCGCTCCATCTCCGTCAACGTGGAGCTGGGCCAGCTCGTCCCGGGCTCCACCGTGGTGGACCGGCTGCGCCGGATGCGGGCCGAAGGGCCAGAGCTGAACATCATCATCGAGCTGACCGAAAACTCCTTGGACACCATGACCGAGGAGTGCCGGATCATGCTGGCGCAGCTGCGCAGCGAGGGCTTCAGGATCGCCGTGGACGACTTCGGCTCCGGGTACTCGTCGATGAACTCGCTGACCGAGTTCGCCTTCGACATCGTCAAGGTGGACCGCGCCCTGGTCAGCGGCCACGATGGCAGCGCCCGGAACATTGTGGTGAGCCACCTGATCGCCATGTTTACCGCGCTGAAGGCTGATGTGGTGATAGAAGGCATCGAGACGGCCGAGGCCGTGGAGTGGCTGGCCGGCTGCCCGGACCTGAACGTACAGGGCTTCTACTTCGGCCGTCCCATGTGGCCGGATGAGCTCATCGCCCGCCTGGAAACCTCCGGCAAGGCAGCGCGTCCGGAGTCGGTCAGGCAGTCCTACCCCGCCATGGTTGACTAACGACGGCGGAGCTCGGCTCAGCCGGCTGGCATCTCCATCCCGCCGTGTCGACTGACGACGGCGGAGCTCGGCTCAGCTCGCCGCTTGCTTGACGAGCTCGGCGATCCTGGCTTCCCCGGCTTCACTGAGCTGCGACAGCGCGTACGACGTCGGCCACATCCCGTCATTCTCATCGAGATTCGCGT
The DNA here is from genome assembly GCF_047607445.1 of Arthrobacter sulfonylureivorans. Lineage (GTDB taxonomy): Bacteria > Actinomycetota > Actinomycetes > Actinomycetales > Micrococcaceae > Crystallibacter > Crystallibacter sulfonylureivorans_A. The sequence continues at coordinate 25,202 of NZ_JBLKRT010000008.1, forward strand.
CCTCGTTGAAGCCGAACGTCGAGTAGCGCACCTTGTCCCCCTGCCCGCTGCGGAAGAAACAAACGACCTTCCCGGACTTGGCGTAGGCCGGCTGGCCGTACCACAGCTTGGGCAGCAGCTCCGGCGCTGCAGTGGTCACGATCTTGTGGAGCCGCTCCGCCATGTCGCGGTCCGGCATCGGCATCTCCGCGATCTTTGACAGCACTGGTGCCTCGTCGGCGGCTGCCTTTTTCTTCTGTTTCTCGGTGGCTTTGGATTCAGCTGCCATCACACGGCTCCCCTAGTGGCTGGTGGTTTTTCCTACGACGAAGCTACTGCAACTGCTCCAAGGCCTGGAGTTGCAGTACGATCCAGGGGCTGAATGCCCAAGGGGCAGCGGTGGCGGCTGTCTGCAGGTCCGACGGCAGCACCCAGCGGTACTCGGCCACTTCGTCATCCCGCGGGTCTGGTTCCCCCACGGCCAGCGCGGTGTAGACCGGGCAGAACTCGTTCTCGACCACCCCGGAAGCGTCCACAGCCCGGTAGCGGAAGTCGGGCAGCACCAGCTTCAGGTCCTCGAGTTCAAGCCCCAGCTCATAGCGCACGCGGCGCCGCACGGCGTCGGCCATCTCCTCCCCCGGCGCCGGATGCCCGCAGGCGGAATTGGTCCATACGCCCGGCCAGGTCAATTTGTTCAACGCGCGTCGGGTGACCAACACGCGGCCTTCGGCGTCGGAAATGTGGCAGGAGAACGCTAAGTGCAGTGGCGTCTCCCCTGTGTGGATTGCGGCCTTGTCGGCCACGCCGGACGGCTTCAGTTTCTCGTCCAGCAGCACTACCTGTTCGGTTTCCTGTGCGGTCATTGTCGCCCGCCGGTTCCGGGCCGCTGGCTAGCGGGCGCACAGCGGTCAATCGTCGTCATGTCCCCCATCGTACGGGGGCTGCGAACTGACCCGAAGTCGGTGGACCGCCGCCAACCGTACCTGAAGTACTTCCACCGCAACATCGTGCCGACGGACGCTGCTCCATCAGGATCACCAAGGGTGAGTTGTTGGGGATCAGTCCACCCGTTAGGTTCACACGAGCACGCCGGCCGGTTGAAGCTTGTCCCGGGCGTTCTTCCAGGGCTTCACCCAAACCATCTCTTCCGGGACCAGCACTCCGCCGCAGGCGCTGCACGTTTCACCCTGGGTGGTCTCGTTGCCGCAGGCCTCGTGAATCATGGTCATGCGTCCCCCGCCGGCAGGCATGTCGGTATGCCGCTCGCCCCAGAGGGCGAGTTGCTGCAGCACCGGCAGCAGTTCTGCCGCGGCTTCGGTGGCGGCGTACCCCTGGCGGGTCCGGCCTCCGTCGCGGTAGTCGACGCGGACCAGCAGCCCAACATCCACCATCGAGTGGAGCCGACGACTGAGCACGGCCTCGGAGACGCGCAGGTTTTCGCGTAGCCAGTCGAACCGTCCGCGTCCATGAAGGACGTCGCGAACGATCAGCAGGATCCACGGATCGCCCAACACGTCCAGTGAGCGCCGGATCGGACAAAGCTCCTCTGACCAGTCGGATCGAAGCGGCATATCGTTCCTTCCCATCGATTCGTCGGCTACACTGCTGCTGACATTATAGCTTCCTTCAAGAAAGTCAGCTCATGGCCCGCCCCTTGTCCGGCACCTCCCACCTGCCCAAGCGCTTTCGCATCCATCCGGCCTGGTGGGTCGCCGCGGTCGCCTTCCTCGCGCTCCTCAGTGCCGCCGGTTTCCGGGCTGCGCCCGGTGCACTGATGATGCCGCTGCACCACGAATTCGGCTGGTCGACGAGCGTTATGTCGCTCGCTGTCAGCGTGAACCTCCTGCTGTACGGGTTGACTGCTCCGTTCGCTGCCGCCTTGATGGACCGGTTCGGTGTCCGCCGCGTCGTCGCGACGGCGCTGGCAATGGTGGCACTGGGTGCGGGCGGCAGCGTATTCATGACTGCTTCGTGGCAGCTGCTGGTCTTTTGGGGGGTGCTGATCGGCCTGGGCACCGGTTCGATGGCATTGGTCTTCGCCGCCACCATCGCCAACCGATGGTTCGTCCGGCGCCGCGGCCTGGTCATGGGCATCCTGACCGCGGGCTCCGCGACCGGGCAGCTCGTCTTCCTGCCACCGGTTGCCGCCATCGCCGAAGAAGTGGGGTGGCGCCAGGCTTCCCTTGTGGTTGCAGCCGCAGCACTCATAGCTGTTCCTGCCGTCTGCCTGGTGTTGCGCGATTACCCCGAAGACCGCGGCACCCTTCCCTACGGTGCTGACGCTGCATCCTACGCCCCGCCGGCACGTGCCGGCGGCGGCGCGGCCCGCCGGGCGTTCGAGGGCCTCGCCTACGCTGCCCGGCAACGCTCGTTTTGGGCGCTGGCAATAGCGTTCGCGATCTGCGGCGCCACGACGAACGGGCTGATCGGCATCCACTTCATCCCCTCCGCACACGACCACGGCATGCCCACCACCACCGCGGCCAGCCTGCTGGCCGTCGTCGGGATCTTCGACATAGCCGGCACCGTCGCCTCCGGTTGGCTCACGGACAAGTTCGACCCCCGCAAACTCCTCGTGACTTACTACGTGTTCCGCGGCGCCGGCCTGCTGATGCTCCCCTGGCTCCTGGCGGAGACGGTGCACCCCAGCATGATCCTGTTCATTGTGGTCTACGGTCTCGACTGGGTCGCGACGGTCCCGCCGACCGCCGCGCTGTGCCGCGAGATCTTCGGCGACCGCGGCACGATCGTGTTCGGCTGGGTATTCGCCTCACACCAGATCGGCGCCGCGGCCGCCGCGCTGGGCGCAGGTGTGATCCGTGACGTCTTCGGCACCTACACCTACGCATGGTGGGGCGGCGCGGCCATGTGCGTTCTGGCTGCCATACTGTCCATCGTCGTCAAGCGCACCCGCGCAAACACGCGGATGGCGGCCGTGGCCGTTGGCGAAAAGGAAGCAGCCCCAGAGGGGCGGCGGTAAAACTGGCCCCGAGGACGCCCGACTAGCCTGTTCGGCGGGCCTTCACGCGTCTCGCCGGAAGCAGCGACCGGCTCGGCCCTGAACCAGGGTGCCCTGTAAGTGGAACTATTTCGGCAACCCGATATCATCGTCGCATGACGATGCAACGGGAACGTGCAGCCGACCGCACCGGTGACCTGGCGCCGGCTGCTGCGCTGTTCCACAGCCTTTCGGATCCCACGCGACTGACGATCCTGCAGCACCTGACAACCGGCGAGCACAGAGTCCGCGATCTGACCGAACACCTGGGCCTGGCGCAGTCCACGGTCAGCGCGCATCTGGCCTGCCTGAGCGACTGCGGCCTGGTGACCTCGCGCCCGGTGGGAAGGGCTTCGTTGTACTCGCTCACCACCGAGCCCGAACTACTGGCCGCCCTTGCTGCCGCCGAGCGCTTGCTGGAAGCGACGGGCTACGCCGTCGAACTGTGCCCCACTGTTGCCGGAAGCCGCGCCGAGGCGGAGGCGCCAGCATGAGCGGTCATCACCACCATGCCGGACCGACTCACCGCGGCCGGCTGGCCATAGCCTTCGCCATCACGGCTTCCATCCTGTTCGCCGAAGTAATCGGCGCCTTCCTCACCGGCAGCCTTGCGCTGCTCGTGGACGCCGGACATATGCTGACCGACGCCGGCGGTCTCCTGATCGCGCTGATGGCCGCATCACTCATGGTCCGGCCACACACACCGCGGCGGACGTGGGGCTACCTCCGGATGGAAGTCTTGGCCGCGGGGGCGCAGGCCGCGATCCTGCTGGCCGTGGGAATCTACGCGTTGGTCGAAGGGGTCCAGCGGCTGTTCACCCCGCCTGAAGTCAACGCCGACGGCCTGCTGATTTTCGGCATCATCGGCCTGCTGGGCAACATTGCGTCCATGCTGGTGCTCAGCGCCGGCCGCAATGCCAACCTCAACCTGCGGGCCGCCTTCCTCGAAGTGGTCAATGATGCGCTCGGCTCGGTGGCCGTGATCGTCAGCGCCGTCGTCATTGCCACCACCGGGTGGACCCAAGCGGATGCGCTGGCGGCCATGCTGATCGCCATCCTGATTGTGCCCCGGACCATCAAGATTCTGCGGGAAGCCGGCAGCATTCTGCTGGAAACCGTACCGAAGGGCCTGGACTTGGAGGACGTCCGCCAGCACATTCTGGAAGTCCCGCACGTGTTGGCTGTGCACGACCTGCACGCCTCGCGGATCTCCTCCAACGTTCCGGTGCTCAGCGCGCACGTGGTGATCGAGGATTCATGCTTCGTGGACGGCCATGCACCGCAGGTGTTGGACCAACTCCAGCAGTGCGTGGCGGAACATTTCGTGGTCAGCGTGGAGCACTCCACCTTCCAGCTGGAGCCTGCTGGGCATCTGGAACACGAGCACCCGGGCCACGACTGAAACCCGCGGTTGCTACGCAGCTCAGGCGACAGCCAGCTACGGGATGGGCACTGTCCCGATCGGTCCGAAGCGTTTCATCACCATGGTTGACGTCAGCCGCTGGACGCCGGGCAGGCCACCGAGCGCGGTGTCGTACAACTCCTGGTAGGCGGCCAGATCGCGGGTCAGGACCCTCAGCATGTAGTCGATCTCGCCGAACAGCCGTTGAGCATCGACGACGTTCGGCACCGCAGTGACCGCCGCCTCAAACGCGCTGATGGTCTCCAGATCGGTCCGCCCTAAGGTCACGAAGAGAATCGCCTCGAAGTGCAGCCCAACGGCTTCCGGGGAAACGACGGCGCGGTAGCGTTCGATCGCTCCAGACTGTTCGAGATCCTTCAGTCTTCGGTGACATGAGGAGAGACTGAGCCCCACCCGATTGGCGAGGTCGGTGGCGCTCATCCGCCCGTCCTCTTGGAGCAGTGAAAGAATCTCCCGACTTAATGCATCCACGGCGGTAATTATTGCACGATGAGCGGCGGTTTAGCAGAAGAAGCGCAGAACATTTCACCCCTTTCCGCGTAGCATTTACGGCTGTTGGGAAAGATTGCGGGAAAGAAGAAGCTCCATGGATGTGTCGCTGCTGGTCCAGTTCTGGGTGGTGGCGCTGCTGCTGGCCCTCACCCCGGGAGCGGACTGGGCGTACGCCATCGGCGCCGGCCTGCGGGCCCCCTCGGTGATCCCATCGGTCTTGGGAATGGCATTCGGCTACTTGATCGTGGTCTGCGTCGTCGCCATCGGCGTGGGAGCACTGGTCGCTGAGTATCCCATGGCTCTGACGGTGCTGACCATCGTCGGCTCCGCCTACCTGATCTACCTGGGCGTGAACACCCTGACCAGTAAGCCCGAAGCCGCCACAGCGAGCGAGGCGCCATTGGACAGCGCCGCGGCCGCCCAGTTCTTCCGCGGCGCCGGAGTGAGCGGGATCAACCCCAAGGGGCTCCTCCTGCTGCTGGCGCTGCTGCCGCAGTTCACCTCGCCCACCGGTTGGCCATCCGCAGCGCAGATGCTGGTCCTGGGCGGACTGCATGTGGCCAACTGCCTCTACATCTACTTTGCGGTCGCCCTGCTGGCCCGACGCATCCTGCGCTCCCAGCCACGCGCCAGCGCCATCGTGACCCGCGCCTCCGGCGTGATCATGGTCCTGATCGGGCTGGGCATCTTGGTGGAGAAGGCAGCCGAACTACTCTAAAGGGTCGGGCCGGCATCAACGGCCGGCACCATCGGGCCGCCGCGATCCGGAACTATCTTTGATTGAGTCGGCGATCGCTTCATTTCCGTCTGCAAAATTCGAATATTCCCTTGAGCACGTCCGGGATTAAAGACAAGCACCGGCAAAAAGACTGAGGATTCCCAATTCACCGATCAGTATTCAGCATCCCCGCCCAGGACCAGCCCTGAACATTAGGGCGCATTAGATTGATGGCTCTTCGCAGTCGGGAGGGTAGAATATCCGTGATCGAGAACACACGCATAAACCTGCTACCTTGCGCGGATCTTTAGGAGAGCAACTCGTGGCTTCACCGCTGGCGCTGCAGTCCCAGATCTATCGATCGCTGCCCGAGATGGAACGTTCGGAAGCCATCGTCCGCCGGATCTCCACGGCCATCTCGCTGGGCATGCTCCGGGTTGGCGAGCGGCTCCCTGTTGAGGCCGAACTCTCCGAGATGTTCGGGGTAGCCGGCGCCACCCTTCGGGATGCCCTGGCCGCTTTGCGGGACCAGGGCGTCGTTGAGACAAGACGGGGCCGAAACGGCGGCACGTTCGTGGTCAAGTTCCCGGCCACCCAGGAAGAAAACCTGCGCCAGTACCTATGTGAGACGTCCATCGCCGACCTTCGCGATCTGGGTGACGAGCAGACAGCGGTGGCTGCCGCCGCGGCGCGGCTGGCCTGCGACCGGGCGGATCCCAAGGACCTGGACAGGCTGGAACTGCTCGCCCGCGGGCTGGAGCAAGCCACGACGCCGGAGACCCAAGCGAGGGCCGACAGCCGCTTCCACATCGAACTAGCGGTGGTAGCTCAATCGCCCCGGCTCACCAGCCAGGAAATCCGGCTGCAAGCCGAAGTCGGACAGCTGCTGTGGACCCCGCTGGCAGGCGTCTTCGACGAGCAACTCGCGGCACGTGAGCACTTGGACATCGTGGCCGCCGTGCGGGAGGACGATCCCGAACGGGCGCAGCGCTTGGTTTTGGAACACATCCGCCGCAACACGTACCACCTGATCGACACGAAGCTGACCCTTACGCATGCCGGCGAAGAACAGGAGATTTCATGACCGCGCCAGCAACTTCACCTGCCGCCGCCAGTGCCGCCGCCATCGAGGCGTGGCTCAACGGGCTGTACGGTGACCTTCATGCCTCATCCCAAGAGGTGAAAAAGCAGCTTGAGGAAAAAATTTCCCCAGGCAGCAAAATATCCCCCACCAACATTGTCGGAATCCGCGAAATGGCCGAAGCATTCCTAAATTCACACGACACTGCCGTGGGCGCCGGCGAAATATTCTCGCTCTCCGCCATCAAGGATGCCGAAGGCGTTCTGGAATGGTGGATCCGGAATGATTTCGACCAGATCGAAAAATTCGGTTTTGATTTAGCCCCGGAAGGTGACCGGTTCTACGATTACGAAAAGCTCCCCTGGTTCTCCATAGCGGCGAAAACCGGACAGCAATCGATCGCCGGCCCGTATGTGGACTACCTGGGCTTCGATGAATACATCGTCACCTGCGCCGTTCCCACCTACGTCCATGGCTCGTTCATCGGCGTCACCGGCTGCGACATCCGCATCCGGGACCTGGAGAACAAGTTGATCCCCATCGTCCGGCGGATCCCGGGCGATGCCGCCATCTTGAACGACCAGAACCGCGTGATCCTGGGCAACTCGGGACGCTTTATCGTGGGCGAACGGATCAAGTCCGACCCGGAAGGTTTCACCTTCCTGCCGCTGGACGTGCCGAACCTGAACCTGCGGTTGATCTGCCCCACGGAGTAGCGCCGAGCAGCGTCAGCCATGGACGCTGCCAGCCAGTCGCACCGTGTCGTTGACACCTCCCTTCCGGCCTTGATCCTTTCGGCTTGAGCGGACGAACTCCGCAAACAAGGCCATCCGGTCGGCCTCGTTCCCGTCAGAATCCTCCGGGTGCCATTGCACGCCGACCACCCAGGTCTTGCCCGGATGCTCGGTGCCCTCGACAACACCGTCATCGGCCACCGCCGTCGTGATGAGTTCTGGACCCACCATCCCGACGGCCTGATGATGGCCCGAGCGCACGGTAATGCGTTCGCTGCCCATGATCCTGGCGACCTTGGAACCGGGAAGCAATCGAATGGTCTCGTCCAAGAACATCGGCTCCCCCGGCCCGCCGCGGTGCAGGTGCCACGGGTCCAGATCCGGAATCAGTGTCCCGCCGCAGGCGACGTTCAGCAGCTGCGAACCGCGGCAGATGGCCAGCAACGGTTGGTCCCGCTCCAGCACTCCCCGGATCAGCTCAAGGCAGTACTCGTCCGCGCGGCGGTCCACGCCGTAGGAGTTTGGCACCGGCTCACAGTGCCCGTACAGTGCACCGTCCACGTCTCCACCGCCCAGGAACAGCACGCCATCGAAGGCGTCCAGTTCGGCTGCCGGCAGCAGCTCGGCGGCCGCGCTGTCCACGAGCACCGCGCGGGCACCCGCGGCCAACAGGGTGTCAAGAGCCGTCCGGGTAAAGCGCTCCATCAGTTCCAGCGTTTGGTCCGTCATCCCGGGAAAGGTCAGGGACACAACGACGGCGATGCGCGCCGCATCCGCCGGCAGGTCGGCAAAGCCGGCGGGCAGCACGCGCACCGGCTCCACCCGCATCAGGGCGGGGCGCGAAAGCCCCGTAAGAGAGTTGCCTGGGGTCCCGGTGCGCGGAGCGTGCGGGGCAGGCTGCGAACGGGCGGCGGAGCCAGCACTGCCGGAGCGTCCCGGCCGGCCGCTCACCGCGCACCTGCCCCGGCCAGACCGTCCTCGGTAACGGAACGGCGCCGTGCAGCCGCCTGCACCACCCACTGGAACAGGGCGTGGTCGCTGGCATTGGTTTCCGCGGTGTCCTCCGGGTGCCACTGGATCGCCAGTAGCGGCGCTCCGGGTACTTCCACCGCTTCCACTACACCGTCCGCGGCCGTCGCGGTGACGGTCAGTCCTTCGCCCAGAACATCGACGGCCTGGTGGTGATAGGAGGAGACGTCCACGGTCTCGCTGCCGACGACCTCGGCAAGCAGCGAACCGGCGGCGACTCCAACCGGATGGATGGCACCCTTGTGCTGCACGTCCCCCGGGCCGAGGTGCTGGATCAGCGTGCCGCCGCGGCTTACATTTAGCAACTGCAGACCGCGGCAGATGGCCAGCAGCGGGACGCCTGCGGCGACGCAGCCTTCGATGATCCCGGCCTCGTACGCGTCCTGTCCCTCATAGTCGGTGGGCCAGTGGTGCTCGTCCGGCTCCGCTCCGTACAACGACGGCGACACGTCCGCCCCGCCCGGCAGCACCACACCGTCCAGCCGGGCGAGCTGTTCCCTCGGGGAATCACCGGTTCCCGGAAACAGGATCACCGGCTCGCCCCCGGCCCGGACGATACAACGGAGCACTGCGGCGGCAACCGCGACGCCGTCGTAGCGCAGGCCGTGGACCGAGGTTGACCACATGCCCGGCACCCCGATCAGAGGACGCGTCATGCCCGGACCTCGGTGGTCAAGGGGAACGGCAGGTGCGGCATCCACTCGTCCCAGACTGCGGCCAGCCGGCCGTCCGAGATCACGGCGGCCAGCGCGCTGTTGAGCCCGGCCAGCAGCTGTGGGTTGTCCTTCGCCACGCCGACGCCCCAGTGGTTGCCGGTCCGGGCGGTGAAGGCCACATCGTAGGCGGGGTCCTCCCCTAGCGGGACGGTCACGACGTCGTCGTCGATCATCGCGTCCACCTCGCCGTTCCGCAGCGCCGCGAGCATGTCGCCGAAAACGTCCTCGGTGGCGCCGAAGGCCACCGGAATGATCCCGGGGAACGTGGAGGCCAGCCGCATGTTGGCGCTGCCTTCGATGGCCCCGACGCGGTAGCCGGAGAGGTCTTCCGGGGCACGGGCCGGATCGCCCTTGCGCACCAGGACCGTCTCGTCGAACACGGCGTACGGCTCGGTGAAGTCCACCACCGCTTGCCGCTCGGGGATGATGCCCTGGCCGCACCAGACGGCGTCGACCTTGTGGTCGCGCACCGACGGGAGCATGTCGTCCCAGGCCATGCATGCCCACTCGATGTTCAGGCCCATCGCGGAGGCCACCAGTTCGGCAGCCGCGGGTTCATATCCGCGGCGCTTGCCGCTGGCATCGGCCCGGCTGAACAGGGGCGGGGCCTCGGAGTCGATGCAGGCCAGCCGCAGGATTCCCGGGGTGAATGTCTGCACGCCGCTCACGGGATGGTCTCCCAGTACATCTCGCGGTCCCATTCGGTAATGGCGCCGCAGTAGCGGGCCCATTCCTCCTGTTTGAGCTGGGTGTAGATCGCCACCAGGTCCTCGGGCAGCGCCGCCGTGAGGTAGGTGTCGGAGACGAACGCGTCGATGGCGTCGCCCAGGGTGAGCGGCAGTTGGCCGCCCACCGGGCCGTCGGCACCGCCGTCGGGCAGCCCGGGATCCAGTTGGCGGTCCAGCCCGTCCTGCATGGCGGCGATCAGCAGCGTGTGGGACAGGTAGGGGTTCACGGCGGCATCCGGCACGCGGTATTCCATCCGGCCGTTCGACGAGATGCGGATCAGGCAGCCGCGGCTGTCCAGTCCCCAGTTGGCCAGGCTTGGCGCGAACTGGCCGGCATCCCAGAACCGCTTATACGAGTTCACGGTGGAGGCCATCACGGCCATGGAACCTGGCGCGTGGGCGAGCAGGCCGCCGATGGCGTGCTTCGCCGTCTCCGAGACGTGCAGTTCCACCCGGCCGGCGTCCTCGATGACGTTGGTGTCACCGTCCCACAAGCTGAGGTTGTGGTGGCAGCCGTTGCCCATCTGCCCGTTGTACGGCTTGGGCATGAAGCTGGCGGTCACACCGAATTCGCGGGCCACCTGCTTGCAGATCTGCCGGTAGGTGACCAACCGGTCGGCGGTTTTTTCCACCCGGTCGTACATCCAGTTCAACTCGATCTGGCCATCGTCCTCGTAGTCGCCCTCGATCATGTCCAGGCCCATGGCGGTGGCGTAGGTCACCAGCTGCTTGTAGATGGGGCGCATCCGCTCCAGGTTCTCCACCTGGTAGGCGGGGCTGGTGCCCGGCTTCTTGACGACTTCCAGGCCGGGGCCCTCCCAGGTCATCTCCGGCTCGGTGCCGGATCGGACCTCGAAGCCAGTCCGGGCGGTGAACGCCTCATGGGAGCGGATCAGCAGGGACCGGGTGTCGACCGGCATCAGCCGGCCTCCCACCTCCGGCAGGTGCGGCGGCTCGTAGGCGGTGCAGAAGATCCGCGCCACTTTCGTGTCCCACGGCAGCACCACGAAGGTGTCCGGTTCCGGAAGTGCCCAAAACTCGCGGGCCTCTATGCCCCCGCCGATCAGGTTGCCGTACCGGTCGTTCTGCAGATCGGACAACGCAGTGCGGTGGAAGCAGATGCCCTTTTCCAGATTGCGGCGGAAGTGGTTGGCGGGAACCATCTTCGCCACCATGCGCGAGCCGATCGTCGGCAGCGCGTAGTAGACGTATTCCACGCCGGCTTCTTCGATCTTGCGGCCGAGTTCGCGGACCGTTTCAGGACGCAGGTTGCGTTCTTGGTGGCGGGCGAACGCATCGCGGTCGTTCAAGGCCGCCAGCATCTCGACGGCGGCCGGGTCAGGCCGTACGGGTGTCAATGTCATCTCTGTCTTCTTTCGGGTCGGTGGCCTCGCGGCCGTCTAGACAGCTGCCAGTTGGGAGCCGGCGGGCAGGCCGGCGTCGGTCACGAGCTTGCGGTAATGCAATTGGCGGTCCGCGGGCAGCGCGGAGGTAACGGCGCCGATCAGCCGACCGCCGAGGTAGTAAGCCACAGCGACGCCCTCAGCGGGCCGGGACGGATCCCCTTCCAAAACCTCAATTCGGTCGGCGACGGCGGGGCTGCCCACACCCTGGACGCGGATGCCGAAGATGTCGGTCCAGAAGGAGGGCAGCGGCGCAGCCGGTTCTGCCGCAGGGGTGCCGTTAAGGCCCGCGACCAGTGCCGGCGCCGCGATTTTGGCGGTGTCGGCCGGGGTGGTCCAGTGCTCTACCCGCCGGGGTCCGGTGCCGGCTCGCCGGTCCGGGTAGCGGGCCACGTCGCCGACTGCCACGACGTGCTCCGTTCCGAGCACCCTCAGGTGCCCGTCGCAGAGCACGCCGTCGGTCAGGTCCAGACCGTTGCCGGCCAGCCACTCGACGTTTGGCTTCGAACCAACAGCCTCAATCACGGCGTCGGCCCGCACCTCGCGGCCCCCGGTCAAACGGACCCCGGTGCAGCGCTGCTGCCCGTCGGTTCCTTCGTCCTGCCAGGTGAACGCGGCGACGCGTTCACCTGAAAGGCACTCGACGCCGCGTTCGGTCAAGAAGTTGCGCATGCCTTCGCTCAGTTCGCGGCCGAGGGTGAGCTGCATCGGCCCGCTGCTCCCCTCGATCAGCGTCACGCGGCAGCCCAGCAGCGTGGCGGTGGCCGCTGCCTCGCAGCCGATGAATCCTGCGCCAACCACCACAATCCGGGCGCCAGGCTGCAAGTCACGATGCAGCCCCAGCGCGTCCTCCAGGGTGCGGATGACGTGCCGGCCGTGCAGCGGTCCGGGAACCCGGACGCGTGCCGGCCGCAGCCCGGTGGCCACCACCAGGCCGTCGTAGCCCACACGCTCGCCAGTAGAGAGGGTCAGGGTCCGGGCGGTGAGGTCTGCGCCGGTGACCGGGGCGCCGAGCTTCCATTCGATGTCGGCGGCACTGCGGCGCTGCCGCAGCGTCACCGTCGCCAGCGCTTCCTGGAACGAGCCGGGCGACTTCAACAGTTCCTTCGTGAGCGGCGGCCGGTTGTACGGAGGGTGGGCCTCCCCGCCCATGACAGTGATCTCCTCCTGCCAGCCCGCCGAGCGTAGTTGTTCTGCGGCTCGCAAACCTCCCATCGAGGCTCCGACGACGGCGATCCTGCGGGCCACGATCAGTCCTTGAGGAAGATCGCTTGGACAGGGCAGACGTCGATGGCTTCTTCGACCACGTCCAGAAGCGAGTCGTCGAAGGTCGGCTCGTATTCAAGGACGCCGTCCGGGTTCATTCGGAATACTTCCGGAGCGGCGATGGCGCACTGGCCATGGTTGTCGCACAAGCTGCGATCGACATCAACGGTCTTCATGGGGATCCTGCTTTCTGTTGGCGCTGTAGTGCGGGGAGCTGTAGTGCGGTGGAAGGCTGGGTCAGCCGCGCGGCGTGAAGCCGATCGGCAGGCGGGTGGGTCCGGTATTGCCGGAATCCGGAAGCCATTCGTCTCCCCCGATCAGCTGCGGGTCGGCAAGGCGGCTGGCGAGCAGCGGCAGGGCCTCGCTCATGTCTGCCCGCGCAACGAAGTGGCCCAGGCAGTGGTGCACACCGCCGCCGAAGCCGTAGTGCGGCGCGTGTTCGCCGAGCAAGTCCATCTCCGGGTTGGGGAAGGCCAGCGGGTCGGTGCCCGAGGACTGGGTGAAGAGATGCACCGTGGTGCCCTGGGCAATGAAGAGGTCCTGATACGTGAAGTCCTCCACGGCTTCCCGGGTGACCCACGTGACCGTCGGATTGGTCCGCATGACTTCTTCGACGGCCTTCGCGCCCAGCTCCGGGCGCTCCGCCAGCAGTGCCCACTGTTCCGGGTTGCGGATGAAGGACTGCATCGCCAGGCCCAGCTGGTTGCGAGTGGTGTCCATGCCGCCGAAGATCAGCAGTACCAGCGCGTTGCGCAGCTCTTCGTCGCTGAGCCGGTCGCCGTCGCGGCTGGCCAACACCAAACGGCTGACGAAGTCCTCCCCCGGGTTGGCCTGCCGGTCCTTAATCAGCTCGTCGGCATATTCGTACAGCTCTGCAACGGCCGCCTCGACTTTGTCCAGATCCCGTTTGAAGGTCACTCCGAGGGCCAGGCCCACGGTGGAAGCCAGCCGGGCGATCTTCGGCCACTCGCTCTCCGGAATGCCCAACAGGATGGTGAGGACCCGAGTGGCATATGGCTCAGCGAAGTCACGGATGAACTCGCACTCGCCCTGGTCGATGAACGCGTCGATCAGCTCGTTGGCCAAGGCCTGGAACCGCGGGACCAGATCCTTGATCAGCCGGGGCGAGAACGCCGGATTGAGGAGCCGGCGGATGCGGTGGTGGTCCTCGCCTTCCAGCACCAGCAGATTCTTGGTCCACCAGTCGTAGAACAAGCCGCCGTGCACCCCGTTGTGGGCCGGCCATTGGGCACTGCCCTGCTTGAGCTTGGGGCTCTTGAGCAGCTTGCTCACCTCGTCGTACCGCAGCACGGCGATCCCGTAATTGGTCCTCGCGTACCAGCTGGCCTCGCGTGCGTTGCGCAGCTCTTCGGACTGCATGGCGAACGACGGGTCCGAAATGTTCAGGTACGGAATGTCAACAGTGGGCGTACTCATGGTTGGAGCCTTTTCCTTGTTTTGCTCTCGGTGAATTGCTGGGCTGGAAGGCCCGGACCGGGGTGCCGGCCGCTGGGGTGCTAGGCGGAAAGCGGCCCGGCAGGTATCGCATCTCCTGCAGGTGCGTCGCCCTTGAGGTAAGGCTTCTTCCAGACCATGTAAACCAGGCCCACAACCACCACCCCGACGGCGGAGATCAGCACCAGGTAGTTGACGAACCAGCCTGCTTCGGGAGTCCGCGGCCATGCCATGTTGACCATGCCGATCACGCCCCAGGTCAGGGCTGCGATGTTGATCGGGATCCCCCAGCCGCCGAGCCGGAAGGCACCGTTGGCCTTCCAGCCCTTGAGCTTGGCCCGCAGCGAGGCGAGGACCACCATGTGGAAGCCCATGTACATCCCCATCGCCGCGAACGAGATGATCGTGACCAGCGCGTCTTCGGAGACCTTGGAGCCAACCACGATGATGGCCGGAACCAGGCCAGCCAGCAGCAGGGCGTACGGTGGCACGTGACGGGTTTCGCTGAACTTGCTCAGAAGCTTGCTGCCCGGCAGGATGCCGTCACGGGCCATTGAGTAGGCCAGCCGTGAGGATGCTGCCTGCAGGCTCAGGGCGCAGGACACGAAGGAGATCAGCACGATGCCGAGGACCACCTTGAAGCCAACCGGTCCGAAGGCCGAGAGCAGCACGTTGCCAATCGGATCGGTGTCCTCACCGGAGATCACGGCACCGAAGTCCGGCACGGCCAGGATCAGCGACAAGCAGACGAACATTGCCGCGAATCCGCCAATGTAAATGGTCATCCGCATGGCCTTGGGAATCCGCACTCCCGGGTTCGGCACCTCTTCGGCCACGTCGCCGCAGGCTTCGAAACCGTAGTACTGGTAGATGCCGATGAGGCCGGCCGCGGCGAAGGCGATGAAGTAGTTGCTGCCTTCTCCTGCCCCGAAGGTCTGGAACAGCACGCTGAGGTCGTGTTCGCGGGCAGTGGTCATCAGCCAAACGCCGACGGCGATCGCTCCGCCCAGTTCCGCCAAGAGACCGAGCATGGCAACCTTACTCAGCACCTTGGTGCCGCCAAGGTTCAACACGGTAGCGAGGGCAATGACCACGAGCGCGGAGATAATCACCGAGTCAACGGTGCTTTCCATCCCCAAGAGCAAGCTGAGGAACGGCCCGGCCCCGTAGGAGACGCTGGCGATGGTTGCCAGCAACGCGCAGAGGTAGATCCACCCGTTCATCCATCCCCACTTGCGGCCCCAGAGGCGGCGGGCCCACGGGTAGACGCCACCGGCCACCGGGTAATTGGAAACAATCTCGCCGAACACGGTGGCGACCAGCAACTGCCCGACGCCAACGATGACCAGGGACCAGAACATCGGCGGTCCGGCCATGCCGAGCGATGCAGCGAAGAGCGAGTAGATCCCCACGACCGGGGAGAGGTAGGTGAACCCGAGGGAGACGTTCCCCCAAAAAGTCATTTCGCGCTTGAATTGCTTCTCATACGAGTAACCAAGGCTGGCAAGGTGTTCGGCGTCTTCATCGACGCCCGGACCGCCAGCGGGTCTCGTCATTTCGGCTGACATTGCGCTCCTTCAAAACGGATAGTCCGTGCGGTGGACGCTGCACAGGAGTCTGCTGCCCCCGCTTGTGATTGAGATCACATCTAGTCGATCTCGGAAAAACCCTACAAATGAATGTTTTATTTGGCAAGGGCTTTTTCCGGCCCGCTTCCGGCCCGCCCTACAGATGCCTGCCTGGTTCATCTATTGACAGAGGCGTCGGCCGGACGTCCGCGCTGGACCCTTCGTCCGTCCTGCCCGCCGTGCGCTGTCGAAAAAAGCTTCAGCGGCACAGCTTTTGCAGGAAGCACTCGGGAGCATGCCGGGCCATTGGGACCGCTGCGGATCCACGTTCGCCACGGCGGATACTTTCCAGAGCCTGCGAACCAGCTCAAGCCGCGGCGTGTACGGCTGGATGAAACCGCCAAGGTACCGGATGGAATATCCCTGCCCAGGCTGCCCGCGCTGCCGTAAGCTCAAGCGCACACCAAGCTCGCAGGGAGGAACGACAGTGCCTGACCCATCCAGCGCTTCGGCGCCCGCTGCGGCAGACAGGCCGCTCGAGGGGCTGCTGGTCGCCGACTTCTCCCGCGTGCTGGCCGGCCCGCTGGCCACCATGACGCTGGCCGATCTCGGCGCGCGGGTCATCAAGGTGGAGCGCCCGGGCACCGGTGACGACACCCGCAGTTGGGGGCCGCCGTACTCCGCTACCGGCGCAACATACTTCGAAAGTGTGAACCGCAACAAGGAATCGATCTGCCTCGACTTGACCGCGAGCGGGGACCGTCTGCTGGCGAAGAAACTGGCGCTGGCTGCGGACGTAGTGGTGGAGAATTTCAAGCCCGGCGGGATGGACAAGCTAGGGCTCGGGTACGAGGAGCTCGCTTCGGCGAACCCGGGTCTGGTCTACGCTTCCATCTCCGGTTTCGGTTCCGCCGAGGGCGCCTCACTTCCCGGCTACGACTTCATTGTCCAGGCGGTCGGCGGCCTGATGAGCATCACCGGCGACGCCGACGGTTCACCCTACAAAGCGGGTGTCGCCTTGGTCGACGTGCTGACCGCGAAGGACGCGACGATCGGGATCCTGGCGGCGCTCAACGCCCGTGCCGTCTCCGGTCAGGGCCGTCGCCTCGAGGTCAATCTGTTGTCCAGCCTGCAGGGTGCCCTCGCCAACCAGGCCCAGGCCTGGCTGGGTGCAGCCACGGTTCCCCGGCGGATGGGCAATGAACACCCCTCGATCGTGCCTTACCAGTTGCTGGCCTGCGCCGACGGTCCGCTGGCGGTGGCGTGCGGCAACGACGGGCAGTTCCGCCAACTGGCCAACGTCCTGGGGGTGCCCCGGTTGGCGGACGACGCACGCTTCGCCACCAACAGCGCGCGCGTCCAACACCGCACGGAACTCATTCCGCTGTTGGAGCAGGCTCTCTCCTCGTCGTCCGCCTCCGTGTGGCAGGACAAGCTGACCGGCGTGGGTGTTCCTGCCGGTCCTGTCGCCAGCATCGACGAGGGCATCAACTTCGCCGAGTCACTCGGGCTGTCGCCCACCATCGAAGTCCATGATGCCGCCGGACGGCCCGTCGGCCGACAGGTCCGCCACCCGGTCACTTGGAGCCCCGCGTTTGAAGCGCGTACGGCCGCCCCTCCCGCGCTGGGCGAACATACCGAATCCGTGCTGGAGTGGCTGCGAACGCTGGATTAGCCCTCACAGCCCATGCCGGCGCAGGGCCAGCCAGAGGAGCGCGGCAACATCCGGATCGTCGAGGTCAACACCCAGCAGCCGCTCGGCCACGGCCATGCGATGGCGCAGCGAGTTGCGGTGGACTTTGAGGTGGCGGGCGGCATCCTCCCAGCGGCCCTGATGCCGAAGGTAGGCTGCCACCGTCTCCAAGAGCTCCGCCCGGGAGTACCCCGCGAGCGCTGCCACCCAGGCGTCGGCGCGCGCCTCGTCGTCGGCATCCAGATCCACCAGCGTGCCGGCGGGAGCGGCAACGGCAGCACGGTGCACCGCTGACATCGCCCCGGCGACGTCCTCCAAGGTCAGCGGTTCAGTCCAGGCGGCGGCAGTCTCGATGTCGGTCGCCGCAGGCCCCGGATCCGCCGCGGCCGGACCGGCGGATCCCTTGCCTCCTGTCCAGGCCAGGAACTCCGCATCTTCCTTCCCGGCTTCCTGCTGGCTCCCTGCTGCCAGTTCAACCTGCCGGGCATCCAAGAGGAAGTAGCCCACGGCGTCGTCGTGATAGCGAAGCATGCAGGTGGTCACCGCCGCAGCCGGCAGCGGGCTGCCCTCGGCCCGTTGGAGCCGGGGCAGCACGCCGGCAAGCGCAGGGAGAACGTCCGCCGTGGGGCTGCGCAGTGCCAGGACGCGGACGCGTTCCGGCAGCGGTCCGATCTTCCCGTCGTCGGCCACCAGGCGTGCGGCCTCCACTTGGCCTCCGGCAATCAGCTTCGCGACGACGGAGCCCAGCGCCGCCGTGGTGCCCCGAAGTTCGTCGCGCTGCTGGGCCTTCAAGGCCAGCAAGACGCACACCGTCATGATGATCTGCCGGTCGGCTTTGGTCAGCGTCCGGCCGGAGCCAATGGCCAGGAAGCCGTCGATCCGCCCTTGGACGAGGATCGGATACTCCACCACGGGTGTGCCGTGCAGCCAGAAGGTGGCGGCAGAATGAGTGCCGGCAATGTTGAGCCGGGCGGTTTCCTGCTTCAGATGCGGCAGCAGCGAGAGCGCATTCGCCGGCCAGACGGTGGCTTCCGTGCCGTCGCCGGCGGGCAGGTAGGCCACCCAGCCGCCCAAGGCCTGCGCCAAGCCGCGCACCACGGAGGGCAAAGCATCCACGCGCATCGTCGCGCGGGCCAGCGCGGTCTGCGTTCCCAAGTTCGCAATGAGCCCGGCCTGATCACTGCGCGAGGCCAGCTCCCAGAACATCCTCGAGACGTCCAGGAACGGCACACCGTCAGGGACTACCAGCAACTCCACCCCTGCGGCAGAGCACGCGCGGACCAGCTCCGGCGGCACGCTGTCCAGCCCTTCGCCCAATCCCAGCCCCAAGGCAGCCACCCCTTTGGCAGCCAGCCGCTGCACGTATTCGTCCACCGCATCGGCGGTCCCGCCCAGCGGTATGCCGGTAGTTAGCAGCAACTCCCCGCCCTCCAGATAGGCGCCGGGATCCGTCAGCTCGGAGACGTGGACACCGGAAAGCTGGAGGCCCGGCACGGGGCCAGGCACCGCGGGCCGGAGCGACTCTCCAAGTTCATTGCTGAGCTGGGCAAGGGAAACCATGGGCTGATTATCCAACAGGTCCCGACACTTTGGGCAGAACATCCGATGACTCGGGACAGGTCCGGCGATTAGCGTTGCGTTATGACCGTCTGCTGCCTCTCCGCTGGCAGCGTGCCCGCCATTGACCGTGCCACTTCCGGGCGCATCGTCACGACCGGGCATAGCGCCGCATCCGACCACAGCGTCATGGCCGCATCCCCGTCTCTGAGCTGACGCCGGGCACGCTCAGCGCACCGCCGTCGTCGTCCCCCATCCCCCGTCGTTGACAGAAGGAAAGCACATGTCCCAGGACCATGACCTGATCGCCCTTGATTCCCTCTTGACCGAGGAGGAGCGGATGCTGCAGAAGGACGTCCGCTCCTTTGTGGACAGCGCAATCAAGCCGAACATTGCCCGCTGGTATGAGGACGCCGTGTTCCCGCTGGAGATTGTGCCGGAGCTGGCGAAGCTGGGGCTGCTCGGCATGCATCTGCACGGCTACGGCTGCGCCGGGCGCTCCGCGGTGGAATATGGGCTGGCCGGCGCCGAACTCGAAGCCGGCGACTCCGGCCTGCGCACCTTCGTCTCGGTGCAGGGCTCGCTGGCGATGAGCGCCATCCACAAGCACGGCTCCGAAGAACAGAAGCAGCAATGGCTGCCCCAGATGGCGGCCGGCGAAGCGATCGGCTGCTTCGGCCTGACCGAACCCACCGCAGGCTCCGACCCCGCCAACATGAAGACCTTCGCCCGCCGCGACGGGGACGGCCCCGACGCCGACTGGGTACTCAACGGCTCCAAGCGCTGGATCGGCCTTGCCTCGGTAGCCAAGGTCGCGATCATCTGGGCCCAAACCGACGACGGCGTGCGCGGCTTCATCGTCCCCACCGACACTGCCGGCTTCACGGCCACTCCGATCGAGCCCAAGCTCTCCATGCGGGCCTCCATCCAGTGCGACATCGAACTCACCGACGTCCGCTTGCCCGCCGACGCGCTGCTGCCCGGAGCCACTAGCCTGCGCGGGCCATTCGAATGCCTGAACGAAGCCCGCTACGGCATCATCTGGGGTGCAATGGGCGCCGCCCGCGACGCCTGGCAGGCCGCCGTGGACTACTCCAAGGAACGGATGCAGTTCGACAAACCGCTGGCCGGCTACCAGCTCACCCAGGAAAAGCTGGTCAACATGGCGCTGGAAATCAACAAGGGTTTCCTGCTCGCCCTCCACCTGGGCCGGCTCAAGGACGCCGGCCAGCTCCAGCCGCACCAGATCTCCGTGGGCAAGCTCAACAACTGCCGCGAAGCCATCGAGATTGCCCGTGAGTGCCGCACCATCCTCGGCGGCAACGGCATCACCCTGGACTATTCACCGCTGCGCCATGCGAACAACCTCGAATCCGTGCGCACCTACGAAGGCACCGACGAAGTCCACACCCTGGTCCTCGGCAACAAGATCACCGGCATCCCCGCCTTCCGCTGACCATTGGCGTAAACATTCGGCGACCGAGCAAGGAGCATCATGAGCACTCCGGTTCAACTGCAGCACTACATCGGCGGCACCTGGTGCGACGGCGACGGCCCGCGCATCGCCAGCACTAATCCGGCCCGTCCGGACCAGGTGGTGGCGGAAGGCCGGCAGGCCGGTCCGGCGGAAGTGGACCGGGCCATGGTCGCGGCTGCCGCCGCCCAGCGGGAATGGGCGCGCACGCCTGCCCACGACCGCGGCGCCGTGCTGCTGCGCGCCGCCGTCGTGATGGAAGAGCACGCGGAGGAGTGGGGGCTGGAACTGTCCCGCGAGGAGGGAAAGACGCGCGCCGAGGGCCGCGGCGAAGTGCTCCGGGCCGCACAGATTTTCCACTACTACGGGAACGACGGCGACCGCGGCGCCGGGGAGATCTTCGCCTCCCCGCGGCGCGGCGAACAGATCCTGGTCACCCGTAAACCGCTCGGCGTGGTCGGCGTGGTCACGCCCTTCAACTTTCCGATCGCCATCCCGGCCTGGAAGATCGCCCCGGCGCTGGCGTACGGCAACACGGTGGTGTGGAAACCCGCCAGCACAGTGCCGTTGCTGGCCCTCCGGCTGGCGCAGGCGCTGGAGGCTGCGGGCCTGCCCGCCGGGGTATTGAACCTGCTGATCGGCCCCGGCTCGATGGGCAACGCCCTGGTGAACCACCCGGGGCTGGACGGCCTGACCTTTACCGGCTCCACCGGCGTCGGCCGCCAACTGGCAGCGGCCGCTGCCAACCGCGGCGTGCCGGTGCAGGCGGAGATGGGCGGCAAAAACCCGGCCATCGTCCTTGCGGACGCGGACCTGGAACTCGCCGCCGAACAGGTCATGCTCGGTGCCTTCCGATCCACCGGCCAGAAGTGCACCGCCACCTCCCGGCTGGTGCTGGCGGAATCCATCGCCGACGAGTTCCTGGCCAGGCTGAAAGAACGCGTCGAGTCCCTCGTGGTCGGCGATCCGACGGACCCGGCGGTGCAGATGGGGCCGGTGGTCAATGACAGCGCCCGCAAGTCCATTCTGGAAGGCCTCTCCACCGCCCGGGCCCAAGGCGCCTCGGTGGTGGCCGGCGGGGAGCCGTACGACAACGGCGACCTCGCCACCGGGTACTTTGCGCCGCCCACCATCCTGGAACTGCCCGCCGGGCGCGAGCTAGACATCTGGCGCGAGGAACTCTTCGGCCCGGTGCTGTCCGTGCGGCGCGCCGCCAGCGTGGAGCAGGCGTTCGAGCTCGCCAACGACGGCGAGTACGGGCTATCGGCCGCGCTGTTCACCCAGGACCTCAGCCGTGTGCTCGAAGGCATGGAGGATCTCGACGTGGGGATCCTGCATGTGAACTCCGAAACCGCCGGAGCGGACCCGCATGTGCCCTTCGGAGGAGCGAAGAAGTCTGGCTACGGGCCGAAGGAACAGGGAGCCGCGGCGAAGGACTTTTTCACGCACACCACCACCGTGTACCTGCGCGGCGGCACCCCGGCCGCGTAGCGGCCGCCGCCGTCGTGGTTTCCTTCAGAGCCACCAAGAACACCTTGCTTCCCCCTTCGTCGGAAAGTTGCGTGGCCGACGTAGCATCTAGATCAACCAGCACCAACAGTCCCATTCCTTCAGAGACGATGAGGTCAAAGTGCCCGCACCTGTCGCGGATGTCCTGACAACCCAGTCCGCCCGCCCCCGCATCCTTGTCAGTTGCTCGCTCAGCGGTCCCGAGAATGACGCCTGGCTTATTGATGACCTCACTGCCTACGCCGACAACATCGGCCGCGAGCTGCACTCCCAGGAGGCGGACTTCGAGCTCCTGGACGTGGGCGCCGCCGCATCCTGGACGATGGACGCTGCCACCCATCTCAAGGGATTCGATGGCCTGCTGGTCCTCGGCGGCGGGGATATCCACCCATCGCTCTACGGACAGCACCCGATAGCGGCGCCCGGCTACGGCGTGGATGCGCGCGTCGACGATGCGGAGATTGCCCTGGTTCGAAGCGCTGTTGCCGCAAGGCTGCCGGTGATGGGGATCTGCCGCGGCATGCAGGTCATCAACGTGGCTCTCGGCGGGACACTCATTCAGGATCTTGGTCCGGAGTCCATCCATCAGGTGCATACCGAAGCTCCGGGCATGAGCGACCATGAGGTAGTGATCCAGCCGGACACGCTCCTCGCGTCGGCCTTGAGGGCGGGAAGCGCGACGGTGCGTTCCGGCCACCATCAGGCGGTCCAGGAGCTGGGCATCGGGATGCTCGCCACAGCAGCGGCCCCGGACGGAGTTATCGAGGCCATTGAGCACGAGGACCGCTGGATCCTGGGCGTGCAGTGGCACCCGGAGGATCCTGACACGATCCCCGGGCAACTGGCCGCCCTGATGCGCGCCTTCACCGACCAGTGCCGGCCCAGCGAGCCTCCGGCTCCGCTTCCCGGCGAGCGGACGATCGCGGCCTGATTTCCCGCGTCTGAACGAACCCGGCCGCCCGTTGAGCCGGCTCGGTTCGGGCCGTTTTGGGCTTCGCCGGCGAACTCGGATTCTCCCTCGGTAGCAGAATTGTTGAGGAGCGCTAAATCCCGGTGGCATTTTGACTTAATCTCCCTAAGGTGTTGCCATGGAATGCAGGTTCACCGGTGTTACTGGATCTTCGGTGAACCGCTCCGAATCGATCGTGCAGGCCCCTCGCCTGCCCGCGGACACGGTGCCCGTCTCCCACTCGGGATTGATTACTCAGGGCCCGGCGCGCTCTCGCGCCGCCAGTGTTACCGCCGCGCACCATGCGCCTTTCCACCGCCACCGGTGCGCCACTACGGCCGTTCTGTGGATTCGGAGCGTCGAACCTGACGGACAGATCCAATGGATGAGGAGATGCATTTATATGCGAGTCGGAATCATTGGCGCAGGACCCAGCGGCATGGCACAGCTGCGCGCGTTCGAATCGGCCCGGCAAAAGGGAGCCGAGATCCCGGATATTGTGTGCTTTGAGAAGCAGTCCGATTGGGGCGGACAGTGGAACAACAGCTGGCGCACCGGCCTGGACGCCGCCGGCGAGCCTGTCCACAGCAGCATGTACCGGCATCTGTGGTCCAACGGGCCGAAGGAAGTCCTCGAATTCTCCGACTACACCTTCGACGAGCACTTCGGCCGACCCATTTCCTCCTTCCCGCCGCGCGAAGTCCTGTTCGACTACATTGCCGGCCGGGTCCAGAAATCCGACGTCCGCAAGTACGTCCGGTTCAACACCGTGGCCCGCTGGGTGGACTACAACGAAGACAGCCAGGAATTCACCGTCACGGTCGAGGACCTCGCGGCGCAGCGCACCGAAACCCATGTGTTCGACAAGCTCGTGGTCTCCACCGGCCACTTCTCCTACCCGAACGTGCCGGCGTTCGAGGGCATCAACAGCTTCCCGGGCGAGGTGCTCCACGCCCACGATTTCCGCGGCGCCGAACGGTTCGCCGGCAAGGACCTGCTGCTGATCGGCAGCAGCTACTCCGCCGAGGACATCGGCATGCAGGCGCACAAGATGGGCGCCAGGTCCGTCACCTTCAGCTACCGCAGTGCCCCGATGGGCTTCGACTGGCCGGAGTCCGCCGTCGAGCGCCCGCTGGTGACCCGCTTCGAGGGCCGCACCGCACATTTCAGCGACGGCACCACCGGCGAGTTCGACGCCGTCCTGCTCTGCACCGGCTACCTGCACAAGTACCCGTTCCTGCCTACCGAACTGTCGCTGCAGTCACCGAACCTGCTCTACCCGGGCAACCTCTACAAGGGCGTGGTCTGGCAGCAGAACACCAATCTGTTCTACCTGGGCGCGCAGGACCAGTACTACACCTTCAACATGTTCGACGCGCAGGCATGGTTCGCCCGCGACGTGATGCTGGACCGGATCGAGCTGCCATCGGTCGAGGAACGCGAGGCGGACATCCAGGCCTGGCTGGACCGCCAGGCCGCGCTGACCGACCACGACGCCGAGGCCGAGTTCCAGACCGAGTACCTGCGCGAACTGATCAGCCTGACGGACTACCCGGAGTTCGATCTGGACACCGTCTGCAGCCTGCTGAAGCAGTGGATGAAGGACAAGGAAGAGAACATCCTGGGCTACCGGGACAGCATCCACCGTTCCGTCATGACCGGCACCATGGCCACCCGGCACCACACACGCTGGATCAATGCCATGGATGACAGCCTGGAACGCTACCTCAATGGCCCCTCCGAGGACATGGACACGGGAGCCTTGGCCGCCCTCACCGGCGACGCCGAGCAGGCTGCCGCCCGGCGGTAGAGCCAGCCCCACCCCGCGTACGACGGCGGGTGGCACCGGAGCGCTGTCTCCGTTGCCACCCGCCGTCGTTTAGGCTCTCGTTGGTCGGCCAAAGGCCGCCAGGCCTGCGCGGAGATCCGTGCAAACCGCTTCCGCTGCCGGCGGCCGCCTGGCGGGTCTACAGTGGAGCCAGCAGTAAGAGACGAGTGGCGGCGATGGCTTCCAGCACGATCACCTTGTTCCTGGCCGGCGACGTGATGACCGGCCGGGGCGTGGATCAAATCCTGCCGCATCCCGGCTCGGCCAAGCTCCGCGAAGGCTACATCCGCGACGCCCACGACTACGTGTCGCTGGCCGAAGCGGTCAACGGCCCCATCCCGCTACCGGTGGTCCCGGCCTGGCCCTGGGGCGATGCCTTGGCCATCATCGGCGAGGCTGGACCGGACGTACGCCTGGTCAATTTGGAAACCAGCGTCACCGGCGACGGCAGCTTCGCCCCGGACAAGGGCATCCACTACCGCATGCATCCGGACAACATCGGCTGCCTCACCGCCGCCGGCCTGCACATCTGTGTGCTGGCCAACAACCACGTGCTGGACTTCGGCGTCGCCGGCCTGGCCGAGACCCTGGACGTATTGCACGCCGCAGGCCTGCGCACCGCGGGCGCCGGCCGCAATGCAGCGCAGGCCTGGCAACCCGCCCAGGTGGAATCAACCCACTGGCGGGTGCTGGTGTTCTCCGCCGGGCTGGCCTCCAGCGGCATTTCGCCGAAGAACACCGCAGGGCCGGATAGCCCCGGTTTGGTCTTCCTGCCGGACCTGTCTGGAGAAACCGCCGCACGGTTCATCGGCCATGTCAACGCGGTCAAGCGCGACGGCGATCTGGCCGTGGCCTCGCTGCACTGGGGTACCAACTGGGGCTACGAGGTTCCGCCAGGGCACGTACGTTTTGCCCGCTGGCTGGTGGATGGCGGGATTGACGTGGTGCACGGGCATTCATCGCACCATCCGCGCCCGCTGGAGATCTACCGCGGCCACCCCATCTTCTACGGCTGCGGCGACCTGATCAACGATTATGAGGGCATCGGCGGTTACCGAGAGTTCCGCGACAGCTTGCGGCTGCTCTACTTCGCCACGCTGGACGCCCGTTCCCGGGAACTGACCGAGCTGCGCCTGGTGCCGGTAGAGGCCCGGCGGATGCGCCTCGAGCGGGCCAGCAAGAACGACGGCGAGTGGCTCGGTCACGTGCTCAGCGACGCCAGCAGCGGCTTCGGCACCCGGATCAGCCTGGCCGAAGACGGCAGCCTGACTGTCGGGGTGCCGTAACGACGGCGGGCGACTCCGCCGCCCGCCCACCCGGCCCGCAAGAACCACCCCGCTTCACCGTCCGCTGCAGTACGGTGGTGCCCGACCGCCCGATCGAGGACAGGATCATGCCCATGGGACTCAGAAGCGCGCTGTTCGCGGCACAGTATGACGCTGCCATGCGCCAGGCCGAGCATGAGGAACTCGCCTCGCGCCGCGCGTCGCTGCTGTCCGGCCTCAACGGGATTGTGTACGACGTCGGTGCCGGCACCGGGGCGAACCTGCGGCACTTCCCGCCGTCCTGCCAAGTGACGGCGGTGGAACCCGATCCGAACATGCGCAAGCGTCTGCAGGCCAAGGTCGGATCAGTCGGCAACGTCCGCGTGGTCGCTGCGGGAGCCGAAGCGCTGCCGGCCGAGGACGCCAGCGTGGACGCCGTCGTCTTCACACTGGTGCTCTGCAGCGTCCCTGACCAGACCACCGCTCTCGCCGAAACCAGGCGCGTGCTCAAGCCGGACGGAAGGCTGCTGTTCCTGGAGCATGTCCGCGGCACCGGCGCGCACGCCACGTTCCAGGACCTGCTGCGGCCCGTGTGGTCCTTCGCGGCGCAAGGCTGCCAGCTCAACCGGAATACCGTGGCCGCCATCTCCGCGGCAGGGTTCAACGTGACTGTGCAGGAAGAGTTCGCGGTGGGGCCTGGCTGGCTTCCGGTCAACCCGATGGTGACAGGCACGGCAACGCCCGAAGACGGCCGATAGGCCGCTCCGGGCGCGTGGAGTTTGGCTCTGGCTTGGCCGCTGCGGGCGGAGCCAGATTGTTAGCCGGTCAGTAGCCGTAGCCGCCGGATTCCTCGGCGTTCTTAGCCTCGGCTTCGCCGTCTACGTCCGTGGAGTCAGGACCGGCCCCTGACTGTAGAGGATCCTGCTGCCCTGGATCCTGCTGCTGCTCCTGGCTGTCCTCGCTCGCCTGCGGGTCGCGGGGCTCTTCGCCGTTGTCGGTGGTCATTTTATCCAAACCCTCCCAGCTTGTCCCTCAGTCCGCCCAGCTTCTCCCCCAGGCCGCCGGGGATCTTGCTGAGCAAGGCGTCGACGTCGATCCCCAGGCTGGACAGCAGGCCCGCATCCTTCTGCGTGTCCACCTTCTCAGGCAGTTCGGAATCGGCCTTGGCTGCCTGGTCCTGGTTGCCCATCTGCTTGAGGATGTCGATGATCTGCTGCTTGTCGATCTGCATGGTGTTCTCCGATCCATGTTGATGGTCAGCGCACTGTCCACTCTCCTCACTCGGCCAAAGTGTGGCAACCCCCAAGACGTCCGCGGCTCCCGGTGGCATACTGTTTGGACGCCACAGCGCCGTGGCGTCTCCGAGCGGACAGGAGCGCAAAATATGGCTGGTCATTTCGAACTCATTGATGGACCCGACGGCGGGTTTCGGGTCAGGATGTTGGACGGCGACGGATCGCTGATGGCCGAGTCGGTGACCTTTCCGTCCGTCAGGGAAGCCCTGGACGGCATCGAACGAGCCCGTGAAATTGCCGGCACCGGTCGCGTGGTTGACCGGTCGAGTGCGGCCGCGCAGTCTGACTCCTAGCGGCATCCGCGAAATGGGGTACAGGAGCGGTCGCGCCCGCTGGAGTTCAGCAGACGAGCACCTCCGGACCGCCGGCTAGGAACGGCCGCTTTCCGGGCCGAACAGGAATTCCTCCGCGTGGGCCACGGCCTTCTTAAACGAGTCGTTGCGCAGTGCCAACTGGTCGGGCCCTCCGCTCTCCGTGTACTCGGTGATCCCCGGGCGCAGCACCCAGATTCCGCCAGCCGGCGGCAAGTAGAAAACCGCGAAGGACCGGTGCTCCGCATGGTCCTCCCAGACCGGAACCACGGCCGCGGCCGCGCCGGTGTCCACGTTGATCCACTGCGCCCGGGGCCGCGGCTGGCCCTCCTCGAAGACGCTGGGGTCGAGGAACGGAGCGGTTCCCGGCCCCCACCGCTCCTCGAACCGTTCATGAAACACCGGAAACAGATGATGGTCGTAGCGGCGCCAACTGGTGGCAGGCATGAGCCCTCCTTTAACGGTCAAGAACAATCCATCAGCGGTAGTGCCCTGGGGACGACGGCGGAGACTCACCCAGTCGGACGGCGTCCGGCGAGAGTGGTTCGTCAAAGCCCAGATACACCGGGCGGCCGGCGGGCACGGCCGGCCTGCGGTTCGGCCGCCGCTGGGATTGTGCGCGGTCCGCGGGCTCCGGCGTCCCGGCTTTGGGTGCCCCGGATTCCCCGGGTTCGGTCGCACGGGCTTCCCCGGGATCGGCCGCACGGACGTCCCCGGACTCAGCCGCAGCGGCTTCCGCGGGCTGCTGGTGATGCCGGACCGTGCCGCGTCGGGAGCTGGTCCGGTCATAGTCCGCGCGCCGCCCGGCGTCGCCCAGCACCATGTAGGCGTGCAGGATCGCCGCCGTCGTCCGCTCCCCCGCCCGAGACTCCGCATCACCCGGTGCCGATCCCCCGCCGTCGGGCTTCAGGTCCGGATGATGAGTGCGAACCAAGGCCCTATAGGCGCGGCGGATGTCGTCACTGCTGGCGTCCGGGGCAACCTGCAGCACGGCATAGAGATCGGTTTCGTTCACGATAGCCCTCCCTTCCGCCCTGCGTGACCGGTGCGGTGGTGCCCTTCAGCGGCAGCCTGATGAAGCGGCGCGATGACAGGCCGCGGTTGGTGCACCACAGAAAATGCGGCGTGGCCGACGGCTCCGCCGTGGGTTGACGGAGCCGCCGGCCCGCCGTTGCCGATCAGGCGTTGATCATCTGCTTGCCGTCACCGCTGCTGATCTCGATCTTGCGCGGCTTGGCCTGCTCCCGGATGGGAATCCGCAGCGCCAGCACGCCGGCCTCGTAGCTGGCGGTGACGTTCTCCGTATCCAGCGTGTCGCCCAGGACCAGCTGGCGGCTAAAGGTTCCCGACGGCCGTTCGGCGGCCACGACGTCCTTGCCGTCGCCGATCTTCGATGTGCGCTCCGCGCCAATGGTCAGGACATTCCGTTCCACGTCAAGGTCAATGGTGGACGGATCGACGCCGGGCAGATCCAGCTCGACGACGAATTCGTCGCCCTCCCGCCACGCGTCCATCGGCATGGCAGCGGGCCGCGCCTGGTTGCCGAAGACCTGCTGGGTCAAGCGGTCCAGCTCGCGGAACGGATCAGTTCGCATCAACATTGCAGCAGCCTCCTTCAGTCTTATTCTCTTGTTGTCCGCTCAGCTAATCTATGTCTGGCGGCACAGATATTATGACTCCGGGCTAGAATGTTTTTCAAGTCTGAAGTGGGAGGAATTTTGGCCGCAGAAAAGAAGCAGCCCCGGGCCGATCAGGGGGTGTACGCCATCTCCGTGGTCAGCGATCTGGTGGGTGTGGGTGAGCAGACCCTGCGGCTCTATGAGCGGCGAGGGCTGGTGGAACCGGAGCGCACGGAAGGCGGCACCCGCCGGTACAGCCGGGATGACGTGGACCGGCTACGCCGCATCGGCGAGCTGGTGGGCGACGGCGTGAATCTGGCCGGCGTGGGCAAGGTGCTGGCGCTGGAAGAGGACAACGCCGCGCTGCAGCAGAAGCTCAAGTCCGCCGAAAGGCGGGCCGCCGAGCGTTGACTCGGTCCAGCCAGCGCTGGCCGGGTGACTGGATTGCCCAGTTCAGCTTCAGCGTTGCGAAGGCCCAGCCGAAGCGGCGGGCAAAGGCTCCGGGTCCGTTGAACATGCGGCCGGCCGCGCCAACGCGCAGCCCGCGGTCAAACCGGACGGTCGCCCAAGGTGCCAGTTGGAAGCTGAGGTCCAGGTCGTCGTGGATTCCCGCCTGGTGCCGGTGGATTTCTGCGGCACACCGCTGCCAGGCAGTGCGCCGCATGGCGAAGTTGGACCCCCACACCGGAACGCCCGCCAGAGCAGCACCGGCCCCGTAGCGGTAGCCGGACGAATAGGCGGCAGACGCCAGCCAGGCAAGCGGCCGTGGCAGGTCGTAAAACCTGCCCGGGCCAGTCAGCGCATCCAGACCGGGGTCTGCGCCGAACGCCGCGCCGATCCGAGCCAGCCAGTCCTCCGGCGGCCGGGTATCGGCGTCGCAGCGGACAATCACCTCACCGGCGGCAGCATCGTAGCCCGTGGCGGCAGCGGCCGGGATGCCCCGGCCCGGCTCGCGCACCACGCGCGCCCCGGCGTCGAGGGCCACCTGCACCGAGCTGTCCGAGCAGCCGTTGTCCACCACGATGACCTCGTCCGCGGGACGTGTCTGCCGGGCCAGCAGCGCCAGGCACTCGGCGAGCGCGGCCGCGTCGTCGAGTACGGGAATCACGACGGATAGAGAAGGCCCTTCCGGCTGCCGCACCCTGCCTGCTCCCGGCATCTTGGTCACCGTTCAGTCCGATTGCCGGCGGTGCCAGTGCCGACACGGGTACCAGTGCCGACGCGGGAGCCAGTTCCAACTCGGGAGCCGGAGCCGGAGGCGCTCATGATGCGCGAGCCTGTGCCCGGCCCGGCGGCCACCGCAGCACCACGGCGGCGGCCATCACGTCTGTGCCCGTTGCGGCTTGGCGTGTGCAGGCGGCCGGGGGCAGCGCGCCTGGAATGGCTGTGGGCGGTGCGCGTGGAGCGGACCGCGAGGGCGGCGCCGAGCACCGACCCGACAAGGTTGGCGGCCAAATCGCCGATGGTGTCGTCATAGCCCACGCCGATCTCCGGCGTGATGTAGGTGTGGCCCAGCCACTCCCCCAGCTCCCACAGCACGCCCAGCGTCACGGTCGCGCAGACCAGCAGCACCGCCGGCACCACGGCGCCGGTCCATCCGCCGCGGCCCCGCCGCAGGCCGTGAGCCGCTGCCGGCATCCCCCGGTGCGTCGGGGTCCCCCGGCCCTCCGGCAGATCCGCGTCCGGCAGTTCCCTGTCCAGCAAGTGCGCCCGCAGCAATTCCGCCGCCAGCAGCGCCACCACCAGGCTGGCCAGCACGTGCATGACGGCATCCAGCCAGGCCACCCGATGGTAGAGCCCCACCGCGCTGAACCATCCTGCCGCCAGCAGCACCGTCTGGCCGGCAATATCGGCTGGCCGGCCCAGCAGGTACCAGCGCAGCAGCCACTGGCCACCGACCACCAGGAACATGGCGGCAGCGGCCGGCCAGCCCGCCACCAGCCAGGACACCGGCACCAGCACAGCGCCCAGCAGCCGGCCGGCGTCGGCCGGATACCACCGGTCCTGCGCCGGACCGGGCCGCTTGCCCGGCGTGCTCACCGGATCCCCGCGTACCAGATCAGCAGCATGGTGACCAGGAATCCCACCACGTAGTTCAGCCAGAGGAATCGCTTCCAGCCGGCATTCGCGGCGGCCGATCCGGCGTCGTCAATCCGGGCGAAGCGCAGCACGTTGACCAGGTACGGCAGCACCAGCAGCGCCGCCAGCGGGCCCGGCCAATCGGTGGCCAGCATCAGCAGACCGGCGGCGGCATAGGCCGCGGCGGCCAGCAGCACCGTGCGCCGGGCACCCAGCACCGTGCCGATCGATCCCAGCCCGGCCTCGCGGTCCGGGACCACGTCCTGCACAGCGCCAAAGGCGTGGCTGGCCATACCCCAGAGGAAGTAGGCGGCCAGCAGCGCCCACAGTTGCGGCGTGAACTGGGCGCCCGCCAGCACCAGCCCATAGACCGCGGGCGAGACGAAGTGCGTGCTGGAGGTCAGCGAGTCCAGGAACGGCCGCTCCTTGAAGCGCAGCCCCGGCGCACTGTAGGCGTACACCGCGGCCAGCGACACCAGCAGCACCAGGTTGGACGCCACGCTGCCGGCCAGCGCCAGCACCACCACGAACGGAAGCGTGGCGATGGCGCAGGCCAGCAGGATGGCGCGGTGCCGTGCCCGGTCCACCACGGCCCCTTCCGCCCCGCCCTTGCGCGGGTTGAGCAGGTCGGACTCGTAGTCGAACACGTCGTTGATGCCGTACATCGCCAGGTTGTACGGGACCAGGAAGAAGACGGTGCCCACTACCAGCAGCCAGTCGATCCGGCCGGCGGCCAGCAGGTAGGCGGCGGCGAACGGGTAGGCGGTGTTGACCCAGGACACCGGCCGGGACGTGATCACCAGTTCGCGGATCACCGGTCTTTCCCTCCCCTGCCCGTTTTTCCAGCACGACGACGGCGGGGGCCGCCGGTGAGCAGCAGCCAGACCGCGGGCAGCAGCAGCGCCGCGCCCAGCGGGTAGGCGAAGTCCTCGATCGGTGCCAGCCCGATCCGCAGGCCGGCCAGTGTGTGGCCGCCGTAGTCGAACAGCCCGGAGGCAATCATTACGTTGTCGAACACCGCGGTCAGCACCCACAGCGCCGCGATGGACAACCCGGCGGCCGCGGCGGCTCCGCGGGGCACCCGCCGGGCCAACAGGGCAACTACCACTGCGGCGAGCGCCAGGCCCAGGAAGATCCAGTTCAGTTCCAGGAAGCTCATGCCGTGCCCCCTGCCCGCGGGCCGCGCTCGTGTTCTACGAGCTGCGGGTCTTCCTCTGGGTCGGCGCGGCCGGCGGTGCGCCGGTGCCGGCCCCGGGCCAGCAGGCCGGTGAACAGGATCATGGTCTGGTAGCAGAGGAAAGCCAGGAAGAAGGCCTCCTCCAGCGGCAGCTGCGGGCCCAGCATGATGCCGGTCATCAGCGGCGACTCCCGATGCAGGAAGATGCCCAGCGAGATCGCCCAGACATCCCAGGCCAGGAAGTAGGCCAGCCCCACGGCCATGGTGATGGTGGCCGCCAGCGGCCTGGCGACGAAGAACAGCTTGTAGCGGGCGTCTAGCAGGGCCATGCAGCCCAGCAACACCACCAGCACGGCAAGGTAGATCATGCGCTGCTCCCCGCGGTGTCGGCGGACGGGATCTGCGCCTTCGGCGCGCCATCAGCCAGTGCGGTGCCGTCAGATGGCTGGCTGGCAGGTGATGCGCCGGAGGCGGCCGGGCCGGAGACGATCTGGCCCGAAGGTTCCGGCAGGGCGCCCGGTTTCTTGATCCCCTGAACCGCCTTGAGCACTAGTTCGGCGCTGATCAGGCACATTGGCACGCCGATGCCCGGCCGCACCGAGCTGCCCGCGTAGTGCAGCCCTTCGACTTTGCGGCTCCGGTTGCCCGGCCGCAGGAACGCACTTTGCCGCAGCGTGTGCGCGGGCCCCAGGGCGCTGCCGCGCCAAGCGTTGAAGCCGTCGACGAAGTCCGCGGGCCCGTAGGTGCGGCGGACCGCGATCCGGCCGCGCAGATTGGCGATGCCGGCCCAGTCCGCCAACTGGTCGATGGCCGCGTCCGCCACGGACTCCACGATGGCCGAGCCCTCGCCGTCGTCGCCGCCGTTGCCCCACGCCGGAGCCGCCGGGGTGGGCACCAGGATGAACAGGTTCTCGTCCCCCTCGGGTGCCACGCCGTCGTCTGTGGCGCTGGGCTTGCACACGTACAGCGACGTTTCGTCCGCCAGCGCGCGGCCGGCGCGGATCCGGCCGAAGTTGTCCTTCCAGTCGCGGGTGAAGAGCAGGTTGTGGTGCGCCAGCTCCGGCAGCTTGCTGCGCACGCCCAGGCAGACCAGCACCGCGCTGGGCCCGGGGTCGCGGCGCCGCCAGACCGGTTCCGGGTGGCTGCGCAAGTGGGCCGGGAGCAGTTCGGTCTCCACGTGATGGAGGTCAGCGGCTGCGACGACGGTGCGTGCCGGTGTCCGCTGTGTGGAGCCGTCGGCGTCGGTCCAGACCACCGCCTCGCAGCGGGCCTTGTCGCCGGAGGGACCGGTGATGATCCGGCGGGCGGTGGCACCGGTTTGGATCTGGACGCCGGCCTCGCGGGCCAGCCGTTCCATCGCGTCCACCAGCGCGGCGAACCCGCCCATCGGGTAGTACACGCCGTCGTCCAGGTCCAGGTGGCTCATCAGGTGGTACATCGCCGGCGCGCGGAACGGGCTGGTGCCCAGGAACACCGCGGGATAGCCCAGCACCTGCTGCTGCCGCGGCTCGGCGAACCGTTCGCGGACGTAGCGGTCCAGGCTCCAGCCCAGCAGCTTGGCCAGCCGCGGGGCGCGCCGCAGCACCTGCGGGTGGGCCAGGCCGCGGAAGCTGGCGAAGTCGTCATACAGGAAGTGCTCTTTGGCCAGACGGTAGGTTTCCGCGGCCTCGTCCAGGTAGCGGCGCAGCGGCTGTCCGGAGCCCGGCTGCAACTGCTCAAAAAGACCCACGGCGTGCTCGCGGCCGGAGCGGACCTCCGCCACCTCGGGGTGCCCTTCGAACCAGGTCCGGTAGGCCGGGTCCAGGGTGACGAGGTCCAGCTGTTCGGCGGCGCTGGTGCCCATCAGCCGGAACCAGTGGTCGATTACCTCCGGCATCAGGTACCAGGACGGGCCGGTGTCGAAGCGGAAGCCGTCGCGCTCGTACCGTCCCGAGCGCCCGCCCAGGCCGGAGCGCTGCTCCAGCAGGGTCACGCGGTGTCCGGCCTTGGCCAACAGCCCGGCGGTCGCCAGTCCGGAGATGCCGCCGCCGATGACCACCACGGGCTTTTCGGCGGATCCACGGGGGTGCGCGGCCGGCCCCATCTTGACCCTGCGGGCCGCCAGCCGGTGTTTGAAGGAGGTCAGGCTCATCAGGCGGCGCTCCGTCCGCGCAACCGCTGTCGGGCCAGGACCCGCAACGCGATCGCCGCCTTCTGCGGGGAGCCCACCCGGACGCGGCGGGACAGCAGCTCATCCGCGGGAACCCGCTCCAACCGGTTCACCAGTGCGCTGAACAGGCCATGGGCCAGTTCCACCGCGCTGCAGGCGCCGGGCGGGAGCAGCGCAATGCCCTTCCTGGCAGCATCCAGATCCTCGCGGATCTCGGCCACCAGCTTCAGCTTCAGCGGCTCGTCGAAGCTGCCGGTATCCGCCCGCGGGAAATAGCTGCGGCCCAACTCCACATTGTCCGCGGCCAGATCGCGCAGGAAGTTCACCTTCTGGAACGCCGCGCCCAGCCGGCGGGCGGCGACTGCGAGCTCTTCGTCGTGGCCGGGAACCGCACCGGGCATCGACTGGAACACCCGCAGGCACATCAGTCCCACCACCTCGGCGGAGCCGTAAATGTATTCCTCCAGCGAATCGTCCGTATGTGAGGCCACCGTGATGTCGGCGCGCATGGAGGCGAAGAACGGGCGGGTCAGGTCGGTGCCGATGCCGCGCCTGCGGGCGGTTTCGGCAAACGCGTGCACCACCATGTTCGTGCTGTAGCCGGAAAGCATCGCCGTCTCGGTTTCCCGTTCCAGCCGGTCCAACTGCTCCCGCACGGCCGCGGCATCCAGTCCGGCCGCCGCCGCGGCGCCGTCCACCGCCTCGTCGGCCACGCGGACCAGGGCGTAGATGTTGGCGATATCCCGGCGCCCCTCCGGGCCCAGCAGCCGGCAGGCGAGGCCGAAGGAGGTGGAGTAGGCGGAAATCACGACGCCGGCGCTCCGGCCGGCAGCGTCGGTATAACGCCTGAGCGGGTTCAGTTCCATGGCGTCAGTTCCCCCTGGTCAGCACGTGCAGGCAGACCGCTTCGAGGTTGGCCCGGGCTGCGGCGTGCAGCGGCAGTCTTCGGGATTCCTGCAGCGCCTCGTCCACCAGACTGCGGGCGAGGTCCTGGGCGCGGGTATCGGCGCCGCAGTCCTTGAGCGCGGCCCGCACCTGGTCTGCTTCCGCTTCTCCCCTGCGAAAAGCGGCCAGCAGGTCATCGAACCCGTCGGCCTCTGCGGCAAAGGCCGTCAGCACGGTGCGTTTGCCTTCGCGCAGATCCGATTCTGCCGACTTGCCGGTAG
Organism: Arthrobacter sulfonylureivorans; assembly: GCF_047607445.1. Taxonomy (GTDB): domain Bacteria; phylum Actinomycetota; class Actinomycetes; order Actinomycetales; family Micrococcaceae; genus Crystallibacter; species Crystallibacter sulfonylureivorans_A. Next base: position 60,863 of record NZ_JBLKRT010000008.1, read on the forward strand.
TATCCGGTTCGCCGAAAGTCCCCAGCACGTCGTCCACGATTTGGTAGGCGACGCCGATGCGGCGGCCAATCGCGGCCAGTGCTTCGGCTTGGCCCGGATCGACTCCGGCCAGCAAGGCCCCGGCCTTCAGCGGAGCTTCAAAGGAGTAGCCGGCGGTCTTCAGGCTCTCCATCTCCAGCACGTCCTGCAAGTCGGGCCGGTCCGTGGAGACGGACAACAGCACGTCCTCGAGCTCGCCGGCAGCAGAGGCGAACACGGCGTCGTGCATGGTGTCGGTCAACTCTTCGTCCTGCGGCAGGCCCGCAGCGGCCCGGCCGGCCAGCCGCAGCGCACCGGCGAGCAGCAGATCGCCGGCGATGATCGACGCCGAGTGGCCGAAGTGCTCGGCATCCGGCGTGGACAGTCCCTGCGCCAAGGCGTGGTCCCGGTAGTGGGCGCCGATGGTCGGTTGCCCGCGGCGGACGAAGTCGCGGTCGATGGCGTCGTCGTGCACTACCAACGCGGTATGGAGCAGCTCAAACGCGGCTGCCATTCTCGCGCAGCGGTGAGGGTCCACTCCATTGAAGGCGGTGTATGCCAGGTGCACCATCCTGGGCCGCAGCCGCTTTCCACCCTGCAGGGCCGACTCAATGTGGTCCCACATCAGCGGGAAGGACTGCGAGATCTTGCCGGCCTGTGCCCGGTTCTTGTCCACGAAGTCCAGCAGTTCCGCTTCGACCAGCGAACTGAACCGTGTCCAGCTGCCATTGTTGGACTGCGTCGGGGCAGGCTTCCAGCTGGTGGTGTTGGCAGTCATAACGGGCCCTTCCCGGTCAGTAGGGGGACAACGGGTTGTTCACTCGCCAGCTCTACAATGTGCTGCTCCATCGCCTGGATGACCCCACCCAAGTAGGCGACCACCGCCTCTTGCTGGTCGGGTTGCATGTCCCTGACCAGCTGGTCGGTCTGCTGGATCATCGGCATCAGCTTGGCCATCGCGAAGTCGGCTGCATGGGTTGTCGGCTCCACCATCGTGCTCCGCCGATCCACCGGATTCGGCACTCGGCGCGCATGGTCGGCCTTCACCAGACGGTCCACCACTGTGGTGGCCGCGGCAGTGGTGATGTGCAGGGCATCTGCCAGTTGGGACGGCGTCATCGGCCCCTTCGCCATCAGATGTTGCATCGCTTGAAAGTCTGTCTCGTTCGTCCCCATGACGCGGCGCATCTGGTACTCCACCATGTCGTTGAGCACCAGCACCCTACGCATCAACACTGACGCGGCATGCATCTCCGGCCGTTTCGGCTCTTCGTCCTCGCCCAAAACCACAACCCAACTGATCATCAGATTATCTAGCTACATGATGGTCTAACGAAGTTCGTTTGTCGAGAGCAAAGCGATCTGGGTCCGATGCTCGGCCAGACCCACCAATCCAGATTGGGTGGGTGTGAGGCCGGATCCAGCAGAAGAGAGGATTCCGAGCGTCGACCACAGGCTCCGTGAGCGCATCGTCGGGGTGCACTGCGCCCCGCAACTCCTGACCTAAAGGCATGCGCGGCGACACGAATCGGGCCGGTCTGAGCCTTTCTCAAAAATATAGATATATTGGGTTCTAACTAACCCATTCTGGGAAAACACATATTGTCGGGTGCAGGGGGCCACCATCAATATCGATCGCTGTGGATACCACCCACAACCTTCTGATCTTTCTTTGCTCGGCGATGGTCGATTTGGTCGCGTACTGCAGATAGGCCATCGCCCCATAGATTTGAACATTGCGAGTGACACCCGCGTTCTCGCTGCTCCGGAAACGCTTCCGCCCCTCCCGCCTGGTATTTACTGGGCCATAATCGACGGAACCATGGATGCGCTTGTCTTTCACGGTGACCACGTGTCGACGGTGCCGCCTCGACCGGCGGAGGATATTCCCCTTGCCGATGCGACAGAGAGTGATCTGGGACCTGCTGGCTTGGAGTGGCTGGAACATTGGTGGGAACAAGGGACAGATGTCCATTCCCCCATGTTTCCGGCTCAGGGAGTCGCAATTTCGCGTTCCACGGGCCGCGACGCAGTGATCATGTCCCGGCACCTTCAAGGAACCTCCTGGTCATATCGTGTCCGCATTGATGGTCGGCCAGAGTTGGTCTCCGAAGCCGATCTGGAGCCGATCCCCGAAACCAGCAGAGAGGAAGACTGGGTATACGAGCCACCCGCTGATGCACAAAGCTTCGCAGCCATGTTGACGCGGGCTAAGCTGAATCGCGGCGTCACCGACGCGCTGTTCTCTTATGGCGTTTCGAAAACTAGCATTCTTCCGTATCAGTTCAAACCCGTCCTAAAGTATCTGGACTCTGCAACCGAGCGCATGCTCATTGCCGACGAAGTTGGATTGGGCAAGACAATCGAAGCCGGGTTGCTCTGGACCGAGATGGCGGCACGCGGACAAGCGGACCGGGTCATGGTTGTCTGCCCTTCAGTTCTAGTCGAGAAGTGGCGATCGGAAATGCAGGCTCGGTTCGGTTTCGAACTTGAGAAGTACTCAACTGCAGACCTTTCCAAATTGGTAGAGCGACTGGAACAAGGTTCACAGCCCAACCGGCTTGCCGCGGTCGTTTCCCTGCAGACCTTTCGTAACTTTAAGGAGCTCGGGGAGCTCGAAAGCCTGAACTTCAGCCTCGATCTGTGCATCGTTGACGAAGCGCATCAGATGCGGAATTCTGGAACCGCCAGCCACCGGCTTGGCCTGCTGCTCCGCGATTGGTCCAACGCCATGGTTCTGCTCAGTGCCACTCCTCTAAACCTAGGCAATCGGGACTTGCTTTCCCTGATGCAGCTTCTCATGCCAGGTGAAGTTGAAACCGAGCAGGACCTCCAGGCCCGTCTCGATCATCATGAGCCCTTACAAGCGCTTCGACGTAGTGCAACGGATCCCACCATTTCCAACGAGCAGAGACGGCGCTGGCTGCGGGGTATTGGTTCGTCCGCCATGGGATCCGCCCTCAGGCAAAGGGCCGCATATATTCGGCTCGAGGAGCTGCTCGAAGGCGACGAGTTCGGCCCGGAGCAGGCGCCGGTTTTGCGGGAGTCATGCTCCCAACTGCACGGCCTGTCAGCGGCGATTACTCGGACGAAGAAGTCCGAGGTTAACGAGGCAACGACTGTGCGTGAGGCAATAAATAAGCCCGTTAATTGGACGTCCGCTGAGCAGGATTTCTATGACGCTTACTACGCATGGATCCGGGAGGTCGCCCTTGAACGGCAGCTTCCTACCGGGTTCGCCCTGCAAATGCCATTGAGACTGGCGGGCAGTTGCCTTCCAGCAACGGCTCGCAGCGTTTTGCACGACGAATTCGATGACGATAACGGGGACGGGCCCGTGCGAACGGGCCATACATTCCTGCAACAGGAGACCCCTCCTCCAAACGTCACGAAACTTGCAAGGGCGCTCTCAGGGATCGACAGCAAATTCGACGCCTTAGTATCGGCCATCTCGTCGGCCGAAATGCGCGGCCGCCAGGCCTTACTCTTCACTTTCTCTCGTAAAACCCTCGACTATCTCTATAAGCAGCTATCCGGATCATTCCGCATAGCTGCGCTCCATGGCGGAGTCAGCGTGGAGGACCGAGAGGCGATCATGAGAGATTTCCGGTCAGGTCGATACGATTTGGTAATCGCCACCCGCGTCGCAAGCGAAGGCCTTGACTTCGAATTCTGCTCGCTCGTGGTCAATTACGATTTGCCATGGAACCCGATGGAGGTCGAACAGCGAATCGGTCGTATCGACAGGCTCGGCCAGACTTCCGAGAAAATCCTGATCCTCAACTTTTCGACGCCAGGAACAATCGAGACCCGGATTATGGAACGGCTATTAGACCGGGTGGGTGTATTTGAACATTCCATTGGTGATCTTGAACCTATTCTGGCCGAGACCTTTGACGAATTCCAAGAAGTGGTTCTGGATTTTAGACTTACACCTGAAGAACAGGTCCGCAAGCTCAATAAAGCAATTGCGGCGGTCGAACAAAATCGAGCGGATTCAAAACAGCTGGATTCGGCATCCTCCAAGCTGCAAGCAGAGGACCAATTCGGCATTGAAGCAGTGGAGAAGCGGGTCGCCCGAGGCCGGTATCTCGGCCAACAAGAGCTTGCGACTCTCGTTGCAGATTGGACGAATATTCGAGGTGGAAAAGCTGACATTAACGCAGCAAAACACGAACTTCGGGTGTCCCTAAGTAGCGACATGCTGCATCGCTTGGTGGCTTGGCGACGAGAGGAGGGCCAGACCTCGTCGGAGATCAGCCGAGTGGAACACCTTGCTCGCCAGAAATCTGCTGTCCACGTGTGGCTGGACTCAGAGACGGCTCGAGTCGATGGTGGAACTCTTTTAAACGGTCATCATCCTTTGGTTCAGATTGCCGCGCACGACTATGCGGAACACAACGTTCCGCGATTCTCCATCCTTCGGGCAAGAGGGAACGAGGAGTGCCCGCCGGGCGACTACCTCGTTGCCATAGCTGCCGCCGAATGGCGTGGTCTTCGGCCCACCAGCGAGCTGTGGACTGACGCCATCGACCTTAGAACAGGGCGCCGAGCCGCCGAGGCTGTCGGAGGCCTGCTCTTCACGGCGCTTGCAGCAGGAACTCTGATGAACGGCCCAAGTGGCCTTCATCCAAGTGCCGGGACATATGCGAGCGTAGTTCTCGACGCTCTCCGTCAGCGCCGGCAGGAGCTTGAGCAAGACCGACGTCGTGAAAATAATGCACTTGTTCTGGAGCGCAAAATGCGCGCCGAACAGGTCCACAAAAACGAACGGCGGTCCATCCTAAACCGCATGTCGCAAGCGCCCTCCATGCGCCATGCTTTCGAGGGGCAGCTGCGGCGAAGCGAGAACCGGTTCAACGATTCAATGGCGCGCATCAACGCAAGCGACCAAACCAGTCTCGCCCTCGAAGAGCTCGCCATTGCACAGTTGGAAGTGATCTAACTATTGGATGAGAAGCAACGGACGCTCGCCTTCGAGAACTCCATGAATAGCCGTTACCTCAAAGCGCTTGAGACCAAGGAAGTTCACAAGGTCGCAGGGATGAGACCGCGGCCGGACAAGTTTGGACCACTGGCCGGACGAGTATCCCTGCAAGGTGAAAAACCTGGAACTTTTGAGGATTACTACATCGGGCCGACCCATGTAAATCTCGAAGGCTTGTATGTTGTCAGTTGGGCTGCTCCGGCGGCTGCAGTGTTTTTCGGAAGTTCGCAGGAATGGGATTCACAGAAAATTCGTGTGCGACGAAGATTTGTCAAGCGCATTGAAAGGTTAACGAACTACTCAGACGAATGGGTGGTGCCGAAGGAGAAGGAAGCCTTCCCTTCGCCGAAGCCTACGCAGACACAGGCGCTGCCCACCCCTGCACGACCCTCAGGCCCGTCGGCGAGATCCTGGCTGGCGAAAGCTCAGGCTAAACAAAAGGTTGAGCTCGCCTCGCCGCCCGCAGAGGCCCCGACTCCAGTACCGGATTCTACTTCGCACTTGTCAGAAGACGTGTCCACGGTTGATGATCTCCTGCGGGTGACCCTCTCCGCACCACGCAGTCTAGGGCTTGAGTCCGTGTTGTCGACTCTCCAGGCAGAGCAGTACTCCTTGGTGACGTTTGCCCCCGATAAGTCACTCGTCATACAAGGCCACGCAGGCACAGGCAAGACGATCATCGCCACGCATAGGGCCGCTTGGCTCGTCGACGCACAACGCACTGGTGTCGCCCACCAGCGGGTTCTGCTCCTAGGACCAACGCCCGCATGGGAAGACCATGTGAGCACGGCAGTCACCGAACTCTCCGGACGGACGCAAAACGTCATGGTTGGTTCGGCGTTGGGACTGATGCTCGATCTCTTAGATATTAAGTCCGAAAAGACGACTACAACGCGCTCTACCGAAACCAAGCCGGTTCCGGCCGGAGCCGATATCGCGGTAGCCGCCTTTGCCGATGATTGGAAGCGGGAGGCCCAGCACCGAGACTCTTTAGACCGGTTCTATGCCGACTTCGTCGGGGCCAACACAACGATCAGCGCTAAGTTGCGCAAGCCGGTGGATGCTTGGCGAAGGGCGCTTCCACGCGATCTAGCCGAGGCAATTCTGGATCCTAGCCTGTGGCCGCTCCTTGCATTTATGAAGATCTGTCTAGTGCCCGCGGCCAAGTTTGAGCATGTAATTGTCGACGAGGCACAGGATCTGACAGCGTTTGAATGGCGGGTCCTGGAAGCACTGAACGCGGGCACATGGACGTTGGTTGGCGACATGCAGCAACGCCATTCCCAGCGGACCTTCAAGCGCTGGAAGGACATCAGCAATTGGTTGACCGGAAGCACTTGGGACGAACGAACCATTAATGATGGATACCGGACTACTCAGGCCATCACAGAATTTGCTGCTTCCCTCCTTCCGCTCATCACCAGACACCGACGTCAATCTCCGCTTGGCAGGGGGAAGGCACCGAGCGTAATTAATGCCCAAATCCGGCGGCGAAGCATGGAATCGCTCGCACTCGAAGAGTGCCAGCGCCTGGCTTCGGAGTATCCGGTTGGAAGCATCGCTGTTATCTCGCCACTGGTTGGGCAAGTCGCACGGGAAGCGAGGAAGTCCGGCTGGCAGGGCGAGGGACGTTGGACTCAGGTCGACAAGCAAGGGAAAAAGTATCAGTTCCTGACGCCCGAGGACGCTCGGGGTCTCGAGTTCGATGCCGTAATCGTTGTTGAGCCCGCAGTCTTCAGAGCTGATACCGGCACTAACGGCCGACTGTATACCTCGCTAACGAGGGCGAACCATGAGCTGGTGGTTATCCACGACAAGCCGCTCCCGGCAGCACTGGCGCGAGCCGCCACACGGCTGGTGTCGACGAATGCTTTTAGCGCGCCATAGCGTCGCCTCCCGCAGTCCGAAAAATCTTATTTATTCGCTATCCCAAGAACAGTTTGACACGGCGGATAATGTCGTCGTTAGCCAAAACTTCACACTCCCAGACGTCAAGGTACTTCCAGCCTTGCTCCAGGAGTTGCGTTCGCTGCAGGGCGTCCCGCTTCTGATTCCGCTGCCGTTTCTCAACCCAGAACTCAGTGTTGCTTTTCGGTACTCGTGAACCGACCGGACAGTCATGTCCGTGCCAAAAGCACCCATTGACAAATATGACTTTCCTTCGGCCGGCAAACACTATGTCCGGTTTGCCCGGTAGCCTGCGATCATGGAGCCGATACCGAAGCCCGTCGCGGTGCAACATGCGCCTTAACATGATTTCAGGCTTCGTATCTTTGGAACGAATTTTGGCCATGTGGGCGCTTCGCCGTTCAGGGCTCATGAAGTCCGCCATGCTCTTATCCTAGTTGGCTCGCTCGCACATCGGGCCGGCGGAAGGTGCGCTCACAACGGAAATATTCGCTTCGCTCGGTGGGCGACCGGGGAGTGCGTCGGCGGCCACATCGAGCCCGGCCGGGCAGAACAATTGCTTGCGGCAGCGAATAACGCTTTCCGATTAGTAGGACAACGCATCAAGAACTTGTGGAAACTTATTCTGACGCCGAAGTTCCTCCGTACTCTTCCAGCAGCCCTGAGAGAAGAGTGCCCACTGCAAGCGACTGCCAAGGTGATACCGCATTCCCTACCTGCGTATACTGCGGCACTTCCAACTTCCGTCGGTGAGCACCAGTAGTTTCCCTGCCCAGGAACTCAAATGAATCGGGAAAGCCTTGGAAACGTGCTAGCTCCCGAACGGTAAAAATCCTGGATTGCATGGGATGGACGTAGTCATCAGGCAGAGTAACGACTGTTCGGCTCGGTTCGATGGGGCTGAGCACCTTCTGGCTGTGTTTCCGCGTCACCAGTTCAACACTAAGATCGACCAACTCGTCCAGAGAAGAGATTGTCCTTACTGCCGAAGGGCGTGCAGAACACTGCAGATTCAGCGGAAATTCGACGTCCGCTAAAGCACGCTTCGCCATCGACTTCTGACTTTCCAGGTCCTTAGAGCTCATCTGGCTGAGTAGCCGTTGATCAATGCCATTGCTATGCATCATCCGGTAGAAAGAGAACCGAGTAACAACAATATCCGTGTGCCGCCTAGTCGTGTGATTCGGAGGACCGTTCGAAACGTCGCTGCGTTTGGGCCGAACGGCCTCCTCCGCTTTCTTTAGTTTGGCTAAGTATTCCCCGTTCCGTCCGACGTCGGCTGCGTCCCAACCACCCAAATCAGAGATGGCATCACGGATGCTGAATGCGCGATTCGAAAAGGTGGTTGGGACGGGCGCTAGCGGCGGGATATCGACCACCTGGTCTGCAAAATTTGACTTCCAAATCCCAGGAGTGGCCTGTATTCGAAGTCTCTTTGCAACGTCACTTCTTAATGCGATTAGCATTAGTCGAGGGCGAAACTGGGGAGCTCCGTAGTGCACCGCGTTCACGCGAACGGCTTGGACAACGTACCCGGATCCGATTTTGGTGAGGGCGGCCTGCAGCTGAGAAAAGGAGGATTCTTCGCCCTTAACAAAACTCTGGCTCATTCCGACGACATTTTCGATTACGACCGCTTTTGGCTTGGTCCGTTCCACGAAAACCAGATATTCCCAAGCGAGCCTGTTCCGTAAGTCATCCTTGAGTCTACGGCCAGCGAGTGAGAACCCTTGGCACGGAGGGCCGCCCACTACGGCATCAAGATCCTGATCACTGAATTTACCCATCAGGCCGTCATCGGCAAGCACGTTGGCCAGCTCACTCACTAACACTTTGCCTTCGAACTGACGCCGGAGACTCAGCTGCAGGTATTGCTGCCAGACTCGCGCGTCCGCCGCGTCCCCGACGTAGTTATGGAAGAACGTTCGCGCGGCCATGTCTGACTTCTCTACGGCCGCGACAAGTTCGCCCCCCGCCCGTTCCATACCCAACGAGAGACCACCACAACCGGAGAACAGGTCAACGAACTTCATCACTGGTACATTCTGACAGAACCGGACCTTATTCCTTGGGCACGGCGCACCGATCCTCACACATCAAAGCCCGTACCGCTCGTAATATGGCACCACGCGAATGAACCTGCCTTCGTCACACCCCAAGGACTTATACAGCACTTCGTGTTGACGCAACTCGGGGATTCTCCGGGGCACATCGGCCGAAAGGTCCGGCAGTCCCAGTGTTGCAAGCTCCCGCCCGTTCACGGATGGCACCTTGTGGATGAACCACGTCCGCAATGGTTGGCCGTAGTTCTCGCGGCCCTCCCTGAAATGCGAAAGATACTGGGACGCCAGCATAACGCCGTAGCCGAACTGTCGACCCTGCAGCATCAAATCCATCAGTACCTGAAAGTCGTATCGCATGATGTTGACTGCCTCGTCGACCAATAGGAACGACTTCAGGTACCGAAGCTGGGGGTCACTGCCCTGGAATGGCGGTTTGTCCCCCCTCAACATGTTGTCGTAGTACAAGTTCAAGAACAGAGCCACGAGCGCATTCTTGGCGCTTTGGTCCGGGCCCAGTCGGTCTAGCGCAACAATAAGCACTTTGCCTTCGAGCAACTCGCTGAATGGCTTTAGAAGTGCCCTATCTGCGCTAAAAATTCCGCTGAGCACGAAGCTATCAAGAATAGACGATACGGAATCTGGATTGCCCGACTTGTCCAAGTACTCCGCCCTAACCTCAGCAAGTGTCGGCGGCCTGTTGTTATTCCGTTCGTATAGCTCCCTGACAGCCTCGTTCAAAAGGCTAGCTTGCACCGGGCCGACGCCCCGATATATTTTCCTGAGCACGTCGACAAATGCTGCCGCTTGCTGGTATGGCAGCCTTGAATGCTCCCCCGTTACAGGCATGAATACGTTCACCGGTATCTGATGTGGTTCCAGGACAACGCCACCGACTCGGCTGACGAACTCCTCCTTCTGGAAGTCGCCCTTGTAGTCAAAAATCAGCATCGATGTGGACTCGTGCGGCTGATTTTCAAGTGTTTGTTCCCGGATCTGCGAGATCAAGGCCTTTACGAGTTCAGTCTTGCCTGTTCCCAGGTCGCCGACGATGCCAACGTTCATTTGGTTGAGCTTCGTGTTGCTCGGCCAAAAATCGACGCCGGTCTTCCCCAGGGCTCCTAAGAGATGGCCAACCCTGATTCGGACCCCGTCACCGGCTATCCGGGCTGAGGAGAGTTCCCCATCGCCCAGTGACCCCGGTTCAGGTGCGAAAGAAGCCTTGCGCTGATCTTGAGCGACCGCATCCTGCTCTGCCGGCCCTTGGCCGCTAGGCGTGAACGGTTCTGGCACCGGAAGAGTAGCGTGTCGGCCAGCGGACACCGCGAGAGTGCCATTTCGGTAATTCAAGTCTTCGTCGGGACTGCCTAGCTCGGAAGATACGTCGTCCGGCTCGGCCACAGACCAGTTGACCAATTCGCACCAGCGCTCTGTAGCCTCGCACGGATCAGCCGAATCCAAACTTTCAAAAACTGTCCCGGTGTCTGCAATTAACGCGCCGACTTGAAATTCGTCGCTGCCCGCTCTTCCGACATAAAAGGAGTCACCGGTGGAGGTCGTAGCGCCGTGTTGAAGATATGTAAGGAGCGGCTTGCCCACACGAACCTTCAAGCGGCCATCGACCAACGCGGCAAGGCGGCTGGCAAAGTCCCCCGGGGAGCCCGCAAGCACGGGGTTGAGCCGCGCCGCGGTCTCAACTAAGGTGGCCAGGCTATTCATCCAGATGACCTTGTCCGCGCCCGAAACTTCAGCAGCCCTGAGCTCAATTCCTTTCAGCAATCGATAGCTGGCCTCGAGTTGCGCAAAAGGCTCTTTCAGCGCCGCTGAGTTCGGACTCGGAAGTGTGGAGCTCATGGAGTCACCATTGAGTCCATAGCATTTGATCTCCACTGGAGAAAGAACGATTTCGTTTTCGTCCATGGCTATGAACAGCAAATCCGCACGACGCTGGTGCTGGCCGTGATTCGCCTGCCCGGCAAGCGTGCGCAGGAAGTAGTCCGCAGCATCAATCGGAAGAACAAATCGGTTCGTCGTACAGGAACCTGCCCTATCGAAAAGCCCGAATGTGAGGAAGAATCCCAGGGCACCGGCCACGTGTGTTCCCCCCATCGAGAGAAGCGAGGATAGGCCGACGCCACGGCTACCAAGTGTCGACATGACAGTAGCTTTCAAATCAGAAGTGTCCTGCCGACCCGTTGCTTTCGTCAGGAGGCTCTCAAGCTGATTCCCGAAACTGTCAGGGACTTTGGCAATGGATACAAAGGGACGACGTTCCATAAAAGGAACGTCGGTGGAGCGCTCGAACACAGGCGGACGCCATTCCCACAGCATCCGCGCACCTCCGCCGTGCGCATCCATCAGCTCAGCCATGATGGCGGGACTAAGGAACGATTCGCCCATGACGGTCCAGTCTGCCGTCGCATCTGCAACGTCACGGCGCAGCATCCCTGCCTCGACGACGGGGGCAGAACCTTCGGATTCACAGGCTGCGAGGGCCCTGCTAAATGGGATCCATCCCATTTCACCTGGAACCGCAGGTTGGCTCAGGCTGAGTCGTCTGTCCGTCAGTCGGTTCAGGTTGCTTTCGAACCGGCGTAGGGGAACGCCACCCAGCACGCCGTGTGCCGTCCCACCGTCCGCAACCCGGACGGTCGTGCCTGAGTCTTGAAGTAACCGTATGTTGCACCAGGCCTTTGAATCTGATTGCGGTGCGTATCTGGACCAGGTCAATAGCATGTCGTGATTCTCGCGGACCAATTTTGTGACCGCGTCTCGGGGCACCGGCCCCTCGCGCCTCACCGAGTCGAGCACTCTGAGGCCGCCCATAAGCCGTCCTGTCTCATCTTTGCCCCACTCCTCCGCGACGGCTAGAACAGCGTCGTCAATCTCGGTGAGACGTATCTGCCGGTCCTGCGCGTGAAGGTCTACTGTAAGCGTCGTGATGTGGGGATGCATTCTTCGGAAGGATCGCAACGCCGCATCAACAGCTGTCGCGTTGAGTCCGCTCACAGCCGTTCCCGGTGTTACCGCATTTCCGATCCGGTCTGGCGGGGACAGCCGCCGGGGCTTCGACCTTCCAGGAGGAAGCATCATCGACCAACCCAAGAAGATTTGGTCCTCCCCAGAGTCCGTGGGAACCGCCAACATACGACCCGAGCTAGACTCCCCAGGACCAACTAGTGGGAGGTTCCAGCCTTCGATCGAGCCGGCATGCTGCACTGAATTCACGGCTTCGAACAGTACGTGTTCCGCACCCGTTAGCCATGCCAGCCGCAGCGGATGGAGCGGGCTCAGAAGGACCGCCTGACAGCCTGCATCACCCTGGACATCCCAGACGCTGACTGACATCGGATATGCCGCCCAGAAAACGTTTTCATCCTTACCTGTAGCCCGGGCAGCGTCAACAAGTTGTGCATAAGCATCCAAATATTCACCCAATACCGGGGTTGCCCAAAGCGACCGCCAAGACGTCCGTGATGGCCACTCGTAATCGACTCCCTCACCTCGGACATCCTGCCGCCGGAGATGGTCACTCAGGTTCAAGGCCCGAAAGGCATCACGGAATCTCTCCGCTTCGACGCTGCGTACGAAGTTTTGGTCCAGCTCAAAATAGCTCACACTGCCAAGGGCTGTCCGCGCGGAGTCCGGCATGAGAATAGCCCCGTCGTCTTGAGGGCGTACGTCCCAGATGCGCGTCGACTCGTTGCTAGGCATCATTATGTGACCGAGGGCCGCTACAACGGAATCGTCTCCGGCGACTAACCGGCTGGCATAGAATGCCTCGGCCTGCCCTCGGACTGACCCCTCCGTCGCTGCTTTGGGTCTGTCGGGTACAACTTGTTGCTTGACTGCCGCAGCGAGGAGCGCAGATTGTTGGCCTCCGCCCGCTGCGACAGGCCTGACCCGGAAGGAATGGCCGTTGGCCACAAATTCGCTATCACCAGTGGGAGTGAAACGTAGTGGGAAGAGCCCCTTCAGGACGGGATGCATCTTGAGCGCAACACCATCCAGCAGCGGTTGATCCTCGGCGGAAGCGTGCCACAGCATTGCTTGATACCCACCAGCCACCTCCGGGAGTTCCTCCGCAAAATCCTGCTGAGGCTCATCGAGGCTGGGCGACGGGATCCAATTCATCGGTCCCATATACCTTACTTTTCCCAGCGCCCCCGATTTCTTGAATGGAGCTGCAGCCAGGAACGTCTGCATACCGGAAAAGACGTACGCCTTGGTAGTCAGGTCACTTCGGATTTTATGGGAAAGGGGGTCGTTGGCGGGGAGCGACACTCTGAGTGATACAAGCCGGAATGGCGCGGCGCTCCGTCCCGTTCCGTTGGGTTTGACAAATCGACCAACGGCAACCAAGCTACCGTCGCCTGCCACTTCAACGTCTCCCACCCAGTTCCCGATATTTGCAGGCAGGATTTTGAAGGTCAACAGAGAAGAGCGGGCATCGGCAGGCTCTATAGGCTCCAGGGTCGGAATTCGAATCGTTAGAGGCTCGGATTGCAGCTGGCGATCTCCAGCTGTCCCATCGGAAGAAAAGGGAATGAGGTAGGGGCTGTCCGGGAGCTCCGGGTCGAGCACGAGCGACCCACCCCTGGAGAAGGCAATATCAATTCTTTCGGAGCCGCTGTCCTCCCGGGCCGGACTCCTAAACTGTCCTTCGCTCAAATCCGAGAACCGCTCAATGTTTTCTGGCGAGACGCCGATAACTTCGGCTAATCCCAACCATGTACTGCCTGATCTGGACACAGCGTCATCAAAGTCATCAATTACGAAGTCCTCAAGCGCGTGTTTGCCGCCCGCAGCTTTCACCTCGGGACGAGTAGCTAGCTGTCCCGCGCTCATCCGAAAGGTTTCCTCGTCGCTCCAACTCTCCGACAAGGAATCTCCGAGCGCCACCGCCGCAGATACAGAGGCAACGAATGACTTTGCGGTGCCGGGAGTGGGTTTTGGGAGGGCGAAACATGCGTACGCATACGCTGCTAGGGCCTCCGGCAGTTCGAGAGGAGAGCCAGCAGACCTCAGATGGGCGAGCATAGCCCAGAGGTTGATTATTCCGCGATCGACGTGCGCAAACCAAGCCGCGTTCCAGCTTCTTCCAGTGTCCGCCGACCGCGAATGGACTGTCGAAAGTGTGGAAAGGCAGGACGCAAGTATCTGAGAACAGCGCGCTCGTTGGCTATCGTTCAGTTCGGCAACGCCGAATTCTCCGACAATTTCATCAACGATCAGAGCGGAAATCTCAGGGAGGGCGATTGGCCCTCCGGCTTGTTCTGGAAAGCTCTGACCGAAGACCTCGCGAAAGACTTGGATGAAGGATGAAAGATCGGGTTGGCGACCATATACGACAGCCAGATGATCACCTTGGCGATATTGAATCGTGTGCTGAGGATTCACGCGTGGACAGTTCGCATCGTCGAGAGACGAAGTCCCCGCAGTGACCAGAAGGGCAAACGGCGGCGTCGTTGGTCGGGCCAGGTTGGCAGACCGGACGATCTCCTCAGCGGAGTCCCTGCCGATTCCCTCAGGCAGGTGGACGTGGACGAGGCCGTTAGTGGCGGCGAGGGCTCGACCCAGAACTTTGCCCAACGAAATGGATGCCATGATTCTCCTAGAAAGCGCTCTCGACTATAACGGCGTGGTCGGCATCTGCGCTGCCACGCGCCATTCCGGCCCGTTCGAGCAGCGACACAAGGTCGCCGAGCTCAGGCCTCATCCCTAAAATCGTTAGGTCACGTAACACATCTCCCACGTTGCATTGAGACCCGGGAGTGCCGCAGGTAAGGCTGGCAACCACCGCAATCCACTCGGTGCCTGGATCTATAAGGAGGTATCGGCGCCCTCTGGTCTTGAGAATCCCGTAATAGTCCGTGAATGGCCCACTCGATTCGCGCACCTGCAGGCCGTATTTGACTGTCTCCCAGACAAGCTTCCCGGCTTCTTTTTTCTCTGCAGCTTGGACCGCTAACGAGCGCCTGAACTCGCTTTCCGCGGCGTCGCGAAGGAACTCAATGGCGTCCTGCTGTCCGCCAAGTTCATCCAGCCGTTCTTTGAGGCTCCTCCTAATCCTTTCGCCTCGGGAAATACGCCATTTGATGCTGGACCCAACATCGCGCACGGATATGGAGGAGCGGCTGGATTGCCAAGGCAGGGGCGCCCTGACCATAGTCCGCAACTCGTCGAAGGTGTCAGGTACCGAGTCCTGCATGATGGCGGTCCCCAGCGCCTCATACCACGCATACTCCCACAGGAACCCGAGCCCCATTGCGAGTCTCAGGACGGTGGTGGCCCAGTCGACCCATACTCGCGCAGGAAGCGCCTCGACCCACTCTTGCGACGTCAACGCCGTCCAGGACTTGGCAAACCACTCATAGGGAGTATCCGGATATAAACCGCACCAATCGACGCTGTCTTGAGAAATCGGGAACGATTCCCGCCGGCTGCATCGATCTTCGAATACGGCTGACATCATGGACATATCAATGGTCTTCAGCAGCGGGTCCAAGTCCAGCCGATGATCCGCTGCCCGCAGCCATCGCTCCGTCGCTGATGCCGTCGGCCCGCCTGAGACATGTCCAACGGTAAAGAGGCCCTCAATTATGGAGGCGAAGTCTGGTGGCCCCTTCTTCACAAGAACACCGCGGGGATCCTGCATTAGCGCAAGGGCCGGCGTCATAGGGCTAGAAGGCTGGTTTCCCGTCTTTTCGATTCGTATGCCCATGACGCTCGAGGCGACTGCCTCACCCAGAAGCAGGTCGGAAGCAGTGGTACTCAATGCGCGTTCCTTCAGCCCGAGTCCGAGCGCTTCTGCCGCGGCCCCCTTTGGCTTCGTCGGACGGAGCGAAAGATACTGCGTCTCCTTAGGATCGGCCTTGTACATCAGACCGACAGGCTTTCGCACTTCAACGTCTGAAGCGATGTCGTAGGCATTCCAGGCAAGCGCCGAGAGCAGGGCTTCCGGCACGGAAAAGTACTCTGGCCGGTTAAACGGGAGCAGGAGATGTTCTGCTTTGGCAACCCTGTCCATAATCATTCCTTCGTGTACCGCTGTGTTATTTGGACTTCACGATCTCCATCCAATAAGCAGAACTCCGCCCCGTGCAGGTGGGACGAAAGAAGCCGCGATGCGCGAACGCGTTCCAATCGGGGTGCTGTCACATCGATGAGGTCCGTTACGCCTACGTGGTCGTCCACGCAGGCCATGGCCTCCCGAATTAGCGCAAAGTCCAAGGCCACTCTGCTTCTGGTAGATCCGTCTGTTCCGATAAGCAGGAGGACCTGCTCGCCTTGACCTCGTCGGTCGGTTGTAAGTTCTGGTTCCCTGACGCGAACAGCAAGTTTTGGCTCCGTGGTTCTTCCGGTAATCGGTTCAGTTCGACTGTCGAACAGCGGCAGCAGGGAAGAGCCGGATTCAGCAGGATCCCGCTTAGGCCTAATGAGAGTACGCAGCGGAGACTTCAAATCATCCGGGAGATGCGGGGATTGCACCCAGGTTCTGATTAGCATGTCTACTTCGCGTCGAAACGCACAGATCCCGTTGGACACCGCATAAAGCCGGGTCAAGTAGGCCCCGTACCAGCCGGTGGCTTCCAACCGCTGGTCATCCTTGAGGTTCGGCGACTTCAGAAGTTGGCAAAAGGCTTCGTCTAGGCGTCTGTCAAAGTCCTTCACGACTGCACGGAAGGCGCTGTCTTCTGATGTCGAGTCATGCAGGCTCTGGAGCGGTGTACCGTCCGAGGCGTGCACGGCAAACGCGTCAGAAATACGAGTAGCCCACCCTCCCTCTGGGGAATCCGGGCTCGAACCTGGCACGGCATCGTTTACTGGATCAACTGGGATTAAAAGCTTCAGGACAGGATCCCGGCTTGCTCCCTCCGCAGCTGCCGAGCGCATGCCAGCACCAAAGATGCCTTGGTTGAATCTAAGACCTGACAAGATTCGCAGGCGTTCAAAATCATCCTCCGGACTTAATCCGATCGGCTGGTTCGATATGACGAACTCACCCAGACGTTCACGAGGCATCCGGGATGGCGCATCACCAACCAAAGCGCGGGTAAGGTACCCCCACAGTTCCCTGTACGTCATGCGAGTCGCCGACACCAACTCAGCGCTTCGCGCCATGGTCAGCAGACCTGACCGAACCAGAGGTGAGCGGAGAGATTCCAGATTAGCCCGTAGTGGATCCGCAATCTGTCCGCGCACCTGTTCAAGAGGGCGGCCAAGCGATTCTTCGACAGTCTTTAGGACGTTGACCAACAAATCAGCGGCGGGAGCACTCGTGGCTTCCATCGCTGAACGCTGAGCCAGTGGCACAATTCGATAGTCTTGAGCAGACACGGTGGAATCGGCCCCGATGGTGATGGCGGGACGTCCCTCGAAGAGCGAGCATTCGTCAACGAACACAGCCAACACATTGGCAACATGCTTGTCCAGGTAGCTCAGCCTGGCGGACTGTACAAAGTCTTGCTCGGTAACGTGATTCAGTTGCCAAGACGACTCATTCGAGTCATTGAGGGAGAAACCGTACAGCCATCGCACGAGTATATCTCCGGCGGTCCAGTCTCTGGACTCACGGAGTCGAGAGTCGGACATTTCCTCAACTAGGACGCCTCGATTTACGCACGCCATCAGGTGACGAGGTCGAGAAGGAACTGCATCGTCCACGTAGATGGACGTGATCCCATCGATATCAGATATCAGCGGCGCCCGGTTGCCGGCTTCCAGATTGATTGTGGCGTCATTGACGACGACGAGGTCAGACTGGGTTCCGTGATACTCGTAGAGTCGATGCGCCAGACCGTCGTCAAGTTCACTCTTGAGCCGCATCCCGGCTACCACCTGTGCAGTCGCGTGGGACTTCCCCGCTCCGGGCCCTCCAACAAGGAACAGCAAACGCGGTGGATGGCCCGCAGACACCCCGTCCTTCAGCCACTCACAGGCCTCTTGAACGCCAGCCGGACGCATGGCGGATGGCCAAGCTGATTCTATTGGGTGGTCCGGTCTCGCAGCGACGTCGGTTCCTCCTGTCGCCCGGTCCCACAGACCGACAAGGCCGTCCCAAACATTTTCATCACTCGCTGTTAAGGCGTTTGAGACAGACAAGGGACCTCTTTCCTTGGAGACGACTGTGCGGTCTCCTAGATTCAACTGAGTCACGGACTTGGCCACAGCCGATCGGGGGTCGACTATTCGTGGGCTTCGTGTTTCCTCAACGTTCATCGCTTGAAGCACGGCTACACGTAACGCGTTCTGCACATGGCTTCGCGGCTTATACCCTTCAACGAATCTCAAGCTGGACTCTGCTAGGACGTGGCTAATATTGCAGAACTTGAACTCAATCGAACCCTTGCTGCGCCCAGTAAGAGACTGCACGCGCCGATTGAGTTCAATTTTCGAATAGGCTCTGCCTTGGATTTCGCTGTCAAGCATCTCAAAATAAGCGGCGACGAGTACAGTCGTCTCGTCGTCACTCCACGGTTTCGATTCCCCCACATTGACAACATACATGGTCCGGACGGGGTATCCATGTCCGACGCGAACGGCAGCGTAACGCGCTTACCGTCTCCCCTCTTTCAGACCCCTACCGAGTAGCGCATGATTGTGCTTTAGGAGGGGCTGGTATTAAGCAACCCGCATCTCCCCGGTCGCCACAAGCAGCATTTTACGGTCTTTGCCATGACAGGGACAAACGCGCGAATTCAATTCGCACTTCCTGCCCGACGTTTCTCAACTGACTTCCGGTTCGGTCAACTGATACAACTACAACTATGCCTGACTCGCACCTGTTCGTGACGATGGGCGATCTATTGCACCTACGCTGCGATGCATGGATGGCCCCTACAGATGAAGACCTCAATATCAGTCCCTTCTGGGAAAAAGGCGTGCCCGGGCTAACCGAAGCTGTTCGGACAAGTGCCGGACCCTCATTTCTAAAAGGTGAAGCTTTCGCCGTCTCGGCAGCCGAGTGGCCTCTCGATGAACCGCTACCCGTGTTTACTGCCGTACCTCACCGGGGAGTTCAATCAGCCGAGGAATTGATACCCAGGGTGAGGGCTTTCCTTCTCGAAGCGGTTGAGGCAGTCTCTGACAGGCGACGACCGGAACATACGAAAGCCCGCCCAACTCCCTTAATAGGCCTCCCGTTCTTCGGAACGGCGGCAGGAGGTGGTGACTTTCAGCGAGGTGAGATTATGCGCGCCATTCTCGACGCGATCCTCCAGGAATTACCTCTGCTGGCGTGTGACGTCGTTTTGGTTCTCCAAGATGAAGCAGCCTTTGCGCTAGCTCAAGAGGTCCGCCGAGCGAATGAGGTCTGTTACTGGTCCGCACTTCCGCCTGGACACTTGGACCAGGCCAAGCGTCTTGCGCACATGGCCAGAAAAGGACGCTTGGTTCCTTTCATGGGCTCCGGTGTGAGCATCAGTTCAGGGGCTCCCTCCTGGGATGGCCTACTGGATGAGCTGGCGCAAAGGATTGGCTTGAGCCCCGATTTGGCTGCGGGGTTCCGGAAGCTGAGTCCCCTAGACCGGGCGAACATCCTCCAGTCCCAGCATGAATCTTCGCGAGGTAGTGATGACTCGAGCGAATCTTTTGGGTCGCTGGTGGCGAGAAGCTTCTCGATGGAAAAGTATGGACTTGCGCCCACATTGCTTGCAAATCTGCCTTCTGAGGGAGCCATCACGCTGAACTACGATTCGTTGTTCGAACGGGCAAGCACCGATGCAGGTCGAAATCGCGCCGTCATCCCGCACGAATCAATGAGCCCCCACATCGACACGGGCTCGCGTTGGCTGCTCAAGCTCCATGGCTCAGTTTCGCAGCCGGACTCCATTGTGCTCACGCGCGACGATTATCTTGGATACAACGCGAACAGGGAAGCCTTGTCGGCGCTCGTCAAGGCGCATCTAATGACGCATCACCTGTTGTTCGTCGGATTCGGCCTCAAGGACGACCACTTCCATGAGATAGTCCACGACGTTAGACGGGCCATGCCCAGCAGACAGGGCGGAACCGGGATGCTCGGAACAGTGCTCACGCTCAACGCAGATCCGCTCCAAGCGCTCGCTTGGAGCGACAATCTCAGTTTCATCTCCATGGAAGACTCGGCACAGGAAGATTTGGCCCGCACTCTAGAAATCTTTCTTGATGCCCTAACCTGTTACTCCACGGCAAGTCACTTCTATTTTTTGGCGCCGAAGTATGAAGGTGGACTCAACCCCAAGGACAAACAATTAAGGCGGGAAATCCTTAAGCTGAAGACTCTGCCGGCTGCCCGAGGTGAAAGCAGTGTGGTTGACGTAATCGACGAAATGCTTAGAACCCTTGGCTGGTCCGAGAATGCCTCGTACCACGAAGAGTTATAAGAGGGACGCCGCTTGAGAATTTGTCCGCGGAGCCCGTGCTGTCCACGCTGCTCTGGCCGGGCGTACACGCGGTTGGCTGTGAGGCCCACGCTTCGAGGACTTCCGCCGGGTTTTTCTACATGCCTAGGGTCGAAAGCGTTTCGTCGATTTCCGGGGCGGCGCCGCGGGAAGTTGCGGAGCTACTGACGCTGTTGGCCATACCGTACACCTCGGCCCTCATGCGCGCTCGTTCGATGTCGCCCAGGCCGTGACCCCACCACGTACGCTGTCGTCTTCCTCCCTTATGGTGAGCGTGCTCGTTGCTTCGTTCACGCTGACGCGATCTGCAGGACGACGTTGCCAGCCTTTCGGCCTGTGTCGGCGAAGCGGTGGGCTTCGACGATGTCGTCGAGGTTGTAGGTCTCGTCGATGACGGCTCGGAAGTGGCCGGTTTCGGCGAGGTAGACAAGGTGCTTGAGGTCGCCGGCGGTGTACTTGCTGGTGACGACGACTTGCTTGCCGCTTTTCCGCATGCGGCTGGGTGCCCGCAGTATTGCTTTGAGGTCGGCAATGACCAGGAGCAGTGAGCCTCCGGGATTGAGAGAGGCGTCGACTCGCTCGAATGGGGCGTTGCCAACGCAGTCCATGATGACATCGTAGGTCTTGCCTTCAGCGGTGAAGTCGGCCTGGGCGTAGTCGATAACCCGGTCAGCGCCGAGTGAAGCGACGAGTTCGGCGTTGGCTGCGCTGCTGACCCCGGTGACGTGGGCACCGAGTTGTTTGGCGAGCTGCACTGCAGCCGTTCCTACAGCGCCGGAAGCACCGTTGATCAGGACGGGATCCCCGGGTTTGACGTCGGCGCGGTTGAGGAAGCTGTGTGCGGTGAGTCCACCAAAAACAAGGGTCACGGCTTCCTCGAAGCCCATGTTGCGGGGTTTGACGGTGAGGTTATCGTCTTCGCGCAGGCACGCATATTCGGCGTGGCCGCCGAAGTCAGCGCCGAACATTCCGATGACTTCATCGCCAGGGTGGAATTTGGTGACGTCGGTCCCTACGGCCGCAACAACGCCTGCGAAGTCCATGCCCAAGACTCGATTGCGTGGCCGGAAGAGACCCAGGCCTTTCGCGGCCAACAACCCGAGGCCTTTGGGAACGTTGCGGCTCCTGGAACGGTAGTCAGCCGCGCTCACCGTGCTCGCGTGGACTTTAACCAGCACATCGCGTGGACCGGGCGAGGGCTGCGGCACCTCTTCCACGCTGACGACCTCCGGGGCACCGAACTGCCGGTACACCGCGGCCCTCATCGGGAAGCTCCAGCCGGGAGGGCAGCGGACCTGCCGGACAGCCGCCGCGAGGACGCGGACCGGCGGGCGCGTCGGCGGATGAAGTATTCGGCGACCGCAAGGTTGAGCACCCAGGCTGCCCCCATCAGGATCGCCCGGCTCAATTCGTTGGTCGGGCCGACCAACACGAACCAGGGGATGCTCACCAGGGCTTGGGTTCCGGCCGCGATGCCGATGGCGTAGCCGCGGGCCATCCAGGCGCCGTGGGCAACGAAGTTTCGCCGCCGGATCGCGACGATGCCCAGGACGATGCTCGCCGTCATGGCCGTGCCGAAGACCAGCCGAAGGACCAGCAGGATGACGCCGTCATCTTTGGGCAGATCGTAGAAGACCGCCATCCAGAGTCCGGACAGGGCCGAGAGCAGCCCCGCGGGAATCAGAATGACGCCGGCGATGCGGTGCCAGTTGCGCCGACCGCGCATACCGCGCCGCAGCGAGGGAACGAATTGGAAGGCCCCGAGCAAGCTGTACACGATGGCGGCGGGGATGTGGATCAGCACCGGGATGGGCGAGTCGAAGAACCGCTGGTTCGTCGGAGTGACTGCAGCGCCGCCGGTCAGTTCCGCCATCCGCAGCGACCCGAAGATCACCGGGATGATGCTGATGAATATCAGGCCGGCGGGCACCAGCCAGCCGGTTCGGGAGCGCTTGGCTGCCGGAGTGGCGCCAGTGGTTTCTGTAACCATCATCTGATCCTCGGGTAGTTGGTGTACGGCGTACACCTTTATGCTCCTAAAGCTAGGTGTACGGCGTACACTTGTCAAGAGGAAGTTTCCAGTTCGCCAAAGGTGGTCCGGATGGCACAGCAGTCGGAGGCGGTGCACCGCGCACCGCTGAACAGAGAGCGGGTGCTGAGCGCCGCCGTCGTACTTGCGGACGAAGCCGGCGTCGATTCGCTCAGCATGCGGAAGCTGGCTCAAGAACTCGGCGTGGTGCCGATGGCGCTCTACAAGCACGTGGCCAACAAGGAAGAACTGCTCGACGGGATGGTGGACGTCATCGTCGGCGAGATCGATACGCGGCCCACCGGGTCGGATTGGCGGAGCGAGGTCCGGCAGCGGGTGCTCTCAGCGCGGGAAGTGCTGCTGCGCCACCCATGGGCCCGCCAGGTGCTGGAGTCGCGGACCAACAAGACGCCGGTGGTTCTGGATTACATGGACTCGGTGATCGGCATGTTCCGGGCCGGCGGGTTCTCGGTGGACCTGACGCATCACGTGATGCACGCGCTGGGGAGCCGGATGTGGGGCTTCACCCAGGAGCTGTTCGACGATTCGCAAAGCGCGCCGGTGGAGGTGCCGCCGGAGATGCTGCAGATAATGGCCGCGCGGTTCCCCAATATTGCGGAAGTTGCCATGGCCGGCGCGCACGACGACGGATCCGTGGTGGGCCAGGGCTGCGACGACCAGTTCGAGTTCGAGTTTGCGCTGGACCTACTGCTGGACGGATTTGAACGGCTGCACCAGCAGGGCTGGACCTCGGCCCGGCGTTGACGCGGCGGGCCGCCGGCTCAGCGCATTTTGGCGGCGTGGACGAAGTCTCGGATGAGGCCGATGTCCTTGACGCCGCGGCTGGATTCGACGCCGCTGGAGACGTCCACGCCATGCGGCCGGAGCGCGGCAATCAGCATGCCGACGTTGGCCGGGGTCAGCCCTCCGGCCAGCAGCCAGTGACCGCGCGGCGGCTGTGCCTGGATGGCCGTCGGATCAAACGTGACGCCGGCACCGGGTTCCACGGCATCGAGCAGGATCCGGCCGGTTTCCCAGTCCACCTTTTCATCGTCCGGGAGTGAACTGTAGGCCTCGGCGGAGAAGGCCCGAAGTGTGCGGAACCCGGCGTCCTCCAGCAGGCGGAGATCGCTGAGCGGTTCGTCACCGTGCAACTGGACGGTGCTCACCGCGGCGGCGCGGGCGGTCTCGATCACCTCCGCTATGGGCTGGTTGCGGAACACGCCGACGGTTTCGACTTCCGCCGGCACGGCTTCGCCGAGCGTGCGGGCTGCTGCGGCAGTGACGGTGCGCGGGCCGCCCGGTGCGAACACGAATCCGATGGCGTCTGCGCCGGCGTCGACGGCGGCCGCGACTGCTTCGGAGGTCCGCAATCCGCAGATCTTAACGTAGGTTTGAGCCATTATTCCTGCCCCTCTGTGCCGTGTGTGTAGGTATGCATCTGCTCGCCGTCGGGACCGAAGATGCTGAGGATCTCGACGCGCCTGCCGTCCGCGGAGCCCATGCTGTGCGGCACGCGGGTGTCGAACTCCGCAGCCTCGCCCGGCTCCAGCACCAGGTCCTTCTCCCCCAGCTTCAGCCGCAGCCGGCCGGAGAGCACGTAGAGCCAGTCGTAGCCGTCATGCGTTCGCTGCGGCGGCATGGTCTTGCGCGCCGGGTAGGTCATCTTGAACGTGCGGGTCGGCGAGCCGGGCGGGGACAGCCGGACAATCTGCACGCCGTTGCGGACGGACTGTGTGGGCTTGATCCGCGGATCCGGCACCTCGGCCGGAATCAGGTCATCAATGGTGATCCGCAGCTCGCGGGTGAGCGGCAGCAGGATTTCCAGGCTGGCCTGCCGCTTGCCGCTTTCCAGCCGCGAGAGCGTGGACACGGACATCCCGGTGCGGGTCGCCAAATCCTCCAGCGTGCGGTCCTGCTTGATCCGGGCGGCACGCAGCCGCGGACCGATTTGCTCCAGCACCGAGTCCTTCATGGCCCTCCTCCCTCAGTTTGCTGTTTCTGCAAAGATACTTGCAACCTTATCATCGGCTCCCGCACCCTTGGACCATGGAAAACAACGAATGGGATGTCATCATCATCGGCGGCGGCGCTGCCGGGCTAAGCGCGGCCCTCATGCTGGGCCGGGCGCTGCGGAAGGTCCTGGTGCTCGACGGCGGCAGTCCGCGCAACCGCTTCGCCAGCCACATGCATGGGGTGCTGGGGAACGAGGGTGCCGACCCGCTGGAATTCCTCAGCCGGGCCCGCGCCGAAGTGGCAGGCTACGGCGTGGAGGTGCGCTCCGCTGTCGTCAAGCAGGTGAGCGAGACCACTGAGGGAATCATGGTGGAGACGGACGACGGCGGCCAGCTCACCGCGCGCCGTTTGATCGCCGCCTCCGGCGTGCGGGATGACCTGCCGGCGATTCCGGGGATGGCGCAGCGCTGGGGCCGGGATGTATTGCACTGCCCGTATTGCCACGGCTGGGAGGTCCGCGGGAAGCGGCTGGCCGTGCTGGCTACTTCCCCGATGGGCATCCACCAGGCCCAGCTGATCCGGCAGTGGAGCGATGACGTGGTCTTCTTCACGGCCTTGGCCGGACCGGTGGACAGCGACATTGCCGCGCAGCTCGCGGCGCGGAACGTCAGCAGGGACCCGCGGCCGGTGTCGGAACTGGTGGTCAGCGACGACGCGCTGACCGGCATCCGCGTCGAGGGCGGCGAGGTGGTGGACGTGGACGCGGTCTTCACTGCCGCCACGCTGGTCCCGCAGGACAGCTACCTGGCCGAATTCGAGCTGGAACGCGAGGACTCGGCGTTTGGCAGCTTCCTCAAGGTCGATCCGACCGGGCGCACCAGCCATCCCCGGATTTGGGCGGCAGGAAACATCACATCGCCGGGCGCCAATGTGCCGATCAGCATCGCCGCCGGTGCGATGGCCGGCGGGATGGTCAACGCGGATCTGGTGACCGAGGACTTCGCACTGGCCGCGGCCTCTGCTGAAAGTTACCCTGCTGACTCCGCGGAAAACTACCCCACAGCGGCCGCAGTTGCTGCCGAGACGTCCGCTGCCACCGGCACTACGGCATCCGCGGCAGTCTATGCAACGATTTCAGCCACAGCGGGAGAAGAGAGGGCATCATGACCGGCCACTCCTCCGCCGAGCAAGCGACAGACGCCCGCACCTTCTGGGATGCCCGCTACGGCGAGCGCTCCAGGATCTGGAGCGGAGCGGTCAACCGGGTCCTGGCGGATACGGCTCCCGTGCTCACACCGGGGCGCGCTCTGGACTTGGGCTGTGGAGAGGGCGGCGATTCGGTGTGGCTGGCCGAAAACGGCTGGCAGGTCACCGGCGTGGACATCTCAGCCACGGCACTGGAACGCGCCCGGGAGGTCTCCGAGTCCCGCGGGCTGGGAAAGGAACAGATCAGCTGGCAGCAGATGGATCTGGCGGAGGACTTCCCCGCCGGCGAATTCGACCTGGTCTCCGCCTGTTTCCTGGCCTCCCCCATCCACCTTCCCCGGGCGGGCATCCTGCAGCGGGCGGCCGCGGCCGTGGCTCCGGGCGGCACCTTGCTGCTGGTGTCCCACGCCGGCGCTCCGCCCTGGGCCGGGAACGCGGCCGGCCATCGGCATTTCTTCCCCACCCCGGAAGAGGAGCTCGCCACCCTGGACCTGCAGGACAATGCGTGGGACGTCCGCTGCGCCGAAGTCAGGAGCCGTGGGGCGACGGGACCGGACGGCGAACGGGGCTTGCTGGAGGACACCGTGGTGATTGCCCGGCGCCGTTGAGGTTGCGGTGGGGCCGGTTCGCGTCCGCACAGGGTCCGCGCGGCCTGTGGCCGGCCCCGGAGCAGGGTCAGCGGTCTCGTCGGGTCTGTGCCGAGGCGTAGGGTGGCGTTAAAGCGGCTGGATCTGTCGCACTCCCGAGGGAAGGATGGTCATGGAACCCGAGGAATTTGATCTGCTGGTGGTCGGCGGCGGCAAAGCCGGCAAGTCTCTGGCGATGGACCTGGCGAAGTCGGGACAGACGGTGGCGATGGTCGAGCGGGCAATGATCGGCGGAACGTGCATCAACGTGGCGTGCATCCCGACCAAGACCATCATCCATTCCGGCCGGGTGCTGGAGACAGTGCGCCGGGCGGCAGAGTTCGGCGTGGCCGGGTCGGAGAATCCGCGGATGGACATCAACCTGCTGCGCCACCGCAAGGAAGACGTAGTGGACACCATGGTGGCCGGACAGGAAAAGCTGTTCACCGGCTCCGGCATGGACTTCATCTTGGGCGAGGCAAAGTTCGTGGCGCCCAAGACCGTCGAAGTCTCGCTGAATGACGGCGGCACCCGCGTGCTTCGCGGCACCGACGTCGTGATTAATCTGGGCACCGGGCCGGCCCTGCCGAACATCGACGGGCTGGCCGAATCCAATGTCCAGACCAGCAACACGCTGCTGCACCTGGATGAACTGCCTGCCAGCATGGTGATTTTGGGCGGCGGCTACATCGGCTGTGAATTCGCAGACCTGCTGAACACTATTGGCGTGCAGGTCACCGTGGTGCAGCGCGCCGGCCAACTGCTGCCGCGCGAGGACGCTGATGTGGCTGAGGCTTTGGCGAAGGCCTTTACCGACGCCGGCATCACGCTGAAGCTGGAGGCGTCCGCGGAGAAGATCGAACGCGCCGACGACGGCACCGTCACGGTCAGCCTGTCCACCGGGGAGACGGTCACCGCCGAGGAAGTGCTGGTGGCGCTCGGGCGCCGGCCGGTGACCGACGGCATCGGATTGGAGGGCGTGGGTGTGCAGCTTTCCGACAAGGGCATGATCCAGGTGGACGACCGGCTGCACACGTCAGCCGACGGCGTCTGGGCCGCAGGCGATGCGGCAGGCTCCCCGCAGTTCACGCACGCCTCCTATGACGACTACCGCATCCTCAAGGCGAACTTGGCCGCTGCCCACGGCGAGGGACAGCCGAGGTCCACGGTGGAGCGGCTCATCCCTTACACCGTCTTCACAACGCCGGAGCTTGGCCGGGTGGGCCTGACCGAACGGCAGGCACGCGATGCCGGCCACGAAGTGCGGATCGCACGGATGCCGGTGAGCGCAATCCCGCGAGCCCGGACCGTTGGACAGCTGGACGGCGAATGGAAGGCAGTGCTGGATCGGAAGACCGGCAAGATCTTGGGCGCTGCCTTGCGTGGAGTGGATGCCAGCGAAGCGATCGCCGTACTGCAAATGGCGATGATCGGCGGACTGGACTACATCGCCGTCCGCGACGCCGTCATCACCCATCCGACCATCGCCGAGGGCTTGAACCTGCTGTTCACGCCGGCCTGGCTGGAGGATTAAGCAGAACGCCGGTCCCGCACTACGCAGGACCGGCGTTCCGGCTGAGTGGGCGAAAGCAGTTACTTCACAGCCCAGTAGACGCGTGCGTCATTGTCGAAGGAGATGGTGGGCTCCACGAAGAGTTTGGCGTCCGTAATGGCTTCGGCCGGAACGTCGAGGCAGAGCTGGTACTCTCCGACCCCACCATTCTCGAGCGTGGGGACACTCAATGCTTCTTGCTCCAGCGAAGCGATGCAAGTGCTGGAGCCGTACTGGCGGGCATCGCCACCGACCAGCTTGACCGCCAGATCGATCCACGGATCGCCTTCCTCGGAGCCGACGTACTCGGTCACCAGATCGATCAGGACGTACTGCCCTTCAGGGTCTTGGTTGAACTGGTTCATCGCCAGAATTTCTTCGGTGGCGTCAAGGTTCACCGCTTTGACGGTGACGTTGTACTCATCCCCAATGGCCGCTTCCTTGCCCAGCGCCAGGGTCGCGGCCTCGGCGACCGCCGCCTGCTCGCCGTCGTCGACCGCAACCACTCCGTCCGCGGCGTCCTCGACGGTTTTGGCAACGCTGTCGATAAGCGAAGCGTAAAACATCTGCGAAGCGATCACGCCGATGATCGAAACGGCGGAAATAATGAGCGCGGCAATCGACATGCCCTTGGACTTGGACCTTCGCTTGACCGTGATGACCGTGGCCGCGATGGCAAAGCCCAGGGCAATAATCCCCAGCACGAAGACGAGGTTATTGACGATCGGCACCCAGCACAGCAGCAGCGAGACGATCGCCAGCGCCAGTGCCGTGATCGCCAGGCCCTTGCCGGCGTTGTGGTTCTCCTGCGGTGCAGGCGCTCCCTGGGCGGGAGGCATTACGGACGTATTCGGATTAATCGCCATGGTGGTCTTTCCCCAACGTAATAGTTTCCATTTCTGCAGCCCGGGCGGTGCGGCACTCGGGCACACAACAGAAACTAGCGGTCGGGTAGGACAATTTGTTCGGAAAAAGCAGCGGTGATGAGTGCCATTGGCGGAGGGCTTGCCAGCGGCTTCTCGGCGGAGGAACGTAACATCGACGTCAGCCGCCGCCCCCTCATGTTCGGCACCACCAAGGTGGGCCAGCACTAGACACACGGCGTCGGTCTAGAACCCGCCGAACTCTGGACGGTTTCCCGCCCGAGGATTGCGCTGAGATGCTGGTTGCGTGACAACCATCTCGACCCAACCGCCCCGTACCGCGCTCAGTTGGAAACTGGTGCCGGCGGTGCTGCTCTCGGCGTCCGGAATACTGCTTTTTGGTATGGAAAATGACCCCGCTGGCTACAGCATGCTCGCTCTCAGCCTGGTCACTGCCGCTATCGTCGACGCTCAGTTATTGCGGGACCTGGCGCTGATCGCGGCGGGCATAGTCATCGTCAGCTTGGTCCCGCTGAACGCCGATCTGAGTATCTCGCACATGGCCCTCATGGGCGGTGCCCTCACATTGGCCGTGCTGGTGCCCTGGCTGGTGTCGAAGTACATCTATCGCGAGAACATCATCAAGTTTCCGGTCAACACCGGGCGCAAGTGGCCGTTGCCAGCCAAGCTGTACCTTATCGGCGTCGTCGCGCTGGGCTACTTCATTCTGCCGGTCTACTTGATCAGCACAGGGGTCTATCAAAACTGGCCGGACGCATCCGACCCCACCATCTTCTGGCGGCTCTTCCTCGGAGTAAACGCCGTAGGCATCTGGGACGAGCTGTTCTTTATCTGCACGACCTTCACGTTACTGCGGCGGCATTTTCCCGACTGGTTGGCCAACATCCTGCAAGCCGTGGTCTTCTCGTCTTTCCTGTGGGAGATCGGCTATCAGGCGTGGGGGCCGCTGCTGACCTTCCCGTTCGCGCTGCTTCAGGGCTACACCTTCAAGCTGACGAAGTCGTTCACTTACGTCGTGTCCGTGCACTTGATCTTCGATTTCGTGCTTTTCCTCGTGCTGGTGCACGCGCACAACCCCGACTGGCTGCCGATTTTCTTGTATTGAGCCCCTACCGTTCAGCCGGCGAGCGGAACAGCCCTTCCCGGTAGGTGCAGGGAGCTCCACTCTTCCGGCGCCGTCGGCCCGTCATCACTCACCCGACCGTCGCCGAGGGCTTGAACCTGCTGTTCACGCCGGCGTGGATGGAGGACTAAGCAGAACAGGGATGGAGGACTAGGCGTAGGGGGGATCGCCTAGTCCTCCGGATCTATGGGCGCCAGGCGCCTTTAGCCCTGCGCTTCGCGGGTTTCGAGCTCGCGGGCGATGGCGTAGTACTGGACCAACGCATCGCGGACCGGATGTTTGCGGTCCAGCTGCCGGTAGGACTGGCTGCTGAGCTCCAGGAGTTCCTCGACTGTCATTTCCGACAAGTTCGCCGGAACAGTGGCCGGAACAGTTTCTTGACCGGGAGGAGCCTGGCCGGCGTTTCCCTGCACGGAAGGAGCCTGGCCGGAAGGTTGGTCCAAGACGGCTTGCCCGGTTGCGTGGTCCGAAACGGCCGGCATGGCAGCGGGCTGTTCAATAGCGGACTGGCCGGAGTCGGCGAATGCTGTGCTCATCTCGTCACCTCAGACCTGCGTTGATCGAAGCGCAGCAAGAGGCAGCGGGAAGAAAGTGGATTGGCATGGATGTGCAGTTGGTACTTCATGAACATTTCTTTCCAGACGAGTGTTCGATGGCCAACTGCTTAACCACGCTCCACGCTACAGCACCACACCCCCGTGTCAATGCGGGCGTCCGCGCCGAGCGAATTTACCTGTCGAAGTGCGTTCCCTCGGTGGACGGGTCGGCGGAGGTCACCAGGTCTGCCGCCAAGTCCCGCAGCTTCATGTTGCGGTTGCTGGAGGCGGACCTGAGCAGCTCAAACGCTTCGTCCTGGCTGCACCTGTTCTGGCCCATGATGATGCCGATGGCCAGCGCAACAGTGGTCCTCGACTCCAACGCCGCTTGCAGGTCGGCTTCCGCATCGCGCTGCCGGGCAAGGCGCACTGCCAAGGTCAGAGCCCGGGACGCTTGGCGGGCGTACTTCTGCGCAGCTTCGATGGTCTTCTCGTCGAACCTGCCGGCTTCGTTCGAGTAGAGATTGAGGCCGGCTGCGTCACCGGAGGCAACGGTGATCGGCACACCCAAGATGGACCGGACGTCCTCAGCCAGCACGCGGGCACCATATTCGGGCCAGCGGGTCTCTTCTTTCGCGTCGGCAACGTGCACAACTGCCCCTTCCCGGGCAGCCTGCAGGCATGGGCCGTCGGCGTAGTCGTACTGGATCTCATCCAGCCTCTGCGCGCGCGCACTGCTGCTGGCCACGGTGCCGGCCTTCTTCCGGCGCAGCAGCGTGATGCCGCAGAGAAGGTCTTCATCCGAGTGCGAAAGATTATGTACGGCCAAGCGCGCCAACGCATTGAGGAAAACCTCAATGTCCACGCTGTCGACTGCTGCGTCGTGGAGGAACTCCTCCACCGTCAATTCAGAAGCATCAAGATTTTCGCCTGGCACGGCGCTGCCCTTTCTCCGTTCCTTGTTGACGTTAATTTAACCCAAAACCGGCGGCCCATGCGTCATTTCTTGCCGTAGCCCGCATCACTCCGCCGACCTCATGGGCGCCCCTGCTGCCCGGCGCCGTCTTTGGCACTAGTCTTTGTCGGATACCCGCCGCAGCAACAAACAGGAGGAGCACCATGCGCGCCTATCTCCTGCTAATGCTGGTGGTGGTCTTCTACGCGGGCAACATCCTGACCGGTAAAGCACTGAGCGAACTGCCGCCGCTGACCATCGCGTTCGGTCGGATCGCCGTCGCCTTCCTGGTACTCCTTCCCATCGGCTACCGCAGCGCGTGGCGATCCCGGCACCTCTTCATCCGGCACTGGAAGCCGCTGCTGCTGATGACGGTGACCGGGGTGGCCGGATTCAACACGCTGATCTATTCCGCACTGCAGTTCACCTCGGCCACCAACGTTTCGGTTCTTGAAGCGTCCATCCCTGCCGTCACGGTGCTACTGGGTTTCTGGTTGCTGCGCGAGCGGTTGCGGCCGCTGCAGTGGGCCGGCGTCCTGCTCTCGCTGTGCGGCGCGGTGTGGGTGGTCACCAACGGCCAACTTCTGCGCCTGACGGAGATGTCCTGGAACGCGGGCGACGCGATCATGGCGATCGGCGCGCTGTCCTGGGCCGTCTACTCCATCGCCGTCCGGCGGTACCTCCCGTTGTTCCCCGCCCACGGCACCGTCCTGGTGATGACCGGTTTGTCCGTTTTGTTCATGCTGCCGCTGCTGCTGGCGGAGTGGGCGGTGGTGGGCATTCCCCCGATCAGCGGTGGGCAGTGGTCCGGCCTGCTGTACTTGGGAATCTTCCCGTCGGTAATCGCCCTGCTCCTCTACAACCGGGCGGTGGCCACGCTCGGCGCTTCCCAGGCATCTGTGTTCTTGAACTTCGTGCCGGTGTTCACCATGCTGGGTGCCTATGTCCTGTTGGGCGAGGCCATCAGCCTGATGCAGATCCTCGGCGCTGTGGCAGTGATCCTGGGCGTTTTCTTCACCACTCGAAGCCGCCGGGTGCTCGTCCGCAGCGAAGAGTGCCCCGCGGTGACAGTGGAAGAGTCATAACGATTCAGCATTCCGACTCGTTATGGCCCGTTCCTGGAGCGGGCGCCCGTACGATTAGTAAGGATGCTGTCAAAGTGATGGCCGGTGTGCCGTCATGTAACGGCTAGAAAGCAGGAGACGTTGGCGCCTCATCTGGATCGATCCGGCATGCTGCTTAATGGGCGATACCGGCTAATAAACTTGGTCGGCACCGGAGCGAACGCCAAGGTGTACCGAGCCGAGGACCAAGTCCTGGGCCGCGAGGTCGCCGTCAAGGTGATCCAACGCCCCTCGATGAACGAGGAAGAGTTCCACCACGACGACGCGGAGATT
Source organism: Arthrobacter sulfonylureivorans (assembly GCF_047607445.1). GTDB lineage: Bacteria > Actinomycetota > Actinomycetes > Actinomycetales > Micrococcaceae > Crystallibacter > Crystallibacter sulfonylureivorans_A. Next base: position 93,484 of record NZ_JBLKRT010000008.1, read on the forward strand.
AAGCTCCTGGCCCGGCTGAACCACGGCAACCTGGTGACCCTGCTGGATGCGGGCATCGACCGAATAGAAGCCGGACATCCGCAGATCTACCTGGTCATGGAAATGATCGAAGGCGCAGACCTGAAGGCCCGCTTGAAGGCGGGGCCCATGCCGCCGCTGCATGTTGCGCAGATCGGCCACGATCTGGCCGAGGGACTGGCCTACATCCACACAAACTCCGTGGTTCACCGGGACGTCAAGCCCGGCAACATCATGCTCTTCAATTACGACGACGACGGTGCCCGCCTGCGCGCCAAACTCACCGACTTTGGCATCGCCGTCGTGATCTCAGAAGATGCCCACGTCTCCGGGATGTACGGGACTGCCGCCTACCTGAGCCCGGAGCAGGCCAAGGGCGAACCGGCCGGCCCCGCCAGCGATATCTACGCGCTGGGCCTCGTGCTGCTGGAATGCCTGACCGGTGTGACAACCTTTCCCGGCCCGCCGCTGGAAGCAGCGGTCGCCCGGCTGCTGCGGGACCCGGAGATCCCGTCCGAGCTGGGGCCGGAGTGGGTGCCGCTACTGACCGCGATGACCGCCCGCGAGCCAGAGGCACGCCCCACAGGCCGCGACGTGGCGCTGGCACTGTCCGATCTGGCACTCTCGCTGCGCGGCCGGCACAAGGAGGTGTCCATCCTGCCGGTCGATGAGCCGCTGCGAATGGAAGCGGTCCAGCGCTACAACATTCTGGACACCCCGCCGGACGCTACCCTGGATCGCATCACGGCGATGGTCGCCCGCCTGTTTTCGGCGCCCATCGCCGCGATCAGCGTGGTGGACCACGACAGGATCTGGTTCAAATCGCACCACGGTCTGGGTATCCAGCAGATCGACCGCGAGCCCGGGTTGTGCGGATCGACCATCCTGCAAAACGGACCGTGGATCATCAACAACGCCCCCGCGGATCCGCGCGCGGCGGCGAACTCCCTGGTGGCCGGCGGCTTCGGCCTGAAGTTCTACGCCGGCGTGCCACTGAAGACCCGGGAAGGCTTCAATCTGGGCACCTTGTGCGTGATGGACTTCGAGCCGCGCGACTTCAGCGCCGAGGACACCCTCACGCTGGAGGACCTGGCGGCCGTGGTGATGAACAGCCTTGAACTGCAGCTGGACAGCGGCCGGCACCTTCCGGCAGAGCCGCTGGCCTCCTAGTGCTCCCCGCCGCTTCGCATCGGTTCACAGTGTCCCAGGAAAGGGCAGACAGCCAGAACGATCTGCGGTAGCGTCCCAGCATCACGCTTATCGTCGCTAGGGCGGCGTTGGCTAACGACCGGAAGGGCACCCATGCTGCGAGGAATGAGTACGGTCAGCTACTGGACCGCGGATCTGCCGGCGGCGGTGGAGTGGTATTCGGACTTCCTCGGCACCAAGCCGTACTTCGAGCGGCCCGGCTATGCCGAGTTCCGGATCGGCGATTATCAGCATGAGCTAGGCCTGATCGACACCCGGCACGCCCCCGCGGGCCACGGCATAGATCCAGGCGGCGCCATCCTGTACTGGCAGGTGGACGATGTGGAGGCGGCGCGCCGTCGGCTGCTGGAGAAAGGCGCGACGGAACTGGAACCGCTCATCGACCGCGGGCACGGTTTCATCACGGCCTCGGTCGTCGATCCGTTCGGCAACGTACTGGGCATCATGCGGAACCCGCACTACCTGGAGATGCTGCGCTCCCGCACAGGTTCCTGAGCGGCCGCTGCACCTGCCAGCGGTTGCTGGCAAGCACGCCTCGCAATTTTGTCAGAGGCGGCCCCTAGGCTGAAAGCAGCTTCACGAGATGCGCGCCCCTCCGGCTAGGAGGGCAAATGCTCCGACATGGCCGCACACCAACCCCAAACCTCACGGGTGGTTCGGATGAAGAAGCGGTCCGCCTCCAACTGGAGCGGGCAAGAGTGTCCGCCGCGGCGGACTGCAGGAAAGGACCCTGACGTGGTCTACTACTCGAACCGAGCCGATGACGATCCCCACCAGAAGACGGGAGCGTGCTCGTGGTTTGGCCCGGGACACAACGTCCATTGGATCCAGGCCCGGAAAGCACTTCACGACGATGTTGGTATTCCGGTCACCGTTCATCTGGAGGCAGAAGGAAGAGTCCGCTTGGACGATGCAGGCCACGAGCGGCGTTACTGGCACCACGACACGGCAGGCCTCGCCGAAGCCTTGGCCCTCCCGTGCGGCGACATCATGTGGCACGCGCGGTTTAGCGTGCTGATGATCGAGACGATCTTGGACCGACGCCTTTTCAACCTAGGGCAGGTTGAAAAGGCAGTGGAGTGCCGGGCTTAGCCACGCGCGCTCGGCGAAGGCGTGGGCTGGCGTGCTCCGTGCGTGTGGGGCGCGGAAACCACGTCAGCTGCTAGCGGCTTTCAGGTTGGCCAGGTAGCCGGCGAAGCCGCCCGGTGTCCGGCCCTGCAGCCGGCCTGAGGTGGTGACCTGCAGATGGGCCGCCGGCAGGACCACGCCGCCAAGGGAACGGATGGCTTCGACCAGCCGGACGTCCTCATGCTCCGTCAGCGCTGGGAAGCCACCGGCCGCCAGATACAGCGAGGCCCTGACGCCGAGGTTGGCGCCGTGCACCCTGGTGCTCGGTTCCTGGCCGGCGTAGTTATGGCGCCAGGCCCGCAGGAGCCCGGGCGCCAGGCTGGCGGTGTCGGGTTCCACTGTTCCCGCCACGGCGTCGGCTCCGGCATCGGCCAGCCGCACAAAGGAGGTCAGCCAGTTCTCCGGCACCAGGGTGTCCGCGTCCGTGCAGGCTAGCCAGGTCTTCTCGGCCGTGTAGTGGTCTGCGGCTTCCAGCGCGGCGGACACTCCGGCCGCCCGGGCAGCGCCGACGGAGCCGAAGTCCCCGGCCAGCACGGCGATCCGTTCATCCGAGTGGGCCGCGTGCTCGGCGATGGCTGCCGACTGGTCGGTGCACCGGTCTAGCACCACCACCAGTTGCACGCTGCAGTGTGGCTGCCCGGTACGGAGCGCGTCCATCGCCCGTTGCAGCCGCCGCAGGCATCGTCCCAGCAGCTGCTCCTCGTTGTGCACCGGAACAACGACGGCGATGTGCCGCAACGTGGGTGCCGCGCCTGGTCCCCCGGCGGAGGTGTTGGGTATGCCCGAGGCTGGGCCGGCGACCGGGACGGCGGTCACGGCGCACGCTCCGGTGCCTGCAGGACTTCCAGCAGGAAGTCCGGTTCGCGGTGGAGTGCGACCACGTTCCAGCCGGTGGTTTCCTTCGCCATCGCATGGACCTGTTCGCCGTCCAGTTCCCACCCGTCGATCGGATGCAGCCAGTGGCACAGCAACAGGTGCCCTCCAGGGGTCATGGATTCCTGCACCTTGCAAAGCAGCTCCCGCAGCTCCGGACCGGTGAGGAAGTAGCCGATTTCCGAGATGGCCACCAGATCCAAGCCGTCCTCGGCCGAGGACGGCCACCCGGCGGGCAGCTGCGCGTGCACCAACTCCACGTTGCTGACGTCCGCCAGCCGGCGGCGCGCCTCGTCCAGTGCAACACTGCTGGCATCCACTGCTGTCAACCGATCGCAGCGGACGGCGAGCTCGGCGGTCAGCACCCCGATGGAACAGCCAATCTCCAAGGCATCCCCGTACCGTTCGGCCGGGAGGGACGCCAGCGTGACCACCCGCTTCCGTCGTTCGTACCAACTGGACAGGTAATTCCATGGGTCCGGATTACTGCGGTACAGCCGGTCGAAGATGTGCTCTGCGTGCTCCGATCCGGCGGGCCCGGCCGGGGTCCACTCGAAGACCTCGACGTCACGGTCAAAGTGTTCCTGAAACGCTTCGCTGAGCAGCACCTCGTCGCCGGCTGCCGCCGACAGGGGCTGCGTCTGCGAAACATGGGAGGCCAAGGCCAACTGCTTGGCGGCCGCATCCGGCGCCGAGAGCCCCGCGGTCCGCCACTCCGTCCAGCGGCTATCTGCGCCAGGGTCAGCCCAATGCCAATACCAGATGGGGAATTCCAGCAGGTCTGCCCGGTGGGCGGTGGCTGACCGGGCCGCCGCGTGGCCCACAGCTTCATGGTCCGGATGGCCGTCCTGGCGGTAGGGTGCGGCGACCACCGCTTGCGCGTGGCCATCCAAGGCTGCGGCGAAGGCTGCATCAAGGACGTCGACATGCTGGCTGACCTTCCCATCCGGGATGCCCAGGAACCTCCATTCCAGCCGCCCGGGCCCTGCTCCGTCCTCCGAGATGGCTTGGGCCGGATCATTGGCCTCAGCCTGTGCCCGCCCCTTCGCCTGCGCCTGCGCCGAGGATTCCAGCGCCTGCATCGCGGCGCGGAATTCCGCCAGCCGAAGTTTGCGCAGGTCCGCGGCGGAGTACGTGGGCGAATCCGGGTGGGAGGCTTCGCCGGCGGTGCAGAGCAGCACGGTGACATCCGCGCCGCGGACCAGCGCGGCGTGGATCAGCCCTGCGGCGCCGAGTGACTCGTCGTCGGGATGCGCCGCGGCCACCACCAGCCGGCAGCCGCGGACGGGTACTACTCCCTGGGCCAGCGCCGGCAGCCGCTCGATGCCCGCCGCGCGCCACTCTGCTTCCGTGGTTCCGGCGTCGACGTGGGAGAAGGTCACCATGCTGGCTCCGCCTGTTCCAAGACCAGGGCGCCGAGAGCCGCGTCGTCACGGGAGGCATGGTGCTGGCGGAGGTACACCGTCAGGTCGGCCACCCGCCGGGCGTGCGGCTCGTCCCACACCAGCGGTCCCGGTCCCAGCGCGTGGCCGCAGATCTCCAGCATCCGCGAGCAGATTGCGGCGATCTGGCCGCGGACGCGGTGTGCCTGGACCGCTCCGGCCGCTCCGGCGTCCACCGCTGCGGCCGCGGCGGCCAGCACGTCCGCGCCGGTAGCCAGCAAGCGGTCCGCCTCGCCCAGCCACGCCAAGGCCAGCTGGTCCGGGGTGCGGGAGGTCGCGGCAGTACGGAGCGTGCGGAAGAGCCCCACAGCGCCGCCAAACCAGCATGCGGCGACGCCAATCCCGCCCCAGGCGAAACCCGGGCGGTGCAGGTACCAGTCAGTCCCACCGACCGGCGCGGCAATCGCTTGGTCGAACGCCACCGGGCCGCTGGGCACGGCGGCGAGGCCGCGGCTGACCCAGTCGGCGGGCTCAACGCTGACCGCCGGCTGTGTCAGGTCCACCGCGAACGCCCGGCGACCGCCGTCGACGTGCGCGGTGACCACCGCGTGGTCCAGGTGCGCTGCCAAGGAGCACCACGGCTTGGTGCCGGACAAAAGCCAGGCACCGCCGTCGTTGTTCTTGGCTTCTAAACGGGTGCCGGCGGATTCCGCCGCGAACACGCCCCAGGTTGTCCCCGCGGGCTGCTCCAGCCCGGCCTGCGCCAGGATGGCGGCCGCGTCCAGATGGGGCTCCACCGCGCGGGCGGCGGTGAGGTCCTCGGCGGCCAGCGCCGCCAGGAACTCCCACAGGGCCAGGGTCTTGCCGGAGCCGGGCACGGGTGCAGCGGCCGAGGCGGCGCGGAGGATCGGGAGTAACGGCAGCGGATCGCCCGCGCACCGCGAAGCTTCTGCCAACAAGGGCCCGGCAGCGCCCCACTCGAGGTGGAGCTGCTGCCGGACCCTGAAGGCGCTGTTAGGTTCCACAGCGTGCGGCCGGGCTACTTGGTCTTTTTGGCCGCGCCCTTTTCCGTTTTCTCACCGCCGCTGGCGAGTTCGCCCGCGCTGTTCTCCAGGTGCGCCCGCATGAACCACTGGAAGAGTTCCAGCTCGGCCGTCTGGCCGATCAGCAGGTCCTCGGTGATCGGGTCGATTTCACCGATGGTTTCGATGGCCTCGCGGTGGTCGGCGACCACCCCGTTGTAGACCACGTCCAGCGCGGCGAGGTGCTCGGCGGTGCCGGCACGGTGAATGTCATAGTCGTCCCAAGTGCGTTCCTTGACAAGGGCGCCTGGCAGCCCGTTCGGGGAGACGCCCAGGGTGGCCATGCGCTCGGCGACGGCATCGATCATGGCACGGACCTTCTCGATCTGCGGATCGAGCATTTCGTGGACCCCGATGAAGTCCCGACCCACCACGTTCCAGTGGGCGTGCTTCAGGGTCAACTGCAGGTCATTGAGCGCGTGGAGCCGCTGCTGCAGGATCTTTGCGACCTTTCGGCCGTCTTCCAGCTTGAGGCCGGGAACGGTGTAGCTTGCCTTGGACCGGGTTGTTTCCGCCATCAGAAAACCTCCTTGCTCGGCGATGCCGCCTGTCGGCATCCTGCTGTTTTCCAACCTAGCGGCGAACCCTTGCTACGTCCCGCCGTACGCCACTTCGTCAGCCAAGGGCGAAATTCAGCAAGCTTACTAATCGGGTTAATCGCGCGGGCTGCCGCCGGCGACCAGCCGGATCACCACCGCGGCAAGCAGCCCCACCGCCGCACAGATACCGGCGGCGATTGCGGTGCCCTGATCCACCAGTCCCCCGTCGATGCGTCCGACGGCGATCCAGCCCAGGCCCCAACTGGTGGCCAACGCCGGGGCAAGCCGGCCACGGCTGTACACCGCGGTGGCCACGCCGATGGCCGCCGCCAGAGCGAGGACGATCGATGACAGCAAGGTGACGGAGAGCCCGAAGCCGTCCACCCCGGACGCCGCGAGGACGGCCGCGAAGTTGGCCACCGTGGCCACGGTCACCCAGCCCAGGTACAGGCCGAACGTGCCGTCGACGATGAGGATGTCGAGCCGGCCGCCTGGCAGGGTGTCGACCAGCAGCACCAGGATACGCGCCAGCACGGCCAGCAGCGCCACGATCACCGCGAGGCTGATGACCAGCAGTCCGGCCTGCACCACCCAGATCCATGCCGCGTTCAACAGCATGGATGCCACCGCCCAAGGACGCAGGGCAGCATGCCGCTCGGACCGCCGCTGGGCCGGCAGCAATTGCCAGACCGCGTAGGCGAACAGGCCCAGGTAGATGACGGACCAGATCCGGAAAGCCGGCGAGGCCGGGGCCAGCGGTGTGGAGTCTTCGTTCAGCCAGCCGTCGGCCGCCTGCTGGATGGGAGTCCCGACCACAACCCCACTGCCCATGAAGGCCGCAACGATCGCCACCAGCGAGCTGACGAGGACCACTATCGGCCAGCCAAGTCCTTGTTCGCGGTGTGTCTGCTGGTGCATGCTTCCTCCGGCTGTCGTCGGGATGTCCACCGCTGGGGTCGGCAGCGGACGTATCGGTCAGGTGCCGAGGCTGCCGCGGACGATGCTGACGCTGGAGTGTTCGGGGTTCCCGTCCAACGGCTCGTCCGAGACATCCACGATGGGGAATTTCGACAGATCCAGTCCCTGCGGGATGGGGAACCGGCCGCTGTCCGAGTCCAGCACGCCGAGGCTGACGAGCCCGGAAAGGTCCGGCGCGATCAGCCACACCTCTTGATAGCCGCGGGCCTCGTTGGCGCTCAGCCGGATCTCGAGTTCCCTGATCCCGTTGTTCTCCACCACGCGCGCCGTCCCGGTGGCTGCGTACTGCTCCAAGGGCTGCAAATCCGCCTGCGCCAGGGTGGCGGTGTTCCGGTTGACGATCCAGGACACGCCGATGGCGGCCAGGAGCACCACGGCTGCCGCCGCGGCGAGCCAAGCCGGGAAGTTCCGGGGCCGTGGGCGCGGGGCGGGCGCCGCCGGTGAAGGTCGCTCCGCAGCGGCGTCGCGCAAGGGAGCGGGGCCGGGCGCGGACCGCAGGGGATCTTCCGCGAGTTCCGGGGCGAGCCCCAATTCGCGGTGGATGGCCTGCCAGACCTGCGGGCCCGGAGACTCGAGTTCCGGTTCGGGATCGGCTTTGGCTGCGATCACCGCACGGCGAAGGGCTTGGTACTCGTCGGCGCATTCGGGGCAGGTGCGGAGGTGTTCCCGGTCGGACCGGTCGCCGATGGTGTCGTCCAGGGCCAGCAAACTGATCAGTTCCGGATCAAGGTGCCGCATGGTCAACCTCCAATCGGCGCTTCAGGTGCTGCAGACTGCGATGGATATGGCTCTTGACGGTACCAAGCGGCAGGTCCAGCCGGCGTGAGATCTGCTCGTGGGTCAGATCCTCGTAGAACGCCAGGCGCATGATCGAGCCCTTGGGTTCACCGAGCCGTTCGAGCTCGCCGTCCAGCAACAACCGGTCCGCGAGCGCTTCGGGTGACTGGGAACTGTCGGCGTATTCGGGGTCCGGCAGGACCGCCGACACGGCATGGAGTTTGCGATGCTCACGGGCAGAGGACGATTGCGCATCGGCGATGACGCGCCGGGTAATCCCGACGATCCACGCGGGAAGCCGGCCCAGCGAAGGGTCGAAGCCGTCCCGCAGCCGCCACGCCCGGATGAAGACCTCCTGGGTCACATCGTCCGCGGCCGCCTGATCCCGCAAGGCCCGGGAGGCCAGCGTGCGGACAAGCGGTGCCAGGTGCCGGTAGGCATCAGCGATGGCTGATTCGTCACCGGCCGCGAAAGCTGTGTCGATGCCGGTGTCCCACGCGTCGAAAGGAGGAGGTACCAAGCCTGCGTCCTTCCGGTCGTCGGGAGGGGAAGCTACCCCGTGGCGTGGTGCTGAAGGGCCGGAAAAGTCAGTCAGGGACCGCTGTGACAACCACATTGTGGCTGTAATCCTGCCGTCCGTCCAGCCACGTGCCGCCGCAGGTGACCAGTTTCAGCAGCGGTTTTCCGTCCCGGCGGAACACGGTAGCTGCATCGAATTCGTCCTTGTCCATCAACTCAACCTCGGTGACGCGGTAGGTGAGCGCTTCCGCCTCCGCCCTTTCTACGGTGATGGCCGTGTTGGGCTGAAGCTGCCTGAGCTCGGAAAACGGAGCCAAACCGGAGAGGGTGTCCACGTGGGCTGCGATCACCGCGGTTCCGGCCGCCTCCCCCGGCGCCGGGCCATACCGGTACCAGCCGGCACGGTCAACGGCATCCGGAATCTCCATCTGGTTGCCAGCGCTAATTCCGACGGCGACCACGCTGAGATCGATTGACGTTCCGGCCACCATCAACCGCGTGGGCGGCGGCGCTTCCTCATCGGCCGCCGCGGGCAACGCACGGTGCACCGGAATGGCCGCCGGGTCCGGGATCAGGGCAGATTCCGGAAGGGCGGATTCCTGTGGTGCAGATTCCGGCAGGGCGGATTCCTGTGGTGCATCGTCCGGTGGCGCCGGAGTGCCCGGGCTTCTGCCGTCCTGCGCGACGCCGGCGTCCCCCTGACCTTCCGACCGTGCGGCAACCTCGTCCACCGCGGCCGGCGGCTGGATGCCTTCGACCGGCTGGGGCGCGGCACAGCCGACAGCGGCAACAAGGAGCACACTGAGCAGGAACCCGGACCGGGCCGCCGTCGTCGTGTTGGTCATGGCACCTTCTTGACGTTTCGGGTGAGGTTTCGCAAATGGCCGGGGCGGAGGAAGCCGGTGGCACCCCGGGCAGGCGCCACCGGCTTCGGAGCCCACCGCAGCTAGTCTGTGGCGCGAATCGCTAGCTTGCGACGGGCGGCGGCGCCGGCGCCGAGGAGCAACAGGACAACCCCTCCGGCGACTGCGGCGCTGGTGTAATCCGGTCCGGTCTCACTGGCCGCACCGGAGCGGCCGCCGGGCACCGCGCCCGGCGCCGAGTGGAGCCCTTCGATATTCTGCACGGCCACGGCCAGGTTGCCATCGTCCAGGCTGCCCCACGCGTAGACAATGGTGTGGGTGCCTTCCGCAACCGGCACGTCGGCCGGTCCGATCACCGGCTCGGTGGTCCCCGCTGCGGCAACGGACGCCGAGACGGTTCCCGGGTCCAGCGTGAGGGTTTGTTCGTCCGGATTGGACAGGCCGTTGATCACCGCGGAACCGCCGGCCAGCACGTCGACGGCGGGGGCTGCGGCCGTGTGGCGCACGGTCAGCTTGCCCTTTCCGGCGTCGATGGTTGAGACGTCGTTGGTGAACAGGTTGGCGGCGGGATTGCCCTCGGCGTCCAGGTTGGCGACGGCGGTGTAGTTGCCGCCAGACTCCAGTTGGACATCGACGGGACCGATGGCCGGGTTATCCGCGTTCTCGGCATCCGAAGCGGTAATGGCCAGGGAGTAATCACCCGCAGGGAGCGCCAGTGGCCCGGCCAGATCGCCGGGGGCGAAATCGTCCAGGGTCCGCTCGCCGTTGACCCAAACATCCACGGTCAGGTCCGGGACGCCGTGCAGGACCGAGAGCTGGGCCTCTTGATCGGCTGCCTGGGCCGGGGCTGCCGCTCCGAGCGCCAGAAACCCCAAGGCGGAAACAGTAAAAATGCTCTTGCGCATGTGATTCTCCTTCAAAGGCCCGGGTGCACCAGGCGTGTGGCTGCTTACACCCCTACTACTGCCCGGACCGCGTGCTTGGATGCACTTTCATGAAGAATTTTTGGCCGGTCCCAAAACCTTATAGATGGCGCAGATGAAGGACCGGTTGCGCGCCAGATCAGTGAGCTCCAAGTCGAACTTGCGCGGGAACAGCGGCCGACCGGAGCCCACCGTAGCCGGCGCGATCGACAGGACCAGCTCGTCCAGCAGCCCCGCCTCGGCGAACTGGGCGGCGAGGTCCCCACCGCCCACCACATAGATGTCCTTCCCGGCGGCCGCGGCCGCGAGCGCATCATGGATCGGCTCGATGTCTCCCTGCGCAAAACGGATGTCCGCACCCTCCACGCCCGGCAGTTGACTGTGCGAGAGAACCCAGGCGGGCATCTTGTACGGCCACGGTTCCCGCGACGCCAGCAGGTGTTCACGGACCCACTCGTACGTGGTCCGGCCCATCACCACCGCCCCGACTCCGCTGATGAAATTGTCGTAGCTGTTCGGCCCGCCGCCGTCGATGTCCTGCTTGAACAGCCAGTCCAGCGAGTCATTTTCATCCGCGAGGTACCCGTCCAGGGTGGTGGCGGTGAAGAAGATGGTGCGGGTCATGGGGATGGTCCTTCCGAACGGTCACGACTCGAGCAGTTCCGGGCAGCCGGCCCCACGGTCCTGGCCGGTCTGACAACAGTGTGCCGGAAGGGCGGTCCGATGCCCACGGTGGCGACCGTCCGGGCAGGTGACCGTCCAGGCATTGGGAGGGCACCGCCGTCGTGCTTTTTCCGCGCGCGATGGGCCTCCGGAGACGCTAAGTTTTAGGTATGGCTACGGATGAACGCGTTAACGAGGACTCGAGGGGTCGCCACGAGACCTTCGAGGAGAAGCTGGACCGCAACTGGAATGAATTGCTGCAGGAACTGCGGGTCATGCAGACCGGCGCGCAGATCATCACCGCGTTCCTGATGACGCTTCCGTTCCAGAGCACCTTCCAGGACCTGGCCCCGTACCAGGTGGGACTGTACATCGGCTTGCTGGTGTTGGCCGCGCTGTTGACCGGGTTGATCCTTACGCCGGTGGCGATCCACCGGCGGCTGTTCGGCCTGCACCTCAAGGACGCCACGGTGGCGCACGGGCACCGGATCGTGAAGATCGCAGTGCTGGGCATTGGGCTGCTGGCCACCGGCTGCGTGGCGTTCATTGTGGATGTGATCGCCGGGGATGTGCTTGCTTTGGCGATCGGCGGCGGGGTGCTGCTGGTGATGCTCTTCCTGCTGTGGATCCTGCCGCACGTGCTGCAGCGCGGCCTGAGCAACAGCGGACCGGGCACCGACGACTGACGCCTGCTGAGGGGCGGCTAAGCACGCCGGCGCGGTAAGCGCGGTCGGTCACGGCGCGGCTGGTGGCGGCGCGGGCAGTGCAAGCGCGGGCGGCTCCGACGCGAGGGGCGCCGTCGCGGGCGGTGCCGGCGCCCCTGCGGGCAGCTGAACCCGTGACAGGCTTCCGCCCGAGTGGAAGCATGGCCGCATGAGCATTCCGTCTGAACCGGCCCCTCCCACCGGAGCCCGCACTGATCAGCGCGGTCCGGAAGGGAAAACTTTCTTCGGCCAACCGCGGATGCTGGCCAACCTGTTCAGCGTGGAGCTGTGGGAGCGCTTCTCCTTCTACGGCATGCAGGTGGTGGTCCTGCTCTACATGTACTTCGAGGTGGCCGAGGGCGGTCTGGGCATCGACGAGGCCGTGGCCACCGGCATCATCGGCGCCTACGGCGGCACGGTGTACCTGTCCACGATCGTCGGCGCGTGGGTGGCCGACCGGCTGCTGGGCTCCGAACGGACGCTGTTCTACAGCGCGATCATGATCATGCTGGGCCATATTTCGCTGGCGCTGATCCCCGATATCCCCGGGCTGGCGATCGGCCTGATCCTGGTGGCCTTCGGGTCCGGCGGGCTGAAGGCCAATGCCACCTCGTTGGTGGGGTCGCTGTACGCGCTCGACGACGACCGCCGGGACGCGGGCTTCTCGATTTTCTACATGGGCGTGAACATCGGCGCACTGTTCGGGCCGCTGCTGACCGGACTGACCCGGGACACGCTTGGCTTCCATTTCGCCTTCGGGCTGGCCGCGGTGGGCATGGCCATCGGCCTCACCCAATATGCGCTGACCCGCAAAAACCTGCCGGAGGAAGCGCACCTGATCGCCGACCCGCTGCCCCGGAGCAAGATGCCGGTGGTGGGCGGCATCGTCGCGGTTGTGGTGATCCTGATTGTGGTGGCGGTGCTGACCGGACTGGTGAACGCCGGAAACCTGGCCACCGTGGTAGCGCTGGTGGCGATCGCCGCGGCGATCTCTTACTTCGTGGTGATCCTGTCCAGCAAACACATCAATGAAACAGAACGACGGCGGGTGCTCTCCTTCATCCCGATGTTCATCGCCAGCGCGGCCTTCTTCTCCATGTTCCAGCAGCAATTCACCGTGGTGACGCTGTACTCCGACCAGCGGCTCAACCGGAACATCCTCGGCTGGGAAATGCCGATCGAGTGGGTCCAGTCCATCAACCCGGTGTTCATCATCCTGCTGGCCCCGGTCTTCGCCGCAGTGTGGACGCGGCTGGGTCCGCGGCAGCCAATCACTCCGGTGAAGTTCGCCATCGGGCTGGCGATCATGGGGTTGGCCATCCTGGCCTTCATCCCGCTGGCCGGCGGCGGTCCGAACACCGCTCCCCTGCTGGCCATGGTGGGGATCCTGCTGATGTTCACGCTGGCCGAGCTCTTTATCTCCCCGGTGGGATTGTCGCTGTCCACCAAGCTGGCGCCGCACATTTTCCGCACCCAGATGGTGGCGCTGAACTACCTTTCAGTGTCGCTGGGCACGGCGCTCTCCGGTGTGCTGGCCGGCTTCTACAATCCGGAGAACGAGGTCCCTTACTTCGGCGTGATCGGCCTGGTGGCACTGGCGCTGGCCGTGGCGCTGTTCCTGGCCGCGAAGCCGATTAAGAGCCTGATGAGCGGGGTGCACTGAGCGTGGTGGAGACCCACACGGTGGTCGACCTAGCGAGCGCCAGCGAGCGCGTGGAGACCCACACGGTGATCGACCAAGCGAGCGCCAGCGAGCGCGTGGAGACCCACACGGTGATCGACCAAGCGAGCGCCAGCGAGCGCGTGGAGACCCACACGGTGATGGCGGCGCCGTGGTGACGCCGCAACGGGTGCTGGTCACCGGGGCTACCGGCTACATTGGCGGCCGCCTGGTTCCGCGGCTGCTGGCGCGCGGGTACGCGGTTCGCGTGCTGGTCCGCTCCCCGGGCAAGCTCGCCGCCGTGCCCTGGCATGACGACGTCGAGATCGTGGCCGGGGATCTGGCGGATGAGGACGACGCGCGGCGGGCCTGCGCGGATGTCCAGACCGTGTTCTACCTGGTGCATTCAATGGCCTCCGGCACCGACTTCGAGGAACGTGAGCTGGCGATGGCGCGCACTGTGGCCGGTGCCGCTGCGGCTGCCAGGGTGAATCGCATCGTCTATTTGGGCGGGCTGCATCCGGAGAACGTCGAACTCTCCCGCCACATGCGCTCGCGTGCGGCCGTGGGGCGGGCGCTGCTGGAAGGCGAGGTGCCCGCGGCAGTCTTCCAGGCCGGCGTCGTGATTGGCTCCGGTTCCGCGTCCTTCGAAATGATCCGGCATCTGACCGAAAACCTGCCGTTCATGCCGGCACCCAGTTGGGTACGGCGCACGGTGGAGCCGATTGCCATCCGCGATGTGCTGCACTACCTGGAACGAGCACCGGAGCTGCCGGCCGGGCTCAACCGCACCTTCGACATCGGTTCGCGGGAGCGGATCACCTATGCGGGTCTGATGTACGGGTATGCGCACGAGGCAGGCGTGGGACGACGCCTGATCTACGCGCTGCCAATCCCCGCTCCGGCGCTCGCCGGCTGGTGGGTGGCGCTGACCACGCCGATCCCCCACGCCATGGCGGTGCCCCTGGTGCAGTCGCTGCAGCATGATGCGGTTTCCGCCGAACACGACATTGACCGCTATATCCCGCAGCCCGACGGCGGACTGACCGGCTACCGCATGGCGGTGCAGCTGGCGCTGGGGAAGATGGCCAGCGGTGAGGTGGAAACCAGCTGGACCAACGCGTCCGGCGCGCCGCCATCCGACCCGCTGCCCAGCGACCCTGAGTGGGCTGGCCAAACCGTGTTCGTGGACAACCGGGAACGGGGATCCGAGGTTCCCGCCGAGGACGTCTGGCGGGTGATCCAAGGGATCGGCGGGGCGAACGGCTGGTATTCGTGGCCGGCGGCGTGGGCGATCCGCGGAGTCTTGGACAAGCTGGTGGGCGGTGCCGGACTCACCCGTGGCCGCCGCCATGCGGGCCGGCTCGTCGTGGGCGATGCCGTGGACTGGTGGCGGGTGGAAGCCATCGAGGAGGGCAGCGAGCGCCGGCTGCTGCGGCTGCATGCGGAAATGAAGGTGCCCGGGCAGGCCTGGCTGGAACTCTCGGTGGCCCCGAAAGACGGCGGCAGCGTGTACCGCCAGCGCGCCATCTACTTCCCCCGCGGGCTCTCTGGAAAGCTCTACTGGTGGCTGGTCCTGCCGTTCCACGGCCTGATCTTCCCGTCCATGGCGCGCAACATCATCCACCGGGCGGCTGTACGCGAGCAGACTGCTGACGCAGCGGCCAACGTCCGCTAAATTGACGGAGTATGAACCCCGACGACGGACCACTGGAACGCTACCGACGCCCCAAGGGGCTCGACGACGCCACGGTGGAGGCGTTGGGCAAGCTCTCCGAGGCGCTGGAAGTCATCGAACACGCCCGTGGGCACCTCTACGCGTTCCACCGGCTCACCGGCAAGGCCGACTTTGCCCTCGGCGACGCCGTGGAGTTGCTCCGCAAGGCCGGACACCATGAAGTGGCCGAGCGGATCAACGAGGAGTTGGTGGGCCGGAACGTGATCGAGGGTCGCTGGACCTTCCAGATCATCGACGAGTACGACGAGACCTACTACGGCCCGTGCAAGGAACTGGAACTGCAGGCCCGCGAGAAGCTGGCCGACGGCCGTAAACATCTGTTCGAGGCCGAGATGAAAGAAGACCGGCGCACTCACGGGCTGAAGAACCACGAGGCAACACCTCCCAGCCTGCGTGGCGGCCCCGACTCCTGACGCCCGCCGCCGCGCACGGGCCCGTGAGGTCCAGCAGATTTCTGAACTCCTGCGTGATTGGGCCTGTAAGCCGTGTGCAGGATGCGCCACATTCGTTGGCGATCGACCAGCATTCCTCATGCTTGCTTGGAGTAAGGCCCTACAACTCCGCCCGCTCAAGCGGACCAGCGCCAGGTTTGCTTACCGGCCGGAAGGCAATGTGGCGCATCCTGTACGCACAGCTACCCGAAGGCGGCTTGCGGAACGCCTTCGGGATGGCAGTTCGGGGCTACGCCTTCGGGATTGGGCGGTCGGGCATTAGCCCTCCGGGTAGACAACCGCCAGCGGAAGCCGTCCGCACTCCAGAACCGTGAGCTTGAAACCCGGGTAGTGCTCACCGCGGGGCAGGACGGTCCTCGGCGCAGCGGGCAGGTATGCAACCGCCTCGAAGTCACTGGACGATTCCGCCGCGGCCAGGGCCTGCGCGGCAATCCCACCCTGCTGGTCCGCCAGAGCCTGCACCGCCCCCGGCGCCAGCAGCGTGCCGGCAGCCAGTTGCGCGTCGGCGGAGACCACCACCCGGCCCACGTGGTTGACCAGGCTTGCAGCCGGGTGCAGTTTCTTCAACGCCGGCAGCAACAGCGGCTCCAGTGATTCAACAAAGACGTCCGCGCCGGCCACGCCAACTCTGCGCCCGCCGGCAGCCACCGGGACCGTCATGGTCATGGTGTATTCGTCGGTGCAGAGGAAGTCCACATAGGGTCCGGTCACATGCGGCCGGCCGGTTGCCATCGGCCTGGTGAACCATTCTCGTCGCATGTAGGCATCCGAGGCTGAAGCGAGCGCGGGCAGCACTAGCCGCTCCATGGTCTCGCCCTGCCACCACGCCATGTGCCACGCCGCGTCGGCCACCACTTGGTCGGCGGCCACAAAGCCGGCGCCCACCACGGGCCACTCGCCGCGTTTCACCAGGGCAGCGGCCAGCGGCTGCATGGTGGTGGTGACCTGTTTGCCACCCGGCGGCCGCGCCGGATCGGCGAAGAGCTCCGCCAGAACCGGTACCCAACTGGCCACTTCGGCCAGGATCTCTTCGAAGAATCCGGTGACGTCGGCCAGCGGTTCCGCGTGACGTTCTGCAGCCAGTTCGGCCGGTGAGCTCATCCCGTTCTCCTCTGATCGGTAGCGGGCGTGGGGTCGGCGGGCCGGTCGGTCAGCCGGGCATGTTCATCAATCAGTGCCGCGAGGCCGGTGTGGATCTGCGCTGTCACGGTTTCGCGGGCGGCCGCGGCATCAGCGGCTGCGAGCGCGTCGGCGATGCGTTCGCAGTACGCCACCATGGTGGCGTCGAACTCGTCGTCCTCATGCAGCAGCGACATCAGCGGGCCAAAGTCTTTGTAGAGCCGGACGAACTCGCGGGTCAGCCGCGCCGACTGGCTCAAGGCCGCCAGCTCCAGGAGGAACTCGCCGACCAAGGCGCCGCCCACTCCCGAGGGGTGCGTACCGTGCAGGATCCGCCGCAGCACCTCGGCGTCGTCGGGGTCGGCAAACTCCGCGGCCAGTTCGGCCGCAGTGGCGGCGATGGCCCGGTAGTGGATGGCCAAATCGCGCAGCTCCACCCGGCTCATGCGGCCCAGCCGGCCACGCACCAGCTCCGCGCGCCGGCCGGTGGGGACGGTGACGAAAGTTCCGCCGTCGCGGCCTCGCCGGGTGGCCACCAGCCCCCGGGAACGCAGCCCCACCAGAGCCTCCCGGGCGGTCACGGTCGCCACGCCCATCGACGAAGCCAGCTCGGCCTCGCTCGGAAGCCGGTCGCCGTCGGCCAGCACGCCGGCGGCAATGCCCTCCACAATCCGGTCCTCCACGCGCTGCGCCTTGCCGCCCTCACCCAACGAGGCGAAGACCGCAGCGAGCAGCCGCTGTCGTGGCGGGGAGTCCTTGGGCATGCGGTAGATCCTTCCAGACGGATCGGGCGCTGATTGGTACGACGCGGTCATGCGGAGCCGCTCCGAACATCCGTAACAAGAAATTTACACGATGTGACCCTCTTTACATTTAACATCTGCTTTCATAGGTTAACGCAGGACGAAGTAACCCGCACCACATCAGACTTGGGAAAGGATCCAGCCGTGCAAGCCACAGCCACCTCCGCAACCACCGCCCCGGACGGCACGGCGGCCACCGCTACTCCGGCCATCTCGCTGCGGCAGGTGGTGAAGACCTTCGGCGACTTCACCGCCGTTCAGGGCCTCGACCTGGACATCCAGCAGGGCGAATTCTTCTCCCTGTTGGGTCCCTCCGGGTCCGGCAAAACCACCGTGCTGCGGATGATCGCCGGCTTCGAGCTGCCCAGTTCGGGCCGGATCGACCTGGCCGGACGCGACGTCACCCGCAAGGCCCCGTTCGAACGCGACGTGAACACCGTGTTCCAGGACTACGCGCTCTTCCCGCACCTCAGCGTGGCGCAGAACGTGGAGTACGGGCTCAAGCTGCGCAAGACGCCGCGGACCGAGCGCCGCAAGCTGGTGGCCGAGGCCCTGGAGATGATTCGCCTGCCGCAGGTGGCCGACCGGCTTCCCTCTCAGCTCTCCGGCGGCCAGCGCCAGCGCGTGGCCCTGGCCCGCGCCCTGGTCCTGCGCCCGCAGGTGCTGTTGCTGGACGAACCGCTCGGCGCCCTGGACAAGCAGCTCCGTGAGCAGATGCAGGTGGAACTGAAACAGATCCAGCGCACCGTGGGCATCACGTTCGTCTTCGTCACGCACGACCAGGAAGAGGCGCTCACGCTCTCGGACCGGGTGGCCGTATTCAACGACGGCGTGGTGGAACAGGTTGGCACCCCGGAGGATCTGTACGAACGCCCGGGCAGCCGGTTTGTTGCGTCCTTCCTGGGCAACACCAACCTGGTGGAAGGCGCCCTCGCCAAGCAGCTCACCGGTTCCGAGGCCCTGCTGAGCATCCGGCCGGAACGGATCCACGTCCGGCAGCTGGACGAGCCGGTGGACTCCGACGGCCTGTCCACCGTGGAAGCGGTGATCGAGGAGATCATCTATACCGGTCCCGCAACCCGCTACGTGGCGCGCACCACCGGCGGGCAGACCCTGATTGTCCAGGAGCAGAACGATTCGAGGGCCTCCGGCGCCCAGCGCGGCGACCGGGTCCGGCTCCAGTGGTCCTCCCGCTTCAACTACACCGTCTAGACCTGCACCACTCATCAGCACTACGCACCTGAAGGAAAGGCAATCCCATGAAGATCACCAAGGCCCTGCCGCTCGCGGCGCTCGCCTCGCTCTCGCTGGTTCTGGCCGGCTGCGGCGGCTCCGCTCCCGCGTCCTCGGCCGGAGGCATCGAGGTTCCGGACATTCCCGCCGCCACCGAGGTGGGCGAGTCGGAAGGCGAAGTCAACATCATCGCCTGGGCCGGCTTCGTCGAGGACGGCTCCACCAATCCCGACGCCGACTGGGTCACCGAGTTCGAGAAAGAGACCCAGTGCAAGGTCAACCGCAAGGTCGGCGCCACCAGTGACGAGATGGTCCAGCTGATGCGCACCGGCGAATATGACCTGGTCTCCGCCTCGGGCGACGCCTCGCTGCGCCTGATTGCCGGCGGCGACGTGGCCCCGATCAACACCGATCTGATCCCCAACTTCGGCCACATTGTGGACGGACTGAAGGGCCAGATTTACGACACGCTGAACGGCAAGAGCTATGGTGTCCCCATCGGCCGCGGCGCCAACGTGCTGATGTACAACACCGAAGCCGTGCCCGAAGCACCGGACTCGTGGGCAGCCACCTGGGACCCGAGCAGCGAGTACGCCGGCAAGATCATGGCTTACGATTCGCCGATCTTCATTGCCGACGCCGCGGTGTACCTGATGGCCACCCAGCCGGACCTCGGCATCACCAACCCGTACGCGCTGGACCAGGACCAGTTGGCCGCAGCGGTCGAGCTGCTCAAGTCGCAGAACAAGATCGCCGGCGAGTACTGGAACGACGCGCTGAAGGCTGTCTCCTCGATCTCCTCCGGCACCGCGTCGCTGGGCACCGGCTGGCAGGTCATCGTGAACATCGCCCAGGCCGACGGCGGCAAGGTCGAGTCCGTGCTGCCGAAGGAAGGCGCCACGGGCTGGTCCGACACCTGGATGCTCTCGTCGAAGTCCAAGAACCCCAACTGCGCCTACCAGTGGATGGACTGGGCGTCCTCCGCCGAGGTGAATGCCAAGATCTCGCAGAACTTCGGCATGGCCCCGGCCAACGCGCTGGCCTGCGAGGGCTCCAAGGAGAACGAGGAGCACTGCGCCACCTACCACGCCACGGACGAGGACTACTACAAGCAGGTGTGGATGTGGACCACGCCGGTAGAGCAGTGCGTTGACGGCCGCACCGACGTCACCTGCACCAACTACCAAGAATGGACCAAGGCCTGGACCGAGGTCAAGGGCTAGCTAGCCCTCCCCCAGCAGCCCACCCAGAGGCAGGGGTGCGGCGCGCGGTGAGCACCGGCGTCGTACCCCTGCCGTGGAGGCACTTCCCCAGCACGACGCCGGTGCCCCGCCGGCCGTGTGCACCGCACCTTGATCAACACCGCACCTTGATCAGCGCACCTCAGCACCGCACCTGATGAATACCGCACCTGAAGGAGGATCGGCGGCCAGCCCGCCGGAAACCGCCATGGCAGCACCCACGATCGAACCGGAGGCCGAAGCCGGCACCGCCCCGGCGCCCGGCAGCACGCGCGGCGGACTGGGCGACAAGCTCTCCCGGCTGCTCTACGCCCGGCCCAAACTGCGGCTGACCGCGCTCCTGACCCTGCCGCTGGCTTGGCTGGGCGTGCTGTACATCGGATCCCTGATCCTGCTGTTCATCACCGCGTTCTGGACCACGGATACCTTCACCTCCAAGGTGATCCCGGCGTTCACGCTGGAAAACTTCATTGAGATCCTCACCGTGCGGGCCTATCAACTGACCGCGCTGCGGACCATCGGCATTGCGCTGGCCGTGACCGTGCTGTGCGCGGTGCTGGCGCTGCCGCTAGGTTTCTACATGGCCAAGGTGGCCTCGCCGCGGATGCGCGCCCTGCTGGCCATCGGCATCACGCTGCCGCTGTGGGCCGGGTACCTGGTGAAGGTGTTCTCCTGGCGCATCACGTTTATGAGCGGCGGCCCGCTGGACTGGCTGTTGGCGCCGCTTGGCATGACCGGGCCGGGCTACGGCACCGCGGCGCTGGTGATCACGCTGGCCTACCTGTGGTTCCCGTACATGGCGGTTCCGGTGTACTCGGCTTTCCGGCAGATCCCGGACAACCTGTTCGACGCGTCCTCGGATCTGGGCGCGAAGGCCTGGTCCACCGTGCGCACGGTGGCCATCCCGCTGCTGAAGCCGGCGTTCATCGCGGGCTCCATCTTTACCTTCTCGCTGAGCCTGGGCGACTACATTGCCGCGCAGTTCGTGGGCGGCAAGACGCAGGTGATCGGCACGGTGATCGCGTCCAACATCAACCTCAACCCGCCGCTGGCCGCCGCGTTCGGCACCGTGCCCATTGTGGTGGTTGTCCTGTATCTCTTCCTGGCCCGCAAGTCCGGCGCCCTCAAGCAGCTTTAGGAGCCGCGTGATGAGACTTTCCTCTTCCGCCAAGGTCACCCTGCGCGTTTTCGCCGGCCTAGTGATGGCCGCCATCTACCTGCCGTTGCTGCTGGTGATCCTCAATTCCTTCAACGCCACCACCTCCGGCGCCTTCCCAATCACCGAGTTCACCACCCGCTGGTGGGAGGCCGCCTTCCACAACGAGGGCGTGCGTGAGGCCCTCTGGACCTCGCTGCGGGTGGCCGCGGTAGCCACCGTGATCGCGCTGCTGCTGGGCAGCATGATCGCGTTTGCGCTCTCCCGCTACGACTTCTTCGGCAAGAACACCGTCAACCTGCTGGTGGTGCTGCCGATCGCGCTGCCCGGCATCGTCACCGGCGTCGCGCTGAACAACACCTTCAAGACCGTGCTGGAGCCGCTGGGCATCGGGCTGGGCCTGTTCTCGGTCATCGTGGGGCATGCGACGTTCTGCATCGTGATGGTGTTCAACAACGTGCAGGCCCGGCTGGGCCGGATGAACAAGGGCCTGGAAGAGGCGGCCATGGACATGGGCGCCAACGTGATCAAGACCTTCTTCCACGTCACGTTCCCGGGTTTCCGCTCCGCTTTCGTGGCCGGCGGCCTGCTGGCCTTCGCGCTCAGTTTCGACGAGATTGTGGTGACCACGTTTACCGCCCCGCCCGGCACCGAGACGCTGCCGATCTGGATCTTCAACAACATGGCCCGGCCCAACCAGGCGCCGGTGGTCAACGTGATCGCCGCCGTGCTGATCATCGTGTCGATGATTCCGGTGTATCTGAGCCAGCGGATGACCGGCGACGACAAGAAGTAGGTACGGAGGCGGCCGGCCCTTTGCCGGCCGCCTCCGGCTTGGTTGTGCCGTCGGCGCGGACAGTGGGCGCCACATTGGTGGCTGGAGAGCCAGCATTCCTCACGCTTGATTGGCGGTGCACCTGTGTTCCCGGCCATGGAAGCGGCCCAGCACCAGTTTCACTAACCAGCCGGAAGCCAATGTGGCGCATCCTGTACGGACGACTGCGGCCCGCGCAGTCGTCGTTTCAGTTTCCGGCGGCCGGCTCTGCTTGCACTGATCCGGCCAGTCCCAGTTCATCCTCGCCGAGATCGGCGAAGTAGGACTCAACGGTGGCGCGGTCCACCTCGGCCAGCGTGGCGGGCTTCCAGGTGGGGTTGCGGTCCTTGTCGATGACCTGGGCCCGGACGCCTTCGGCGAAGTCCGGGGCGCTGACCAGCCGGACCCCCAGCCGGTAGTCCTGGTCCAGGACCTCCTCCAGTGTCTGCATCGAGCCGGCGCGGCGCAGTGCCTCAAGCGTGAGCTTGACCGCCGTGGGCGATTTCGCGGCGATCTCCTCGGCGGCGGCCTGGGCGGCCGGCTCCGGCGAGTTTCGGAGCGCGGCGAGGATCTGCTCCGCGTCGTCGTGCGCGTAGCACTCGTCGATCCAGCCGCGTTCCTTCATCAGGTCCGACGCCGGCACGTCCGTGTGGGAGAAAGCCGCCAAGGCTTCCTGCGCCGGGACCTCGGCGAGCGCGGCGGCCAAGGCGGGAAGCTCGGCGCTGTCCACAAAGTAGTCGGCCAGGCCCAGGGCGATGGCATCGGCCCCGGTGCCGGTGCCGGCGGTGAGGGCCAAATGGGTGCCCAGCTCCCCCGGTGCCCTGGAGTACAAGAAGCAGCCGCCGACGTCGGGAATGAAGCCGATGCGGGTCTCCGGCATGCCGACCTTGGTCCGCTCGGTCACTACCCGGTGCGAGGCGTGCGCGGAGATGCCGATGCCGCCGCCGAGCACCACCCCGTCCATGAAGGCCACAATCGGCTTGGGGTACCGGGAGATCAACGAATTCATCCGGTACTCGTCTTCCCAGAAGATTTCGTCGCCGCCGTCCTTCATGTGCCGGTAGATGGCCACGATGTCCCCGCCGGCGCACAGCCCCCGTTCGCCGGCGCCGGAGATCAGGACGGTCTCCACGGCGTCATCCTCCGCCCACTCGCGCAGCGCTGCGGTGGCCGCGGTGATCATCGAGTCATTCAGGGCGTTGATGGCCTTTGGCCGGTTCAGCACAATGTGCCCCAGACGGCCGGTACGTTGCAGCAGAATCTCTTGAGTACTCATCGCAGCACAGCCTACCCCGGCGTGGCCGGCCCGGCAGAGCTGGCACCAAGAACGGACCGGCGACGTCTGGGCGGTCCGGGTTCGGGGCAGTGGCCGCATGGGTTGGTCGAATCCGGTCGGATGAACAGCTAACTTATGGTCGCTTGGCGCCGACTGTGGAAGACATCGAGTCGAGACTCGACGCCAGCTGAAGGCACGTGATGCCAAGGCTGTCGTTTGCCACTGATAGGGAGTATTTGTGAAAGCGTTTGCTTGTGGAGATGTTGTTCCTGGTTGCGAGGCCCGTTGGGTGTGCAGCTCCGAGGACGAGATCCTGGTGAACGTCGCTTCCCACGCCCGGGAAGACCACGGACTCGCCCAGGTCACCGATGAACTTGAACAGGCGGTACGTGGGGCCATCGTGTCGGTCGGCTGAACTGGCCTCCGCTACCCATGTCTTTGGGGATGGCACCAGACCGCTCTATGTGGACAAGCCTGCTAGATCAGGCATGCCGCGGCGAGGGCCTGGGCGTCGCGTACCAGCCCATCGTGGACACCGTCCGCGGCACCGTCGTCGGCTACGAAGCCTTAGCCCGGTTTCCGGGATTCGATGAGAAAAGCCCCGACGTGTGGTTCTCGACCGCGCGAGCGGCGGACCGCGCCGCGGACTTGGAGGCTGCCGCCCTCCGGCTGGCCCTTGGATCGCGGAAGAGGCTTCCGGCCAATTGCTTCCTGACCGTCAATGTCTCGCCGGACCTGCTCGCCGGTGATGTCATACGCCAAATCTGGCGTGAGCAGGGGGACCTTTCCGGCCTCGTCATTGAACTCACCGAGCAAATACCGATTGATTCTTACGGGCACCTTGAGCCGGATCTGGAGCAGTTGCGGGCGGCCGGTGCCCTGATAGCGGTGGACGACGCCGGCGCCGGCTATGCGGGACTCCGGCACCTCATCTCTCTTCGCCCGTCAATCATCAAGATTGACCGGGACCTGATCCGCGACGTTGACCGTGATGAAGCCAAGCGGGCTTTGATCGACATGCTTGGCACATTCGCCAATCGTGTGGATGCCTGGATCCTCGCCGAGGGAATCGAAACCGCAGAGGAACTGGACACGGTCGCGGCCCTTGGAGTCCCGCTGGTTCAGGGCTACTATTTGGCCAAACCCTCCGCTCCGTGGGCACCGATCCCCCTGGAAACCGCGCATCGTCTGGCCGCCCGGGACAGGACAGATCAGGGGCACGCTGTGCGCCATCTTGTCGAGCCGGCGTTCACGGCGTCCACGGTTGAAGCCGCAGCAGATGCCTTCGCCGTGGATGCGCGGCTTCAGTTTGTTGTAGTCCTAACCGACGACCGTCGACCGATCAGCGTCCTCACCCCATTCTCGGCGGCCCGCGGCGAGACGTCCCGCGGGCTTCGCCTGAACCTGGACACTCCCATCCCCGCCGCGCTTGCCCGCGCCATGACCCGCGCGCAGGAGCACCGGTTCGAGCCGATGGCCGTGACGGACAATGCCGGCCGGTTTGCGGGCATCGTCCGCATGGAGCGCCTGATTACGGCGCTGGCCGGGAGCGGGGCCTCAGCGATCTCCTCAGCGTCCTCCTAGGGGGCGGGCCTCGGTCCGCCGGGTTCTGCTCCCGGTCCGCCGGTATCGGGGCCCGGCCCGGCAGGCCCCGGCCCCGGTGCTCCTGGCGCTGTCCCCGGACCACCGGCATACGGCCCCGGCGCTCCTGGCGCTGTCCCCGGACCACCGGCATACGGCCCCGGCGCTCCCGGCGCTGCTCCCGGGTCACCGGGATACGGCCCCGGCGCTCCCGGCGCTGTCCCCGGGCCACCAGGATACGGCCCCGGCGCTCCAGGCCCGACGCCCGGCCCCGGGCTCCAGGTTCCCGTTGCCGTCCCGGGCGCTCCGGGCATTCCCGACCCCTCAGGCGGTGCTCCAGCCGGAGGTTCGTCGGCGCCCTGGTCCAGGCGGAACGGCGGATACTCATCGCGCATCAGCAGCACGTAAGCGGCCAGCCGATAGGTCCAGCGGTTGATCCCCATGATGAAGGCAAACAAGTCATAGCGGTAGCGCGCGGTGAACAGCAGGATCACGGCTGTGATCAGAATGAGCAGTCCCAGCAGGGACCAGCCCCAGGAGGACACCGAGACATCGTCGCCCCAGCCCCGGCTCCAGACGAGTCCGCTGCCACTGGTAAAGATGCCGACAATCAGCAGGTGCGGGATCGCCAGCAGCCACCATTTCACCAGCACGAGCCCGTGGGAGAGACGCTGCGGATAAGCAACGTCCAGATCGGCGGGGTAATCGGCGGCAGCCAGCGTGAACGGCGGGTACCGGTCGGTGCCCAGCGCCGAGTACCCATAGAAGCCCACCCGCCAGGACCAGCGCAGCACACCGACGTTGAAGCAGAACCAGGACCGCGGGTAGCGGCCGGTGAACAGGATGACGATTCCGGCAGCGATGGTGCTGATCAGCAGGGCGAACCAGAGCAGCGCCAAGATGATGTAGTGCGGGATTGCCAGCAACCACTTGACCAGCCACAGCCCCCGCGAGAGTCGGCTGTCCAAGTAGCCTGCAAGCCGGACGGGATACACCGTCGTCGGGGTCCTCTCCCAGCCCGCGTTTCCGGCCAGGGCGGCGCCTGGGCCTTCGCCGGGGCGGGGGCGGGCGGGGTCGATATTCCGGCCCAGCCCCGCGGATCCGAGCAGCAGCAGTGGAATTCCGATGACCAGCGCGATGATGCCGGGGATCAGCAACCCGCTCCCGATCGGCCCCAGCAAGTCGGAGCGCGCCCCGGCCTGCAGATCCACCCAGACCGGACGGCTGGCATCGGCGTTCATGACCACCAGCGACCACTGTCCCGGCTGCACTTTCCAAGCAATTGTTTGGGACCCGGGGCCCGAGGCGGATTCGCTCCAGAAATCCTGCTCCGCCGGTGCGGCCGGCGCGCGGTTGCCCGGCGTCGTCCGGTCGTGAACATTCCGCCAAGACATGGGCCCGTCTCCGGCTTGGGACCAAGCAGCGCCACGCAGCGGGGTCACCGGTACGTCCTGCAGATAGGTCTGGACGTCCGAGGCCTTGGCGATGCCGAGGAACACCTCCTGATCCGGGACCGCGGCCTCGGCGCGCACCTGCACGCTGGCAAGGTCTCCGACCGGCGGCATCCCTTCGGTCCAGGGGTCGACCACCACGGACGGGCTGGTCAGCGCGTAGCCGGTGCTCTGATATCTCTCAGTGCCGCCGGTCAGGTAGCCGCCGCCGCTTTGCGCGGCAGAGGCGCCCAACACGATGGATCCGGCGATGGTCATCCCGATCCCGAGCATGCTCAGCAGCACGCCAAGAATCAGCAGGACCCAGTTGCCGGGCTTCATCCGGGCCGGCGGAGGGCCGGGAGGGGGTGCGTACGATGGGGCTGGTTGGGCGGTCATGGCGATCCTTTCGCACCGCGCCAATACCGTGGTCGGCGCGGCCGCCTAGGTCTGGATGGATAAAATCTTGGCGGCCAGATCGGCTCCCCACTGACGCGCCCGGGCCTCCTCCTCCGGCATCAATTGGTTCGTAGAGGTGACCAGGAAACTCTCCGGTTCGGCCAACAGCTCGAATCCGTGACGGCGCAGGGCCCTGGCAATGGTGTGGCTGGCCCGCCCGGTGAACAGCGCGGGACCTTTGATCCGGGTATCGAACGCGGCTCCCTTGCCCGTGCTCTTTCCCAGCGACGCCAACCAGTCCCGCACCGCTGGTCCCTGGGCGGCCGGGTCCAACTCCAACTCATTCTTCGAAGCGTCCGTCGCGGCTGCCTTGCGGGTAGAGTCCCGGCTGAGACC
Source organism: Arthrobacter sulfonylureivorans (assembly GCF_047607445.1). Taxonomy (GTDB): domain Bacteria; phylum Actinomycetota; class Actinomycetes; order Actinomycetales; family Micrococcaceae; genus Crystallibacter; species Crystallibacter sulfonylureivorans_A. The sequence continues at coordinate 120,440 of NZ_JBLKRT010000008.1, forward strand.
GTGCACGTGGGTGGGGGCACCTACCACCAGGACGTCCTCGGGACGAATCCCCCGATCACGTGCAGCTTCGACGGAGAAAACTTCTGCTGGGCAATGCGCCTCGGTCAGGCCGCGGCCGATGGCTCCCGCAATCTGGTGCGTATTGCCGTACATGGATTCGTAAACCACTACTACTGCCATGCCATGCTCCTTCTGCCCGTATCCCTTTACGCTCCACCGGACGTCTGGAGACTGGCGGAGCGAAGGTCATGCGCGACTTCCCGTGCCCAGTCCTCGATCCGGTCCCAATCGCGAAAGTCTCCAAAACGCGCACCTACCACGCGGAACAGGACGGCCGTCCAGCGCGAAAAATCCTCCTGCCGCGCCACCCCGGAGAACAAGCCGTGCCCGCGCGGACGCACCAGATCCCGCAATGCCCCGGCCAAGCGCCGGTCCTGCGCCGTGCGGGCCGAGGTGCGGACCGGACGCGGCAAACTGGCGGACATCCCCACGCTGAAGAGCCATACCGGACGGGCCTGCAGTTCGTTGACATGCTGTTGGACGAATGCCATGGCCTCCGGCAGCCAGGCCTGTTGGTGAATGGCGCTGCCCAGCACCGCTGCGTCGTAGCCCTCGATGCCGCCCAGTTGGCGGACCGGAAGAACGTCCACTGCCAGACCGTTTTGTTCCAGCACGCCAGCAATTCGTTGCGCGATTTCCACGGTAGATCCGTGGGCGCTGGCATGACCGACCAAGACCCGCACTGCGGCACCACCCCCTTGGCGTGCTCCCCAACCCGTCGGATGGCTGGCCCCCACGGCCCCGTACGGCTGCAGGCACCATGGTACTCAGCCGCCCGGTACGTGGATAGGGCTGTGGCAGCACCGGATGTGGTGCCACTGGCTGACGACGGCGGTGCTTACCTTTCGGCCAGCGCCCGGCTGACAATCCCGGGTTCCGGATTGGTCAGCACCTCGCCGCCCAGCAGCACGGTGGGGACGGTTTCGTTCCCGTCGTTGTGTTCGCGTACGAACGCAGCCCCGTCCGGGTCCCGCCAAATATTTACCCAGCGGGCGCGGCGGCCGCTGCGGCCCAAAGATGCCTTCAGCCGCAGGCAGTAGACGCAGCCGGGCCGCCAGAAGATCACCACAACGCCGGCGTCGTTCTTGTCTTTGATCGACGCCCACGGCTCCTGCCGGCCGCCGAAGAGCGGGCTGACCACCCACGCGGCGGCCAGCAGCAGGGCGGCAAAAACGATGCCGGCCAGCCAGTCCCCGTCCCGCCCGGACGAGACCAGCAGTGCCACCGCAGCAGCAGCAAGAGCAACTGCCCCAAACCAGCGCTCAAAGCGTTTCATGGCCACAGACTACCCGGCTGCGGAAACCACTCTTTCCAACGCGCCGGGCGCAATTCGGCGCGGCGCAGGGAAACGTTGCGCTCGGAGTTCCGGTGGCGTTCCGCTCGGGGGCGTGAGGACGTCGCGCTCGCGGTTCCGGAGACGTTCCGTTCGGGGTGCGGGAGACGTTCCACGCGCGGCGCCAAGGTTTCTCCCAGCTTTTGCCATGCCGGCGCCCATCTGCGCCCACTAACGTCGCACACTGGCCACCGAGATGGGAGATCAGTGTGACTAAAAAATGGTTGTTGAGCCTGGCTGTTGCCGGCTCCATCGCCGTCCTCACCGCATGCGGCGGAACGCCCGATGAAGGCGGTGCCAGTCCGGCCGCGTCGGCCGAAGCCAGCGCCGGCGCCGAGGGACAGACACAGATGCCGGAACCGGACCTGAAGGACATCCCGGATGTAGTAGCCGAGGTCAACGGAACCAAGATCACCAAGGACAAATTCACTGCCGCCTACGAGGGCCAGTTCCAGCAGATGGCCATGCAATCGCAGATGACCGGGCAGGAAGTGGATCAGGCTGCGCTGAAGAAGCAGACCGCCGAAGCCATGGTCGGCACGCAGCTGTTGATCCAGGAAGCGGACCACCGCGGCATCAAGGCAGCGCAGAAGGATGTGGACGCCGAGCTGGAGAAGATGGCCAAGTCCAACGACTTCAAGACCGTCGACGAACTCATGGCCGCGATCAAGAAGCAGGGCATGGACGAGAACGAGGTCAATGCCGAAATGCAGACGCAGGTCAAGGTGAACAAACTCATTGCGGAGGAAACCGGCGACACCAAGCCCTCCGAAAAAGAGCTGAAGGCCGCCTACGATCAGGCGAAGCAGCAGCAGGAGGCGCTGGGCGAACAGTCCGGCCAGAAGGCCGAGGTCCCCTCCATGGAGGAAATGCGGCCTAACCTGGAGCAGCAGGTGAAGGCGCAAAAGGAAACCGAAGCCACCCAGGCGCTGGTTACCGACCTGCGGAAGAAGGCGGACGTCAAGATCCACGTCTAATTCCTCCCCCAACCACAAGCGTTCGACGCCGGTGCCCGCCTCAGGTGGGCACCGGCGTCGTCGTCTCAGCGCCGCAGGTGCGGTGTCTAGACTGAGGCATGTTTGCAGAGAAGAAGAACTGGCACGCCAGCCACAAGCGGTCGCTCACGCGGGGCGAGCGGGCCGCTGATGTGCTGCGCAACGGTATGGGCAGCTGGCGGTTTGTCGCGGGGTTCATCGCCTTCATGCTCGTCTGGGCGCTGATTAATCTCTGGGTCCGGAATCCCTGGGACGCCTACCCGTTCATCTTGCTGAACCTGTTCCTGTCCATGCTGGCCGGATTGCAGGGGGCCATTCTGCTGATCGCCGCCAAGCGGCAGGATGCGATCGCCGCAGCGATGGCCGAGCACGATTTTGAGACGGACACGGAAGCCAAGAGTGGGATTGAACAGCTGCTGGCGATCAACCGGGAACAGCTGGAGCTGATCCGCCGGCTCCAGGATCAGGTCGCCGGACGCAGCGAGCAGCGGTAGCGCGCGAACAGGACTTGGCGCATTGCAGTTTAGCCGTAGTTGGCACCGGTGGTGCGGGCGTGGCTGCCGTCAGGCTGGTGGCCGGATCGCCGCGTAGAGCAGCATGTCCCGGCGTTCCCCACCGATGGCTTGGTAGCTGCGCAGCAGGCCTTCGCGGCTGAAGCCGGCCGCTTCGGCGGTGCGGAACGACGCTGTGTTCCATGGCTCGATGTAGAGCTCCAGCCGGTGCAGTTCAGGAATGGTCCAGGCGAACGCCGCCAGCGCGGCCAGCGCGTCGGCCGCGCGGCCCTGTCCGCGGTGCGCCGGCGCCATCAGGTAGCCGGCAGTGGCCCGGCCTTCCGGCAGATAGGTCAGCCAAAGCCCGATTTGGCCCAGCGCGCAATCCGTCTGCGCATCCGCCACCGCGAACGAGTACCCAGCGCCGGAGGTGAACCGCCCGTTCTGGCGCAGGATCCACTCCACCGCATCGTCCTGGGGACACGGCGACGGGATGGAACTGATCAGCGGGATGTACGGATCCTCGGCCAATTCGGTGGCCAGATGTGCGTCCTCGCTGCGGAACTGGCGCAACACCACTCCGCCATGTGCCGGCGGTACCTCCGGCCAAGCGAGCGGCAGACGTGCATCCATGAGTTCGATTCTGCCAGTTGCCGCCGGCTTGGCCAGCGGTGCCGACTCCAGCGGCGGGGGGGGGGGGGGGGGGGGGGGGGGGGG
>NZ_JBLKRT010000009.1:0-121892 GCF_047607445.1 Arthrobacter sulfonylureivorans
AGGTTCTCGCGGCCCGCAAGGCGGCGCAGGACCTGCTGGACGTGGGCGCCTACCAGGCCGGCTCCAATCCGATGGTGGATGCGGCCGTGCAGCACGAAGACGACATCAACCTGTTCCTGCAGCAGCGGATGGACGACCAAACGCCCGCCGCCCAGTCCTGGGACCAGCTGAACCGCCTGACCCGCACCCTCGGAGGTATGTAGAGATGGCTCGATCCTTCCCCCTGGCCGGACTGCTGCGGTTGCGCCAGCTCCAGCAGGACCAGGCTGCCGGCAACCTCGCCGCCGCGAACAACCGCGCCCGCGAGTCCGGTGCCCGGGTGGTGGCCGCCCGGAACGAGCTGGGCGAGATCATCAGCGAGGTCTCGGATGCTGCCACGCTCCATGCCGTGGCAGCCGCCCGGTCCTCCTCGCGCAGCATGCTGGCCGATCTGGAGAACCTGGACCGTGCCCGGCAGCACGAGGCCCAGCAGGCGCAGCAGGAGTTCCTCGCCGTGCGCATGCAGTCCGTGGGGTTGGAGAAGCTGGAATCCCGGCATGCCCAGGCCGAGGCAGTCGAAGAGCTCCGCCGCGAGCAGCTGATCCTGGACGAGTTGTCCATCGGCGCCCGGGGCGGTGACGGACGATGAGCATGACTGATGCCATGGGCCGGATCCAGCAGATCCAGTCCACCCTGACGCAGCTGGCCCAGCCGACCGTTGCCGCCGAGGCTGCGTCCGGCACCTCCGCCGGCAGCTCAACCGGGGGCAGCACGGCCAGCACCTTTGCCGACGCGCTCACTGCCGCGGCTCGCAGCTCCGCGGTCAGCGGTTCGACCGCCGTGGCCGGGAGCGCCGCGACCGGTAGTGCGGCCGAACTGATCGCCGCCACCGAGAAGTATGTGGGCCTGCCCTACGTCTGGGGCGGCAACGATGCCTCCGTCGGGCTGGACTGCTCCTCCTTCGTGCAGCACGCCTTCCGCGACATCGGCATTGACCTGCCGCGCGTCACCTGGGACCAGATGAAGGAAGGCACCCCGGTAGCCTCCATGGCCGATGCCAAGCCCGGCGACCTGCTCTTCAGCTTCGACGGCGGCCATGTGTCCATCTACCTGGGCAACGGCAAGGCCATCGATGCCCCGCAGCCCGGCGACACCATCAAGGTCCGCGACGCGTGGGAAAACGACTCCAACATCACCACCATCCGCCGCATCCTGCCCGATGAACCCACCGTCCAGGCCGCCGGCGGGTTGGGCGCCGCGGGCGGGTTGGGCGCCGCCTTTGGCGCTATTGCCGGTTCTGCGCCCGGCTCAACCGCACTGACCGCGGACCAGCAGCACGCGCTGACCGAACTGATCGGTGCGGCGCAGCTGTCCACCTCCACCGGGTTAAGCTCCATGCTCAGCGGCCAGAACGGCACCTCCGGAGCGATCAGCGCCATGCTGTCCGGCCAGACCGGTAACACCGGCCTTGCCGCCATGCTTTCCGGCCAGGGCTCCGCCGGTTCCGGACCATTGACTGATCTGCTGGCCACCGCACAGGCAGCCATGGCGACAGGACGGCGAGCATGAGCCTGCCGCTGAATTCTCTGCCTATCGCTGCCGCCGCGCCGTCCCGCGCCGGCAGCGCATCCGGTGCGCGGTCCTCCGGCTCCGGCTTCGAGTCCGCCATGCAGGACGCGCTCCAGCAGGGGGCTGCCTACAAGCCTTCCAAGCACGACGCCGCTGCCTCCACCGGGGGCCACAAGCCTGCCGGCGGGGCCACCGGGCAGACCGGATCTGCGCCGGCAGGGGCCGGCGCCGGTTCGGCACAGCCTGGTTCGGGAGCTGCTCAGCGAGGCGCCGGAACCGTGTCGGCTCAGCCCGGCGCCGGTGCCGAGCGGCCCGGCTCCGAGCGGCCTGAGGCCGGTGACAAGGCGACGACTGGGCCTTCCGCTGCCCCGTCCGGCGGTGCTCAGGCTCCTGATGGAACTGCTGCGCAGCCCGTCGATGCTCCGCTGGCCTGGCCGTTGGTGGGCGGCCACATCCTGCCCGCAGGCGACGTGCCAACCGGCGCTCTAGCCACGGGAGAAGCCGCGGGGACTGCGACCGTCCGGGCTGATGCGCTTGCAGGCCTGCCCGTGGGCACAGCAGGCGACGGCGGCACCGGTGACGGGGTTGCCACGCTGGCCGCTGCCGGCAGCGGGACCGGTGCAGCCGCTGGTGCCGGGACTCCTACTGGCCAGGCTGTGCCACAGGTTGGCGCCGGCGAGCCCGTTGCGGCCAACGCGGTTCCCGGCCTTGACCTCTCCGCACAGGGAGCCGGGAAAGCCGGAGCCCAAGGTGTGGGCACCGCAACCCCGAATGCCCTCGCCGCCGCCGGCTCAGCGGCCGTCACCGGTTCTCCGGCTGGTGGCGCTGCCTCCGCGGCACTCGCAACCAGCGCAGCCTCAGGGAGCGCGGCCGGCGTGACCGCAACCGCGGCCGTCGCGGGTGGCACTGGGGAATCACAAGACCAGACTGGGGCCCCACCCGCGCCAGGCGCCGCCCCGACCCAGCCACCGGCTCAGGCGACCGTTGCTACCCAGCTGCCCACCGGCGTCGTACTTCCTGGCCAAACCGGGCCTGGAACGGCGGCCCCAGCTGGAGCGGCTGCAGCACTCCCCGGGGCAACGGCCGCTGCTACGGCGTCGGCTTCCGCCACCAGTGTCCGCGCCGATGTGGAACAGCTGCCCGCCAACGGCCAGCTTCCGGTCGCGGCCCAGCCTGCCCCGGTGTCGCAGCCCGCGGCATCGGCTCCGACTGCGGCACCTGCTCCTGTCCCGCCGCACCAGCAGTTGCCCTTCACCGCGCAGGTGGCACGACCGCTGTTCACCCTGGCGCAGGCCAAGCCCGGTGAGCATGTGATGACCATCAGCGTCACGCCGGACAATCTGGGACCGGTCACGGTCCGTGCTCACGTGACGGGGGAGGGCGTGCGGGTGGAGCTCTTCGCTCCGAATGACGCCGGACGCGATGCCCTGCGCGCCATCATGTCCGACCTGAAGCGCGACCTCGCGTCCACCGGCATGAACGCCAACCTGGACCTGTCCAACCAGAACCGGCCCAACGATGCCCGCCCAGACATGCAGTTCGGTCCCGACGGCAGGCCCGCCGGCAGCCCGCAAGGCCAGGACGGCCGGCCGGGAGGAACCTCCGGAACATCCCCCGGAACAGGCACCGCCACGGACACCACCGATCCATCCGCCCTAAGACGTCCCTACGGGATTTCGACCAGCCTCGACGTGCTGGCCTGAGACAAGGAGAACCATGCCCACCGACTCAGTCACGCCCGTCGCGGCCACCGGGATGTACACCACGCCTCCCACCCGTGCGCCGAAGCAGACCATGGACGGCGAGATGTTCATGCACCTGCTGGTTACCCAGCTGCAGAACCAGGACCCGAGCTCGCCGATGGACACCAACCAGATGATCTCCCAGAGCACGCAGCTGGCCATGATGGAGAGCATCGCCACCATGACCACCACCAGCGAGGAGAACTTCTCGCTGCAGATGCGCGGTGTGGCCGCGGCGTTGGTGGGTCAGCAGGTGAGCTACTACGGCCAGGACGGCGCGCTGATTACCGGCACCGCCAGCTCGGTGTCCTACGCCGGGCCGGTCCCGCAGGTGATCGTCGACGGCAAGGAGATCCCGTTGGATCTGATTGCCGGGATCAACGCCGCCACGTCGGGGGAGCCAGGTTCCGGCGGAGCTGACGACGGCGCAGCCTCCTCGGGTGGATCGGGCACCTCCGGCGCCGACGCCTCGGGGACCAGCGCTTCGGGGACCAGCGGGGGCGCCGCCTGACTTGTTGTGTCCTAACTCCGCTTTCGCAAGCAACAGATTTTCCCAGTCACTGAATCACTCGTCCGTTCCACGATCCGAAAGGCGCTGATCATGCTCCGCTCGCTCTACTCCGGAATCTCCGGTCTCCGGTCGCACCAGACCATGCTGGATGTCACCGGCAACAACATCGCCAACGTCAACACCACCGGCTTCAAGGCCTCCTCGGTCCAGTTCCAGGACACCCTGTCCCAGATGACCCAGGGCGCAGGCGGCCCGCAGGCCCAGGCCGGCGGCACCAACCCGGCTCAGGTGGGTCTCGGCGTGCAGGTTGCCGGCATCTCCACCAACTTCACCCAAGGCTCCTCGCAGGCCACCGGCAAGGCCACCGACATGATGATCTCCGGCGACGGTTTCTTCGTCACCAGCAAGGGCGGCGAGCAGCTCTACACCCGCGCAGGGGCGTTTGAGCTGGACTCCACCGGGCGCTTGGTGTCGCCGGATGGCGCGATTCTGCAGGGTTGGATGGCAGTCAATGGGCAGATCCCGGTCGGCGGCCCCATCGGCCCCATCGACCTTTCCCCGGAGGCAATTTCTGAAGCGAAAGCGACCACCTCCGCAGAACTCACGGGCAATCTCCCGGCCGATGCGAAGGACGGCGACGCGTTGGTCCGCGACATTGAGATTTATACAGCTGATGGTACGAAGACGACTATGTCCCTGACCTTCACTCGCGTGAATGATGGAACCACGAACGGCTGGGCCGTGACCAACTCGAACGGCGGGGCAGCAGTGACCACGCTCGATCTTGCCGCTGACGGAACGCTGTCCCTCAATGGCGCCCAGAACGCCGTCGTCACACCAGCCGGCAACGTTGCCGTGGATCTCTCGACGCTGACCGGTTATGCCGGCATGACCACCGTCGGCTTCGAGAGTCAGGACGGCCGCGCCGCGGGCGCACTTGAGTCCTTCACGATGGCCAATGACGGAACCCTCATGGGCTCCTTCAGCAACGGCCAGCAGACTGTCGTTGGTCGTATCGCCTTGGCCAACTTCACCAACCCCGGGGGCCTCGAAAAGGCAGGCTCGTCGTCGTACCGCGCTACGGCCAACTCCGGCCAGGTTGAGCTGGGCACGGCAGGCACGGGCGGCCTTGGCACGCTGGCCGGCGGCTCGCTGGAAATGTCCAACGTGGACCTGTCCCAGGAGTTCACCAACTTGATCGTTGCGCAGCGTGGCTTCCAGGCCAACGCACGCATCATCACCACCTCCGACGAAGTGCTGCAGGAACTGACCAACCTGAAGCGCTAGCCCGGAGGCTTCAAGCCACCACCGAAGTGCAGCTGCCCGACCGTTCGCGGGCAGCTGCAGCGGCCGTCTGCACCGTTCGCAGGCGGCCGCTTTTTCTTTGCCGCGGGGGATCTCTTCCTCCGGCGTTGGTTGTCTTGCGGCCGTTCGACTATCCCTACACATTGGGTTGTTTCGATGGCGGGTCGAAAGTGTGTACGAATAAAATTGTGGTATGGCGCTTGCACCGTTGGACCGGACCGGGGAGTTGGAGGAATCCCTCGCCGGCGTGCGCGCGCTGCTGCAGGATATCGCCGCGTGTTTCACCGCTGAGTCCGGTTCGCTGAGCACCCGGGAGCTAGCGAACACGGTAGCAGCGGTCGAGGACGTTTCGAAGGTCGTGGAGTTCCTGCAGGCCGTCGGCGCCCACGCGGTGGAGCGTGCGGACATCGCCGCGAACGGGGAAACCGCAGCCAACACCGGCACCCTTGCAGACTCGCCGGATGCCGCCGGTACCGCTGTTGCCGCCGGTGCGGCGGGGTGGGCGGACCCAGCCGCGGCGATCAGTGCCGGCTCCGGAAACAGCGCCGGCGGTGGTGACGGGCCGGGTGCTCTTGACCCCGCGGGGCCAGACAACGCGGCGCCGGGCGGTGCGGGTCAGACGCAGCGGCGGCGTAAGACCGAGTTCCGGAACAACGCCGAATACCTGCGCTCGAGGCTGGGGATCAGCATCATCGAAGCCCGCCGCCGGATGCGGGTCGGCAAAGCGGTGACCGCGCCGGTGCGGTTCGACGGCGAACCCGGCACCCCGGCCCTGCCCGTGCTGGCGGAGGCGATGGCCGCCGGCGAAATCAGCGGTCATGCCGCGGCCCTGGTCACCGATTCGCTCGGCCGGGCCGGCCATGCCGCGCCCGACCCCGGGACGCTGGGAGCGATGGAAGCGTCGCTGGTCCGGCAGGCCGCCGAGACCGACACGGACACGCTGGCGATGGTCGCCAAGACCTGGGAAACAGCGGTCGACCAGGACGGTGCCGAACCCTCGGAGGAGGAACTGCGGGCCCGGCAGGGCATGTTCTACCGCGGCCGCCGGCGCGGACTGCACCAGTTCGTCATCAACACCACCGACGACCAATACGAAGCCCTCGCCACCGTGATGAACAGCGCCGCCAACCCCCGCCTCCAGTCCGACGCCATCGAAACCGCCGGCATGACCCCGTCCGAGAGCGGCACCAGGGAGACCAACACGACCGGCAGCCCGCGCGGCAACGGGACCACGGGAGCCGACCAGGCGTTCATGGCAGGCACGGCCGGTTCAGCCGAAAACGGGACCGCCGGGTCGGCAGGCGGCAGTGGCGCCAGACTTGGAACCGCAGAAACCGGGACCACCGATGCAAGCAAATCCGGCATCGACGATGGTGCCGCCCCGGACAGCATGGCCGCTGCGGATGGGGGCGGGGCGTCGGAGACCGATCCCGCCGGGGTGGATCCTGCGGTGGTTGCGGCAATGGATGACTTCACCCGGGCGCAGAAGCTGCTGGCCGGGCTGGTCGGTGCCTGCCGGATCGCGCTGAACACCGGCAGGCTCCCGGACTCCGGCGGGCACCGCACCCAGGTCATGGTCACCGCCGGCTACGAACAACTCGCCGGACTGCTCACCGGCGGCGGCAACGCGGTATTCAACGGCCCGGTCTCGGCCAAAACCGTGCGCCGGATGGCCTGCGACGCCGAGATCATCCCCGCGATCCTCGGCACCAAAGGCGAAGTCCTGGACCTGGGCCGGTCCCAACGGTTCTTCAACCGTCCGATCCGCCGGGCACTGCTCATCCGGGACAAAGGCTGCGCCTTCCCGGGCTGCACCATGCCCGCGTTCTGGACCGAAGCGCACCACATCGTGCCCTGGTGGGCCGGCGGCCGCACCGAAGTCAACAACGGCGTCTGCCTCTGCGGCCTCCACCACGACCTGATCGAGCAAGGCACCTGGAACATCACCGTCCGCGACGGCATCCCCTGGTTCACCCCACCCGACTACATCGACCCCGACCGCCAACCCCTGCGCAACACCTACTGGCAAACCCACATCCCACCCCAACCACGCTGCACACCCCAATAGAGTCGGCTCCGCCGGTGCCCCCTGCCATGGTGCGAAACGGCCGTCCGAGGGGATACACCGCCGACCAAGGGGAGGACAGGCCCACCCATGGGAGGGGCGCCGCCACCCACCGGCGCTTGAGCAGACGCGTGGCGCATTCCAATCAATAGGGATCAGAGGCTGTTCCGGCCCGTCCGAGCGGGGTGACACATCTGACAACCAGCCCGCTTAGCTAACCGCGGGGCACGCGCGGCCGAAGGTAGTAGGTAGCGGCTCACCGGAGCCCTCGAGAAACCTGGGATGGGCTGATGATCGTAGTAACGCGGCTGAATGACAGCCAGTTTGCGGTCAACCCTGACCTGATTGAGCGCATCCATGCGAACCCGGACACCACGCTGGTGATGGTGGACGGTGCAAAGTACATCGTCACCGAGACGTTGAGCCAGGTCATCGAGATGATCGCCAGCTACCGCGCCTACGTGCTGCATCTGGCCCGTGAGCTGCCGCCCTCAGTCCACCAGCACAGCCACCCCCAGCTCGGCCTTGTGCCCCCCGCGGCGCCGGCTTCCGGAGATGAATCCGGAGACTCCGGTAACACTGTGCCGCTGCGCCCTAGGAATACGTAAATGGATCCCGCAACACTTATCGGCCTCCTGCTGGCCTTCGGCTCGCTCTACGCGATGATCACCCTTGAGGGTGCGCACGTCGAGGCGCTCCTCATCCCGGCCCCCATGATTCTGGTCTTCGGCGCCACCATTGCCGTGGGTCTGGCGAGCACGACGCTCAAGGATGGACTCCAGGCGTTCAAGGCGCTGCCACGGGCCTTCACCGGCAAGGTTGCGAAGCCTCAGGTAGTCATTGACCGGGTGGTCGAGTTGGCCGAGAAGGCTCGCAGCGAGGGGCTGCTTGCGCTCGACGCGGAGGCCACCGAGGAGAAGGATCCGTTCATGCAGCGGGCGCTGCAGAACATTGCGGACGGCACCGACGGCGAGGAGTTGCGGATCCTCCTCGAAGACGAGATCAGCACGAAAGCCCGCGCCGATCGCCAGTCCTCGAAGTTCTACATGAGCATGGGCGGCTATGCGCCGACCATCGGCATCATCGGCACGGTCGTCTCGCTGACCCACGTGCTGGAAAACCTGTCCACGCCGGACACCCTCGGACCGATGATTGCGACGGCGTTCGTGGCAACGCTGTGGGGTCTGTTGTCCGCCAACTTCATTTGGCTGCCGATCGGCGGCAAGCTAAAGCGCCTGTCCGATCTGGAAACCGAGCGCATGACCCTGCTGATGGAAGGCATGCTGGCCGTACAAGCCGGCAGTCAGCCGCGTCTGCTGGGGGAGCGGTTGCGGGCCATGGTTCCTGCACATGAGATGGGCGCCGGCAAACCGGGCAAGGAAAACAAGTCCGGTAAGTCTGACGGCAAGCCAGAGGCCAAGGCGGCATGAAGTCACGGCGTCCGCGTCGGCCGCTCGAAGAAGAAGACGAGCACCCGGACGAGCGGTGGATGGCGTCCTACATGGACATGGTTACCGTCCTTATGTGTATGTTCATCGTCCTCTTCGCGATGTCCACGGTCGATGCGGCCAAGTTCCAGCAGCTGGCCAACTCTCTGGCTACCGGCTTTGGTGTGGTGCGGACCCAGACGGTCGATACGGCTGAGGGTGTAGTGGTTCCTCCGGAACTCATCGACGAAGACGGGCAAGGCTTCACCGCAGGCGACGCCGAGGAAGACACCGAAGGCGAGCAGAAGACCGATCTGGACCTGGCCATCGAGGAGGTCAGCGACCTGCGCAGCATCCAGGAGAAAATCACCAAGGGGCTGCAGGAAGAGAATTTGGAAAAGGCGGTGCGCTTCCAACTGGATGAACGCGGCCTGACCGTCCGCCTGATCGGCAGCGAAACGTTCTTCGAACCGGATTCACCCGTTCTCACGAGGCAGACCATCAGGATCCTCAATGTGGTGGGACCCGTGCTCAAGCCTGTTTCATACGAACTAAAGGTCGAGGGCCACACGGCGCAGGTGCGCCATCTGGACCCGGGGGCTCTGGACTGGGAACTCTCGTCCGAGCGCGCAGTGAATGTGCTGCGGCATTTGGTGGAGGACAGCGGCGTCGTGTCGAACCGGATCTCCGCTGTGGGCTTTGGTGAGTCCAGGCCGTTGAAGACCAGCGGGAGCGACGAGGACCTGGCGATGAACCGCCGCGTGGACATCGTGGTGCTCTCCGGCCAGCCCGAGGCCATCCGCAATCTGATGCCCGAGGTGCTCAAGGACCCGGCCGGTGCCGCCAAGGATGCTGCCGCCGAACGGGCGGAAGCGGCCAAGAAGGCTGCCGAAGCCGACGCGGCGGCAAAGGCTGCGGCCGAGGCCGAAGGCTCCGAAGGCAAGTCGGCCGAGCGGGTGGCCGGCGAGCCGGGCGCAGGAGGCTCCGGTGGTGGCGAAGTCGTGACCGGCGGCGATGGCAAGGTCGGTCCGGGCCCGAGCGCCACCTATTCACCGGCGCCCGGCGGAAAGTCCGACGATCACTGAGACGGGCGGGAAGTCCGACGGTCACATAGGCGGGCGGAAAATCGGGCAGTCGTTGACGGGCCCGCTGGCTGCTGAAGCCGGTTTGCCGGCTGAAGCGGGAGCGGGGCAGCAGTTGCCGCTGGCGCGTGCTCGCGTTGGGGAGCCCTGCGACAACCCAGGTGCATCACATTTCGCGGACTCCTAACGTCCGGGAAATCGCTGCCGATAGTGCCTGCTGTGACGGTCCAGGAACATGTGCAATCTAGCGCGCCCGAAAAGCCGGCCAGAGCCGTCGAAGTATACGACTTCCGGAGGCCGACCACACTGGCGCGCGAGCACTCGCGCGTGCTGGAACTGGCCTTCGAAACCTTCGCCCGCCAGTGGGGCACCCAGCTGACCGCAAAGGTCCGCGTGATCTGCACGGTGACCTCCGAGCAGGTCCAGATGCAGACCTACGACGAGTACGCGGCCTCGCTGCCGGCCAGTACCGCGATGGTGCTCTGCGCCCTGGATGACATCACCGGCAAAGCGGTGATCCAGTTCCCCACCAAGGCGGCGATGACGTGGGTGGACCACATGCTGGGCGGGAACGGCACCCACAACTACCCGGACCGCAAGTTCACCCAGATTGAACAGGCCCTGGTCAGCCGACTGATGGAAGATGCGCTGGAGGACCTGCGCTACTCCCTCGGCTCACTGCTGACCACGCCGATCAGCTTGGACCAGATCCACTACAACTCGCAGTTCGCCCAGGCGGCCGCCACGAACGACCTGATGATTGTGGCGACGTTCGAGATCCGCGTGGGCGATCTGGCCGCACCGGCCACGGTGGCCATCCCGGCCGAGGTGCTGCTGACCCAATTGCGCGACTCTTTCGCCCTAAGCAGCCCGGCCAACGCCCGCAAACTGCTCGAGACCCAGCTGGTGCAGATCCCCGTGGATGTTTCGCTGCAGTTTGCCCCCATGCGGGTCCGTCCGGGCCAGGTCCTTGACCTGTCGATCGGCGACCTGCTGCCGCTGCCGCACCCGCAGCACCGTCCGCTGGACGTCGCCATCAACGGCGAATGTCTGGCCCATGCCGCCGTCGGCGCCAACGGCAACCGCCTGGCCGGAGTCATTGTTACAACCGAGGAGAACGCCCGATGACACAGACCCAGACCCTGCAGGCTGCTGCCGCCGACGCGCTCCTGGGGCTGCTGCCCACCAACACCCCGCTGTACGCGGTCCGCCAGGACGAGGGCGGGCCGCTGCCCGGGCAGGTGGCCTCCGCCGTCGTCGGTTCCTTCGTGGGCGGAACGTCCGCCGATGTGGCGCTGGTGGTGGCCGATCAAGCCGCACTGGCCGCGGCCGCCGGTACGGATTCCCCACTGGTTTCCGCCGCGGACCTGCTGCGCCCGGCGCTGGAAGCGGCCACGTCGGTGCTCGGCGCCGGCGTGCTGGGGGAGGCCCACGTGGCCAACGCCGCAGCGTTGTTCTCCGACCCGGAAGCTGCGGTGTTCAAGCTCACCGGCGGAGACGGCGAGGCTGGCGGCTGGTTCGCCATCCGGCTGCGTGAGAATCATGCGGGCAACGGTGTGGACGAGTCCGTGCTGGCCAAGCTGGGGCGCATCAACAACGTGGAGATGGCGCTGACCGTGGAGATCGGCCGCACCCGGATGTCGGTGCGCGATGTGCTGAACCTGGAACCGGGCGGCGTGATTGAATTGGACCGCTCGGCCGGTGCCCCCGCAGACGTGCTGCTCAACGGCCGCCTGATCGCGCATGGCGAGGTCGTCGTCGTCGACCAGGACTACGCCGTCCGCATCACCAAGATCCTCGATGTGCCCGAAGGACTTCTCTAAATGGAGACCGTGGTCCTCGCACTGCGGGTAGCGCTCTCGCTGGCCGTGGTGCTCGGACTGCTCTGGGTGCTGCAGCGCCGCTTCAGCCGCGGCGCCCGCACCGGTGCGCGCAAGCTGGTGCGCGTAGTGGAACGTCAAACCATCGGGCCGAAGGCTTCGGTTGTGGTGGTGGACGCCGACGGCCAGCGCTTCTTGCTCGGCGTCACCGACCAGGCCGTTAATGTGCTCGACACCCGCGAGGCTCCGGCGGAGGAAGAAACGCAGCCCTCCCACCGGGCACCGCAGACCGCGTCGGACAGCTTCGCCCGGCTGCTGGAAGCGGCCACCGGCCGTGCCGCAGGCAAGGGCCACGCCGCAGGCCGCACTCCTGCACGTGCGATGGCCACTGACCGGGCAACAACCCAAACATCAGCCCAGTACGACGGCGGTGCCTCGCCGCGACGTGCCGCGGCGCCTGCCGTCGGTGCCGGTTTCACGGACGGTGCCCATGGCTCCGCTGCCGGTAACGGCCGGCCCGAAGGCATGGGCGATGCCGCCGGTCCTGCCAACCCGTTTGATGCCGCGGTGGCCGGCTATTCCGCAGCACCCGCTGCCGGATCCTTCGACCTCCCGCGCCGCGCGGCGCGTCGTGCCGCAGCGCAACCGCAACCGGTGGAGACGGAGACGTACGGCTACCACCAGTCGATGGACGAACAGGAGCTCGACGGCGCGGCGTTCGAAGAGCCGCGCCAGGACACGGACGTCATTCCGCTGCGGCACGCCGGGCTGTACCCGATCGACGGCGGGCGCCGTTCCGAGCGCACCGGCCGCCGCGCATCCCGGGCGGCCAGCTGGCAGGATCAGTTTCCGGACTCCCCGCTGGCAGGCTCCATCCTTTCTCCGTCCACGTGGAAGCAGACGGCCGAAGCCCTGAAGCAGGTCCGTTCGCGTTGAGCATCACCGGCACTCCGGCCGTCACGGCAGGCCGCTGGCCTCGTCTGGCCACCACAGCACTCCTGGCACTACTGCTGGCAGTGCTTTTTGCCGTAGCTGCCGCGCTCCTCAACGCTCCTTCAGCTTTCGCATCGCCAGTCGCCCCCGTACCGCCGATTGACCCGTTGGCGCCCACGGAGCCGGGTTCACCGGACGGTGACGGCGGCTTCTCGGTGGAGATCAACGGGCCCAACGGCACCCCGTCGTCGGCGGTCATCACGCTGCTGGGCATCACCCTGCTGTCGGTGGCCCCGGCACTGCTGCTGATGATGACGTCGTTCACCAAAATCTTCGTGGTGCTGGCGATGACCCGGAACGCCCTATCGCTGCCATCGATCCCGCCGAACCAGGTGCTCGCCGGGCTGGCACTGTTCCTGTCCTTGTTCATCATGTGGCCGGTGCTGACCCAAGTGAACGAGCTCGGTGTGCAGCCCTACATGGAAGGGACCGAGACATTCACCGACGCGGTCTCAGCCGCGGCCGCCCCGCTGCAGAACTTCATGCTGGCGCACACCCGGCAAGAAGACCTGGCGCTGATGATGCGGGCGGCGGACATGCCCAACCCGGCGAACCCGGAGGAAGTGCCGCTGCAGACCCTGATTCCGGCATTCATGATTTCGGAACTGCGTGCCGCGTTCATCATCGGGTTCGTGATCTTCGTGCCGTTCCTGGTGATCGACCTGGTGGTCGCCTCGGCGCTGATGTCCATGGGCATGATGATGCTTCCGCCGGTGATGATCTCGCTCCCGTTCAAGATCCTGCTCTTCGTGCTGGTGGATGGCTGGGGCCTGATCATCACCGCGCTGGTCGGAAGTTACGGTACCTAGCTGTGGATACAAACGCCGTCCTGGATATCGGCCTGCAGGGCCTGCTGATCGCCGCCAAACTCTCCGCCCCGGTACTCGTCACCGCGCTGGTGGTGGGCTTCGCCGTCTCCTTGGTGCAGTCCATGACGCAGATCCAGGAAATCACGCTCTCCTTCGTGCCCAAGGCGGTTGCCGTGGCGGTGGCACTGCTCATCTGCGGACACTGGATGATCTCCGAGATGGTCTCCTTCACCCAGGAAATGTTCGAGAAAATCCCCGGCCTGCTCGGCGGCGGATAATGAACATCCCGCTTGACCAAGCGTGGATCGAGGCCACCATGCTGGCAGGAGTCCGCATGGTGGCGTTCCTGCTCATTGCCCCGCCGTTTTCGTACGGAGCCATTCCGGCCCGGGTCAAGGCCATGCTCGGCGTCGGGCTGGCCCTCGCAGTGTCGCCGCGGGTGGTCAACGGGTACGAGCCGCTGGACACCGCCGGGTTTTTCGGCGCCCTGGTGCTGGAGATCCTGGTGGGCGCGCTGCTGGGCTTCCTGGTGTTCCTGGTCTTCTCTGCGGTGCAGTCCGCGGGCACACTGATCGACCTGTTCGGCGGTTTCTCGATGGCGCAGGCGTTCGATCCGCAGTCCATGGTCAACGGCGCACAGTTCACCCGGCTGTTCCAAATGGCCGCCCTCGCGCTGCTCTTCGCATCCGACGGCTACCAATTGATCATCGGCGGGCTGGCGCGCAGTTTCACCGCGCTGCCGCTGGCCGGGGGAGTGGACCTGACCGAACCGGTGCAGCTGATGATCACCGGCGTGACCCAGATGTTCCTGGCCGCAGTGCAGATCGCCGGGCCGCTGCTGGTGGTGCTGTTCCTGGCCGACGCCGGTCTGGGCCTGCTCACCCGCGTGGCCCCGGCGCTGAACGCGTTTGCGCTGGGCTTCCCGCTGAAGATCTTCCTGACCCTGATGCTGGGCGGCGTGGTGTTCGTGGCGCTGCCGCGGATCGTCTCCTCGCTGGCCGGCCAGGCCGTGACAGCGCTGACGGGGGTGGGCTAGGTGTCGCAGGAAACTTCCGAAGAACGGACAGAGCAGGCCACTCCCAAGCGGCTGAAGGAAGTCCGCCAAAAGGGCCAGCTCTCCAAGTCCCAGGACCTGACTGCCTGGCTGGGCATCGGCGCCGCGGCCGTGATGCTGCCGATGACCATTGACCGGGCCTCGCAGGCCGGCACCGACCAGATGTTCACCGTGACGCGGATGATAGCGTCGCCGGATCCTGGTTTGGTGGTCAAGGCGCTGGAGGACGGGCTGGGCACCATCATGTACACGCTCACGCCGATGTTCCTGGCCGTGGTCGCGGTGATCGTTGCCGGCGCGGCGCTGCAGGGCGGCATCCACTGGAAGAAGTTCAAGCCGGAAACCCAGCAGTTCAACCTGGTCAACGGGCTCAAAAAGGTGTTCGGCATGCAGGCGCTCTGGCAGGGCGTGAAGGCGCTGCTGAAGACCGTGGTGGTGGGGCTAGCCCTCTACTTTGTGGTGCAGGGGCTGGTGCCGGTACTGATGACCGCCGGCGGGCTCTCGGTTTCCTCACTGCTCGACGCCGCCGGCGCCGGCACCGTTGGACTGCTGCAGACGGCGATCATCGCCGGACTGATCCTGGCCGCACTGGACGTGATGGTGGTGATCCGGCGCAACCGGAAGAAGACCCGGATGACCAAGAAGGAAGTCCGGGACGAGAACAAGAACTCCGAAGGCGATCCGCTGATCAAGTCGCAGCGGCGCTCGCGGCAATTGGCGATGAGCCGGAACCGCATGATTGCCGCGGTAGGCGGCTCCGACGTCGTGCTGGTGAACCCGACGCACTACGCGGTGGCGCTGAAATACGAACCGGGCAAATCCGCGCCGCGCGTGGTGGCCAAGGGTGCCGGCATCATTGCGGCCCGCATCCGTGAGGAAGCGGAGACCACCCAGGTGCCGGTGGTGCGCGACGTGCCGCTGGCGCGGGCCCTGCACGCCGCCTGCGAGATCGGGCAGGAAATCCCGGTGGAGCTCTACAACGCCGTGGCCCGCGTGCTGGCCTTCGTGATGAGCCTGAAGGCCCGCGGCAGCTCGGCCAGCGCGGCTGCAGGCGTCCACACTATGGCGGAACCGGCGATGACCGATGCCGATGCTGCCGCCCATGCTGCAACCCCGCAGGGCCGACGCGCCCTGTCCCTACCGTCGCCTGGAGGTGACTGATGAACCGCAACCTCTCCAAGCTCGCTGTCCCCATGGGCGTGGTGGGCATCATCCTGCTGCTGGTGGTGCCCATCCCTGCCGGGCTGCTGGACGTGCTGATCATCGTGAACATTCTGCTGGCACTGGTGATCCTGCTGACCACCATGTTCGTGAAGAAGCCGCTGGACTTCTCCGTGTTCCCGTCGCTGCTGCTGGTGGCCACGCTGTTCCGGCTGGGCCTGAACGTGGCGTCCACCCGGCTGGTGCTGGGCGACGGGTACGCCGGACAGGTGATCGAGGCCTTCGGGCATGTGGCCGTGGGCGGATCGATCATCATCGGTGCGGTGGTGTTCCTGATCCTGGTGGTCATCCAGTTTGTGGTGGTCACCAAGGGCGCCGAGCGCGTGGCCGAGGTGGGCGCGCGCTTCACGCTGGACGCGATGCCCGGTAAGCAGATGGCGATCGACGCCGACCTCAACGCGGGCCTGATCACCGACGTGCAGGCCCGCGAACGCCGTGCGGCGGTATCCGCCGAGGCCGACTTCTACGGCGCGATGGACGGTGCGTCCAAGTTCGTCAAGGGCGACGCGATCGCCGGCATCATCATTATCATCATCAACATCGTCGGCGGCATTGCCATCGGCATGCTGCAGCGCGGCATGGAGATCGGCGAGGCGGTCAGCACCTACACGCTGCTGACCATCGGCGACGGCCTGGTCACGCAGATCCCGGCGCTGCTGATGGCCGTGTCCACCGGCATGGTGGTGACCCGTTCCAACGCGGATTCGGAGATGGGCTCGGACGCGTCCGACCAGCTGACCCAGTCCCGCCAGGCGCTGATGATCGCCGGCGGCGCGGCCATTCTGCTGGCCCTGATCCCGGGCATGCCCAAAATCCCCTTCATCCTGGTGGGCGCGTTCCTGATTTTCATGTCCCAGCGGCTCAAGGCATCGGAGGCGGCCAAAGCCAAGGACGACGACGCCGCTGCCGCCGAAGCGGGTCCCTCGGCTCCCGCTTCGGACACCACCGAGGACCTGATCGAGCAGATGCGGGTGCATGCGCTGGAGATCCAGCTGGCACCTGACCTGGTGGACCTGGTCTCCGGCGCGTCGGACGACTTGCTGGCCCGAGTACGGGCCTTGCGCCGGAAGATCGCAATGGAACTGGGCATTGTGGTGCCCCCGGTGCGCACCCGCGACAGCATCGACCTGCCGATGTCCACCTACGCGATCCGGATTGCCGGTGTGGAGACCGGCCGCGGCGAGGCCCCGGCCGGCAAGGTGCTGGCGCTGGGCGACAACCTGGACTCGCTGCCCGGCATCGCCACGGTGGAACCGGTGTTTGGCCTGGCCGGCAAGTGGGTGCCGGCGGAGATGCGGCACAGCGCGGAGATGACCGGCGCCACGGTGATCGACCGGGTCTCGGTCTTGGTGACCCACCTGTCCTCGCTGATCTCGGCCAACGCGGCCCGGCTGCTCACCCGCGAAGACGTGCGCGTGCTGACCGAAGGCGTGAAGACCGTGAACCCGTCCGCCGTCGACGAACTCACGCCGTCGCTGCTCTCGCTGGCCGAGGTGCAGCGGGTGCTGCAGGGGCTGCTCGCGGAACAGATCCCGATCAACGACCTGCCGCGCATCTACGAAGCGCTGGCGCTCAAGGCCAAGTCGTCCACCGATCCGGAGGGGCTGATCGAGGCCGCCCGGCAGGCGCTGGGGCCGGCCTTGACCGCGCAGTATCTGGACGGGCAGCTGCTGCGGGTCATCATGATCGACCCCACGCTGGAGCAGTCCATGCTGGAGGGCATGCGGCCGTCCGAGCTGGGCACGCAAATCCTGCTCTCGGCCGACCGGACCGAAGCCGTGCTGGCCTCGCTGCGGGAAGCGCTGGAAAAGGTGGAAGCCAACGGGCTCACCGCAGTGTTGGTCTGCGCGCCCGCGCTGCGCCCGGCCATCCGCCGCCTGGTCTCGGCGCAGGCAGGGGGACTTCCGGTACTGTCCTACCAGGAGGTCACCTCCGCAAATGTGAAGATCGAGACCGTGGGGGTAGTGCGTGTCGGCCAGACGGCTGCAGCTTAAGGGCGCTTCACTGCAGGAGCTCAAAGCCCAGGTACTGGCCGAGCACGGACCCGACGCGAAAATCGTCGCCGCCGAGAAAGTCACGGTCGGCGGCATCCGCGGCTTCTTCGCCCGGGAGCACTACGAAGTCACCGTGGAACTGCCTGCCCCGTCTCTGCGCGGCCAGCATGCGCTGGACCAGAAGGCCCGCGCCGGCATCGCTGCACTGCTGGCGGACGCCGAGCTCGCCGAATCCCAACTGCACGGCTCCCGGCTGCCCGGCAAGGCACCCGAACTGCAGGTGTCCACGCACACCGACCAGTTCGCGGTGATCATGGACAACCTCACGTTCAACACCGCCCGGCCAACCCGGTTGCCCAAGGGGGCCAAGCTGGAGGAGCCCGGGACCGACGTCGGCGCGCAGGGAATGGCGCGGCCGGCAGCGGGTAATCCGGAGGTGGCAACCCCGGAGGCGGGCACTTCATCGACTGTTATTGCGCCGACGGGCGGTGCCACTCCGATGGGCGCTGGAACGGCGGGTGCCGCACCGGCCGGTGCCACTCCAATCAGCGCTGGGCCGACAGGCGCCCCGAACGGTCCGGCACGACCCGGATTCGGCCGGCGCCGGACTGACCCGAAACCACAGCCCGACGACGCGTCAGAGTCAGCGGCGGCCGGGCACGGCCATGGACCCGATGCCGATGCAGCGAGACCTGCCGATGCATCGGTTGGAACTACCTCAGCGGCTAGCGCGGCGTCCACCACGGTTCATCAGAGCGCCCACACGGAGGCCGTCGGTCCGGCGCCACACCGCTCGGCGCTCGCGGATGGCGAGCAGGACGTGGTGGCAGGCACCGTCGTCGCCAGCGGTATCTTGCAGGCGGCAGGACCGAGGGAGCAGGGCGAGGCGAGACAGGTTTCGGGGCCCGGGTCGGCGGCAGTGCCGGATATTCCGGTGCCGCTCTACGGGCCCGGTGACCTGGTGCTGGTGATCGGGCAGGGTAGCAATGCCTTGGAGGCCGCCAACGCCATGGCCGCCGCCGCACCGGCCGTCAACGGCGCGCCGTCGGAGGCTGCCGACTGGATCTCCAGCGGCGGGAACATGGTCAGGATGGCCGGCGCACACGCTGCTGATGTCAGGCGTCCGGTGCAGGACCGCAACAGCGCCATCGGTGCCCGCGCCCGCGGGGTGGAAAGGGGACAGAGCGTCTTTGTGGCGTTTGGCTTGGGCAACACGCTGACGCCGTCCCTCCAGATGCTTTCGATCCTGCCGGCCCTGGGAGCAGACCAAATTTGGCTGGCTGTGGACGCCGGGCGCAAGGCCGAGGACACGGACCGCTGGGTTCAGGCCGTGCAGCGCGTTGTTGTTCCCGACGGTCTGGCCGTGACCGGAAGCCGGCTCACCAGCACTCCCAAGACCGTCAACACCCTGGGCATTCCTGTCGGCTGGATTGACGGCGCGCCGTCGGAAGCCGCCTGGCTCTGACTCCGTACCTTCAGCCTGGGCGTCGTCTGTCACCTCCGTGCAGGGACTGGAAACCTGCGGTAAAGATACTGCTGGACCTTGTCTTGCTTAATGGGTTTACCACCTTTACCCGCAGGCGCGCGTGGACCGGCCGAACCGCATTTTTCCTGCGATAGAGTTGATGGGTGCTGGTGCTGACACGAAAACCCGGAGAGCGGATCCTGATCGGTGACGACATTGTCATCACCGTGCTGGACGCCCGCCGCGATGGCGTCCGCCTTGGCATCGAAGCCCCGCGCGGAGTGAAAATCCAGCGCGATGAAGTGGTCCAGGCCGTCAGCGAAGCCAATGTGGCTGCCGCGCAGAGCGGGCCGGAAGCCGAGGAACGCATCAAGGCCCTTCTGGGGCTGAATACCGCCGGCAACGCCGATCCCGGCGGGAGTTGACCTCTCAGCCGGCCCACTAAGGGGCTTGGCGTCCACAGGCATCGCGTTTCCCAAACGGTGGCCATGTCGCGAAGCGCGGTGTGCGCCGACCGTGAAGGAAGTTCCGGGCGGGCCCGTGGGCACTCCGTAGGCTCTGCGCCCCTGGGTGCTCCGCCGGCTTGGGTGGTCGTTCGGGCAGAGCCTAACCAACGGGACCAACCGCCGTCGTTCTTAGTCTTTTTGACCTAAGCCGGGGCGGCAGGATAATCTTAATCGTCGTTGTGCGTGTCCAACCTCGATACGCTATGTCCGTGAGACGGCCCGGTTGCAGGGCCAACCTGATCCACGGAGATAGCCGAGACTCTCTGGGCCACTGGTTAGATTTCAGTCCTCACCTGAAGTTCCGGTAGCGCATCACCAACTTTGCGCGTGCGTTCTGTGAAGAACGCGCCGCTACCTAAGAACACCAAACGAAGGCAAAAACCGTGCGTACGTACACTCCGAAGCCCGGCGATATCAACCGCCAGTGGCACGTCATTGACGCCACCGACGTTGTCCTGGGTCGTCTTGCCAGCCAGACCGCAACACTGCTGCGCGGAAAGCACAAGCCGACCTTTGCTCCTCACATGGACATGGGCGATTTCGTCATCATCATCAACGCTGAGAAGGTTGCCCTGACCGGCGCCAAGCTCGAACAGAAGCGTGCCTACCGCCACTCCGGTTACCCGGGTGGCCTGTCCTCCGTCAACTACGCCGAACTGCTGGAAAAGAACCCGGTTCGCGCTGTTGAGAAGGCCATCAAGGGCATGCTGCCGAAGAACTCCCTGGCTGCCCAGCAGCTGTCCAAGCTGAAGGTCTACAAGGGTGCCGAGCACCCGCACGCTGCCCAGCAGCCGAAGACTTTCGAAATCACCCAGGTCGCCCAGTAGCGCCGGCCACCACTAGAAACTTAATTCAAGGAGAATCGTGGCTGAAGAGCTGAACACCGCTGCTGAGGGCGAAACCCTCACCAGCTACACCTCGGAGTCATCCGAGGCCACCGAGACCGTCAAGAAGGAACGTCCGGCCCTGACCGTCGGCGGAGCTGCCGTTGGTCGCCGCAAGCAGGCCATTGCCCGCGTGCGCCTGGTTCCGGGTTCCGGCAACTGGACCATCAACGATCGCGAACTGGCGAACTACTTCCCGAACAAGCTGCACCAGCAGGAAGTGAACGATCCGTTCAAGATCCTGGATCTGGAAGGCGCTTACGACGTTATCGCCCGCATCCACGGCGGTGGCCCCTCCGGCCAGGCCGGTGCGCTGCGCCTGGGCGTTGCCCGCGCGCTGAACGAGATCGACCGCGAGAACAACCGTCCGACGCTGAAGAAGGCCGGTTTCCTCACCCGCGACGCTCGCATCATCGAGCGCAAGAAGGCCGGCCTCAAGAAGGCCCGCAAGGCACCCCAGTACTCGAAGCGCTAAATCGCTTCGGAAGTCAGTGCTTCCACCGCGAGGCCCTGCAGCATCTGCTGCGGGGCCTCCCGGCCGTTTAAGCAGTTTGGCAGGCTGTTCCGTGCCGCAGCGGCTCAGGGATACCCCCGGCGGCCACCCGGCACGCTTGGCGACTTCACGTGGCGGTCGACACGTTGTGAAACGTCCCGGCCGAAGCCTGCCGTAAAATGATTCGCAATGTCTAGATTATTTGGTACCGACGGAGTCCGCGGCCTGGCCAACGGGTTGATCACTGCAGAGCTCGCGCTGCAGGTTGCGCAGGCCGCCGCAGTGGTCCTGGGCCACCGGCAAGTTGACAACGGCAAGCGCCCGACGGCGGTGATCGCCCGGGATCCGCGTGCCAGCGGCGAGTTCATCAGCTCTGCCGTCGAGGCTGGCCTGGCCAGTTCCGGCGTCGACGTGTACGACGCCGGAGTGCTGCCTACACCCGCTGCCGCCTATCTTGTGGGGGATCTGGACGCGGACTTCGGTGTCATGATCTCCGCCTCGCACAACCCGGCTCCGGACAACGGGATCAAGTTCTTCGCCCGCGGCGGACATAAGCTGCCCGACGAGGTCGAAGACGCGATCGAGCAGGAGATGTCGCAGCCGCGTGTCCGGCCCACGGGCGCGGAGGTCGGACGGATCCAGCGCTTCTCCGATGCCGAGGACCGCTACATCCTGCACCTGCTGCAGAGCCTGCCGGTCCGCCTCGAGGGCCTGAAGGTAGTCCTCGACTGCGCCCACGGCGCCGCCAGCGGTTGCTCGCCGGAAGTCTTCCGCGCCGCCGGTGCCGAGATTGTGGTGATGGGCGCCGAGCCAGACGGGTTGAACATCAACGACGGCGTGGGCTCCACTCACTTGGAGAAGCTGCAGGCCGCCGTCGTCGAGCATGGCGCAGACCTCGGGATTGCTCACGACGGCGATGCTGACCGCTGCCTGGCCGTGGACGAGCGCGGTGAGGTGGTGGATGGCGACCAAATCATGACCATCCTGGCGCTTGCCCTGCGCGAAGCGGGCCGGCTCAAGGACGACGTCCTGGTGGCCACCGTGATGAGCAACCTCGGCATGAAGCTGGCGCTGCAGGAGGCCGGCATCCGGATCGAGGAAACCGCGGTGGGCGACCGGTACGTGCTGGAGAACATGCGCGCCAATGGCTACTCGCTGGGCGGCGAGCAGTCCGGCCACGTGATCTTCTCGGACTATGCCACCACCGGCGACGGCGTGCTGACCGGCCTGCAGCTGGCCGCACGGCTGGCCAAGACCGGCAAACCGCTGTCCGAGCTGGCCCAACTGATGGTCCGGCTCCCGCAGGTCCTGATCAACGTCAAGGACGTTGACAAGACAGCCGTCACCACCAACCAGCCGCTTCAGTCGGCGGTCGAAGCAGCCTCCGCGCGACTGGGCGAGACCGGACGGGTGCTGTTGCGGCCGTCCGGCACCGAGCCCGTGGTCCGCGTGATGGTGGAGGCCGCGGACATGGCGACCGCGCAGGCCACCGCTGAGGAGCTGGCCCGGGCCGTGAAGCAGCACCTGTCGCTGGAGCCCGTGACGTCGACTGAGCCCACGTCTGTTCATCCCGGCGTCTGATCAGCCCGGCGCGGCGGCTGGCCGTCAGTGCCGGGCGTCGACCACCACCACTTCGTAGCTGTCCGCCGTCGGCGGGTTGCCGGTGTCGAACTTTGCGTTCACTACGACCAGCTTGTTGCCGAACAACGCGGCCGTGGTGGGCGTTTGGAAGGCGTCGCTGGTGATGACGGACCGGACGGTCCCGGACGCCAGCGTATGATCTAGCTCGATCCTGCTGACCCGGTTGTCGGTGTTCTGCACGGCCCACAGCCAACGGCCCTTCAGCTCCAACCCGTCGACGTTGGTGACCTTGACGCCGGCGATCTTGCGGCTGGCACCGGTCCGCGGATCGACCGTGTACAGGGCTGCGTTAGCCGTGTGGGACACGATCAGCATCCGTCCATGGTCTGCCGCCACGATACCGTTGAGGTTGAAGGCCCCGCTGAGCTCCGCGGCCGGTCCACGGAGCTGGAGCGTCTTGGGCTTGCCGAGCTGCCCGTGCTCGCCGATCGGCAGGAAGTACAATTCGTCGTCCACCGAGTTGGTGAACCAGGCTCCGCCGCGGCCGAGCGTCACGTCGTTGATGAATGAATGCGCCGGATCGTTCAGCTGGAAGTCGGCAACCGGCTTCCCGATCCGCGTGTTGTACACATACGCTTTGCCGGTGGGCCCGCCGGCGACGAACAACAGGTGCCGCTGTGTGTCCGCAGCCATGCCGACGGCGAAGCGTCCCTTGGGCGCGTCGATGAACTTCTCGGCCTTGCCGCGGCGCACGTCGCCGCGGAAAATATCGCCGGCGTACAAGTCCCCGGCATAAAAGGTGCTGCCGCGGCCCGCGGCGATACCTTCGGCGGATGTAGCATCGGGCAATTCGATGATCCGGTCCATCTGGTCGGACGATGAACCGTAGCTTTCTGATACCTGGCTGCCGGCCGAAGCCGGCTGTCCGGCCAGCAGGAGCGCGCTAGCCGTCAGCAGGGCGGCTGCCACTCGGGCGTAAAGGGAATGTCGCGCATCGTGTTGCATGGAGTTTCACCTGATTCTTCGGAGTCGGCGTCGGAGGTGTCCCCGGGCAGCCTCCCGCGGTGATGCTCACAGCGTACGCCGACCGGGCCGAAACGTCAGGCCCCGAAACGTCAGGCCCTCCCCGCATCCCTGAACTGGTCTGCGGAAAGGGCCTGGTGATGGCTGCCTGCCGGTCGTGGTGCTTCGTGGTGCTTGGTGGCTACATTCGGTTGCGCGCCTGCAGCGTGTCCCGGATCTCGGTCAGCAGCGCGATCTGCGGATCCACGGCCTCTTCCTCTTTGTTGATGCCCAGACGGCGGTTGCGCCGCGCGATCAGGTGGTTCATCGGCGTGACGACCACGAAGTAGATTGCGGAGGCAATGAGCAGGAAGTTCACTATCGCGGTGAGCAGGACCCCGAACGCCACTTCATTGCCGTTGAAGTTCCAGAGCAGGAAGCTGTTGAAGTCGGGCGAACCGGTCAGTCCGGCGATGAACGGCATCAGCACACTGTTGACCAGGGCGTTGACCACGGCGCCGAAGGCACCGCCGACGATCACGGCGACGGCGAGGTCAATGACGTTGCCCTTCATGATGAATTCTTTAAACCCGTTGAGCATGTCGCTAAATGTATCGTCCGATCGCAGCAGAAGGGCGTTCAAGCCGTCGGTTCATTCGAATTCGTCAGGAATAATCGGGTGCGGCAGGAAGCCCGAAATACTCCTCGAGCGATCCGATGCCGCGTTGGTCCATCTTCCCGGCCACTTTCTTGCCGACGTAACGCAGGTGCCACGGTTCGGGCGAATACCCCGTCACCTTTTCCTCCCCGGGCGAGTAGCGGATGATGAACCCGAAGCGCACTGCATTCCGAGCAGCCCAGGCTCCAGCGGCAGTGTCGGCAAAGCATTGCTGCAGGTTGCAGGCTCCCGTGATGTCGCCAATGTCCATGGACAAGCCGGTCTGGTGCTCGGAGTAGCCGGGGCGTGCCGAAATCATGTCAGCGGCGGCCTCGCTGCCATGCTGCAGGACCCAATGGTTGTAGGTATCCACCTGGGTGGCATAGGAACGGAATCCGCTGACCATGATCATCGGCGCCCCGTCGGCCGCGGCCGCGCTGAACATCTTCTCGGTGGCGTCAGCCACCGCATCGCGCAGCAAGGCAGACTCACCGCCGGTCCCGATGCTTACCGCCGGCTGGCGCAGGTCGTCGGGGTGGTAGTCCAACGGCACCAACGGCCGGCGCTTATTGACGACGACGCCGATGCTTGCCGGATCAGTGTGGTCCTCCCGGGCATCGGGGGCTCTACCGTCCTTCTTCTTCGTGGCTTTCGGGCTTTGGGACGGAACCGGCAGGGAAGTGGCGCCTTCCGACGGATCCGGCGCGGCCGCCGTCGTACTGGGGGAGGGCGTGGTTTCTTCGGGCGGAACGCAACCGGTCAGCAGGACCAGCACGGCGGCCAAGCCTGCCACGAGCACCGGAGCCCTCAGGAGCGCCATCTCAGGTTTTCCGCAGCAGCATTCTGCGGATCGAGTGGTCCGCGTCCTTGGTCAGCACCAGTTGTGCCCGGCCGCGTGTCGGCAGCACGTTCTCCCTCAGGTTCGGTTCGTTGATCCGGCGCCAGATGCCCAGCGCCGTCTCGGTGGCCTCGGTGTCCGTGAGTGAGGCATAGCGGTGGAAATAGGATTCCGGGTCGGCAAAGGACGTCCGCCGCAGTTTGTGGAAGCGGCTGACGTACCACTGCTCAATATAGGACGTCTTGGCGTCCACATACACGGAGAAATCGAAAAAGTCGCTCAGCGCCAGTCCAGTCCGGCCGTCCGCCCGCGGGCGCGCCGGAGCCAACACGTTCAGGCCTTCCACAATCAGGACATCCGGGCGGTGGACCACCACTTCCTTGTCCGGCACGATGTCGTACGTCAGATGCGAGTACCAGGGCGCACGGACTTCTTCGGCACCGGATTTCACCTCGGACACGAACCGCAGCAGCGCCCGCTGGTCATAGGACTCGGGGAAGCCTTTGCGTTCCATCAGGCCCCGCCGGGACAGCTCAGCATTCGGATAGAGGAACCCGTCGGTGGTAATCAGTTCCACGTTCGGGGTGTCCGGCCAGCGGCGCAGCATCTCGCGCAGCACGCGTGCCGTGGTGGACTTTCCCACCGCCACCGACCCGGCGACGCCGATCACGAACGGAGTCCGGCGCGTGGTTTCGCCCAGAAACGTGGTGGTGGCCTTGTGCAGCTCGCCGGCCGCGCCCACATACAGATTGAGCAGACGGGACAGCGGGAGGTACACCTCGCGGACCTCATCCAGGTTCAGGGCATCGCCCAGGCCCCGCAGGCGCTCAATATCGTCCTGGTCCAACGGCTGTTCAATCTCGTTGGACAGCCGGGACCACGTCTGCCGGTCCAGCTCAACGAATGGTGTGAAATTACTCTCACCGCTTGACGCCGTCGTCTTCGGTGTCGCATCAGTCACCTATGAATTGTGCCTGCTGCGGGTTTCAAATCCCAAAAGGCGCGCGACGGCGGCGCGCCGGGTTACGCCGCCGGCTCACTGCATGCGGGCTGAGGGTTAGGGCCCGTCTGCCCGGCGGACCGGCGGAGAGGGCGTGCTGTCTTTGGCCGGCCTGCGGGCAGGTACCCTTAACCCCATGTGTGGAATCGTAGGATATGTTGGCCGCCGCGACGGCGGGGCCGAAGTCAGCGTTGCTGACCACAGTGCCCTGGATGTTGTTCTTGAAGGACTTCGCCGCCTGGAATACCGCGGCTACGATTCCGCGGGAGTGGCGGTCATCTCGGAGTCCGGCATCGAAGCTCGCAAGAAGTCCGGCAAGTTGAGCAACCTGCTGGAGGAACTCGAGGCCGACCCGCTGCCCGAATCGCTGACCGGCATTGGCCACACCCGCTGGGCAACGCACGGCGGACCCACCGACCAGAACGCGCACCCGCATCTGGCCGACGATGACAAGCTGGCCGTGATCCACAACGGCATCATCGAGAACTTTGCCGAACTCCGCGCCTCCTTGCTGGCCAAGGGCTACACGCTGCGCTCGGAGACGGACACCGAGGTGGCGGCAGTGCTGCTCGGCGACATCTACCGTTCGCTGGTGGCCAAGGACCCTGCCACTGCCACGTTGGCCAAGGCCATGCAGGCGGCCTGCCAGCGGCTGGAGGGCGCCTTCACCCTGCTGGCCATCCACCAGGACCAGCCCGAGGTCGTCGTGGCTGCACGCCGCAACTCCCCGCTGGTCGTCGGGCTGGGCGAGGGCGAGAACTTCCTGGGCTCCGACGTTTCCGGCTTCATCGACTTCACCCGCCGCGCCGTGGAACTGGATCAGGACCAGATCGTCACCATCACTCCCGAATCCTTCGAGATCACCGATTTCCACGGCAATGCCGCCGAGGGAACCGAGTTCGAGGTCAATTGGGATGCCGCCGCCGCGGAGAAGGGCGGCTACCCGTCCTTCATGGAGAAGGAAATCAACGACCAGCCGGAGGCGGTTGGCCAGACCCTGCTCGGCCGGTACGACCTCAACGGCCGGCTGACCTTGGACGAGCTGCGGATCGACCCGGAGCTGCTCAAGGCGGTCAACAAGATCATCGTGCTGGCGTGCGGCACCTCGGCCTACGCCGGCCAGGTGGCGAAGTACGCGATCGAGCACTGGTGCCGGATCCCGGTGGAGGTGGAACTGTCGCACGAGTTCCGCTACCGCGACCCGATCGTAGATGCCAATACGCTGATTGTTGCCATCTCCCAATCCGGCGAAACCATGGATACCCTGATGGCCGTCCGCTACGCCAAGGAACAGGGCGCCAAAGTGATGGCGATCTGCAACACCAACGGGTCAACCATCCCGCGTGAAGCCGATGCAGTGCTCTACACGCACGCCGGCCCGGAAATCGCGGTCGCCTCGACGAAGGCCTTCCTGGCGCAGATCACCGCGGCCTACCTGCTGGGCCTGTACCTGGCGCAGCTGCGCGGGAACAAGTTCCAGGGCGAGATCAGGGACATTCTGGCGGACCTGGGCAAGATCCCGGCCAAGATCCAGAACGTGCTGGACAACGCCAAGGACATCAAGGACCTGGCCGCCCGCATGGCGGACACCAAGTCGGTGCTGTTCCTCGGCCGGCATGTCGGCTTCCCGGTCGCCATGGAGGGCGCGCTGAAGCTGAAGGAACTGGCCTACATCCACGCCGAAGGCTTCGCCGCCGGTGAGCTCAAGCACGGACCGATCGCCCTGATCGAGGACGGCCAGCCGGTCTTCGTGGTGGTGCCCTCGCCGCGCGGACGCAATTCGCTGCACTCCAAGGTGGTCTCCAACATCCAGGAGATCCGGGCCCGCGGCGCCAAGACCATCGTGATCGCCGAAGAAGGCGATGAGGCGGTCAAGGACTTCGCCGAGTTCGTCTTTTTCGTGCCGGAGACGCCGACCCTGCTGGCTCCGCTGCTGACCACCGTTCCGCTGCAGATCTTTGCCTGCGAGCTGGCCACGGCCAAGGGTTACGACGTGGACCAGCCCCGCAACCTGGCCAAGAGCGTCACTGTCGAATAAGAGGCAGTAGGCAAGCATGGCTACCCGCCTCCTCTTCGCAGCGCCCCGATCCCCGTACAACAGGATCGGGGACTGCTCCGTTCCCCGGCGCCCGGTGCGCGTGCGCCGGGCAGCGCTGCTGTTGCGCGTGCGGCTGCTGTCCGTGCCGCCGGTGCGGTGCACGCTCCGGTCCAACCCGGAGCCGGCGCTGTCGCCCAGATGCGCCCGCTCGCCGTGGGCGGTCCGGGCAGGGGCCGGGAAATGATCGTCGGCATCGGCGTGGACGTGGTGGAAGTCTCCAGGTTCCGCCGGCAGCTCCAGCGCACCCCGGCGTTGCGCGAGCGGCTCTTCACACCCGCCGAACGTGAGCTCAACACCAGGTCGCTGGCTGCCCGCTTCGCCGCCAAGGAAGCGATCGCCAAGGCTTTGGGCGCTCCCTCGGGCATGAACTGGCAGGACTGCACCATTTGTGTGGACTCAGGCGGGGACCCTTACCCGGAATTCACCGGCACGGTCGCCGCGGCGTCCGAGGCCAGGGGAGTGAAGTACTGGCACCTGTCGATGAGCCATGACGGTGATCTGGCCACTGCCATGGTGATAGCCGAAAGGTAGCGGTCAGCCGCCCGCTACCCGGTAGCGCAGGTAGACCACTCCATTGCCGAAGCGCCGCTCGTCCAGCAGTTCCAAATCCACTTTCACGTCCTCCGGCAGGAAGCGTTTCCCGCCCCCGACCACGACCGGCGAGACGAAGAACTGGCATTCGTCGACCAGGCCGGCCCTGAACGCATGGCTGGCCAGGTTCGGCCCGCCGATGCTCAGGTCTTCAGCCGCTTCGATTTTCATCCGGCGGACGGCTTCCGGGTCAAACTCCCGCTCGATCCGGGTCCGGGCGCTTGCGGCCTTGTCCAAGGTCCGGGAGTACACCACCTTGTCCTTCCGCAGCCACGACTCGGCGAAGTCGCGTTCCACCGGCGGAACCTCTGGGCCGGCCGGGACAGTCTCCCAGAACACCATCACTTCATACATCCGGCGGCCGAGAAGGTACGTTCCGACGTGGTTCTCCAGGCCATTCACGAACGAATGAACTTCGTCGTCGGGCATGCTCCAGTCAAAGTTGCCGTTCTTATCGGCAATGTAGCCGTCCAGGGACATGATGGCCGAATACAGTAGCTTTGCCACGCGGACTCCTGTGCTGATCGAACTGGCGGGCAGCGTTGTCCCATTGTTCCCGACCTAGTCCTTCGGGGGAACCTGTTCAGGCGGCCCCGCTTTAGGCGGCCCCGGGAACAGCTGAAGGCCCCATTCCAAGAAGACCGCGCGGTGTGTATCCTGCTGGCACTGGCAGCAGGCCATGATCGAAGGAGAATGAGCCGTGACAGCACCGGAGCAGTACGCCAGCGTCCGCTATCTTGTAGACGACGTCGATGCGGCCGTCGACTTCTACACCCACCATTTCGGCTTCACGGTCAGCATGCGCTCGCCCGCCTTTGCCGATGTGAGGCGCGGCCCGTTGCGGCTGTTGCTGTCCGGGCCGGCGAGCTCGGGCGCCCGGGCCACCCCGGCGGACTACGCAACGGCCGGCGGCAACCGCATCCACCTGATCGTTGACGACCTGCAGGCAGAGGTCGGCCGGTTGCACGGTGCCGGGCTGCGATTCCGCAGCGAACTGGTCGAGGGCCCGGGTGGCCGCCAGATATTGCTCGCCGACCCAGCGGGGAATCTGGTGGAGCTGTTCCAGCCGGCAGAGCAGCCTGGGTGACGCCGGCCCGCGGAGGTCGCAGCCTCAGCTGCCGCCAAGGCTTTTGACGTACGCATAGGCTTCGTCTGCGGCGCTGAGCCACAGTCGCTCGGTGGCTGGGGCGTCGTCGGCCACCGCCGGAAAAGCCACCCATTCCTTCATGGTCCGCTGTCCCATGATGACCGGTTCTGCCGCACCCGAAGCAACTGCAGCATCGGCGCGTTGCCGGGGAACCTTCACGATCAGGCGGTCGCCGTGGCCGAGGAACGCGAAAATTTTTCCACCCACCCGCAGGCCTGGACCGCGGAACATGGTGCCGCGTTCAACCAGCGGGTTATCGGCATACCGGCGGGCAAGAAGGTCAAGCAGGGCGAGGTTCTGGTGTCCGCTTGCTCCTGGCGGATCCGTCACATCATGCTCCTAGGCCCGAATGAAGATGGCGGAGGCTGCAGCGGATTCGACCATCAGGTCACTCATGCCGACCACCACATACCAGTAGGTGTGTCCTCGGGAGGTGCCCGTGTCCAGAAAACGCTCCGGGTTGCTACGGCGCCGGTGTACCCGCCGGAGGGCTCCGGCCTGGGAGGGGATGACGGCCGCCGCGGCGCCGTTGGATTCCCAACGGTAGATGGCATAGTGCCGCGGTAAGGTGCCGCTGGTGGCGCCCCGCCAGATGAGTTCGACGCCGGTGCCGTTCCATCGCGCGCTGGTGATCAGCGGTGCGTAGGGGCGTTGGGCGCCGAGATGGGACGTCACCGGAGTCATCGCCACCCGCCGGTAGAACTTGTTCTTCACCAGACCGATGCTGTTCAGCCGGTTGGCCCGGACGGAGGTGGCCGAGAAATAAACCTGCCCGCTGACTCCCGAGGTTGCCCGGCACTTGGCCGCGTGGTTGTACAGTTCCCGCGGGTTCTGCCAGGCGGTCTCCTGGCCGGCGACGCCCACTTTGTAGGCTCCCTCGCCAATGTAGAGCTTGCAGGGGGTGCCCTTGACTTGCGCCGCCCACCAATTCACCAAGGTGTTGTAGTCCGCTGCGGCATTGCCCTGGTGCCAGTAAAGCTGGGGGACCACGTAGTCAATCCAGCCTTGCTTCACCCAGAGCCGGGAATCGGCGAAGGTGGCGTCGTAACTCTGCAGTCCCGAGGTAGCCGACCCCCGGCTGTCGGTTGACGCATTGCGCCAGATGCCGAACGGGCTGATACCGAACAGCATCCGCGGCTTGGTGGCGAAGATTTTGGCGCTCAGGTCGCGGACGAAGGTATTCACGCTGCGCCTGCGGAAATCGGCCAGGCTCTCGCCGGCCCGCCGGTAGGCGTTGTAGGCGGCCGAGTCCGGGATGCTCTGCCCGGCGACCGGATAGGGGTAGAAGTAGTCGTCCAGGTGGATGCCATCGACGTCATACTTCGCCGCGACCTCTGCGATCACCTTGATGATGAAGCTGCGCACGGCGGGGATGCCGGGGTTGTAGTACCGCCGGCCGCCAAAGGCGAAGGTCCAGCTGGGATTCTTCCGGGCGGGATGCCAAGAAATCAGGGCTGCCGGATTGGTTGTCATGGAGACGCGGAACGGGTTGAACCAGGCGTGCAGGTGCAGGTTCCGTGCGTGCGCTTGGCTGATCGCGTAGGCCAACGGATCATAGCCCGGGTTCCGTCCCTGCGTGCCGGTCAGGTAGCGGGACCACGGCTCTCCCGCAGTGGAGGGCCAGAAGACGTCAGCGGCCGGGCGGACCTGCAGCATCACGGCATTCAGGTTCCGGTTGCGGGCCAGATCCAGCCAGCTGCGCAGCTCGGACTGCTGCACCGCCGCCGTCAGGCCGGGGCGGGACGGCCAGTCGATGTTGAGCACGGTGGAGAGCCAGAAGCCGCGGAACTCGTGCTTGGGCATATCCGTGATCCGGGCCGGTTCCCGGGCGGTGATGCGGTAGACCCTGTTGACGACCGCCGCCAGGCTCAGTTCGAGGGGGCCGCCGGGGCCGCTGGCGGTGACTGCCCGGGGAAGGGCGCCGAGCAAGCCTGCTGCGCCGAGCACGGTCAGAGCCGTCGCCGTGGTGAACTGGCGCCGGGAGACGACGCCGATGGATCCCGAATCGCCGCCAGTCATGGCCGCCCCCGCTTCACCAGAACCCGATAGTAGCTCAACGATACGCCCGCGGTGAGCCGGTCGACAGTAGTTCACACCGCTGTGTAGGACCGGTGGCGGCCTGCTGGCTGATCGGCCTCGAATGCAGCAGATGGCGGGCATTTCAGCGGGAGGGCAGCCGCCGGATTCCGCGCGGAGCCGGGCTCCGTCGTCGTGGGGCGGCCTTTTGGCGGGCAAACCGGGATATCCAATGTCACCGCCATGGGGTAAGAAAGGAAGAGGGATCCGCCATCGATGATCAGGAGTTGCGCATGGAAGTTTGGCCGGGAGACGCCTACCCGCTGGGGGCAACCTATGACGGCAACGGAACCAACTTTGCCGTGTTCAGCGAAGTAGCGGATGCCGTCTTCCTGTGCCTGTTTGACGACGACGGCGTCGAGCAGCGGATCAAGCTGAAAGACGTCGACGGCTACGTGTGGCACTGCTATCTGCCGCAGATCCAACCGGGCCAGAAGTACGGCTTCCGGGTGGAAGGGCCGTACGATCCCGGCCAGGGGCTGCGCTGCAACGTGAACAAGCTGTTGCTGGACCCCTACGCCAAGGCCGTCAGCGGCCAGATCGATTGGGCCCAGCCGCTGTTCGGCTACAACTTCGGGGACGAGAACTCCCGCAATGACGAGGACTCGGCGGAGCACATGATGCTCGGCGTCGTCGTCAATCCTTTCTTCGACTGGGATGGCGACCGGAAGCCGCGCACGCCGTACCACCGCTCGGTGATCTACGAGGCCCACGTCAAGGGCCTGACCCAACTGCATCCGGAGATCCCGGAAGAACAGCGCGGCACTTACGCCGGGATCGCCCATCCGGCAGTGATCGAGCACCTCAAGAAGCTCGGCGTGACGGCCATCGAGCTGATGCCGGTCCACCAGTTCGTCAACGACAGCACGCTCCAGGACAAGGGGCTGTCCAACTACTGGGGCTACAACACCATCGGCTTTTTCGCGCCGCAGAACACCTACTGCTCTTCCGGGGATACCGGTCAGCAGGTGCAGGAATTCAAGGCGATGGTCCGGGAGCTGCACCTGGCCGGCATCGAAGTGATCCTCGACGTCGTCTACAACCACACGGCGGAGGGCAACCATCTGGGCCCCACCCTGTCCTTCCGCGGGCTCGACAACGGAGCGTACTACCGGCTGGTGGACGACCAGCCGCAGTACTACATGGACTACACCGGCACGGGAAACTCACTCAATGTGCGCCATCCCCACTCGCTGCAGCTGCTGATGGACTCGCTGCGCTACTGGGCGTCGGAGATGCACGTGGACGGATTCCGATTCGACCTGGCCTCGACGCTGGCCCGCGAGTTCTACGATGTGGACCGGCTCTCGACCTTCTTTGAAATGGTGCAGCAGGACCCGATCGTGTCGCAGACCAAGTTGATCGCCGAGCCGTGGGACATCGGTCCCGGCGGCTACCAGGTGGGCAACTTTCCGCCGCTGTGGACCGAGTGGAACGGCCTGTACCGGGACACCGTGCGCGATTTCTGGCGGGGCGAGCCGTCCACCCTGGGCGAATTCGCGTCCCGCATCACCGGGTCGTCCGATCTGTACGAAGCCACCGGTCGCCGGCCGGTCGCCTCGATCAACTTCATCACCGCCCACGACGGCTTCACCATGCGGGACCTGGTGTCCTACAACGAGAAGCACAACGAGGCCAACGGCGAAGACAATAACGACGGCGAGTCACACAACCGCTCATGGAACTGCGGGGTGGAAGGCCCTACCGACGACCCGGAGGTCCTCACCCTGCGCGCCCGGCAGCAGCGTAACTTCCTTGCCACGCTGCTGCTGAGCCAGGGCGTGCCGATGATCGCCCACGGCGACGAACTGGGCCGTACCCAGCAGGGCAACAACAACGTGTACTGCCAGGATTCGGAACTGTCCTGGGTGGACTGGAACAACATGGACCAGCCGCTGCTTGAGTTCGTGGCCACGGTAAACCGGCTGCGCGCCGAGCACCCCACGTTCCGACGCCGGACGTTCTTCGACGGAAAACCGGTCCGCCGCGGCGAGGGTGAACCGCTGAGCGACGTCGTGTGGCTTACCCCGGAGGGGACCTTGATGGAACCGGAGGACTGGGGCGAAGCACTGGGCCGGTGCATTGGCATCTTCCTCAACGGCCAAGGCATCCGCGGACGCGACGACCGTGGGCAGCGGATCACCGATGAGCATTTCCTGATCTATTTTAATGCGGACGACGACGATGTGCCGTTCGTCCTGCCGCCGCGGGAATATGCGCCGGCGTGGGACATCGTCATCGATACAGCAGGCGGCGGGGACTCGACCGGCCCGCTGAAGGCCGGGGAGACCGCACCGGTGGCCGCGAAGTCCACCATGGTGCTGCGGGCCCACTCGCCGCAGGAAGAAGAACCGGACCATTCCGTGGCAGCTTCCGTGGCCGCCATGTCCGAAGCGGAGCAGGTGGCTGCCTCCGCGCAGGCGCCGGAACCCGCCGAGGAATCCGGGCAGGCGTCGAAACCCGCAACGGAATCCGCTCAGGCGTCGGAACCCGCAAACGCCGCGGAGCCAGAAACCGCGGCGGGACCGGACACCGACGCTGCGCCGGAGGCGGCCCCGGAATCCACCCCGAAGCCGGCCGCCAAGGGCAAGAAGGGGAAGCAAGACGGATGAGGGCCCCGGCGTCCACCTACAGATTGCAGATCAGGGAATCGCTCACGCTGTACGACGCGGCAGACCTGGTGCCGTACCTGCACAACCTCGGGGTCGACTGGGTCTATCTCTCGCCGCTGCTCAAGGCTGAACCGGGGTCCGACCACGGCTACGACGTAGTGGATTTCGGTGCGGTGGATCCGGCCAGGGGCGGCATCGACGGGCTGCGCGCGCTCTCCGCGGCCGCCCGGAAAGCGGGGCTGGGAATCCTGGTGGACATTGTCCCGAACCACATGGGCGTGGGCACCCCAGCCAACAACCGCTGGTGGTGGTCGCTGCTGGCCGAAGGCCGCGGATCACGTTATGCCGAGGCGTTCGACATCGACTGGGACGCCGGTGGCGGAAAGATCCGGATTCCGGTGCTGGGCGACGGTGACGAGGAACTGGATTCCCTGGAACTGGCCGACGGCGAGCTGCGCTACTACGAGAACAGGTTCCCCATCGCCGCGGGAACGGCCGACGACGGCGCTACCGCCCGGGAAGTCCACGAACGCCAGCACTATCAGCTGGTGAACTGGCGCCGCGCCGACGCCGAGCTTAACTACCGACGGTTCTTCGGTGTCAACTCACTGGCCGGTGTCCGGGTGGAGGTGCCGTGGGTATTCGACGAGTCCCACGCGGAGATCAAGCGCTGGTTCGACGAGGGCCTGGTGGACGGGCTGCGCGTGGACCATCCGGACGGGCTGGCGGACCCGAAGGGCTACCTGCAGCGGCTGCAGGAGCTAACCGGTGGCGCCTACGTGCTGGTGGAAAAGATCCTGGAGCCGGGGGAGACGCTGCCCGCAGACTGGGCCTGCGCCGGAACCACCGGGTACGACGCGCTGGCGGAAGTAGACCGGCTGCTGGTCGATCCCGACGGGCGGGAACGCCTGACCGAGGCGGCACCGGTCCAGCCGTACCAGCACATGATCCACGACACCAAGCGGGGAATCGCCGACGGCATCCTGCGTTCCGAGGTGCTGCGCTTGGCGCGGCTGGTTCCGGCCGAGGCCGGCGTCAACTTCGACCTCGCCGCCGATGCGCTCGCCGAACTGCTGAGCTGCTTTCCGGTGTACCGGAGCTACCTTCCGGTCGGCGCGGAGTATCTGGAGGAAGCTAGCATCGCGGCCCAGGCCCGCCGTCCGGACCTGGCCGAAGCGGTCACCGCCCTGCTGCCGCTGCTGCAGCCGGAGGGGATGCTGACCGAACTGGCGGTGCGTTTCCAGCAGACGTCCGGCATGGTGATGGCCAAGGGCGTGGAAGACACCGCCTTCTACCGGTACACACGGTTGACCTCTTTGAACGAGGTGGGCGCCGATCCGTCCATCTTCGCGGTGGAGCCGTTTGAACTGCACACACGGCTGATCCGCCGGCAGCAGGAGGCGCCGCTGGCGATGACCACGCTCTCCACGCATGACACGAAACGCAGCGAGGACACCCGGGCCCGCATCTCGGTGCTCGCCGAGCTGGCGGACCAATGGCCGGCGCGGCTGGCTGAGCTGGACCGGCTGGCTCCGTTCGGGGACCTGCCGTTCGCCGACCTGCTGTGGCAGGCGGCGCTGGGGGCCTGGCCGTTCAGCCGGGACCGTGCGCACGCCTATGCGGAGAAGGCCGCACGCGAAGCCGGCAACAGCACGTCGTGGATCGACCCCAACACCGGTTTCGAAAAGCAGCTGCATGCCGCTGTGGACGCCGCCTTCGACAACCCGCAGGTGAACCGACTGCTGGTCGGACTGGTGGAGGACACGACGGCTTTTGGCAGGAGCAACTCACTGTCCGCCAAGCTCATCCAGCTGACCATGCCCGGAGTGCCGGACGTCTACCAAGGGACGGAGTTCTGGGACCACTCGCTGGTGGACCCGGACAACCGCCGGCGGGTCGACTTCCAGGCCCGGCGCACGGCGTTGGAGAACCTGGACCGGGACGGGATGCCGCCGGTGGACGACAGCGCTGCCGCCAAGATGCTGGTGGTGGCCAGGGCACTGCGGCTGCGCCGGGACCGGCCCGAGCTGTTTACGGGTTATCAGGCCATGTCGGTGCGCGGTCCCGCCGCCGATCACGCCTTCGGGTTCGACCGCGGCGGTGCCATCACGCTGGCCACCCGGCTGCCGGTCCGGCTGAAGCGGGACGGTGGTTGGCGGAACACCGCCGTCGTGATTCCGCCGGGGCCATACCAGGACGTGCTGAGCGGGCGGAGGCACACTAGCGACGGCGAGCTCCAGTTGTCCGGCGTGCTGACCGAATTTCCGGTGGCGCTGCTGGTGCGCGGAGGGGAACAACAGTGAGCAGGGACTTTGCGGTGTGGGCGCCGCGGGCCGGAACGGTGGAACTGCAGGCGGGCGGCGCACGGCTGCCGCTGCGGGGGACCGACGACGGCTGGTGGCGGCTGGCAGACACCGCAGCCGTGCCCGAGGGGGAAGCGGACTACGGCTATCTGCTGGACGGCGAGGACAGGGCGCTGCCGGACCCGCGGTCCCGCCGCCAGCCGGACGGCGTGCACGGGCTGTCCCGGACCTTCGACGCCGGGGCGCACCCGTGGCAGGACCAGGACTGGGTTTCCCCGGGGCTGGGCGGGGTGATCTACGAACTGCATATCGGCACGTTCACCCCGGAAGGGACGCTGGATGCGGCCGCTGGCAAGCTCGACTATCTGGCCGGACTCGGCGTGGACTACGTGGAGCTGCTGCCGGTCAACGCGTTCAACGGAACGCATAACTGGGGCTACGACGGCGTGCTGTGGTTCGCCGTGCAGGAAAGCTACGGCGGGCCGGCCGCCTATCAGCGCTTCGTGGATGCCGCGCACGCCAAGGGCATCGGCGTCATCCAGGACGTGGTCTACAACCATCTGGGTCCCAGCGGTAACTACCTGCCGCGGTTCGGGCCGTACCTGAGCAGCGGCAGCGCAAATACCTGGGGCGACTCCGTCAACCTGGACGGGCCGGGCTCGGACGAAGTCCGCCGCTTCATCAAGGACAACGTGCTGATGTGGTTCCGCGACTACCACGTGGACGGGCTGCGGCTGGATGCGGTGCATGCCCTCCGGGACGAGCGGGCCGTCCACATCCTGGAGGAAATCGCGGCCGCGACGGACGCCTGCGCTGCGGAACTGGCCAAGCCGTTGTTCCTGGTCGCGGAGTCGGACCTGAACAATCCGCGGCTCATCGAGTCCCGCGGGTCGAACGGCTATGGACTGGCCGGGCAGTGGAGCGACGATTTCCACCATGCCGTGCACGTAAACCTCACCGGCGAAACCAGCGGTTACTACGCCGACTTCGCCGGACTGGGAGCGCTGGAGAAAGTGCTGCAGGACGGGTTCTTCCACGACGGCAGCTACTCCTCGTTCCGGGAACGGCACCACGGCCGGCCGATCAACAAGGAGCGGGTGGCCGCACACCAGCTGGTGGTCTGCACGCAAAACCACGACCAGATCGGCAACCGTGCCGCCGGCGACCGGCTCACCGGCAGTCTTGGCTACGGGCAGTTGGCGCTCGCAGCGGTGCTGAACCTGACCGCGCCGTTCACCCCCATGCTGTTCATGGGCGAGGAGTTCGCCGCGTCCACCCCATGGCAGTTCTTCACCTCGCACCCCGAACCGGAACTGGGCGAAGCGACGTCCGCGGGCCGGCTCAAGGAGTTCGAACGGATGGGCTGGGACCGGCAGACTGTGCCCGACCCGCAGGACCCGGGCACCTTCCGCAACTCAAAGCTGGATTGGACCGAGCCCGAAACCGGCGACCATGCACGGATGCTGGAGCTGTACAAGCGGCTGATTCGGCTGCGGAAAGAGCATCCCGAGCTCACCGACCCGGACTTCGCAGCGGTCTCCGTGCAAACGGACCAGGACGCAGGGTGGCTCATCCTGCATCGCGGCCCGTTCGCGATCTGCTGCAATTTCGCCGCCGAGTCCCGCGTGATCCCGGCGTCAGGCACCGTGGTGCTGGCTACCGACGACGGCGCTGCGTTCACCGCCGCGAGTGCCGCCGGCAGCGAGGCAGGGGCTGCGACAGACGGCACCGGGGCGTTTGACGGGCTGGTTCTGCCCGGGCACTCTGCCGCCATAGTCCGCAGCGAGGCCGCAGGCTAGGATCGGCTCATGGCTGCCGCAGAGGACTTGTTCGAAGGACCGCCGACAGGTCTACCTGCGCCGGTCCGTGCCGGGCGCGCACTCTACCGGCAGGAAGCGGAAGAGCCCGAGGTCCGGCACGTCGCAGGGTACGCACCGTTCCTGGAGTTCTGTTCCCGGCACAACCGGAATCCTGCCGATCTGGCCGCCAGCCCCGTCAACCTCCTGGAATTCCTCCACGTCCATGCCGCTGAACTCCTTGCCGATCCGCAGCTCAGCGGGGCGGCGGAGGTGTTCACCGGCAACACGATCGTCGCGCAGCGGGTGGACAGTCAATGGCGCAGGCTGGAGGGAGGCATCCTGGAGGCCGGCGACCATGAACTGAGCTTGGTGGTCAACGGAGTCTTGCAACGGTTGGACGCCGCCAATGAAGGACAGCTCCGGGAGTTCCTGACAACGGTCCGCGAGTGGGCCGAGACGGAACCGGAACCTTTGCCCCGGTTCGAGGAGCATGACGGGAACCTGCCGCAACCGGTCCCGCTGCCGGCGGGCTGGACTCCATACGTACGGCCGGACATTCCGGGGGAGGTTTACCGTGATGCGGACGGTGAGCAGATTCCGTACGGCGCCCGGTGGGGAAGCGGGGACGCGCCTGGCGGTTCCTACAGCGTCACCAGCAACACGGAACGCTTTGCCGGCCTGCACACCGTGGCCGACAGCCTGATTGACTATCTGGTCTCCACCTACGCAGCCAGCACCAGCGACGTCACGGCCGAAACAGAGGCCCGGATGCGCGGCCAAGTCAGCGTGCTCCGGGCAGTCCGGGTAGACCCCGCCAGCCCGGACGCCGCGCCCTTGGTCTTCACGTATACCGATTTCCCCGGCGTGTTGCTGCACAGCGGCCTGCTGCACAGCACACCATTTCCGTCCTGCGGCTGTGATGCCTGTGATGAGACCCTCGACTCCGAAGCCACCGGGCTGGAGCAGCAGGTGCTCGCCGTCGCGGCCGGAGGTTTTGCCGAGCGCTACCCCTTGGGACGCCACCGGCGAGCCGAATACCAGTTGGTACGGGTGGACGGCTCGGGCTGGGAAGGCGGCGGCGGCGAACCTTCCCACGACTACACCGAGGATCAACTCCTACGGGCGGAACGGACGCTGGAGTTGTTGCCCAACGGCTGGCAGCCCTGGCCGCTGCGGCAGCAGTAACCCCACCATCCGCCACACCGCTCGTTGCCCGCTGGCTGCTCGACCGAAAGGACCGCATGATCGAGGCCTGGACCCCGGACCAGATCCGCGCCGCCGAACGCCCGCTGCTCGACGACGGACAGGGCCCGGAACTGATGGCCCGCGCGGCAGCCGGACTGGCCGCCGGCATCATCGGCGAACTCAAACGCGTGACCGGCAGGGTCTACGGGTCCCGGCTGGTAGTACTGGCCGGAAGCGGCAACAACGGCGGAGACGCCCTCTTCGCAGCGGCTGCGGTGGCACAACGCGGTGCCATGACGACGGCGGTGCTCACCTCCGAGCGCGTGCACCCGGAGGCGCTGGCTGCTTTCGAACGGAGCGGCGGTCGGGTGATTCGGCTGGATTCGGCGGCTGCAGCCGGTGCACCGGTACCGGCGGACACGGTTCGGGCGGCGACAGAGGTCTGTGTAGCCGCGGATGCGATGGTCGACGGGATTGTGGGCACCGGCGCCGCCGGGGGACTGCGCGGTCCGGCACGGGAACTGGTGCAGGCGCTGCTGGATACCCACGAAGGCCTCCGCGGCGGGCCCCTGGTGGTGGCGTGCGACCTGCCAAGCGGTGTCAACGCCGAGACCGGCCAAGTGAACGGGCCGGTGCTGCCCGTAGACCTCACGGTCACCTTCGGCGGGGCCAAAGCCGGTCTGTTGCTTGATCCCGCGGCCGCGCTCGCCGGCAGAATCGAGACGGTGGATATTGGTATCGGTCATTTGCTTCCGGAGCCAGGGCTGCGGCGGCTCGAGGCGCAGGACCTGGCCACGCTCTGGCCGGTGCCGCGGCGGACCGACCACAAGTACACCCGCGGAGTGCTGGGCATCGCCGCTGGATCCAGCTCCTATCCCGGTGCGGCCCTGCTCGCGACCAAGGCGGCGTCGGCCACCGGGGTCGGAATGATCAGGTATCTGGGGCCTTCGGAGGTGTGCCG
Organism: Arthrobacter sulfonylureivorans; assembly: GCF_047607445.1. Taxonomy (GTDB): domain Bacteria; phylum Actinomycetota; class Actinomycetes; order Actinomycetales; family Micrococcaceae; genus Crystallibacter; species Crystallibacter sulfonylureivorans_A. The sequence continues at coordinate 40,771 of NZ_JBLKRT010000009.1, forward strand.
GTTGATCAACCTGCAGACACCCGAGGCCGTTTGTTCGCAGGGAACGGTGGCGGATTCCAGGGTCCAGGCTTGGCTGGTGGGTCCTGGAACAGACGGGGACCAGAATCAGCGCGAGCGGGCTCGGGACGCCATCGCTTCCGGTCTGCCGGTGGTCGCCGACGCCGGCGCCTTCGACGTACTTCCGGCCGAGCTGGGACCGCACGTGGTCCTGACCCCGCACGCCGGCGAACTGGTGCGCATCCTGGAAGCTCAAGGCGTCGCCACCGACCGACAACAAATTGAGGCCTCACCCGCCGAATTCGCCGCCCTGGCCGCCGGTCTCACCGGTGGCACCGTGCTGCTCAAGGGAGCGGTAACGGTGATCGCCGCACCGGACGGCGTTCTGTTCTGCCAGCACGACGGGCCCGACTGGCTGGCTACAGCCGGATCCGGCGACACCCTAGCCGGGATCCTCGGCGCCCTTGCAGCGACCGTCCGCACGGAGCAATTGGAGGCGGCCGGATTCACGGAGCCGGAGCACTGGGCGGTGGTTGCCGCCATGGCGGCCTGCCTTCACGGATTGGCCGGGACGGAGGCAGCGCGACGGGACAATGCCAAGTCCGCAGCCGACCCGAGCCCCAAGGAGGCAGGTCGCGGATGGTGTGCACCGCCGTCGTCATTCGAGCGGGGCCGACCGCTGGCGGCATCCGATATCAGCGCGGCGGTACCTGAAGTGGTGGGCCGGATTATCGCCGATCGCAACCATTAGCCGCACGGTGGCAGGACGGCGGGGACGGGACGGCGTCGGGTTTATTGGGTGCCGGAAAAGTGGCACCACAGGGTATCCGCCGCTACCCGTTTCGACTACTCTGAATGCACGTGTTATCCACACCGAAGGGGCACGGTGCGGAGCATAGGAGGCAGGATCCTCCGAGGGACGGCAACCTCAGGTAGACACAGATGGGCCGGGGGCAGCCCCGTGGTTTTATCCGGCGCCAGTGAGCGGCAGCGGCGACAGGAAAGCCGGGGGCCCGCCGAGCCGCTCTTGATGACAGGCGGACGCGCCATCCGCGTCCGGGCCCACCGGAAATCACGGAAGCACTAGTGATGAAAAGTTCAGCAAAATGGCGTGCGTGGTTGATGATCGCCGGCGTACTCCTGGGACTGCTAGCCAGCATGGGCGTGGCAGCTCCAGCCGGTGCCAGCAGCGTCGCCGCGACGTCTTCACAGTCCCAAGCGGACAGAGGTGACAGAGGCAGGAGCGACGCCGACCTGTCGCTGCGCATCTTCCGTAATGGCGACTACCGGGTACGGGGCACTGACTACGATGCACGCCGCGTCCATGTCTGGATTGTCAACGTTTCCCGGGACCGGGTCGTTGATGAGTTCTATGCCCGAACCCATCATGGCGACTTTACTGTCCGTGACGACGGCTTGCGGTGCGACCGCACCTACAAGGCCGTTACCTTCAGCCGCAAAGACGGCTGGGTGTCGAGCAACAAGGTCCGTTTCCACTGCGACCGCTACTAGCAACTCGCCGCTGAGGTAAGGAACCCTATGGTGGGGAGGACGGGATGTCCCGCCCTCCCCACCGTTTTGCGGTCGGCACCACTGGGTGCGCGATGGCATGATGAGGGGATGGCGTTTGAAGCTGCACAGAACCGGTACCAGAACATGCCCTACCGCCGGGTGGGACGAAGCGGCCTGCAATTGCCCGCAGTCTCGCTGGGGCTCTGGCACAATTTCGGCGACGACAAGCCGCTGGAAGTTCAACGCGCCATCCTGCGCCGGGCCTTCGACCTGGGCGTGACACACTTCGACCTGGCCAACAACTACGGTCCGCCCGAGGGCAGCGCCGAGACGAATTTCGGCCGGCACATGCGCGAGGATTTCCTGCCGTACCGCGACGAACTGGTGATTTCCACCAAGGCGGGCTACCTGATGTGGCCAGGTCCCTACGGCGAATGGGGTTCGCGTAAATACCTGCTGTCCAGCCTCGACGCCTCGCTGAAGCGGATGGGTCTGGACTACGTGGACATTTTCTACAGCCACCGGCCGGACCCCAACACGCCGCTGGAAGAGACGATGGGCGCGCTGGACCAGGCGGTCCGTTCCGGCAAGGCCCTGTATGCCGGCATCTCCTCCTATACGGCCGAACAGACCCGGGACGCGGCCCGCATCATGCGCGGTCTCGGCACGCCTCTGCTGATCCACCAGCCGTCCTACTCCCTGCTGAACCGCTGGGTGGAAGAGGGCAGCCCGAGCCTGCTGGAAGTGCTCGACGAAGAGGGCATGGGGTGCATCGCGTTCTCGCCGCTGGCCCAAGGGATGCTCACCGACCGCTATCTGAAAGGCGTTCCGGAGGACTCCCGCGCGGCACAGAACAAGTCGTTGTTCCCGCAGATGCTCTCCGAAGAAAACCTGGACCGTGTCCGCGGGCTGAACCGGCTGGCGGCGGACCGCGGCCAGTCGCTCGCGCAGATGGCCATCGCCTGGACGCTGCGCGAGCAGTCGAAGGGCGCCCCGGTGACATCGGCGCTGATCGGAGCGTCCAGCGTCGCGCAGCTGGAGGACAGCCTCGCCGCCGTCGCCACCCTCGATTTCACGGACGAGGAAGCTGACGCCATCAACCAGTTCGCGGTGGACTCCGACATCAACATCTGGAAGCCGAAGAGCTAGCCCGTGGACCACCTATGCCGTGCGCGCCTTCACCCGGTTTGATGCCTGACGCCGCGGCTGCTGAGGAGACGAGAGCGGGGAAACGTCCCAGCGTGCTTCGCTAGGGCACGCGGAGGCCATGGAGAGCATGCTTCTTGATCGCCGCGTATTCATCCGCTGTGATTGTCCCGGTGTCCAGCAGCGATTTGGCCTTGGCGATTTCGTCGGAGGGGCTGGTCCCCGCGACATCCCCAATGTATTTGTCGACGGCTTCCTGGGTGTGCAAGGCACGTTCTTGGCTTCTCTCGGCCATCCCTCTTCCGCGGGCGATGATGTAGACGAGCACCGTCAGGAAGGGGAAGAAAATCAGAAAGACAATCCATACAGCCTTCCACCAGCCGTTGAGGGACCGATCCCGGAACAAATCGGCGACGACGGAAAACAGCGTGATGAGGTAGGCGATAAACGCGACGGTCCAGAAGAGGAACCAGAAGAAGTCCCAAAAGTTGTCCCAAATGTCCACGACGGTCCTTTCGGTTGCGCCCGCGGAGCCCAGGGCCGGGATGCAATGTCCTGCCACGAATCCTGGGTTCTAGGCTTAAGGATCACCGTCCGTGCCAGGGGGCACCTCATCCATTGCGGGTGAGGTAGCGGCCGGTAGGCATCCGCCAGTGCGGCCATCGAAGCGTGATTCTCTGCGGGTCTGAACGCTGGGTGTGGAATTGCGCTCCTCGTCGGCGTGAGCGCCGCCGTCGTACTCCTGATCTGGGGCAGGCTGCTGCCTGGATGATCGCGTGAAGGCGGAAGTTCCCGCAATCTCTCTGATCCGGGGAGCCTGAATTCACCCCGGTTGGGTGAAGTCTGCCCCGACGGCCAGGCTCAGACTTGATGTGTCTGACAGCGGCCGTCTACCGCCCGGTCCAACCGGTATCCAGAGAGGAACGATCCATGTCGAAACAACATTCGATTCTGACAGGAACTGCCGCCTTAGGGTTGGCCGTGGGGATGCTCGCGGGCTGCTCTGCCAGCCCCGAGGAAAATGTTGCGAAAGCATGCGGGGCCTCCGATGCCTTCGCCGCCGCCCTGCAGAACTTCCGAGAGACCCTGACGCCGGACGCCACCCTCGACGAAATCCGCTCGGCCCGGGAAGAGGTCAGCAATACCTACAACGATCTCAAGGGGGCGACCGCCAACGTCGCCAAAGACCGCACTGATGCACTGGCCTCCGCCACGGACGAGCTTAAGGCTGCCGTAGACGATATCCCCGATGACGCCACTGTGCGGCAAGCGGTCGATTCCTTGAAGAACGAAGCAGCCAACGTCGAGACCGCTCGCAGCGGTGTAGCGAGCGAACTCAACTGCTAGGGTCGTACCCCAGATCTGTCGACTCCGTCCCCTTCTGACAACACAGTGGCGCCCCTAGACTACGACTAGCGGCGAAGGAGGGGGCAATGCAACCTGAATCATCCGGGCCCGAACCATCCGAACCCGTCCCTCGCTCCGGCATTCCGCGCGCAACCACCATCCTGCTGGCACTCGCCGGCGCAACCGTGGCGGCTTTCGGGATCGCCGCGATCCAGGGGATCTTCACCCCGGTCTTCCTGGCCTTAGTGATTATCATCTGCGTGCATCCGATGAGGCGCTGGATGCAGCGGCACGGTGTCCCACGGGGAATCGGTACCGGAACTACCATCGCCGCGGGTTTCGCCGTCCTGATCGGCCTTTCCGTTGTCTTGTTGGCCGCTCTTGCGCAGTTCTCGGCGCTGCTGCCGCAATATGCTCCCCAGTTGCAGCAATTGGGCGAGTCCATCGCCCAATTGCTGGAGTCCGCGGGATTCGGGTCTGAACAGGCACAGACCGTGCAGCAGGCCCTCACCCCCGGCCGCATCATCGAGTTCATCACCGGCTTGTTGGGGAACATCACGGGCATGATCGGCGTCCTGGTCATCATCCTGACGATGCTCATCTTGATGGCGGTTGACGGAGGCCGGATGGCCGCTTTGCTGACCCACCTGCAGCCCCACCGGCCGGCAATGGCTACTGCCTTCAGCGGCTTTGCTGTTGATGTACGCCGCTACACGGTGGCAACTACTATCCTGGGCGCCGCGCAGGGCCTGTTTAACTGGCTCGTCTTGTTCCTCTTGCAGGTCCCGGGCGCGATGGCCTGGGGGGTGTTGTCGTTCATTTGCAGCTTCATCCCCAACATCGGCTACTTCATCGCGATCATCCCGCCGCTGGTCTTCGGGGCATTGAGCGGAGGCTGGCCCGTTGTTTTCGCCGTCATCGTGATTTACGGCGTGATCAACAGTGTCATCCAATCGATCATCCAGCCCAAATACATTGGCAATGCAGTGTCGCTCAGCGAGACGCTGACCTTTGTCTCGGTACTGTTCTGGGCCGTCATTCTCGGCCCAGTCGGTGCCATCCTCGCCGTTCCGCTAACCCTGCTGGTCCGCACGATCCTTCTCGACTCGGACCCATCCAAGGTCTGGCGTCGGGCCTTGACGGGGGACAAGAAGGATATCGAAGCAGCACTCAAGCTCGAAGACGACGCCATCCGCGCCCGCCGGGCACGGAGACGACCGGACCGCCCGCACCGCGATGGCACGCAGCAGGAATGATGTCCCGCCACGCAGCCCTCCGAGCGGGGTGAGCCGCTAGTGCTGGCCCTCTTAGTCAGCCTTGTGCCGGTCGCCGTAGCCGGGGCGATGAGCACAGTGCCGGCCAGCATCACCATCATTATCCTGCTGTCGTCGCATCCACGACGGCGTGCCCTGGCCTTCCTGATTGGTACGATCACCGGTTCGGTCGTGATCGTCGGTCTGTCCTCGGTCGGGCTGGGTATCCTGTCGAACATCCCGAGGTGGAGCGAGGATGAGTTCCAGGCCGCACTGGGTTTGGTGATCGGAGCCTTTCTCATCGGCTATGCGGTGTACCTCTTGAGGCGGAAAGGTACACGGGAGAGTGCCATGCTGGGCAAGATCACGGCCAAGTTTCAGTCTGCTCGCACGTGGGAATTCATTGGGCTCGGCCTGGGGCTGAACCTTCGTCCGAAGGCACTCGTGTTGGCGGTGACCGCCGGTGCGCTGATCAGCGTCCAAGACCCGTCACCAATAGCACGGACCCTACTGGTTCTCGGTTATGCAGTTCTCGCCCAGTCGGCTGTCGTCGTGCCGATTCTCTACTGGGTACGATCTCCGGAACGAGCCGAAGGGCAACTGGCGGCCGTCTATGCCTGGCTGCAGCGCAACGGCCGGTTTGTGACGGCAGCGACAATACTCGCCATCGGCGCCTTTATCGCAGGCTACAGTCTGCTCCAGGCCTAGTTCCAAGAGAACCCTCAAGAGGTCGCTGCGGCTGCATCTGTTGGCCTGAATGGATGGAAGTCGACTTCGCCGTCGTGCACAACGACGCTGGTTGCCTCCGGTACTTCTTGCCACGCTCCGAGCAGGTCGCCCAAGGGTTCAGACACTACCAGCCGCGCATCGTCGGACAGCTGCTCAAGCATGACGTTGCCGGGATAGTGCGTCCGGAGCGTTGTGACGTCCGTGCTGTGAAAGAGGGTCCGTGAGCGGCCTTCGCTGGAGTAGCGGAAGGCCCAGGTGGAGTCACCGTCGGTGGTCGCCACTGTCATCTGCAGCGGGTAGTCGATGCCGTGGCTCTTGCCGACTCCTTCGATGTGCGCAACCGCGGCAGCGACTGCTGCGGGCGGATCCTGCTCCAGTCCGTAGGTGAGAGCAAGCATAAAGAACACCTCGGAGTCCGTTGATCCTTGGATCAGGGGAAAGAGGTCGGGCCGGACAGCCATGGCGAGGTCCCGCTTGATGGCCGGAAAATCCCGGATGAGCCCGTTGTGCATCCACAGCCAGCGTTCGTGGCGAAACGGATGGCAGTTCGTCTGCTGGACCGCCGAGCCAGTGGAGGCGCGGATATGCGCGAAAACCCGGCCGGCGGATGCATGTGACGCGAGCTCCCGGAGATTGCTGTCGTTCCAGGCGGGTTCGGTGCTTCGGAAGATACCCGGTGTGGGCAGAGCACCATACCAGCCGACCCCGAAGCCATCGCCATTTGTGGTTTCGGCCCCCAACCGTGAGTGCTTACTCTGCACGACGAGTGAATTGGCCGGTTTGAACAATAGTTCGTCCAAGGGCACAGGCGATCCCGAATACGCCAGCCAGCGGCACATGGCTACCTCCTCTGGGCGTAAGCCGTTTTACGCAAGGACGCGGGTCTTGATTTTTGCGTAGTCGCTTTCCGTAATGGTTCCGGAGTCCAGAAGTGCTTTAGCCCTCGCGATTTCCTCGGTGGGACTGGATCCGGCGACGTCACGGATGTACGACTCGGTGTACTCCTGATTAAGGCGTGCACGTTCTGCTGAACGTTCCGTCATTCCGCGGCCCCTGGCGATGAGGTAGATCAAAGCCGTGAGGAACGGTACGAAGATCAAGAAGATCATCCATAGCGCTTTGAGCCAGCCGTTAAGGGTGTTGTCGCGGAAAATATCGCCAATGATCATAAATACCGCGATCAAGTAGGTTGTGAAGGCGAAGACCCAAACAAACCACCAGATGATGCTCCAGAAGTTCTCCCAGAAATCCATCGGAAATCCTGTTCATTATGTTGGTCCATGACTGGATATTGTGGCCCGGAGGTGCTTTAGCTCCTCTCTCAGCCGGACCCGTCGGAAGCCGATGCGCCTCCGATAACTAGAAGCCAGTATCTTCCGGCTTCCAAACCGGGCACCTCATCCGGCAAGGGTGAGATTCTCCGGCTGGTTCAGCGTCCTTTCGGCGCTCTTGGGACGCGGGTAGAACGTCCCTTATGCCGGCCCGGAATGATTGGGCAGGCTGCCCCTCTGGCATGGACGTTGGCTGCGCATCGTTCTCGGCGGCTCGACTTGCGGCTACACTTCGTTCAAGTGGCTAGGCGCCGCTGCACAGGTTGAATCTTGCGAGAAGTTTCGCCACGGGCACAGGGGTAACCCGTGGCTGGGAGCCCCCAAGCGGGTCACCGGGAACCTGCGGGGAGTGCTCACGGACAGCGCCCGGGCGATTGCGTCGGATGACCCGACGGAGGGCTGGCGGCCATGGGCAAGAGCAAAAAGCAGAACAGTGCCGACGATAAACCCAGGATGAAGCGGCGGGAGTTCGAAAAGCTCGTAGAGCCGCTGCATGGAGAATTGGTGGCCATGCAGGAGTGGGTCAAGTCTTCAGGAGCCAAAATCGTCATCGTCTTTGAAGGCCGGGACACGGCGGGCAAGGGCGGCGTGATCAAGGCGCTAACCAGCCGCGTCAGCCCCCGTGTTTTTCGGGTCGTGGCTTTGCCAACGCCCACCCCGCGTGAGAAGTCGCAGATGTATGTGCAACGGTATGTTCCGCATCTGCCGGCAGCGGGAGAGGTCGTCATCTTCGACAGAAGCTGGTACAACCGGGCCGGGGTGGAACGGGTGATGGGTTTCTGCAGCGACGAAGAAGTGAGGAGGTTCCTCCTGACGGCTCCAACCTTCGAGCGAGCCATGGTGGATTCGGGCATCACCTTGCTGAAGTACTGGCTCGAGGTTGATGCCGAAGAGCAGACCTTGAGGCTGCAGAGCCGGATCGATGACCCGCGCAAGTACTGGAAGCTCTCGGACTTGGATTTGAAGTCCTACAGCCGGTGGTATGACTATTCACGTGCCCGGGATGAGATGTTCCGTCAGACGGACACTGCGTGGGCCCCTTGGTTCGTGGCTCACACCAACGACAAAAAACGCGGGCGGCTCAACGTCATGAGCCACATCCTTGACCAGATCCCGTATGAGCCGCTTAAACAACCGGACGTCACGCTTCCCAAGCGGCAAAGACCGGGCGACTACGAAGAACCGGCGTATCTGCCGCGTGAGATCCCGGAGCCTTACTGATTGTCGCCCTCGGGCAGTCCCCTGCACCGGCAGGTTCCCTGAAAGGACGCGACCACAGGCCGCGCAAGAGCAAGGACGATTGCTATGTCTCTTCCGGAAACAACCGAAACTTCTGCAGCCGACCAGTGGTACGCGCAGGCGCCCGAGGCGGTGGTGGCCAAGCTCGGCACGAATGAGCAGGCAGGGCTTGACACCGCTGAGGCGGACCAGAGGCGGGCCCGGTACGGGCCTAACTCGATCGCCGCCGAGCGGCCGCCCTCACGCTGGGCGATCGCGCTGCGGCTGCTGCGGGATCCGATGAACCTGATGCTAGTAGGGGTTGTCATCGTGAGCCTGATCATTGACCAGGTTGCGGTCGCTATCATCGTGGCCTTGCTGGTGATCCTTAATCTGGTGCTGGGAACCCAGCAGGAGCTGAAGGCTCGTGCCAGCGTCGATGCCCTGGCCAAGATGCAGATTCCGCAGGCACGCGCCGTAAGGAACGGTTCCCTGGCCCAGCTGGACGCCACAGACCTCGTACCGGGGGACATCGTCAACCTGGAGGCCGGCGACTTGGTGCCCGCGGACGGCCGGCTGCTCCGGTCCGCCACGCTGGAAACCCAGGAGGCCGCGCTGACCGGTGAGAGCGCGCCGATCGCGAAGGACCCCAAAACGCTCGAGGCGGCCGACGTGTCACTGGGCGACCGCACCAACATGGTTTTTCAGAACACCGCCGTCACGCGGGGAACAGCGACGATGGTGGTGACTGCCACCGGTATGCAGACCGAGATGGGAAAGATCGCTTCGATGCTTTCGTCCGTGGACCCGGGAAAGTCCCCGCTGCAGCGGGAGCTTGACGGACTCACCAAAGTGATCGGCATCATCGCCTGGTCCGCGGTCGCTATCATCATCATCATCGGGGTGATCCGCGGGCAGGCCGTCGGGACGGTCCTGCTGGTGGGCATGTCGATGGCAATCGCGGCCATTCCGACCGGCATGCCGACGTTCGTGCAGGCGATGCTGGCCTACGGGGCCAAGCAGTTGGCCGAGCACAAGGCAGTGGTCAAGAACCTCAGCGACGTCGAGACGCTGGGTGCCACGAGCGCGATCAACTCGGACAAGACCGGCACCCTGACCATGAACCAGATGATGGTGCGGCAATTGTACGTCCGGGGCACGTGGTACAGCGTGCAGGGAGAGGGCTACTCCAAGACGGGGGCCATCCGCCAGACGGCCGGCGAGCCGGTGCCGGACTTCACCCGACTGGCGTACGGGCTGTGCCTGGACAGCGATGCCACGGTTTCCGACTCTGGCGAGGTGATCGGTGACCCCACGGAGGCCGCGCTGGTGGTGCTGGCCGCCAAGATGGGTGTCGATGCTGAACATACGCGCCGGGCCTACCCCCGTATCGCGGAGGTACCCTTCGATTCGGCGTACAAGTTCATGGCGACATTCCACAACCTGCCGCTCGACGGCGAGCCGCACTTCGTCGAAATGGTCAAGGGCGGCCCGGATGTGGTCCTGGCACGGTGCAGCATGGCCCTGCTGCCCGAGGGGGAGGTTGCCATCGGTGACGTCCGTGATGACATCACGCAAGCCAACGCGTCCCTGTCGCAGAAAGGTCTGCGGGTCCTCGCCTTCGCCGTGAGGAGGCTGGACGGCCGGGAAGCCGAGGTGGCCCAGGATCCGATGAAGTTCGTTGACGAGCTCACCTTCGTGGGCATGGTTGGCATCATCGACCCGCTGCGCTCGGAGGCGGCCGCCGCCGTGCGTACAGCGCACGAGGCGGGCATCGAAGTTCGGATGATCACCGGCGACCATGCGGTCACCGCCTCCGCCATCGGAGCCGAACTCAGGCTGGGTGCCGGGGCAATCAGCGGCGCGGAAATCCAGGCGATGTCCGATGCGGACCTGCAGCGGGCCCTGCCCGGACTCCACGTCTTCGGGCGGGTGACACCCCAGGACAAACTGAGGCTGGCCCGGCTCATGCAGCAGGGCGGCGCCGTCGTCGCCATGACCGGCGATGCCGTGAACGACGCCGCTGCGCTCAAGCAGGCGGATGTTGGCGTGGCCATGGGCTCGGGGAGCGAGGTGACCAAGCAAGCCGGAAACCTGATCCTCACGGATGACAACTTCGGCACCTTGGTGACGGCGATCCGGCTGGGCCGCAGCATCTACGACAAGATCGTGTCATTCGTCCGGTACCAGATGTCCGCGCTGTTCGCGCTGGTGCTGCTGTTCCTGGTCGCCAGTGTCTTCAACATCAACGACGGCGTTGCCCTGTCTCCGACGATGGTGCTGTTCATCAACTTCTTCATCACCATTTTCCCGGTGATGGTCATCATGACCGATCCTCCGGCCCCGGATTTGATGTCCAGACCGCCGCGGGACACCACGCAACCGATCACGAACGGCAGTGCCGTCACCCAGTGGCTGGTTTACGGGGTGGTCGGATTCGCAGTGACGTTCGCGGCCCTGCTGCTGGCTCCGGGGCCGATGAGCGCCACCGAACCCAACGTGCCGTTGACGATGGCGTTCGTGGTGCTCGCGCTGAGCTCCGTCTTCGGCAGCCTGGCCAAGCGGCGCGATCCGGAGTCGGGTCTGGTGGCGCCGATCATCAATGCGCTCAAGATCCTCTCGATCCCGGTGCTCTTCACCGTGGCAGCGGTGGAGATCGGCTTCCTGCAGGACCTGCTGCTGACAACTTCGCTGAGCGGTGGCCAGTGGCTGGCCTGCATCGGCCTGGCACTGATCGTCCCCATCGTCGTCGAACTGGATAAGGCAATCCGCCGCGGTCAGGCACACCGCAGGAGCACGGTCGAGCCTGCCCGCGCCGACGGCGGCGGGATCGTCGTACCGGCGACGATCACGTGAAGATATGGGCGGTGACGCCACCGATGCGGGTGCGTTCCACCGGCCTACGCCGAACCGATGCCGTGTTGGCGTCGCCGGCGAGGCATGATCACCGGCACGGTCTCCTCCGCTGCCGGATGCTCGACCGGGCGGCTCTCATACCAGCTTCGGTACGCGGCGGAGAGCGGGACCGAGGTCAGGCCGTGAACGACGACGCTGAGCGCTACCGTGACAACCACAGTGGTGAGGATGACTTCCGCGTCGGGGATGCCGCGCTCCAACGCGAGCAGCGCGAACACCAGCGAAGCCAGGCCCCGCGGACCGAACCAGCCGATGAAGGCCACCGTCGGGCGTTTGACCCTGCGGCCGGCGAGGGCAATCGCCACGGGAATCATCCGCACCACGGTTAGGCTCAGTGCGGCATAGAGAAACACTTGCCAGGTAATGTGCGGGATCGCCAAGGTGAAGGCCAGCGCGCCGAATCCGATCCACGTCATGGAGGCGAGCAGGGCCCCTGACTCTTCTGTGAACAGGTTGACGAGCGAGCTGCGGGCGCCCGAGACGCTTCCGAAGGCGATGCCACCGGCGAAGGCGGCGAAGAATCCGCTGCCGCCGAGCAGCGCGGCGATGGTGTAGGCCAGCAGTGCCACTGCCAACGGCGCGATCTGCCGCCAGTCGGGGCTGATCCATTCCCTCCGATCGGCGATGCCGTACAGCAAGCCACCCAGTAGGCCCGCACTGAGGCCGGCGGTGAGACCCCAGCCGATCTGTGCGGCCATGTTGCTGGCGACCGCCCAGGTAACCCCTGTCTCGAGTTCGGCGTTCGCGATCTCAAGCGCGACGAGGAAGAAGGGCACCGCGAGGCCGTCGTTGAAGCCGCTCTCCACGTCGAGCGCCTGCCGCACGCGGACGGGAACCGCTGGATCGGCGACCACCTTCTGGCCGAGAGCCGCGTCCGTGGGGGCCAGAATCGTCGCCAGCAGCACCGTGGAGGCCAGTGGAATTCCGGGGAAGACGAGTGCCCTCACCCCAACACCGGCCAGCATCGTGAGCGGTAACCCGATCAGTAGGGGGCGGACGGGCCAGCCCAGCTCGCGACGGAGCGAGCGAACGTCGAGCCGGGTGGCATCGCTGAACAGGAGCAGGACGAGCGCGATCTCGGCAATCAGACCGATTTCAGAGGACTCCAAGGAGGCATCGAGCAGGCCCAGGGCCGACGTGCCGACAACAAAGCCAACGACGGTGAAGAACAGGGCCGAAGTGACCCCGCGCCGGTCAAGCGGCCCAGAGAACGCGCTCCAGAGAAGGATGATCGTCAGTACCGTCGTCGCCGCTACCATGCGGGTCCTGCTCTCGATCGTGAGCGTTGCTACCCGCCACCGGGGCGGATCCCAAAAATGCCGGCTTCCTTGGCGCTCCCGGAGTGGTTCTCACGGCCTGCTGAGTGGTGGCCGGGGAATCGCAGCACCATCCCATCAGGACCCACCCGCTCCGGGCTTGAGCAGATGCTACCGGCTGCTGGGTCGTCGTTCCAGACTCCGTCCTCACCCAATGTTCGTCGGGTGGCTACGCGAACCAGGTGTCCGGCGGGCCCATGTAGAGCAGGAAGCTGAAGACAGCGGCTACGGCGACCAGGACAACGGCGATAGCTGCCACCGGGCGCGCCAGCACGACGGCCTGGAGCCGCTCAAGGAAGCCACGCGGTTTTTCCCCGCCGGCGCCGAGCCGCCAGACGTTGCCGAGGAGTCCGTTGCGGTCCATGGACTTTTCCACCGGAATGGTCGCATACGGGATGGCTGCGGAGACTACCGCCAGGACGCCGCGGCCGGCAGTCCACTTCTGGTTGACCCAGGTGAAGCAGGTGCTGACCACGTAGCAGAGGAAGACGAAGCCGTGCAGGCCACCGGCGATGCTGACCACCACACGGGCCTCCGGCGCCAAGGCGCGTACCAGCAAGGCGGTCAGCAGCAGTGTCCAGGTGACGGCTTCGGCGAAAGCAACGGTGCGGAACAGGGTGCGCGGCGACATGCAGGTCCTCGGATGGCTGGGGTTCGGGGAGCAGACCCGGAGCAGGGTCCCTTCAAATTTAGCCCAGTTTCCGGAGCCATCCGTGCACGGTGGGCAATTTTGCATGGTGTGCAAGTTTGGTTCTATGCTGAACCGGTGAGTACAGAAAGCGCGGTGCAGCCGGAAGGCCGCCGCGAGAAAAACAAGGTGGCAACCCGGGCTGCCATCACCGCGGCCGCTTTGCGGTTGGCCCGCGAGCAGGGTCCTGGCGGTTTCACCGTGGACCAAGTGGCGGCAGAAGCCGGCGTCTCGCGGCGGACTTTTTTCAACTACTTCCCCTCCATCGAGGCGGCCGTGACGTTGCCGGTGGAGGAGTTCCTGGAAGAGTCCTTCGCCCGGCTGGACGAACGGCCGGGTGACGAGCCGATCATGGACGCGGTGCTGGCCACCTTCGGCGGGGACATCAGCCAGGACCGGCTGGCGCTACTCTGCGAGATCTACCAAATGGGTGCAGACGACGCGCAACTGGAACGCATGCAGCTTCAAATCTGGAGCCAGGCGAAACAGTCGCTGGAAGACGGGTTGCGCCCCCGTTTGCCGGCGAACTCGGGTGAACTGATGGTCACCGCGCTCGCTGGCTCGCTGATCGCGTGTGCCCAGGCGGCCATGCGGATGGCAGCCAACCAAGCCCCCTACGGCGAGGCGCCTCCGCCGTCGGCCTTCCGGCAGCAACTGCTCGAGAGTCTTGACCTGCTGCGTAGCGGCTTCAACACCAACCACAAGGACTAATCGCATGGCTTCACTGCTCTATCGACTCGGCAAGCTGGCCGCCCGCAAGCGCTGGTGGTTTGTCTCTGCGTGGCTGGTGGTCATGGTGGCCGTCGGCGCATCCGTCGCGGCCTTCATGGGCACACTGTCCAACAGCTTCACCATTCCCGGCACCCCCGCCCAGGCAGTCGCGGACGAGCTGCAGGAGAAACTGCCGGACGCCTCCGGCGGTCTCGGCACCATTGTCTTCACGACGGCGGACGGCACGGCGTTCACTGCAAAGCAGGAGAAAGCCATTGCCCGGATCTCCGCCGACCTGACTGACCTGGGCGCCGTCAAACGAGCCACGGACCCGGTGGACCTGCAAACGTCGTTGGACGATGCACCGCAGATGATTGCCGACGGCGAAGAGGAACTGGAAGCGGCGGCGCAGCAACTCGACGACGGCCGGGCCGAACTGGACGCGGGCAAGGCGCAACTGGAGCCGGGGTTGCAGCAAGTGCAGGCCGCCGAGGCGCAGATCGAGCAGCTTGAAGCCGCCGGCCAAACCGCCATGGCCGAGCAGGCCCGGGCCCAGCTGGAGCCGCAGCGGGCCCAGCTGGAAGCGGCGCAGGAGCAATTGGACCAGGCCGAGCAGCGGCTGGAAGACGGCCAGGCAAAGTATGAGTCAGGGGTCGCTGATCTGGAAGCGGCCAAGCTGCAGCAGCAGTCGTCGGAAGGGCTGCGGTTCGTCGCGGAGGACGGTTCGGCCGCCTTCGTGCAGGTTCAGTTCGAACAGGACATGATGTCGGTGTCCAAGGAGGACCGCGAACAGGTCCAGCAAGTCACTGAAGCCGGCCTAGTGCCCGGGCTGCAGGCGGAGTACAGCAAGGACATCGTCGAAGACATCTCCAGCCTCTTCGGTGCGGCCGAGGTCATCGGCATCGCGGTGGCCGCCGCCGTGCTGGTGCTGATGCTCGGCACGCTCCTCGCCGCCGGGCTGCCGCTGTTGATGGCACTGGTCGGCGTCGGCGTCGGCGTGGGCGGCACCATGGCCCTGAGCAGCGTTGTCGAAATGAGCTCGGTTTCCCCGGTGCTGGCGCTGATGTTGGGGCTGGCCGTGGGCATCGACTATTCGCTGTTCATCGTCAACCGCCACCGCACGCAGTTGCTGTCCGGTGTTCCGCTGTTCGAGTCCATCGGCCGAGCCACCGGAACCTCCGGGAACGCGGTGCTCTTTGCCGGGCTCACGGTGATTATTGCGCTCGCCGCACTGGCGGTGCCGGGGATCCCGTTCCTCACCGTGCTGGGACTGGCCGGAGCAGCGACGGTGGCCGTCGCCGTCGTGGTTGCTTTGACGCTGACCCCGGCGCTGCTGGCCATCATGGGCCGGCGGATTCTGTCCAAGCGGGCGTGGGCCAAGGCCGGGCTGGCCGGCCCGGTGGCCGCCGGGGCGGAGAGCTCAGCACCGGGACGCGAATTCCACAACGATCCGAAGCGCAGCTGGGGCAAGTCGGTGACCAAGCACCCGTGGCTGGCGCTGATCGCCGGCGTGGCAGTGCTGGGCGTGATGGCCGTGCCGGCCGCCGAGCTGCGGCTGGGCCTGCCGGACGGCAGCTCGGAACCGGCAGACTCGACGGCCTACCGGTCCTACACCCAGCTGGGCGAGAATTTTGGCGAGGGCATCAACGGTCCGCTGATCGTTGTGGCCGACCTGCCAGCCGGTCTGGAAGGGGCCGAGACGGACGAGACCCTGCTGCAGCTCTCGCAGGAACTGCGAGCCATGGACCACGTGGCAGCCGCCGTTCCGACCGGAACCAGCGACGACGGCCGCACCGCGGTGCTGCAGGTCATCCCGGAGGAAGGCCCGGCTGCCGAGAGCACCGAGGATCTGGTCCACAACCTGAGAGCGGAGACTGCCGCGCTTGAGGAGAGCACCGGCGTCGGGATTTCCGTCACCGGTCAGCCGCCGATGCAAATCGATGTTTCGGACAAGCTTGCGGACGCCATGCCGGTGTACCTGGCCATTGTCATTGGGCTCTCGCTGATCCTGCTGCTGCTGGTCTTCCGCTCCATCCTGGTGCCGCTGCTGGCCACCGCCGGTTTCCTGCTCTCGCTGGGTGCCAGCTTCGGCGCCGTCGTGGCGATCTACCAGTGGGGCTGGCTGGGCAACCTGTTCGACGTGCATGACCCGGGTCCGATCCTGAGCTTCCTGCCGATGATCATGATCGGCGTGCTCTTCGGACTGGCGATGGACTACCAGATGTTCTTGGTCTCCGGCATGCGCGAATCCTATGCGCACGGTGAAGACGCCCGGGCGGCCGTGGTCAGTGGCTTCAACCACGGCGCCAAGGTGGTCACGGCCGCGGCGATCATCATGGTCTCCGTTTTCGCCGGATTCATCTTCTCGCACCTGACCATGGTCCGGCCGATCGGCTTTGCCCTGGCTCTCGGTGTACTGCTGGACGCCTTCGTGGTGCGCATGACGCTGATTCCGGCGGCCATGCACCTGTTCGGCAAGGCTGCCTGGTGGATGCCCCGGTGGCTGGACAGGATCCTGCCGGACGTGGACGTGGAAGGCGCCAAGCTGGTCCAGCAGGTGGGCAAGCCGGAGCAGGCCGCGACCGAGGCGGCCGGAGTCCGCTAGGCGCCGCGACCCGAATCCTGCCGGAGGCCGGCACCGTCCCTTAGGGGAGGTGCCGGCCTCCGGCGATCCTGAACGATTCGTCGAGCAGTTCTTCAAGTTCGGCCGGTGAAACCTTGGCCAGGTGCAGGAGCACCAGTTGCGGCGACCGCTCATGGTGCGGCGTCCAGAAAAACACCTCCGGTGCCGTGCCGGCCAGCGCCTCGCGTTCCTCGGTTTTGACGGTCAGCACGCCCGGCTCCCAGATGCGGGCCATCAGCGTTTTCGCGAACCACGCCGGCTGGCCCCAGCTGGGCCGTTCCGTGACCCCGGGCAGGGCCAGGCAGAGCCGGCGAGCATCGTCCTCGGTGGGCATTGTCCCTTACCTTCCGTCGTCCGGGTCGTCGCCGTCGGCTGGTTCCTCTGCCTCCGGATCGTCGCCCGGTGTGGGTTTGTCGCCGGGCGCCGGGGCCGGTGCAGGCGCCTGCTGTTGCCGCTCCTGTTCCATCCGCGCTTCATAGCGGCCCGGGGCGAAGACCTCTTCCATGGCGCCGAACGCCCCGGAAATGCCCGCAGACCCGGGAAAGCCGCGCCAGGGACGGGACGCCATGGCCACGGTGGCGGCGATGATCAACGCCACCAGCCCCACCGCGATCAGACCCCCGACAAAGTCCATGAGGTGATTATCACCCGGGAAGCCACCGGGCGGGAGGGCTCCCTCAGGCGGCATCCCGGTGATGCGGCAACCTGGCTGCGCGCTGCAGTGCTACCGCCGCCGTCGCGGCCGCCAGGGCCGGGAGGTAGAACCATCCCACGCTCGCGATGGCCAGCACGATGAATCCGAGCAACAGGATGGTGCAGCCGACGGCGGTCCACCAAACCGCCCGGCGGGGCACCAGTAACGGCAGCAATGTCAGCAGCAGCGGGACAGCGAGCGGAATAAGGACCGTGGGCGGATGGGTCTGCAGCAACGTCAGTTGCTCGACGGTGTGCTCCGGCGGTGTCCCGGGGGAGCTGCCCACCGTTTCCTCTGCCATCACCGGCAGGAGCGCTGCAGAAATGCTTGCGGCCGCGGCCAGCAGGAAGGCCGCAACCTGGAGGACTGTCGGAAGTCTCGACGGGGGACCGCCGGGGTCCGGCGCCTGCTCCATCTCAGTTCCAGCGGTATCCGTGGGCCTGTTCGTAGGCCGCAAGCAGCCGGTGGGCCACGTGGCCGGAGGTGATCAGCGGGTGGATCATGAAGGCCCGCAATGCGGCGGCGCGGTCGCCCTGTCCGCCGCGGACCACCTCCTGCTCGACGGCCTTGACCTGGGTCATCAACCCGGCCTGATGCAGGGTCAGCGGTTTCACCGGCAAAGGGCGGGCGCCGTTCGAATCGACGACCGACGGCACTTCGATGACGGCGTCGTCCGGCAGTTGCGGGATGGTCCCGGCATTGCGGACGTTGAGGATCTGCTCACTGCGCTCGCCGGTCAGCAGGGCACGCATCGTGTCCAGGGCGACGTGTTCGTAACCGCCGGCGGCACGGTCCTCCTCATCGCGGGAAACGCCGATCTCCCGTGCCTCGGACAGATAGCTCTCCTCGCGGCGCCGCAGCGCGTCCTCCCACTCCGCGTACGGAGTCCCGGAGGCCTGCAGCCTGGCGTACAACTCCTGCTGCAGTTCGTGGATCGACTCGCCGCGGGTCTGCGTGGCGCCGGCCAGCGCCATCGTGGCTTCGCGGCGGAAGTAGTAATAGAACAGGTAGGCATTCGGGATCACCCCGAGGACCTGCAGTTCCCGGGTGCCGAAAATCCGGCCCTCTTCAAACGACTGCAGCCTGCCGGGATCGGCGAGCAGCCCGGGAAGCAGGTCACCGCCGTCATGCTCCAACCCGCGCAACCAGCCCAAATGGTTCAGGCCCACGTAGTCCACGCCCGCCAAGGAGCCGCGGCGCAACGGGGCGCCCGCGGCCTTGGCGGAGCGCCGGACCAGCCCGAGGGGCGTGTCGCAGATACCGATCACCCGGTGGCCGAGCACCGGCAGCACGGCCTCGGTGACCAGCCCGGCGGGATTGGTGAAGTTGATCAGCCACGCGTCGGGACTCAGCTCACGCAGCCGCCGGGCAATCTCCAGGGCAGCGGGAACCGCCCGCAAGCCGCAGGCAATGCCGGCCGCCCCGGTGGTTTCCTGGCCCAGCAGGTTGACCCGGCTGGCGATGCGTTCGTCCTGCGTCCTGCCCTGCGTGCCGCCGGGACGGATGGCGGAGAAGACGACGTCGGCCCCGGCCAGCGCTTCGTCGAGCGTGCGGGCGGATTCAATCCGGGGCGGCCGGACGCCGCGGGGCAGCGGAGCATCGGCCAGCACCCGGGCGATCGTTTGCTGCCGGCCGGCGTCCACGTCGTGGAGCACCAGCCGGTCCACGAGGCCCGCCGCTGGTCCCTCGGCCAGCGCGCGATAGACCAGCGGCACGCGGAACCCGCCGCCGCCCAGAATGGCAAGTGTTGCCACTGCTTCCCCCGAACATTGACTTTGGATAACAAATCGGCGGACCCGAACCCGGGACGCGCCCCTAGCTTGTATTGTGCCAGCTAGGGCCAACCCTGCATCCTCGCCGCTTGACCGCGCGCCCGGCCGCAGAATCCTGCCGGGCTGGCCCCATGCGGTGCCACCGCTCCGCGTAACCCTTCAGCTGGAAAGCAAGCTTCGGATGGGAGAATGGATCCGTGAGCTCTACATCGTCACCGCTGCCCTATGACCGCCAAGCCGTGATCAACCTGGACGCGATCCGCGCCAACGTGCGGCATCTGCGCGAAATCGCAGCGCCCGCCCGCGTGATGGCCGTGGTCAAGGCGGACGCCTACGGCCACGGCGCAGTACCGGTGGCCCGCGCCGCGCTGGAGGCCGGTGCCGGCTGGCTGGGCGTGGCGCACTTTACCGAGGGCCTGGCGCTGCGCGAAGCGGGCATCGATGCCCCCATCCTGGCTTGGCTGCACACCCCGGATACCGACTTCGCCGCCGGCATTGAGGCGGGGATCGACGTCGGCGTTTCCGGCTGGGAGCTGGAGCCGGTGGTCGCGGCCGCCCGGCAGCTGGAACGGCCGGCGCGGGTGCACCTGAAGATTGACACCGGTCTGGGCCGCAACGGCTGTCCGCCGGCGCTCTGGGAGGACCTGGTTAACCGGGCCGTGGAGTACCAGGAACTCGGGCTGCTGCGGGTGGTGGGTGTGTTTTCCCACCTGGCCGTCGCCGACGAACCACACCGGCCGGAAACAGACGATCAAGTGGACCGCTTCCGCGAGGCGGTGGCGGTGGCGGAAAACGCCGGGCTGGATCTGGAAGTCCGGCATCTGGCCAACACGCCCGGCACGCTCAGCCGTCCGGATGCCCACTTCGACATGGTCCGCGTTGGCCTGGGGATCTACGGGCTGTCGCCCTTTGAGACGCAGACCCCCGAGGAACTGGGGCTGGTGCCGGCCATGACGCTGCGCGGGCGGGTGGCCAATTGCAAGCAGGTGCCCGCCGGTCAGGGTGTCTCCTACGGGCTGAACTACCTGACCACGGAGCCCACCACGCTGGTGCTGGTGCCGCTGGGCTACGCCGACGGGATCCCGCGCAGCGTCACCGGGGTCCAGGTGGCCATCGGCGGCAAGCGCTACGACCTGGTGGGCCGGGTGGCCATGGACCAGTTCGTGGTGGATTTAAGGACCAACGACGCCGGCGAGCTCCTCGGTGAGGAAGTGATCCTTTTCGGCCCGGGGCCGGACGTTCCCGACGCCCAGGACTGGGCGGTCGGCGCCGGCACCATCAACTACGAGATTGTCACCCGGGTGAGCCCTCGCGTGCCGCGCTACTACACCGGCACCGCCGATGAACAGGACGACGGCGGGGAAGCGGCTCCTGTGGCGGTAGCCGAAGAACTCACCGCGTCCGCGGCAGAACAGGCCGCTGCAGCCGCCCAGGTCCGCGCTGCGCTGGCCGCGCCGGACGAGCGGAACACGGACAGCGCCGGGGACGCCGGCGCGGTGCTGGCTTGAGGAGGCTGGCATGAGCGGTGGCATGAGGGAGCCGGCATGACGGGCGGGGCGGGCCAGCCCGGAGCGGCGGATGTGGCCCGGGAACAACCGGCCACACCGGTGTGGGAGCGCGAATTCCACGTGGGCTCCGCGGAGGAGACGCAGGCGCTCGCCGCCCGGCTGGGCAGGATCCTGCGGGCAGGCGACCTGGTGGTGCTCAGCGGGGAACTGGGCGCGGGGAAAACCACCTTCACCCAGGGCCTGGGCGAGGGACTCGGCGTCCGCCCGGGCATCATCTCGCCCACTTTCGTGCTGGTGCGCAGCCATCCGAGCATGAACGGCGGCCCGGACCTGGTCCACGTGGACGCCTACCGGCTCGAGTCCGACGGCGAGATCGATGACATCGATCTGGAGAACACGTTGGATGAGGCTGTGACCGTCGTGGAGTGGGGCCGCGGCCGCGTGGAGCACCTCTCGGACAGTTGGCTGGACATTTCACTGGTGCGGCCAAGCGGAGCGGACGTCGTGAACCGCCCGGCGGAAGGCGCCGCGGGCACCTCGGCGAGCACCGGCGTCGTGCTGGATTTTGAAGATCCCGACGACGGCGAGCCCCGGCTGATCCGGATGGCGGCCTACGGTCCTCGCTGGGCCGCCTACATCTTCGCCTGACGACTGAGGATCTGCATCGGAGGCCTTCTCCGGCGCGATTTGCCGCAACCGGAGGCGCTGCGGGCGGCCCGGTCTTCACTGCCTCGGGGCGCAGGTCCATAATCGTTGGCGACAGCAGACCGGCGAGGAGGCCAACCCATGGACACTGCGCTGACCCCGTACCTGGGATTCCGCGACCAGGCCAAAGAAGCGATGACCTTTTATCAGTCGGTGTTCGGCGGCGAATTGACGCTTAACACCTTCGGCGACTTCCACGCCAGCGATGATCCGGCCGAGACCGACAAGATCATGCACTCGCAGCTGGCCACCGAGCGCGGCCTGGTGCTGATGGCAGCGGACACGCCGAACAGCATGGACTTCACCCCCGGTTCCAGCCATTCGCTCTCGCTGAGTGGCGACAACGAGGCAGAACTGCGCGGTTACTGGGACAAGCTGATCGATGGCGCCAACATCACTGAACCGCTGCAACAGGCGCCCTGGGGAGACACCTTCGGCATGTGCACCGACAAGTTCGGCGTGCACTGGATGGTGAATATCGCCGGGCAACCGCCGGCCTGAGCGGTCCGGCAAACCGCGGCCCCCACGGGGCGCCGGAGCCGATGAGAGGGGCCATGGACTCCCTCAAGTAAAATTGATGCGTGCTGATCCTCGCCCTTGACACCTCCGCCATCGCCAGCGCCGCGCTGCTGACCGGACAAGGAGAGACGCTGGCCGCCTTCGCGACCGAGGACACCCGCAGCCACGCGGAGGTACTGGCCCCGGGAATCGGCAAAATCATGACGACGGCGGACGTCACCGGCGTGGACATCGACGCCGTCGTGGTGGGCGTGGGCCCGGGACCGTTCACTGGCTTGCGCTCCGGCATTGCCACGGCCCGGTCGCTGGCCTTCGCCTGGGGCAAGCCGCTGCACGGTGTGATGAGCCTGGATGCCATTGCCGTGGATGCCGCGCCGGATGCCTGGCGGGCCGGCGTGGACGAGTTCGTGGTGGCCACCGATGCCCGGCGCAAGGAAGTGTACTGGGCGCGCTACCGCAGTACCGGCGGCAGGCATGAACTGCTCGACGGCCCGCACGTCAGTGCGCCGTCCGCCGTCCCGGACCTGCCGGCCTACGGCATGGGCGCCGGGCTGTACCCGGAGCAGCTGCGCGGCGTCACCGAGTACAGCGGCACCCAGCCTACGGCCGAAGCGCTGGGCCGCACCGCCGTCGCCAAGCTGGAAAAGGGGTTGGACCTGTTGGACACCGCGCCGCTGTACCTGCGCGAATCGGACGCGAAGGTCCCCGGACCGCGGAAGCGGGCACTGTGACCGCCGGCGCGCTGCCCGCAGGCCAGATCAGGGCGATGACCGAGGCCGACATTCCCGCGGTGGATGCGCTGGAGCGGAAACTGTTTCCGGCCGATGCGTGGCCCACCGAGATGTTCTACGAGGAATTGGCGCAGGACACCCGCAGCTACTACGTGGCCGTGGATGCGCTCGGCGAGGTGATCGGCTATGCCGGCCTGATGTGCGTGCGGCCGATCGCCGATGTACAGACCATCGCCGTGGTGCCCGAGCGCGAGGGGCAGGGGATCGGCACCCGCCTGCTGGCCTTGCTGATCGAACAGGCCGCGGAACAGCGGGCGGAGGACGTGCTGCTGGAGGTGCGCGCGGACAACCCGCGGGCGCAGCGGCTCTATCGCTGGTTTGGCTTCGAGCAGATCCACGTGCGCCCGCGCTACTACCGCGGCGGCACCGACGCGTTGATCATGCGGCTGAAGCTCAAGGATTGGACCGGCCGGCCCGGTGCCGACCAGCCCGGTGCCGGCCGGGACGCTGCGGGGCCCGCCATACCGGGCGAGCAGCCGGAAACCATGGAGGAGACCCGATGAACCGCACCCAACCGCTGGTCTTGGGGATCGAATCCTCCTGCGATGAAACCGGAGTCGGCATTGTCCGTGGCGATACCCTGCTGGCCAACACCGTTTCGTCCTCGATGGACGAGCATGTTCGTTTCGGCGGCGTGATCCCGGAGATCGCCTCGCGCGCCCACCTCGACGCATTCATCCCCACGCTGGAGCAGGCCCTGGACACCGCCGGCGTCACCTTGGACGAAGTGGACGCACTGGCCGTCACCTCCGGACCCGGGCTGGCCGGCGCCCTGATGGTTGGCGTTTGCGCTGCCAAGGCGCTCTCGCTGGCCACCGGAAAGCCGCTGTACGCGATCAACCACCTGGTGGCCCACGTGGGCGTCGGCGTACTGGACGGGGGAGTGCTGCCGGAGAACCTGGGGGCGCTGCTGGTTTCCGGTGGCCACACGGAGATCCTGCGCGTGCGCTCCCTGACGGACGACGTGGAACTGCTTGGCGCCACCATCGACGACGCGGCCGGCGAAGCCTACGACAAGGTGGCGCGCATCCTCGGCCTGGGGTACCCGGGCGGACCGGTGATCGACAAACTGGCCCGCGAGGGGGATCCAAAGCGGATCCGTTTCCCGCGCGGACTGACCCAGCCCAAGTACATGGGGTCGGCAGAGGAGCCGGGACCGCACCGCTACGACTGGTCTTTCTCCGGCTTGAAGACGGCCGTGGCCCGCTGCGTGGAGCAGTTCGAAGCCGCCGGCGAGCCACTTCCGGTGGCCGACATCGCGGCGTCCTTCCAGGAAGCGGTGGCGGACGTGATCACCGCCAAGGCCATGCTGGCCTGCACCGAGCACGGCATCAGCAACCTGCTGCTGGGCGGCGGCGTGGCGGCCAACTCGAGACTGCGCGCGCTGACTCAACAGCGCTGTGCCGAGCATGGCATCTCGCTGCGGGTGCCGCCGGTGTCACTGTGCACCGACAACGGCGCGATGGTCGCCGCGCTCGGCGCGCAGGTGGTGATGGCCGGCGGCCAGCCGTCCGGCATCGAATTCGCTCCGGATTCCTCGATGCCGGTCAGCAGCGTGCACCTATAAAACGGGATCCGCCGCGGTTCGGGCGGTGGCTACTTCCCGAGGCCGGCGAGCAGCTATTTCCCGAGGTCGGCGAGCAGCGCGGCCACTTCTTCGTTGGTCAGGACCAGCCACGGCGAGCCATCCGCTCCCTGCAGGGCGGCTTCGGGGCTGTCGCCCTGGGTCCACCACTTGGCTTCGAACACCCGGCCTTCGAGTTGGACGCGATCGGTCTTCAGGTAGACGGTGCCGATCTTCCACTCCGGGAAGGTGCCGGCCGGGGCGGTGACCACAGGTTGCGGGGTTTCGCCCGGCAGCACCGGCCCGATCAAGGTCCACGGAGTCACATCTTCGGAGGCGGTGGGATCGTCGGGCACGTCGCCGCGCGTCCACCATTTGGCCTTGTACACGTTGCGGTGCCAGACTACGCGCTCGTTGGCCACGTAGGCCGCCTCGCTGGTCCAGATCGGATAGGGGCTGGTCGCCGGATCGTCCACGATGTCGGCGTCGGACGCAGTAGGGGGACCGGTCGGCGCAGGGGCAGCGGTGGCATCGTGGCCCGGCTCGCTGACAGACCGTGGCAGCCCGCCCAAATTCTGGCCGAGCACGGCCGCGTAGCTGATCCCTTGCTGTTCCACGCCGCTGCAACTGTCCGACACCTTGGTGACGTCCCCGTAGTTGGTGCTGCAGGTGGTGTCGCGGTTCAGCGACCACATGGACATCCGCCCGACGCCGACCTCGGTGGCGAAGGCGTTGAGCCCGGCGGCATCGTCCACGGTGAAGATCTCGCCGGGCACGTCGTTCTGGCCGATCATCGGGGTCAGGCCGATCTTGCTCCAGACGGTCCGTTCGCCGGATTCCAAACCGGCCTCGCGGTAGGCGGTCTGCAGTTGGACGTGCGCCGACCGCGCCGCCTGGATGGAGGCATCGAGCATGGTCTGGTCCTGCTGCCGGCTCTGGCCATAGTCCATGGTCATCAGGTTGACGCCGGCCAAGGGTACCTTGGCGGCGAGCATTTGTTGGACCGTGCGGACGCCGTCCTCGGTCAGGCCATGCGGGGCGACCGGCAGGGTCAGCCAAATCTCCAGGTCCTGGCCGGCCGCTTCCCGCTCCGCGGCCAGTTGGGCCATCACCGTGGCGCGGCGTTCGCCGGCCGTGACGTCCGTGAGGTTCTCGCCTTCGATGTCCAGGTCGATGGTGTCCACGGTGTAGCGCTCCAGCACTTGGCTGTACGCCCGCTTCAGGGCAACCGGATCGGTGCAGGCACTGGCCAGTTCCAGGTTGAGCAGGCCGCCGAAGGAAATGCCCACGTGGCCGCCGGTTTCCGCGAGCCGTGCCACCCTGCGGTCCAGGTCCATGGTGGCTTGGGCCTCATCGAATCCGTAGAAGCCGCCCCAGGACGGGGTGCAGGGGTTTTCCGGGTCCGCCACGATGAAGGAGAGGATGACGCTGCGCTCTGCCTCGCTGGAGGGGTTCTCGAAGCTGTAGAACGGGGTGGCCGTAGCGTCCACGTAGCCGGCGAACCAGGAAGCCTTGCCCGCAGCAGCACGCGCATCAGTGAACTGTCCCCAGCCAACCCCGGCCGCGGCCACGAGGGCCGCTGTCGCGGTGATCAGGACGCCAAGCCGCAGCCAGGACAAGCGGCGGCCCGGAAATCTCTTCGACATTGTTCTCCCCAACTACGGGAATCCGCTCCGGAGCCCGTGTCTGTACGGTAACAGGTAGACATCTGATGACGACACGCCTGAAGGAGTGGCGTTAATCACGTTTAAACGTTGTATTATTGTCTCGGGGAAGCCCCTAGACTAAGGGGCACCGGCGCCCGTTTCGCCGGCCGAGGATCCACTAGGGCAGAGCACCACGGCTCTGCCCTTTTTTCGTCCTGTTTGTTGGGGGTTTTCATGCTGGACACTATGCCTGCAGCTCAAGCCGAGCCGCTCGCTTCCGCCGCCGATCCGGCGCCGAGGCGCCGCCAGTGGGGTGCCGAAAAGCGGTCGGAACCGATGTCCATCGTGCACCCCAAGCCCACCGGCCGGAAGATCGTCCTGGGGCGGCTGGGGATTATCACCACCGTGACGGCCTGGATCGTCTACGTGGTCACCACCATCCTGCGCCAGTTCGCCAACAACCCGGGCGCGGGCTTCCGGTTTCAGCTGGAAGCTGTGTCCTATCTGGTGGTGGTGACGTTCCTGACCTTCTCCGCCCTGATGTATTTGCTGGCCCGGCAGGGGGCCATGTACCGCTTCCGCGACCACCAGCGGGTTCCACGCGGGGAGCTGGACCGGCACTTTTCCCGCTACGACGGCGGAGTGACCGTGCTGGTGCCGTCCTACGCCGAAGAGCCGGAAGTCGTCCGGTCCACGCTGTGGTCGGCAGCCTTGCAGGAATTCCCCGACCTGCGGGTGGTGCTGCTGCTCGACGACCCGCCGTTCCCCACCGATCCCGCCGTGCTCCAACGGCTGGAGCGCACTCGGGCCCTGCAAACCGAGATCAGCGACAGGCTGCGGGTCCCGGCCAACAGGGCCAACGCCGCCCTGGCGGCATTCCGCAATGGCGACCACGCGCCGTCGTCCGATCTGCAGCGCCTGATCAGCGAGTACACAGCCGCCGCCACCTGGCTGGAGGAATTCGCCGAGGCCGAGCGCATCGAGGACCACGTTGACGAGTTCTTCGTGGACCTGGTGGTCATGGGCTTGGCCCGCGAACTGCGCCTGGTGCTGCTGGCGCTGGAGGCGGCCGCCGCACAGTCGGCTGAGCTGGCCCCCGAACGGATTGAGGAACTGCACCTGCGGCTGGTGCGGACCTTCAGCGTGAAGACGGAGACGTTCGAGCGCAAACGCTATGCCAACCTCTCGCATGAGGCCAACAAGGCGATGAACCTGAATGCCTACATCTCCCTGATGGGCCAGCGCTGGGCGGTGGAGGACGCCGCCGGCGACACGCTCCTGCGGCCAGTGCCGGACGGCGAGGACGCGGACCTTGAGATCCCCGACAGCCGCTATCTGCTGACCTTGGACGCCGATTCCCAGCTGCTGCGCGACTACTGCCTGCGGCTGGTGTACTTCCTTGAGTCCCCGGGGAACGAGCGCATCGCCGTCGCCCAGACGCCCTACTCGGCCTTCCGCGGAGCTCCCACCCGGATTGAGCGGGTAGCCGGCGCGACCACCGACATCCAGCACATCCTGCATCAAGGTATGACCTACTACGGTGCCACCTTCTGGGTGGGCGCCAACGCGGTGATCCGCAAGGAGGCGCTGGAAGACATCGTCGAGGTGGAGACGGTGGGCGGCTTCGAGATCCGCACCTACATCCAGGACCGGACGGTCATCGAGGACACCGAATCAAGCATCGACTTGGGCGCGCACGGCTGGAAGCTGGCCAACTACCCGGAGCGGCTGAGCTACAGCGCCACCCCGCCGGACTTTGGCTCGCTGGTGGTGCAGCGGCGGCGGTGGGCCAACGGCGGTCTGCTGATCCTGCCGAAGCTGTGGTCGCAGCTGGTGGAGCGGCGCCACCGGCACGAGCGGATCCTGGTCCGCGAAGTGCTCATGAAGGTCAACTACATGGCCTCGATCGCCTGGGCCAGCTTCGGCCTGGTGTTCCTGCTGGCCTATCCGTACGACAGCCGGCTGCTCAGCCCGGTGGTGTTTATTGCGGCGCTGCCTTACTTCCTGGCCATGGGCAGCGACCTGCGCGACTGCGGCCACCGCTTTGGCGACATCTTCCGCATCTACGGATTCAACTTGGTCATGCTGCCGGTGAACCTGGCCGGCGTTTTCAAATCGATGCAGCAGGCGTTGACCGGCGAAAAGATTCCGTTTGTGCGAACGCCCAAGGTCAAGGACCGGACCGCGGCGCCTGCCCTGTACGTGCTGATTCCCTATCTGATGGTGGCGTTCTCGCTATTCACGTTCTACCGCGACATCATGGCGCAGAACTGGGGCAATGCCGCCTTCGCCGCCCTCAACGCGACGCTGGCAATCTACGCGATCTATTCCTACATCGGGATCAAGAATTCGCTGGTGGATATGGTGCTGGGGACCATCGGCTGGCTCTACGTTGAACCCAAGAAGCCGAAAACCGCAGAGCCCGTGGTGATTGCCAAGACGCCCGAAGAGGTGGACTACAGTTCCATCCTTTACCACGGCGACCGGCGGCTGAACCGCGACCTGCGCGGCAGCCACGACCGGCGGCGCCGAGCAGCCGGGCTGTGATGCTGCAGGAAGGTCACGGCACTGCCTGACGGCGCGCCTATCCCGTCAGTGGTCTGCGCGGCGTAGCTGGCTGACCACATCGAGCACGACGGCGCGCAGGTCGCCGTCGTGCTCTGCCGCCACCTGGCGCTGGCGCTGGTAGCCGGCACCGCCGTCGATGATTCTCTCCACGTCGGCCAGTTCTTTGCTGCAGCCAAGCTTCCGGGCCACCGGTTCCAACCGGTTCAGCACGTGCTCGCGCAGGTGCTCGGTGACCGGCATTTCCTTGCCGGCGGCGTTGAGGATGATGATGGCGTCCATGCCATAGCGGGCGGCGCGCCACTTGTTCTCCTGCACATGCCACGGTGGCATGGTGGGGATGGCCCAGCCGTTGTCCAATGCGGTGGAGAACTCGTCCACCAGGCACTGGGTGAGGGCGGCGACGGCGCCCACGTCCTGCAGCGTCGACAGCCCGTCGCAGACCCGCATTTCGATGGTGCCCAGCGCGGGAACCGGCCGGATGTCCCAGCGGATCTCGCTGATGGTGTCGATCACCCCGGTGGTGAACATGTCCTGGACGTAGTCTTCGTACAGCGCCCAGCTGGGGAACTGGAACGGCAGGCCAGCGGTGGGCAACTGCTGGAACATCAGCGCGCGCTGCGAGGCGTAGCCGGTGTCCTCTCCGGCCCAGAACGGGGATGACGCGGAGAGTGCCTGGAAATGCGGGAAGTAGTTGAGCAGCCCGTCCAGCACCGGCAGCGCCTTGTCCCGGTGGTCCAGGCCAACGTGCACATGCACACCGTAAATCACCATCTGCTGGCCCCACCACTGGGTGCGGTCGATCAGCTTGGCGTAGCGCGCCTTGTCCGTCACCGGCTGCGACCGCGGGGCGGCGAACGGATGGCTGCCGGCGCAGAACAGCTCCACGCCCATCGGGTCGGTGACGTCCCGGACCGCGCTCATCGCGCTGCTCAGGTCGGCCTTGGCCTCGCCGACGGTGCGGCAGACCCCGGTCACCAGCTCAACGGTGTTCAGCAGCAGCTCCTGCTTCACATGCGGGTGCTCGTCGTCGTCTTTCAGCTCAGGGTGGCCGGCGCGGACAGCATCCAGCACCTGCTCGGCCACGGAGACCAGCTCGCCGGTTTCTGCGTCTACCAGTGCCAGCTCCCACTCGACTCCAAGAGAAGATTGGGCGGACTGGGCAAAATCGATGTTCAAACGCTGCTCCGTATCTGGCGGTACCGGCTGCCGCCGGACATGCACGTCTCGCGCAGAACGGGCGGCGACACTGCTTTGATTCTAATGTGTCAGGGCCTGGCTGTGCGCTCGCGGCTGCGGCCGCCCGCGGAGGGGACGGGCTCGACGACGATCGCCACCCGGTCCTCGCCGATCCTGGTCAGTACCAGCGTCGCTTTGTTCGGACCCTTGCCGGAACCTGTCAGCAGGGTTTTGCGCAATTCGTCCGGGGTGACCGAGGTACCGCGCTTCTTGATCTCCAGGGTGCCGATCCGGTTGGCCTTGACCCACGCCTTGAGCTTCTTGACGTTGTACGGCTTGACCTCCAGCACCTTGTACGCCCGGGCGAACGGGGTCTGCTGCAGCTGCGGAGCACAGATGTACGCGATGTGCTCATCGAGCAGGTGGCCCTCCAGGCCGCGGGCCAGATCGGCCACCAGCCCGGCGCGGATCACTGCGCCGTCGGGCTCATACAGGTAGCCTTCGGCCGGACCGGTCTCCACGTCCTGGTGGGCAGGATCGAAGCTGACGGCGCTGGTGAGTTCAGCGGTTCCGGCGGCCCCGATCACCAAGGCTGCACGCCGGACGCCGGGCCGGGCCAGCGTGTTAAACCACAACGCTGCCTCAATCACGTCGCCGTTGACGGATACCCATTGGACCTCGCAGTTCTCCGGCAGCGCGTCGTGGGGAATGCCCGGACCCATTTTGACGCCCACCGGCAGGCCCCGGTCCGCGAGCTGCTCAACGAAGGACAAGGGCGGCGAGAATGCCTCCGGATCGAAGATCCTGGTGGTGCCCGACGTCGTGGTGGTCCGCCGGGCCGGATCCAGCCACACGCCGTCGACTCCGGTCAGGTCAACGTCTTCGGCTTCGGCGTTGACCACCGTGGCGTCAGGCCAAGGCATCAAATTGATCGTGGCCACGGCGGCGGTGGTCTCATCACGTTCGACGGCGGTGACCCTGCGGTCAAGGGTCGCCAGCGCCATCGAGTCCGCGCCGATGCCGCAGCCGAGGTCAGCCACGTGTTCCGCACCGGCAGCCTGGAACCGCTGGGCGTGCAGGGCTGCGATGTTCAGCCGGGTGGCTTGTTCCAGTCCGGCCTGGGTGAAGAGCATCTTTTCCGCGAACGGGCCGAATTTTGCCGCGGCTTTAGCCCGCAGCCGGGATTGTGTCATCGCGGCGGAGACCAGTTCCGGGGAGTGGCCGGCCTTGCGCAGCTCGGTTCCGGTGTGCAAGCTCTCCGCTTCGGAGTACGGGCCGAGCGAGTTCAGCAATTCCCAGCCCTCCGGAGTCAGAATCGGGGCGATGCTCTCGGCGTGGGTCTCGGGTGCCATGGTTTCAAGCCTAGTGCAGCCGATTCAGGCCCGAGCACGGGCGGCCGGACCGTCTTACGAGCGGTTATGGGTAGTTCTCCCCATGGCCGGACGAGCGCGGCGTCCGTAGGATCGAAGGAAGCTTACTGTGAGGAGGCCCGGATCATGTCAACACCCTTGGACTGGAGCGACATCGATACGGATGCTTGCCAGGCGGAAATCGAAGCGGAACTGGGCGAGTTGATCGCGGCCAGCAATCGTGCCCACCGCGGATGGCAGGCCCTGTGGGAAGAGGTCGCCGTCCCTGTGCCGGCGTGGCGGAGGGACATGCGGCGCCTGGCCTGAGGGACACGGCAATCCTGCCTGGACTGTGCCGGGCGGCACCAAAGCGCTGGTCGTGAACAGCGGCCGGCCGTAGCATGGGCGCATGATTCAATCGGCGGCAACTTTCCTGTCCGCGGGCCGCTACTTCCGGGAAGTTTTGTCCAACGTGCCGTCTACCGCGTGGAACGCGCCAGGACTGGATGACTGGACCGTGCGGACCTTGGCCGGACACGCCAGCCGTGCCCTGTCCACGGTGTTGACATATTTGGGGCGTCCGGCTGAAAAGGTCCAGGTGGAATCGGCCGCCGACTATTACCTGGCCACCGGACTGGCTGATGACCCCGGTGTCACCGAGCGGGCCATCGCGGCAGGCAAGGACTTGGGCGCGCACCCGGTAGATATGGTGGACCGGTTGCTGGCCCAGTTGGAGAACACGCTGCCGCTGGCCGAAGACCGGATCATCGAAACGGCTGCCGGCGGAATGCGGTTCAGCGACTACCTGCCAACCCGGATCTTCGAGCTGGCCGTGCACACTTTGGACCTGTCCCGCGCGTGTGGCCTGGTGGCCGAGCTGCCCAGCGACGTGGAACTGGAAGCCGGCCGACTCGCCATCCAGATCGCCTCCGAACGCGGCGACGGGGCGATGGTCCTCCTGGCGTTGACCGGCCGGACCATCCTGCCGGGCGACTTTTCCGTGGTGTAGTCCTGCTGGGCCGGGGCTGGCTCAGGGCGTGGGTGCAGGGGGCTGCGGTCTGGGCTTGGGGCGTGGGGGCAGGGCCTGCGGCCCTGGCCCGTGAATTGCGGCCCGGGCGCCTAGGGGCGGTTGCGGATGCCGACGGCGGAAACCGCCCCGCCGGCGAACAGCATCAGGGCAGCGGCCAGCGCGGCGCGGCGGAAACCTGCGTAGTCAAGCAGTCCGCCGGTAATTGCGCCGGCGACGGCAATTCCCAACAGCCCGGCAATGCGGGCCACTGCGTTGTTCACCGCGGAGGCGATCCCGCTGCGTTCCGTCTCGATCGCGCCGAGCACCGCTGCGGTCAGCGGGGAGACGGTCACCGCCAGGCCAAGACCCGCCAGCAGCACCCCCGGCAGGATGTGCTGCCAGAAGTCCAGGGGCTCATGCACGGACAACATGAGCAGAAATCCGGTTCCGGCCAGCAGCGGTCCCGCGGCCATGAACAGGCGCGGCCCGTAACGGCCCGAGAGCCGGCCGAACCACGCGGCCAGCGCGAGCGAGAGGATGCTCATCGGCAAGACCGCCAGGCCGGCGGCGGTAGCGCTGAAACCGGCGGCCTGCTGCAGAAAGACCGGCAGCGCGAACATCCCCAAGGACAGGCCGGCGTAAATTCCCACCGTGGCGATGTTGCCGACGCCGAAGTTGCGCACGCGGAATATCTGCAGCGGCATCATCGGGTAGGAGACTCGGCGTTCCCACCACAAAAAAAGTCCCAGGCTGATGAGCCCGGCGGCCAGCGGAATGAGCACCCGTGGGTTTGTCCAGCCGAGCCGTTGCTGTTCGATCAGCGCGAACACCGCTCCGGCGAGCCCGGCGGCGGCCAGGCACGCCCCCAAGGCATCGATGGGTGCCCGAGGCTCCTGCCGGGGCGGATCGGCCAGCCGGGCCATCAGCCATAAGGTGGCGGCGATGGGCAGCACGTTCACGGCAAAGACCAGCCGCCACCCCAGCGTGTCCACCAGCAGGCCGCCGAAGACCGGGCCGATGACGAACGCGGTGCCGGTCCAGCCGGTCCAGATACCGATCGCCCGGTGCTGGTCCCGGCCAACGAAAGTCAGGGTGATCAAGGCCAGCGAAGCCGGCACGAGCAGCGCCGCGCCTGCGCCTTGGACAATCCGGGCGGCTATCAGGGCGGCGGCAGCCGGCGCCGCCGCGCAGGCCAGCGAAGCCACCCCGAAGACCATCAGCCCCAGCCTGAGGATCCGGATCCGGCCGAACATATCGGACAGGGCGCCGGCCACCAGGATCAGCGAGCCGAGGGCCAGCAGGTAGCCGCCCACCACCCATTGCTGGACAGCCAGGCCGCCGCCCAGCTCACGGTCAATGGCCGGCAGCGCCACGTTGACGATCGAGGCGTCGAGGAAGGCCACGAAGGAAGCCAGAATGGCCACCAGGAGAACGGTGGTCTCGTTGGACCTTTTCCACAAAGCCTCAGGCTGGGGATGTTCCGAGCGGGCTGGCGGGCCGGGCGAAGCCATGAACCGGAATACTACCGCGTCCGGAAGCTACCTTCACGGACGGACAGTCACCGTCACCGTCTGCACGGCATTGTTGCCCATGCCCAAATAGTTCCATTCCGGCTCCAATGGCTGGACCTGGCCGAGGGCATCCATCGCCCGGCAGCGCAGTTGATGCCCGCCCGCTTCCGCCTGCCAGCGGAAAGTCCAGCCGCGCCAAGCATATTCGCCGTCCGGCGGGTCCAGTTGCGCCTCAGACCACACGCCGTCGACGGCGACCTTGACCTGCTGGATGGGTGCCCTGCCGGACCAGGCCCTGCCGCGCAGCCGCACCGGGCCGGCGTCCACCAGCCGGTTGCGAGTCATGAAGTCCGGGATGCCCGGCGGGACCATCAGCGCACGGACCTTGATCCGCGTTACCGGGTCGCCGGGATCGGTTTCGCTGCGGTTGTAGCGGTAGGAGGACATCTGCTGGAATCCCGTATACGGGACGGTGCTGGCCTCGATGCCGGTCAGCCACTTCACGCTGGCCATCCCGTACCAGCCTGGCACCACCAGCCGCACCGGGAAGCCGTGCTGCGGTGGCAACGGCGCACCGTTCATGGCGTAGGCCAGCAATACGTCCCGGGACGTTGCCTCGGAAACTTTCAGGCTCCGTGCATAGCTCTGCTCTTCACCGCCCTGGACGCCCCGGTCCGCGCCGGTGAAAACCACATCCACCGCTTCCGGGTCCACGCCGGCCTCAGCGAGCAAGGGGGCCAGCGGTGTGCCGGTCCAATCGGCGGTGCCGACTCCGCCGTAGATCCAGGGCTGGCTCACGGGCCGGGGTTTGATGAGGCTCCGGCCGTTGCCTGCGCATTCCAAGGTGACGGCCAGGGTGCGCTGTTCGCGGGCCTGCAGTTGGGCCAGGCTGAACTCCAGCGGCCGGTGCACCGCACCGCCGATCCGCAGCCGCCAGGCACCGGCGTCGATAAGCGGGACATCGAAATGAGTGAGCAAATAGTGCAGGCCCGCCGGCGTACGGTCGGCGGTAAGCATCTCCAGCGGCATCGCGTGATTGCGGGACGCCAATTGCAGTTCTTCTGCGGTCAGCGGCACGTCGGTCACGGGGCCTGACTGCGTTGCCGGTGTGGGTAGGGTCTTCATAGGTCCAGTGTCGGGAGCTACCCGGACGGTGTCAGGAACCTGGGTTCCAGATGGCCAGCTCCGCCAGCCTTCCCGTCTCAACAATCACTATCCGGTCCCGCTCGGTACGGACCACCCCGGCTTCGCGCAGGTCGCGCAGAATGCGCACCACCACTTCGCGGACCGAGCCGACTGCCTGCGCCAGTTCCTGCTGCGTGGTGCGTACGGCCAGCTCCGACCCGGCAGCTGGCATCGGCGGCACGGCCAGTTGGCCGACGTCGGCACCGGCGGCCAGGTCCAGTAGGTGCCGGGCGACCCGCTGCCGCACCGAGGTAAAGGCGCTGCCGGGAATCTCGGCCATAAACCCGAGCACGCGTTCGCTCAGTTCGCGCAGGAAGGCGTGGGCCACCGGCAGTTCGCGCGCCGCGGCGCCACGTACCCGCACGGGGGAGAGCCGCACCAGTTCGGTGTCGGTCAGCGCCACTCCGCTCACCGGCAGGGCGAAGTCCGGTGAGAACAGGGAAACCACCCCCATCAGCGACCCGCGGCGGCAGTAGCGAACCGTGATGGTTCGCCCGTCCGGGGCCGTGGCATAGAACTTCAGCAGCCCGGAGACCATCAGCTCCAGATGGGGGTCTGCATCGCCTTCACGGTGGGTGACAGTGCCGGCCGGCACCCGGACCAGGGTGCTGCCGGTCAAGAGGTCGCCCAGCAGCGGCTCGGGCAGGCTGCCAAGTGGCGAGGCGGCAATTGCCTGCAGTGCCGAGACGTCCGCGGTCCACGCCGGGTCTTGTCCCATGTCGGCCTCCGTCAATACCCGCGGCCGGACCTGCGGCGGGTCCTGGTTCCATGCTAGCGGCGCGGAGCCCTGTTCTGACCGGTGCCGCTGTGCCAGTCTGGAAGTGCCCGCCCGCGAAGCGAAGGAGACCATCATGGACAGCGCCGGGTTTACTCCCAACCATGCTTTCAGCGGCTTCAGCGTCAATGACATCGCCGCCGCCAAACAGTTTTATGGCGGTACCTTGGGCCTCAAGGTCGCCGATGGACCCATGGGGATCCTCGAGCTCCATCTGCCCGGCGGCGCCCGGGTGATCATGTATCCGAAGCCGGACCACGAACCGGCAACGTTCACGGTCTTGAATTTCGCCGTCGACGACGTCGAAACCGCGGTGGACCAACTCAACGGCCGTGGCGTGCAGACCAAGATCTACAACAATCCGGACCTGCCCACCGACGACAAGGGCATCATGCGCGGCAACGGCCCTGACATCGCCTGGTTCAAGGACCCTGCCGGCAACATCCTCTCGGTGCTTAAGGAATGACGGCGCGGCTCGTCGGCAGTCGGGGCCCGGGGACTACTCCGCGCGCGTTCCCCACCACAGGCAGTAGGCGCTGGAGCCCGCTTGGACCAGCAGCAGCCACCACGGTACGACGCCTGATATCACAGCGATCAGGGCGGGCAATAAGGCGAGCACCGCGAAGTCCGGACCTCGGATGAAACTGGCCTCGACGCCCGCGGGCATAAGCAGGTTGGAAGTGCTGCCGCCGGGGCGGGTCCAGTCGGGCCGCGGCTGAAACGCGGCCCGACTGGCCGCACCGGCCAAACCGAGTCCGGCCAGGATTCCGAGCACGGCCAACGCCGGGCCACCCGCGCCCATCACTGCCAGCAACCCGAAGGACACCAGACCCCAAACCGCCAGACAAACGGCGGGAAGTACAGCATGGGCGCGCCGTGCCTGGACGGGAGCCAAGGGCAGAAGGCTTTCAAGGACCGGTCTGGCAGCGTGCGCACGGGCAACGAAGGCGCAGCCGGAGGCGGCCGCCCAGCCACAGCCCAGCAGGAAGCCAACCATGACGATGGAGCTGCCGACACCGGCGATGCAGCCAACGGCAGCCGGAGCCAGCGCCATCACGCCCACATGACGAACCTTGCCGGGGGAGCGGAGAAAGGCGACGACGTCGGCGCGTACCAGCACGGCCGAGGGCGAGGACGGTGGGGCAAGGCTGAGACGGAACCGGCGGCGCACCCTGCGATGACCCAGTGCCCGCTCCAGCTCACGGAAGTCGCCGAAATACAGCGCGCCGGCGGCGTGGCCGGAGACACCGCCGCTGGCGGTCAGCTCGGCGGTCGAAAGCGACCGGAGCAGGAAATAACCGCAGCAGCCGCCAACCAGGACCAGGACGGCTGCGGCCCACAGCGGCCAGATGCTGCCGTGGACCACCAGCAGCGGCCAACCGGAAGGCAACAACAGCAAAGCTTGCCCGGGAAACGACGCAAGACCTCCGGACAGCAGCGGCAGGAGCAGGACCACTAGGCCAACGGCACTGGCTATCCCGGCAACCCGGGCTGCCGTCGGCTTCCCGGCCAGAGCCTGCGCAAGCGCTGCGGCCAGGTAGAGCGCCGCGCCGACGGCCGCCGCCGCGGCGCTGCCCAGCAGCACCGAGGCCGCCCCGTGCGCAGGCCCCGCCAACGCCGCCAGCGGGACGAAAACAAGACCGGCCACCAAGGCTGTTCGGAGCATCCGGCCGGCTGCCGGCCGGGCCAGTGCCCTCCGCCGGTTTATCGGCAGGCCCAGCCACCAATACGCCTGGGCAGCGGTGGCCGAGACCGGGCCCAGACGCAACAGCAGCAGGAAGCCGCCGGAAGCGGCCAGCAGCAGGACGGCCGCGATAGCCGTCTGCGCCGGAACCTGGGCGAACCTGTCGGAGATCACGCTTCGCGTCAGCACCGATCCGGCGTTGACCAAGAGTTCTTCCCGAATGCCGTACAGCAGGGCCCCGGCGTAGGAAAGCAGCACGACTGCGCCCAAAAGTGTCTGGTACACGTCCGCAAAGATGCTCCACCGACTCTCCAGCGGATGCCGTGCTGCCGCAGCCCGGGAAAAGGACATCGGATTGAAGCGCACGGCCCCGGCTGTACCAGCGGCGGAAGGAAGCTGGCTCACCCGGAAATCAACTCGGCCGCGCGTTCCGGCGCAACGAAAGCTACGTCGTCGCCATCCAACACCGCGCAGCGGTCGGCTGTGGCGGCCAGCAGCAGCGGATCATGCGTTGCCAGCAGGATCGCCGCCCCGGCGCCGGCACACCCGACGATCCGCTCGGCCAAGCGGCGGCGCATCGTCTGATCCAGCCGCTGCTCCGGTTCATCCAGCACCAGCAGCGTGAACGGGCGGATGAAGGCGGAAGCCAGCAGGAGCCGGCGCTTCTGCCCGGAGGAGAGGGAATGCGGGAAGTCCTCGGCATGGCTGTCCAAGCCAAAAAATCCAACTTCACGGCTGACGGCCGCAGACGGGTCATCCAGTCCGTGCCCGAGGGCGATCAGCAGCAGGTGCTCACTGACCGTCAACGCCGGGAAGAAGGCATCGTCGTCGAAAACCGTGGCGACGCTGCGGCGGTAATGCAGCGATCGTTCGTCCGCGGGCACTCCGTCAAGTTTGATGCTGCCGGCCACCGGTTCTTGACGGCCGCTCAGCGTCCTCAGCATGGTCGACTTGCCGGCTCCGTTGGCGCCGGCCAAGGCCAGCACCTGCCCCGGATTCAGGTCAGCGCTGAACTGGCCGCACACCGCGGATCCGTCGTAGCCGGCCATAACCGATTCAGCCTGCAGCCGCGGAAGTTGTTCCTGAGACCTGGAGGTCACTGAGTCGCCGTCCCTTTCGCTGCCGGGTCCTTGTGCTCAAACCCTATAGGGCAGCATGAAGGATGGCCCAGAGCGGGCTCGCAAGTTGCCGGCGGTTTGCTGCGAACGAACGCCTACAGTGCCGGAAACAGCCGTTCAGGCGAAGTAGACGCCGATCCGGTTGCCGTCGATTTCCTCGATCCGAATGTCGATCTCGTAGACATCGCGAAGGACTTCAGGATGCATGATCTGCGCCGGGGAGCCCTGATGGATCAGCCGGCCGGAGCGCATGGCGATGATGGAGTCGGAGTAGCAGGAGGCGAAGTTGATGTCATGGATGACCAGCACCACCGTCTTGCCCAGCTCGTCGGTCAGCCGGCGCAGCAGCCGCATCATTTCCACCGAGTGCTTCATGTCCAGGTTGTTCAGCGGCTCGTCCAGCAGCAGGTAGTCGGTGTCCTGCGCCAGGACCATGGCAATGAAAGCGCGCTGGCGCTGGCCGCCGGAGAGCTCGTCCACGAACTTGTCCGCCATCGAGGTCAGGTCCAGATACTCCAGGGCCTGGTCGATGTGCGCCTTGTCGGTGGCGGTCGGCCGGCCCTGGTTGTGCGGGAAGCGGCCGAAACCGACCAGGTCGCGGACGGTCAGGCGGACGGTCAGCTGGTTGTCCTGGCGAAGGATGGCCATTTTGCGGGCCAGTTCCTTGCCCGCGGTGTTGCTGACGTCCAGTCCGTCGATGGTGACGGCTCCGGCATCCATCGGCAGCAGCCGGGAGACCATGGACAGCAGCGTGGACTTGCCGGCCCCATTGGGCCCGATGATCGAGGTGATCCCGCCGTCCTTGATGTAGCAGCTGACATCGTCCACTACCGTCTGCGTGCCGTAGGTCTTGGAGACGCCGGAGACGTGGATCATTTGACGGAGCCTTTCAACAGCAGGGCGATAAACAGGAGGCCGCCCGCGAATTCGATGACAATGCTCAGCGCGGTGTCGAAGCTGAACACCTGCTCGAGCACCAGCTGGCCGCCGAGCAGCGCGATTGCGCCCAGCAGCACGGCGATGGGCAGCACGTAAACATGGCGGAAATGCGAGCAAATCAGATAGGCCAGGCTGGCCACCAGCAGGCCAAAGAACGTAATCGGACCGACCAGCGCGGTGGAGACGGCCA
Organism: Arthrobacter sulfonylureivorans; assembly: GCF_047607445.1. Lineage (GTDB taxonomy): Bacteria > Actinomycetota > Actinomycetes > Actinomycetales > Micrococcaceae > Crystallibacter > Crystallibacter sulfonylureivorans_A. Next base: position 80,261 of record NZ_JBLKRT010000009.1, read on the forward strand.
CCAGGACGGCGCACACCATCAAGACCGTGGTCACGGCCCGCCGGTGGTTCACGCCCAGGTTCAGAGCAGTGTCCCGTCCCAGCGCCAGCACATCCAGCTCCCGGCGCATCCGCCAGACCGGGACGCTGGCGGCGGCAACTGCCAGCGCCGAGACGGCCAGCAGCAAGCCGTCCACGTTATTGAAGCTGGCGAAGAACAGGTCTTGCAGGATGATGAATTCGCTCGGGTCGATCAGCCGCTGCAGCAGCGAGGAGATGCCGCGGAACATCGTGCCGAACACGATGCCCACCAGCAGCATCAGGTGCAGGCTCTTGCCGCCGCCGGTGAACAGCCAGCGGTAGAGCAGGAAGGAGAAGGCGACCATCAGCGAAACTTCGATCACGAAGCGAGCCGGTGCGCCCATGCTCAGCAGCGCCTGGCCGCCGATGGCGAAGGTCAGCCCGGTCTGGATCAGCATGTAGAGGGCATCGAAACCCATGATCGACGGCGTCAGGATCCGGTTGGCGGTCACCGTCTGGAACAGCACCGTGGACACACCCACGGCGTACGCCACCAGCAGCATCGACCCGATCTTGATCGCCCGCCGGGGCAGGATGTAGCCCAGGTTGCCACGCAGGTCGATGGTCATGAACACGGCAACCAGTACCGCGGTGAGGAGTCCCAGCAGGATGATCCAGGTCCGTGGCCGGACGGTCTTGACGGTGCGGCGCTTGTGCTGCGTCAGGGCGGCGGGCAGAACCGTGTCAGCCATTTTTGCGGGTCCTCAGCAGCAGGTACAGGAAAATGGCGCTGCCGACGGCGGAGACAATGACGCCCACGGGGATTTCGTAGGGGAACCGGATGGTGCGGCCGATGATGTCGCAGAGCAGCACGAAGCCGGCGCCGAACACGGCCACCCAAGGGACCGCGCGGCGGACGCTGTCGCCGAACACCAGTGAAACCAGGTTGGGCACCACCAGGCCCAGGAAGGGAATGGCACCGATGTTGACCACCACCACGGCGCTGATCAGCGAAACGATCACCAGTCCCAGGGTCATCACCCGGCCGTAGTTCAGGCCCAGGTTGGTGGAGAATTCCTGGCCCATGCCGGCCATGGTGAACCGGTCCGCGCATAGATAACCGACCACAGCAAGGACCGCGACGATCCAGAGCAGCTCGTAGCGGCCGCGCAGCACACCGGAGAAGTCGCCGATCATCCAGCTGTTCAGCGACTGCAGCAGGTCGTACCGGTAGGCAAAGAAGGTGGTGACAGCCGCGATCACGCCGCCCAGCATGATGCCCACCAGCGGCACGATCAGCGTGTTGCGCAGCGGGATCCGCCGCAAGACCAGCAGGAACAACCCGGTTCCGGCCGCCGCGAACACGGTTGCCACCGACATCTTGGCCAGCAGCGATGCGCCGGGGATGGCCACCGTGACTACCAGGATGCCCAGCGAGGCCGACTCCACGGTGCCCACGGTGGACGGCTCCACGAATTTGTTCCGCGCCATGAGCTGCATGATCAATCCGGCAATGCCCAGTGCCGCACCGGCCAGGATGACGGACAGGGTCCGCGGCAGCCGGCTGATCCAGAAGATGTCCCAGGCGGTCTGGTCACCGGAGAGCAGCGCCGGCAGGGAGACATCGCTGACCCCCACGAACATGCTGGCACAGGCCAACACAACGACGGCGGTGCCCGCCCAGGCGAGCTGCGCACCGGTTCCCCGGGGACGCGAACGCCGGGCTGGGGCGGCAACCGGAGCCGGAGCTGGGGTGGAAATCGTGGAGGAAGCCATAGGTCGGGCCACCGCGCAGGCCGCCGGCTTCGCAAGCCGGCGGCCGGACGGGGGGCTACTTCGTGATGGCTGCCTGGACGGCGCTGATCATGGCGTCAGTGTTGTTCAGGCCGTAGCCCACCAGGTACCAGGAGGCTGAATCCAGGTAGGTGATGCTGTCGTTCTTGGCGGCCTTGGTGCCGTTGACCAGGTCGTTGTCCAGAACCGCCGAGGCTGCCTCGCCACCGGATTCCCCGATAGCCGAGTCGCGGTCGATGACGAACAGGTGGTCCGGGTTGGTCTTGGCGATGAATTCGTGCGAGATCGCTTCGCCGTGCGGGCCTTCGGACTTCACGTCGGCGGCGGGCTGCACACCCAGGACATCATGCACGATGCCGAAGCGGGATCCGGCGCCGTAGGCGGTCATTTCGCCGCCGCTGGTCATCAGCACAAGGCCGGTGCCGGCGTCGGCAGCTGCGGCCTTGGTGTCCTCGATCTTGGTGTCGAGGGCGGCGAGCTTGTCGTCGACTTCGGCTTCCTTGTCGAAGATCTGGCCGAGGGTCGTGGAGACTTCCTTGAAGCTGTCGACCGGTGCGGCGGCGTCGACGCTCAGGTCGATGGTCGGGGCGATCTTGCTCAGCTCGCCGTAGGATTCAGCGGTACGGCCGGAGATGATGATCAAATCCGGGGCGCCCTCGCTGATCGCCTCGAAGTCGGGTTCCTTCATGGAACCGATCTTGGTGTAGCTATCGTCGCCGTACTGTGCCAGCGACTTCGGGTACACGGCCTCCGGCACGCCGTCCACCTCGACCCCCAAAGCCGTGAGGCTGTCCAGCGCGCCCAGATCGAAGGTGTAGACGGTCTCCGGGTTTACCGGCACCTCGGTGGTCCCCGAGGCATGCTCAATGCTGATCGTCTCTGCACCGGCGTCTGCTGCGGCATCGGTCTGCTGACCGCACGCGCTCATAGCGAGCATGGAAACAGCTGCGGTCATGACCAGCAGGCCGGACTTCAGGGGGTTTTTCACTGACACTCCATTGTTCGTCAAGCCGGATCCGAGGAGGCTCCGGCATTAGGCAACATAAACGTTTGCTATTTGCGCGCACTGTGAAAACTATCGGGTTAGGTAAGCCTTACGCAACTTCGTTGCCGGCTAAAACTGTCTCGCGACGTCATGTGCGGGGCGGCAGGAGACCTGACCCGCCGCCTGTTGGCACTCGCCTTGACCGAGTGCTAACCCGTCTCATAGAGTCACTGTTAGCACTCTCCCTGTGCGGGTGCTAATACAAGGAACCGCCTGCCGGCACCGCGACGACGGCAGACATCTCCTTGGCCCACCTATTCGTAGCTCATGAAAAGGAGAGAGCCGAGTGTCGGTCTCCATTAAGCCTCTTGAGGATCGTATTGTTGTCCAGCCGCTCGAAGCAGAGCAGACCACGGCCTCCGGCCTCGTTATCCCGGACACCGCCAAGGAAAAGCCGCAGGAAGGCAAAGTTGTCGCGATTGGCCCCGGCCGCGTCGATGACAATGGCAACCGGGTTCCCGTCGACGTAGCCGAGGGTGACGTTGTCATCTACTCGAAGTACGGCGGAACCGAGGTCAAGGTCGGCGGCGAAGAGTACCTGGTGCTCTCTGCCCGCGACGTGCTGGCCATCGTCACCAAGTAAGTCCACCAGCTTCAGTCCGGCGGCCCGGGGCGCGCGCAGTCGACGCCCGCGGCCGGAACCACGGACAACCGAAATGCCCCGGCTGCCGCTGTATTGCAGCGCAACCGGGGCATTTCGCGTGAAAGGAACAAATTCATGGCAAAGCAGTTGGAGTTCAACGACGCGGCCCGCAAGGCGCTGGAAGCCGGCGTCGACAAGCTCGCCAATACCGTCAAGGTCACCCTCGGTCCGCGCGGCCGCAACGTGGTCTTGGACAAGAAGTGGGGCGCCCCCACCATCACCAACGACGGCGTGACCATCGCCCGCGAAGTGGAGCTCGACGATCCGTACGAGAACCTCGGCGCGCAGTTGGCCAAGGAAGTCGCCACCAAGACCAACGATGTCGCCGGCGACGGCACCACTACCGCTACCGTGCTGGCCCAGGCCCTGGTCAAGGAAGGCCTGCGCAACGTGGCCGCCGGCGCCGCACCGGGTGCCCTCAAGCGTGGCATCGAGGTGTCGGTCGAGGCCGTCGCCGCACGCCTGCTGGAGAACGCCCGCGAGGTTGAGGACAAGGTGGCCGAGGTCGCCACCATCTCCGCCCAGAGCCCCGAGGTCGGCCAGCTGTTGGCTGAAGCCTTCGACAAGGTGGGCAAGGACGGCGTCATCACCATCGAAGAAGCCTCCAGCATGGACACCGAACTGGTGCTCACTGAAGGCATGCAGTTCGACAAGGGCCTGCTGTCGCAGTACTTCGTCACCGACCAGGAGCGTCAGGAGGCCGTCCTCGAAGACGCGCTCATCCTGATCTCGCAGGGCAAGATCTCCACGGTGCAGGAGTTCCTGCCGCTCTTGGAGAAGGTGCTGCAGGCCAACAAGCCGCTGTTCATCATCGCCGAAGACGTCGACGGCGAAGCCCTGTCCACCCTGGTGGTCAACAAGATCCGCGGCACGCTCAACGTCGCCGCGGTGAAGGCGCCCGGCTTCGGCGACCGCCGCAAGGCCATGCTGCAGGACATCGCGGTGCTCACCGGCGCCCAGGTGGTCTCCGCCGACCTCGGTCTGAAGCTGGACCAGGTGGGCCTTGAGGTGCTGGGTACCGCCCGCCGGATCACCGTCACCAAGGACAACACCACCATCGTGGACGGCGCCGGCTCCGACGCCGATGTGGCGGACCGTGTGGCCCAGCTGCAGGCAGAGGTGCTGCGCACCGATTCCGATTGGGACCGCGAGAAGCTGCAGGAACGCCTGGCCAAGCTGGCCGGCGGCATCGGCGTGATCAAGGTCGGTGCTGCCACCGAGGTCGAAATGAAGGAGAAGAAGCACCGGATCGAGGATGCAGTGTCCTCCACCCGCGCTGCTTTGGAAGAAGGCATCGTGGCCGGCGGCGGTTCCGCCCTGGTGCACGCTGCCCAGGCTCTGGACACCGACCCGAACGTGCTGGCCCTTGAAGGCGATGCCGCCACCGCCGTCGGGCTGGTTCGCCGCGCGTTGGTCCAGCCGCTGCGCTGGATCGCCGAAAACGCCGGTCACGAGGGCATGGTCGTTGTCTCCAAGGTGGGCGAGCAGGACGTCAACAACGGCTTCAACGCCGCCACCGGCGAGTACGAGGACCTGTTCGCCGCCGGCATCATCGACCCGGTGAAGGTGACCCGTTCGGCGCTGCGCAATGCAGCCTCGATCGCAGCCCTGGTGCTGACCACCGAAACCCTGGTGGTGGAGAAGCCGGCCGACGAGGACGAGCACAACCACCAGCACTAACCGCCGGTAGGGTCGCCGCGCGCGGAGATCCACGGTAGCAACAGCGCAGAGGGGATCAGGCCAGGCCTGGTCCCCTCTCTGCTGTCCGGATCAGGGCCCGGGAGCTCCGCCCGCCGTTACCTCCACCACATCCACAGCGGGCAGAAATACCCGGCGCGTCGGAAACGTTTAGGATGTAACCAACCTCAGGAGCCGGTCTTCTGGATCGTGCCCGGAGGCCGCAACCGGTATCGCTCGAAAGGCCCTGCAGTGTCCGAAGAATTCAATCCGTTCGCTTTCGAGGGTCTGACCTACGACGACGTTCTCCTGTTGCCCGGCCCCACGGATGTCATTCCGTCCGAGGCCGACACCAGCTCACGCCTGACCCGTCGAATTACCGTGCAGACCCCGCTGCTCTCCGCGGCCATGGACACCGTGACCGAATCCCGGATGGCTATCGCCATGGCACGCCAGGGTGGACTCGGCGTGATCCACCGCAATCTCTCCATCACCGACCAGGCCGAGCACGTAGACCGGGTCAAGCGCAGCGAGTCCGGCATGATCACCAATCCGGTGACCATCGCACCGGACGCCACGCTCGCCGAACTGGACGAGCTCTGCTTCAACTACCGCGTTTCCGGCCTGCCGGTGGTGGACTCCGAGGGCAAGCTGCTGGGCATCTGCACCAACCGCGACACCCGGTTTGTGCCCCGCGCCGATTACCCGACCACCAAGGTGCACGAGGTGATGACCTCGATGCCGCTGATCACCGGCAAGGTGGGCATCAGCCGCGCCGACGTGATCGAACTGCTGGGCAAGAACCGGATCGAAAAGCTGCCGCTGGTGGACGACGCCGGCATTCTGCAGGGCCTGATCACGGTCAAGGACTTCGACAAGGCGGAGCAGTACCCGCTGGCCACCAAGGACGACGACGGCCGGTTGCGCGTCGGTGCCGCCGTCGGCTTCTTCGGTGACGGCTACGAGCGTGCGATGACCATGATCGAGGCCGGCGTGGACGTGCTCGTGGTGGACACCGCCAACGGCCACAGCCAGGGCGTGCTGGACATGATCGCCCGGCTCAAGAAGGATCCGGCCGCGGCCCACGTGGACGTGATCGGCGGCCAGGCGGCCACCCGCGAGGGTGCGCAGGCATTGGTCGACGCCGGCGCCGACGCCATCAAGGTGGGCGTCGGCCCCGGCTCCATCTGCACCACCCGTGTGGTGGCCGGGGTGGGCGTCCCGCAGATCACGGCGATCTACGAATCGGCCAAGGCGGCCATCCCGGCAGGCATTCCGGTGATTGCCGACGGCGGCCTGCAGCACTCCGGCGACATCGGCAAGGCCCTCGTCGCCGGTGCGGACACCGTGATGCTCGGCTCGTTGCTGGCCGGCGCCGCCGAGTCCCCGGGCGATCTGGTGTTCGTCAACGGCAAGCAGTTCAAGGCGTACCGCGGCATGGGCTCGCTGGGTGCCATGCAGACCCGCGGCAAGAACACGTCCTTCTCCAAGGACCGCTACTTCCAGGCCGACGTGCCGGACGACGAGAAGCTGATCCCCGAAGGCATCGAAGGCCAGGTTCCGTACCGCGGCCCGCTCTCAGCCGTCGCGCACCAGCTGGTGGGCGGCTTGCGCCAGACCATGTTCTACACCGGCGCCCGCACTGTTGCCGAGCTCAAGGCCAAGGGCAAGTTCGTCCGGATTACGGCGGCCGGCCTGAAGGAATCCCATCCGCACGACATCATGATGACCGTGGAAGCACCGAACTACAAGCGGTAGTCCCACAGCTCGCGACGGCGCCGTTCCCCGGACCAGGGGAGCGGCGCCGTCGTTGTTAAGGAGCGGCGGGCGGCGGCATCGGGGGAGCGACGGCGGGCTGCGACCAGCCGCGGGTATGGATGGGACAGCGCATCGGGGCGTGGACACGGGCGTTCCCGCGGCCGCCGACCGCGAGGCGGCTGAGCCAGCGGAGCCGACGTCGGAAGATCAGAAGCGCGATGACCAGCAGGGCCGCCGTGTCGGGCCAGCGCGGCGCCGGCCAGTTATCCGGGGCGGGCGGATACGCCCCGTCGGACAGCCCGGCGGCTCGTTCGAAGTGGTTGCGGGAGGAGGGGAACAGCGCTCCGTCGATGATGTAGGCCGCCGGGAAGGCGAACGGGCCGGCCAGCACGTTGCCGACGGCCCACTGGTCGATGTGCCGGGATTCGTGTTTGGCGAGATTCGCCTCCTCGGCCCGGCTCTGGGACATGTTCGGGCCGTAGCGGACGTACTGGCCCTCGTCGCCGATGCCATACCCGTAGACGCTCAAGGGGCCCCACGGGGCTACCGGCGGCATCCACGCAACAAACACGTCGCCGAGCATTGTTCCGCCACCGCTGGTTCGCGGCGGAGGCCAGAACTTGACCCACAGCGACGGCCCGGAGCACGTGTCCATCGCCAGGCTGCGCCCGGTCAGGACTCCGACGCCGCTGATCGGGGCGACCAAAATATTGCGGGCGATGCGCCAGGGGGCCGGAGGCGAAACCTGCAGATACGGTTCAGGCTTGATCCGCCCGTCGGCAGTGATGTGGCTGTGGCAGACGATAGGCGGGGAGAACGAATCCACGGCGCGGGCTGCGGCTCCCGCAACGAGCAGGGCCGCCACCACGTAGACAGCGATGCCGCGCATCCGCTGATGCAAGGCGCAGACGGTACAGGACGCGGCTCTCCGCACGCGGCGCGACCGAAGGAAGGGCAGCGACCAGACCAGTCCGGCGATGCCAAAACACAGGGTGGACGCCACGCCGCCTGCGAACGGCCGCGAACGCTTTACGGACCGCCGGATTCTTCCTTCCATGACTGCCCACTTCCCGCTCCGGCTTCCTGCGGCGGGCAGCCGGCAACCGTGAAGGGAGCGGGCCTCCGGTGCGCGTGCCTGCCGTGCGGCAGGTCGAGCGTACCGCCTGCGTGGGGGTGACGCCAGCAGTCGGAGGAGGGGCGGCCGGCAGCCAGCGCAGCAGTCGGCGACGGCCCCTTCCCTGCCCGTCATCGGTGAAGCGTTCCAGCAGTGGGATAACCTAGAGCCGTGACTTACGAGATTGAAATTGGCCGTGGCAAGCGTGGGCGCCGAGCCTACTCCCTCGATGACGTGGCGATCGTCCCGTCGCGCCGGACGCGCGATCCGAAGGACGTCTCCGTCAGCTGGCAGATCGACGCGTACAAGTTCGACGCGCCGGTGATCGCGGCACCGATGGACTCGGTGATGTCACCGGCCACCGCCATTGCACTGGGCAAGCTCGGCGGCCTCGGCGTGCTCAATCTCGAAGGCTTGTGGACCCGGTACGAGGATCCGCTGCCGGTGCTGGAGGAAATCGATGCCCTGGGCACGGAGAGTTTCAACCCGGCCGCCACCAAGCGGATGCAGGAGCTCTACTCGGCGCCGGTCCAGCCGGAACTGATTACCTCCCGCCTGGCCGAGATCCGCGAAGCCGGCGTCACCGTGGCCGGCTCGCTGACCCCGCAGCGCACCCAAGAGTACTACAAGACGGTACTGGCCGCCGGCGTGGACATCTTCGTGATCCGCGGCACCACCGTCTCCGCAGAGCACGTGTCCAAGACGCAGGAGCCGCTGAACCTGAAGCAGTTCATCTACGAGCTGGACGTGCCGGTGATCGTCGGCGGCGCCGCCGGCTACACCCCGGCCCTGCACCTGATGCGTACCGGTGCCGCCGGCGTGCTGGTGGGCTTCGGCGGGGGAGCGACCACCACCACCCGCCGCGCGCTGGGCATCCACGCCCCGATGGCGTCGGCGATCTCCGATGTGGCCGCCGCGCGGCGGGACTACATGGATGAGTCCGGCGGCCGCTATGTGCATGTGATCGCCGACGGCGGACTGGGCTTCAGCGGCGACATCGTCAAGGCCATCGCCATGGGCGCCGACGCCGTCATGCTCGGTTCCGCGCTGGCCCGGGCCGAAGAAGCCCCCGGCCGCGGCTGGCACTGGGGCCAGGAAGCCCACCACGACGAGCTGCCGCGCGGAGACCGGGTGAACGTGGGCACCGTGGGCCCGCTGGAACAGGTGCTGCACGGGCCGTCGAACCACACAAACGGTACGTCCAACCTGGTCGGAGCACTGCGCCGGTCGATGGCCACCACCGGGTATTCGGACCTGAAGGAGTTCCAGCGCTGCGAAGTGGTGCTGGCACCGATCCAGCCCGGCGACTGACCCCGACCCAGGAAGGCTGAGCCCATGACCGACGGTGCACTGAGTCCCGCAAGCCGCGAGCAGTCGCTCGCCGCCTTGCGCGGCACCGTCGAGCGCGGCGCCGAACTGGACGTGCTGATCGTCGGTGGCGGTGTAGTAGGTGCCGGCGCGGCACTGGACGCGGTGACCCGCGGGCTGGACGTGGGCATCGTGGAGGCGCGGGACTGGGCCTCGGGAACGTCGTCGCGCTCTTCCAAATTGATCCACGGCGGGCTGCGGTACCTGGAGATGCTGGACTTCGCCTTGGTGCGGGAGGCGCTGCAGGAGCGCGGGCTGTTGCTGGAGCGCATTGCGCCGCACTTGGTCCGGCCGGTGCCGTTCCTGTATCCGCTGACCAAACGGTTCGTGGAGCGGCCCTATGTCGGCGCCGGTGTGGCCCTGTACGACGCCCTGGCGGTGGCCTCCGGGCGCGGCCGCGGAGTGCCCTTCCACAAACATTTGTCCCGGCGCGGGACCCACCGGGCGGCCCCCAGCCTGAAGAAGGACGCCATGGTGGGGTCCATCCGCTACTACGATGCGCAGGTGGACGACGCCCGGCTGGTGGTGAACCTGGTCCGCACGGCCGCAGCGTTCGGAGCGCACGCGGTCAACCGGTTGGCTGTCATCGACTTCTTGCGTGAGGGCGAGCGCGTGGTCGGTGCCCGGGTCCGCAACCAAGAAGACGGCAGCGAATTCAATATCCGTGCCAAGCAGGTGGTCAATGCCACCGGTGTGTGGACGGACGAAACCCAGGCGATGGTGACCGAGCGCGGCCAGCTGAGCGTGCGCGCGTCCAAGGGAATCCATCTGGTGGTGCCGCGGGACCGTTTCCAGTCCACCGTGGGGCTGATCCTGCGCACCGAAAAATCCGTGCTGTTCGTGATTCCCTGGGGCCGGCACTGGATCATCGGCACGACGGACACCGACTGGGACCTGGACAAGGCCCATCCCGCGGCCTCGTCCCGGGACATCGACTACCTGCTCGACCACGTCAACCAGGTGCTGCAGCGCCCGCTCACCCGGGAAGACGTCGAAGGCGTCTACGCCGGGCTCCGGCCGCTGCTGGCCGGTGAAAACGATTCCACCGCCAAGCTCTCCCGCGAACATGTGGTGGCGCACCCGGTTCCCGGCCTGGTGGTGGTGGCCGGCGGCAAGTACACCACCTACCGGGTGATGGCCAGGGACGCCGTGGACGAAGCCGCGCGGGCGCTGGACGAGCGGGTGCCGCCCAGCTGCACGGACACCATCCCGCTGCTCGGCGCGTCCGGTTTCAAGGCCGCGTGGAACAAACGCAGCCGCACCGCGGACCGGACCGGCATCCACGTGGCCCGGGTGGAGCACCTGCTCAACCGCTTCGGATCGATGGCCGGGGACGTGCTGGACATCATCACCGAGCGGCCCGAGCTGGCCGAACCGCTGCCGGGTGCCGACGACTACCTGGCGGCCGAGGTGGTTTATGCGACCACGCACGAGGGAGCCCGGCATATCCACGACGTCCTCACCCGCCGGACCCGGATCTCCATCGAGGCCTGGGACCGCGGCGTCTCGGCCGCACCGGTGGTCGCCCAGCTGATGGCGCCGATCCTGGGCTGGAGCGAGGAGCAAGTGGAACGCGAAGTGAAGCATTATCTGGCCCGGGTGGAGGCAGAACGGCTCAGCCAGGAGCAGCCCGACGACGTCTCCGCAGACAGCGCCCGGATGGGCGTTGACGACATCGTTCCGCTGGCCTGAGGGAGGCGGAACCGCCAGGCGGAACGCGGCGCGGATTCGTTTTCTACAAGCATGCGAAGTACCTTTAAAGGGTGCTCAAGACTGCCCTGAAACCCCGCTGGATAGCGGCTCTGGTGCTTGCGCTGGCGCTATCCACGGTGTTTGTGCTGTTGAGCCAGTGGCAGTTTTCCGCGTCCCAAAGTGAACCGCCGCCGCCCCCGGGCGAGACGGAAACCGTCAAGCCGCTGACCGATGTCTTCGAGCCCGGCATCCCGATGATGGCCACCACGGCGGACCAAATGGTCAGCGTGGACGGCAGCTTCGTCCCCGGCGCCCAGGTGCTGGTCCAAAACCGGCTGCAGGACGGTGACAACGGCCTCTGGGTGGTGGACGCCTTCGCCGTGGACGGCGTCAAGCAGCTCGGCGAAGACGTGGTCATCCCCGTGGTGCGCGGCTGGATCAAGGATCCGGCGGATGCCGTTCCGGCCCCGGACGGCGAGGCCACCCTCGTCGGCCGGCTGCTGCCCACCGAGGCGCCGCTCTCCGGAGCCCGGCCGGCCGGGCAGGTTGCCTCCCTCTCGGTGGCCGAGCTGATCAACCGCTGGGACGTGCCGAGCTACTCCGGCTTCGTGGTCGGTACCGGTTTGACCGTTGCCGGCAAGGATCTGGGCACGGCGACCGACGGCACTGCCATGCAGCCGGTGGTGGTCGGACCGCAGCCGCAGGAAACGCCGGTCAACTGGATGAACGTCTTCTATGCGGTCGAATGGGTGGTCTTCGCCGGCTTCGCCATTTTCCTCTGGTGGCGGCTGGTGGCCGACGACTACCGCCGCGATCTGGAGGACGCCGAAGACGCGGCCGCAGAAGCCCGCTCCGCTGCTGAATCCGAACGCGGCGGCGCGGCCGGCCCGGCCGTACCGCATTCCGGTGACCTGGACGGCGCCGACCAGACCAAACCCAGCAACACACCCCACGCAACGAGGTAGTCCACGTGACAGACAACGCTCCAGACCGTTCCGCCGCGCCGACCCAGCGCCCCGCCAAGCGCCGCTTCGCCGGAACGCACACGCAGATCCGCTCCGCCCTGACGTTCTACAAGATCACCTCCTACATCACCGGCATCATGCTGCTGCTGCTCTGCGCGGAGATGGTGCTGCGCTACGGCTTCAACTTGTTCCTCTTCGCCGGCGCAACCAACACGCTGACCGGGGAGACCTTCGCGCTCGGCCTGGCGCAGGCCGAACCGTCGGTGATCGAAGGCATGAACCTTTCCATCGCGGTGCTGGTGGCGCACGGCTGGCTGTATGTGCTCTACCTGATTGCCGACTTCCGGCTTTGGTCGCTGATGCGCTGGCCGTTCACCAAGTTCGTGCTGATTGCCCTGGGCGGCGTGATCCCGTTCCTGTCCTTCATCATGGAGCGCAAGGTGCACCGCGAGGTGGAAGAAGAACTGACCGCCCACCCTGAAGCCGCCAAGCGCTACTGACCAAACCAGCCACCGGCCCCAGGGGAGCAGCACGACGGCGGTGCGCACCGCCGTCGTGCCTTAACTCACGCTGGGAAGCCCGACGTCAAAGTGCGTGGCCCCCGGCACGGCGACTATCCTGTAGGGGTGACTACTCCTCCCCCCGCCACTACGGACCACCGGCCTGTCCTCGTTGTTGACTACGGGGCCCAGTACGCGCAGCTGATCGCCCGCCGCGTACGCGAAGCCAACGTGTACTCCGAAATCGTTCCGCACACCTTCACCACTGAACAGCTGATGGCCAAGAACCCGGTGGCCATCATCCTCTCCGGCGGCCCGTCCAGCGTGTACGCCGAGGGCGCGCCCCGGGTCGGCGCCGACCTGTTCGAGACCGGCGTCCCGGTGTTCGGCATCTGCTACGGCTTCCAGGCCATGGCGAATGCTTTGGGCGGCACGGTGGCGAAGACCGGCCTGCGCGAATACGGCGCCACTGACGCCACCATAGTGGGGGAGGGACGTTCCATCCTGGCCGGCATCCCGGCCTCGCAGAACACCTGGATGAGCCACGGCGACTCGGTGCAGCAGGCACCCGAAGGCTTCGACGTGCTGGCCAGCACGGCTGGCGCACCGGTAGCGGCCTTCGCGAACGAGGAAAAGAAGCTCTACGGCGTGCAGTGGCACCCGGAAGTCAAGCACTCTGCGCACGGCCAGCAGGTACTGGAGAACTTCCTGTTCCGCGGCGCCGGCCTGGAGCCCAACTGGACCACCGGCAACATCGTGGAAGAGCAGGTGGAGCGCATCCGTGCCCAGATCGGCGATTCCCGCGTGATCTGCGGGTTGTCCGGCGGGGTGGACTCCGCCGTCGCCGCGGCCTTGGTGCAGCGCGCCGTCGGCGACCAGCTGACCTGTGTCTTTGTTGACCACGGGCTGCTGCGCGAGGGCGAAGCCGAGCAGGTGGAGCGCGACTTCGTCGCCGCCACAGGCGTGAAACTGTACGTGGCCAACGAGCAGCAGCGCTTCCTGTCTGCGCTGGCCGGAGTCACCGATCCGGAGACCAAGCGCAAGATCATCGGCCGCGAGTTCATCCGCGCCTTCGAAGCAGCCGAGAAGGCCGTGCTGGCCGAGGCCGCCGCCGAAGGCGAGTCGGTGAAGTTCCTTGTGCAGGGAACGTTGTACCCGGACGTGGTCGAGTCCGGCGGCGGCGAGGGCGCCGCCAATATCAAGAGCCACCACAACGTGGGCGGTCTGCCCGAGGACCTGCAGTTCGAACTGGTCGAGCCGCTGCGCACGCTGTTCAAGGACGAAGTCCGGGCCGTCGGCGCGCAGCTGGGCCTGCCGGCCGAGATCGTCGGCCGCCAGCCGTTCCCCGGCCCGGGTCTGGGTATCCGGATCATCGGCGAAGTCACGCAGGAACGCCTGGACCTGCTGCGCAAGGCCGACGCGATTGCCCGGGCGGAGCTGACCGCTGCCGGCCTGGACCAGGAAGTCTGGCAGATGCCGGTGGTTCTGCTGGCGGACGTGCGCAGCGTGGGCGTGCAGGGCGACGGCCGCACCTATGGCCATCCGATTGTGCTCCGTCCGGTCTCCTCCGAAGACGCGATGACCGCCGACTGGTCGCGCCTCCCGTACGACCTGCTGGCCAGGATCTCCAACCGGATCACCAACGAAGTGGACGGGGTCAACCGCGTGGTGCTCGATGTGACGAGCAAGCCGCCGGGAACCATCGAGTGGGAGTAGCCACAACGGGCAACCGCTGCCTACCCGCCGCGCAGCCGCGGGTACACTGCACAGCAAATTCGCTGAGGCAGTGTTGCGGTCGCCCGTTTGGCGTTTAAAGTCCGATACCTTGATTGACATGCCGTTGTGGTCGAGGCAAGTTGCCGAGAGTGAAGTGAAGGGGGCAGCCGTGTCGCTGGCCAGCGTAGCCGAGGCTGCTGAAGACGTTGTGGCATCGTGGCTGGAGAACCTGGGCGATGTGGCCGGGTCCGACACCTTGCTGCGGTTTGCCCCGACGTCGTCGAACAGCATCGACCTGACGCATGCCCACCCGTCCGGCCTGGCCCAGTTGCTGGCCGGTCGCCGCACCCGGCTCTCCACCCTGTTGCGCGATCCGAACCAATACGCGGCTGCGATGCGCACCGCCCGCAGCTTGCGGGCCAAGATCCTGGAGCTGGGATCCGAACGCGGCATCGACGTCGGATATCTCGCCGCGGGGACAGCGTCCTGGCGGGTGCCGGAGGTCGGCCGGTCCGAGGCACTCAATGCCCCGGTGATGCTGACGCCCATCGCCCTGACCGTGCGTCCCAGCCAGGACGACTTCGAGCTGCAGTTGGCCGACCGAGCCCGGCTGAACCCTGCCCTCGTCCGCCATTTGTCCGCCGAGCAGGGGATCGGTATCGACGCCGAGGCGACCGCCAGGTTGGCCTACGGCACGGCCCGCCTGGATCCGCACCCGGTGCTGGAACGGCTGCGCCTGCTCACCGCCGACGTGCGGAACATGACCATCGAACACCATTTCCTGGTCTCCACGTTCGCCGATCTGGAAGCCGTGACCGATCCGGTCCTGATCGATGCCGGACACCCGGTGATCCAGGCCCTGGCCGAAGCAGGCGCCGGATCCGCGGAAGCGCAACCCGCCGCTCACGGTCTGGGCGCGGTGCCGGTGCCGGAGGTGGACCTGCCGCCGATCGATGAACGCGATCCGCAGGACGAGTTCCTGCTGCTGGACGCCGACGCGGCGCAGCAGCAGGTGCTGGATTTGGTCCAGGCCGGTCACTCGCTGGTGGTTTCGACGCCGCCGGGGACCGGGCAGACCCAGACCGCACTCAACGCCGCGGCGGCGCTCGCGTACGAAGGCAAGAGTGTGCTGGTGGTCGCGGAGCGGCGCGGCACGCTGAACGAATTCGCGCAGCTGCTGGACACCGTGGATCTGGGGTCGCTGGCGCTGCAGCTGAGCGCAGACCTGACGCCCGACCAGCTGCGCCAGACGCTGATCCGCGCGATCAGCCGCAGCGAAAAGGCGCAGGAGCCGCAGCTGGGTAAGCTGCACGCCACGCTCACCGACCACCGGCACAAGCTGCTGGACCATGTGAAGTCGCTGCACAATGTGCGCACCCGCTGGCGCTGCTCGCCCTACCAGGCGATGCAGTCGCTCGCAAAGCTCACCTCGCTGGATCCGGCACCGGCGACCACCGTCCGGTTGAAGCGGTCGGTGCTGGACAGCATCACCGACCGGGCCGAACTCGCGGCCCGGCTGGTCCGCGCGGCCGAACTGGGCAGCTTCAGCAAATCCGCCACCACCAGCCCGTGGTTCGGCGCCAAGCTGCTCAACCGCAAGGAAACAGAGGACGCCCACCAGCTGGCCTCCGACCTGGCCAAAGATGTCCCGCAGCTGCGCACGCGCATGCACAAGGTGGCCGAGCATTCGCAGATCGCCCTCGCCGGGACCTTCCGCGAGTGGGGCGAGCAACTGCAGCTGCTGGTGGAGGTGCGCGGGAGCCTGGACAAATTCACCCCGGACATCTTCGACCGGCCGGTCACCGACCTGATCTCGGCAACCGCGCCGAGCTCCTGGCGGCGGGACCGTGGGATCGAAATGAGCTCGATGACCCGCTCCCGGCTGCGCAAGGTCGCCAAGGAATACATCCGCCCCGGCGTGCACATCTCGGACCTGCATGAGTCCCTTTTCGAGGTGCAGCAGCAGCGGACCAAGTGGGCCGACTACGCCACGTCGCAGCGCCATCCGGCGGTTCCGTCCGGCCTGGCCGACCTGAACAGCTTTTACCGGGACGTGGCCGCAAGGCTGCAGAAGCTGGCCGCCCTGCTGGCCCCGGTGCCGGAAGACGACCGTGCGCTGGCGGCGATGCCCGACGGCGAGCTCCAGGAACAGCTGGATGCGCTGGCCGCGGACAAGGAAACACTGATCAACCTGCCCGAACGGACGCTGCTGCTGGAGCAGATGCGCGAACACGGGCTGGGCGAGCTGCTGGACGACTTGGCCGAACGCCAAGTCGGTGCCGAGCAGGTTGGTGCTGAACTGGACCTTGCCTGGTGGCAGTCGGCGCTGGAAGCGATGATCAGCGGCGACGACTACCTGGCCATGTCGGACGGCGACAACCTTCGCAAGCTCGAAGCCGTCTACCGGCTCGCCGACAACGCGCACATCGCCTCCGGGCCCGGCCGGCTGCGCTGGGAACTGGCACAGAACTGGAAGCATTCGCTCAAGAGCAAGCCCAAGGCCGCGCACCGGTTGCGCGACCTGCTCAAGTCCGGCGAACCGACGCTGGCCGCGCTGGGACAGCAGTCGGAATCGCTGGTGTCGGCGCTGCTGCCGATCTGGACCGCCTCCCCGCTGGTGCTGCCCCTGCTGCTGCCCGAAGGCAAGCACTTCGACGCCGTGATCGTCCTCGACGCCGAGGTCACCAGCCTGCCCTCGGCTCTTGCCGCGATCTCCCGGGGGCACCAGGTGGTGGCCTTCGGCGACGGCGAGCTGGGTCGCGCTGCGCCCTTCGAAGTCAATGTGGACCGCCGCGATGATCCGGTCACCGGCGAGGGCCCGAAGCCTCTGACCAGCTGCTTCCACGCGCTGTCTGAGGTGCTGCCGGTGGTGCGCCTGACTACCGCGTACCGTGCTGTGGACCTGGACCTGACTCGTGCGTTGAGCGACAAGTTCTACGGGGGATCGCTGTCCCGGCTGCCCGCTGCGAGCTCCATCCGCGGCGGTGGCCTGGAAGTCGAATACCTGCCGGACGGCACCGGCATGCCCGGCGCCGGACACGAAGGTGTGGAGAGCGTTCCGGCTGAACTGAACCGCGTGGTGGACCTGGTCTTCGAGCACATCAGCCTGCGGCCGTCCCGGTCGCTGGCGGTGGTGACGGCCAGTGCCCGGCATGCGGCCCGGGTCGCTGAGGCCATCCGGCTGCAGCTGCCCAACCACCCCTCGGCCACGAGTTTCTTCCAACGCCGTCAGGAGCCCTTCCGGGTGGTTCCCGTGGAACGCGCCTCCGGACTGGTCCGGGATGATGTGATCTTCTCGCTGGGCTTCGGCCGGACGCCGCACGGCCGCGCAGTGCACGACTTCGGGCCGCTCTCGGCGGCCGGGGGACGGGCACTCTTCGCAACCGCGGTGACCCGTTCCCGGCATTCGCTGCACGTCCTCAGCTGCTTCCGCCCGGAGGATCTGGACCCGGAGCGGCTGCGACATGGAGCGGTCGATTTCCATGACCTGTTGGACCGTCACCTCGGCGACGGGCGTTTCCGCGCGTCCGAACTCTCGCCCGGGATCGACGACCCGCTGGTCGCGGACCTGGTGGAGCGTGTCCGCAGCCGCGGCGCACGCGTCTGGGACCACTATTACGGACTCATCGATATTGTGGCCAGCACGGGCACGGTACAGTATTCGCCGGATGTTGAACCGACGCTTCCGGTGGCTTTGGAATCGGACGGCACCCCTGCCTACCGGGAATTGACCGTCCGGGAACGCAGCCGGCTGCGCCCGCAGCAGTTGGAACGGCTCGGCTGGCGGCCACTGACTTTGTGGACCATCGAGGTGTTCACTGATCCGGAGAAATGCGCGGACCTGATCGGAGGCTACTTGGGACTGCAGAAGCCGGAAGAGCCGGTCAACAGGAACGGCCGTTCGGCCGCCGCTTCGGGACAGCCGGAGCACGCGGCAGGAAAGCCGGAGCACGCGGCGGTAAAGCCCGAACATGCGGCCGAGCATGCTGGACAGGCACCGTCCGCGTCCGGAACGGATGCTGCGGCAGAGGCTGAAACGGAGGCTGCGGCCGAGGCACAGGAGGCCGGCCAGGACGGCTTGCGGCCCCGCCGCGCCAAGCGCAGCCAGTCCCCGGCGCTCCCCACCAAGGCAGCCGAAGACGACCCCCGCGCCTGGGGCGACCAGGACGAGGACCGGGACGCCTGGCTGCGCGAGCAGCGTCCTCCGCACTGGGGCTAAGCCGGGAAACCGGTGCCTGAGGAACCGGCGGCCCGGCCCGGGCTGTCAACCGACGAGCACCAGGAAAATGTTGCCCCGGCTCGAAGCACCAGCCAGGTTGGTGGCGTCGGACGGTGCCGCAGCCACTACCACCAGCCCGTCAGGCTCCTGGGAGCCGAGCAGCGTCGGTGAGGCACCGCCGTCGTCGGCTTTCCAGAGCACCGGGACGGCGCGTGCCAAGACCGTCGATCCCGCGGGCTCATCGAATCCGTTGCCGCTGCTGAGGACGATGTGCACCAGTTGGCCGGGGGAGACCAACTGGACGGTGGAGGGGTCTGCGGGACGAACCGGCACGGCCACCGTTCCTTGGGGCGCTCCCGACAACAGGCCAGGCCCGACGATGGAGGTGTCGAAAACCGGCGAACCCGCCCGCAGGGCGGTGGCCAGGCGCTGGCCGACCAGCGGCCGGGTGCTGGCCGCGCTGCCGGCCGGAACGGCACCTTCCGGCAGCTGGGCCAGGGCGAGGTCTGCCGCGGACAACACGGTGCCGGCCGGAAGATCCGCCGCGGCGACCACCACGGCGTCGGTAGGCGGCGGCGCGGGGGTGAAGTGATGAACCACCAGGGCGGCAGCGGCGCAGAGCAGCAGGGCGGCCATCAGCCGGTAGTGCCGGCGGAGGATCCTCCGTGGCATTAGGGCAAGGCGGGCGGTGCGGCTGGGTGCTGCGTCGTGGGGCATGCAGCCACGCTACGACCAGCGTCCCGTGCAAAGCAGCAGGCAGGGCAGCGCTGTGGACACAGCGCTGCCGCTGTAGAGGTGTGTAGGAAAAGCGGCGGTCGCCCGTCCGCGGCTGCTTAGCTGGCGGCTGCGGCAGGCGCCGGAGCCGAGGCAGCGGCGGGCTTGGCCGGTTCTGCGGCAGCGGCCGGCTTGGCGGCTTCCGTACCACCGTTTGAACCGGAGGAGGCCGCAGGAAGGGAGCTGGCCTTGGAGGTGTCGCGGGAGTCCGTGCGGTAGAAGCCCGAGCCCTTGAAGACGACGCCCACGCTGTTGAACTTCTTGCGCAGGTTGCCGCCGCATTCGGGGCAGACGGTCAGCGAATCATCGCTAAAGGACTGCTGGATATCGAAGGCGTGGGAGCAGTCTTTGCAGGCGTAGGCGTACGTGGGCACTGTGGTTCCTCCTGAAAACTCGGCCTGGAGCAGAACGGTGCCTGACCCAAAAGCTGGCACTCACATGCTCCGAGTGCCAATTCTACACCCTCCGGCTGCCGAACCAGGTCCAGCCGTCGGGAGTCACCACGCCGTCCAGCGGAGCATCGAGTGCAGTGAACTCGAAGGTGCCGGCGGGCACGAGTTCGTCGGAGTAGAAGAGCCCCACAACCCTCGGGCGGTCGGCGCCGTCGGGCAGTGAGGCCAGGAAGCGGTCATAGTAGCCGCCGCCTTGGCCCATCCGGTTGCCATCGGTGTCTACGGCCAAGCCGGGAATCAGCAGCAGCGGAAGTCCGGCCATGATCTCCGGCCCAAAGCGCTCTCCCACCGGCTCGTCCACCCAGGCCCGGGGACTGCGTGCCAACTCCACGCCGGTGAACCAGCGGGCCCAGCTGAGCCGGTAGCCCGGTTCGCAGATGGGGACGACTACGTGGTAGCCGGCGTCTTCCAGGGCAGGCAGCAGCGTCCGGGTCGACGGCTCAGAACCGACGGAGAGGTACGCGGGAACGGTGGTGCCGGCCGGGATCTTCAGCTGCTGCAGGCCATCCAGCACCTGCTGCGCGAAGGCGCTTCCGGCCCGAAGCCGGTCCTCGGCCGGGCGCTCGGTGCGGCGGGTGCGGAAGAAAGCACGGGCCGTGTCCTTGTCCATGCGGGTCAGCTTCTCCATGGCCGCCATCTTAATTCCTTTCCCCGCAATCGGCTTGCCGAACAGCTTCGTTCGGTACTCTGAATCCATGACGTCTCACAGTGCGGTACGCAAAGCAGTCATTCCGGCCGCCGGCCTGGGAACCCGTTTCCTGCCAGCCACCAAGGCGATGCCCAAGGAGATGCTGCCCGTCGTGGACAAGCCGGCCATCCAGTACGTGGTCGAAGAAGCCGTCCGCGCCAACCTGAGCGACGTCATGGTGATCACCGGACGCAACAAGCGGCCGCTCGAGGACCACTTTGACCGGGTTCCCAATATCGAGCAGATCCTGGAAGAGAAGGGCGATCTGGAAAAGCTCGCCGCGGTTCGCGCTGCCTCGGAACTGGCGGACATCCACTATCTGCGCCAAGGCGACCCGCTGGGGCTCGGCCATGCCGTGCTGCGGTCGCGCCAGCATGTGGGCCACGAGCCGTTCGCCGTGCTCCTCGGCGACGACCTGATCGACGAACACGACAACCTGCTGACCCAGATGATCGAGGTCCAGCAGCAGACCGGCGGCTCCGTGGTCGCCCTGATGGAAGTGGACCCGGCGCAGATCAGTGCCTATGGCTGCGCCGACATCACCCCGGTGGGGGACGGCAGCTACGTTCGGATCAACGAACTGGTGGAAAAGCCCGCGCCCGGCGAAGCTCCGTCCAATCTGGCCGTAATCGGCCGCTATGTACTGCACCCGGCCGTCTTTGACGTGCTCGAGGAGACGAAGCCGGGCCGCGGCGGTGAAATCCAATTGACCGATGCCCTTGAAGTGCTGGCCGGCAGGGACGGCGACGGCGGAGGCGTCTATGGCGTGGTCTTCTCCGGACGCCGTTACGACACCGGCGACAAGCTGAGCTACCTCAAAGCAGTGGTGACAATAGCCTCCGAGCGGGAGGATATCGGCACGGAACTGCGGGGCTGGCTGAAAGAGTTCGTCGACGGTACCTGCGACTGAGCGCCGCTCGACCGCAAAAGATTTTCACATGGCTTATGGCGCGGCGATCTGGCCGGCGACACTGGAGTGCGGGGATTTGTCGCTGCGCCCCATCCGCTACCGGGACAGGCACGAGTGGATGGCGGTCCGGCGCCGCAATGCACGCTGGCTGGAGCCATGGGAGGCCTCGAACCCGGCTCCGGGCGGCTATCTGCCCGCGTTCTCCGAGATGGTCCGCTCCCTCAAGCACCAGGCGCGGATGGCCATGGCGCTGCCCTGGGTCATCACGGAGCTGCAGCCGGGAAGGCCCAAGCCGGCGCTGATCGGGCAGCTCACGGTCTCCGGCATCACCTGGGGGTCCGCGATGTCCGCGACCCTGGGTTACTGGGTGGATGAGGCATGCGCCGGACGCGGGATAGCGCCGACGGCGGTGGCCATGGCTACCGACCATTGTTTCCAGACGTTGGGGCTGCATCGGATGGAGATCAATATCCGGCCGGAGAACCGGGCCAGCCTCCGCGTGGTGGAGAAGCTCGGTTTCCGGGACGAGGGCCTGCGTCCGCGGTACCTGCATATCAACGGCGCGTGGGCGGACCATCGCAGCTTTGCGCTCACCGCCGAGGAAGTTCCGGGTGGCCTGCTGGCCCGCTGGCTGGAGCACGGGGACGTCGGGTTGACGCCATAAGGACGTGGGGCTGACACCATAAAGCAGCGCAGGGCGGAATCGTTATCCGACACACCGTGAAGAATGCCGCACCCGGCATGCTCAAGCTCATACGGTTTTGAGAGTGGACATTCAGAGCTCTGTGATCTTGGCGGTCATCGTCGGGCTGTGGTTTGTCTGGGTAGGACCGTACCTGTTCCGCGGAGGATTCCGGCCCGCGATGGCTGAACCGGCGGCGGGGCACGCAGCAGCACCACTAGTTTCAATACCCGCAACCGCCTCCAGCGGCAACCAGGGGATCATCATGGAATACAACGCACAGCCGGCACCGTCGACGTCGTCGTCCGTGCAGCAGCCCTCCCGGCAGTCCGCCGGGCAGCCCCAGTTCCGGATTCGCTACGGCCGGACCGCCTTGGCACTCACCGGAGTTGTGGCCTTGGTGGTCTTCGTTGCTGGCGGTGTCCTTGCCCTGGCTGGCGCTGCTTCGGGCCAGATTCCTGGCTTCGCGCTGCTGGCGGCCGTCGCCGTCGTCGTCATCCTGCGCTCACTGGCCATCCGCGACCGCAAAAACCGTGCCGCGGCGCGTGCCGACCGGGCGGCCCGCGCGGCATCGGCGTCGCAGGCCGCCGGCGTGAAGACGCCCGCCCGGCCCACCCAGCTGTTCGACGGGGCCGCCACCGACCAGCCGGCGTCGGAAACCGCACCAGCGGAACCTGCGCCGTTGACGGCCGCCGAACTGCGCGAGCGAGCGTTGAAGGTTGCCGCAGAGGCCGGCGATACGGTTGCGCCGGCCACGACGTCCGGGACGCCCTGGCAGCCCGTGGATGTACCCAAACCGACTTATGTGGCCGCCGCCAAGGCCAACCGTCCGGCGCCCGCTCCGCTGCCAGCCCCGGAAATCAAGAAACCGCAGGTCAAGACCTCGATCAAACAGACTGTAGCCCAGCGGACCGAAGAGGCTGCCGCACAGCGGAGCGCAGAGGCCGCCGGCCAGCACGCCGAGGCCACCCCGGCCGAGGCCTCCGGCCAGGCACCCGCAACCAACCGGTTGAACCTCGACGACGTGTTGCAGCGCCGCAGGGCCTGACCTGCCCCTGAAAGCGACCGCGGCCTGCCCAACCGGGCGGGCCGCAGTACTTTCTGGTCCGCCTTCCGTGCCCGTACCGAGCGGCGGAGGCCGCAATGGTGTGCAATGGAACCATGGAGTCACCACAACCGGACGTGATGGCGGCAGAGACCGCCGGGATCGACCTGCTGGAAAGCCCCGGGATGCGCGAGCCGCTGGAGCTGGCCGTCGCCACGCTCGGCGGCAGCGTCCAATCCTGGCAGTTGGCCAAACTGCAGCACCGCCCGGGGGCCGGCGCGACCGGCATCTACACCGTGCGGCTTCGGGGCAACGACGGCGGCGAGCGGACCGAGTACGTCTGCGTCACCACCGCCGCGGTGCCCGAATGCGGCCTGCCGCTGGTGCGCCTCGACGGCGGAGCCGTCCCGTTGACCGCCTGGCTATACCCGTCCGACCCGGTGCTGGTCGGCTTGCCGGCGGCCTGCGACCCTGCTGCAGTAGGCCGCAGTGTCTTCGGCGGCGGAGGAGCGGAGCTGCGGATGGTCAGCTACCGGCCGCTGCGCCGGGCCGTTCTGGAAGCGGAACAGGGCGGCCACAAGGTCTTTTTGAAGGTGCTGCGGCCGGACCGGGCGGTCCAGTTGCTCCGCCGGCACCATCTGTTGACCGACGCGGGCCTGCCGGCTCCGGTTGCCACCGCCGGCCCTGCGGACGGCGTAGTGGTGTTGACGGAGGCGACGGGAACTCCCTTGGCCCGGGCCATCATGAACGACGGCGCCGCGGCCCTGGCACCGGAAACCCTCCTCGACCTGCTGAAGTCCCTCCCGCCGGGCGTCGTGGAGCTCTCACGGCGTCCGGCGTGGGCCGAGCGCGCCGCCGACTACGCGAAGGCGGCGGCTGCGGTGCTTCCCGACGAGCAGGACCGGATTTTTGCCCTCGCCGGCCGGGTAGAAGAGCTGCTGGCCTCCACCGATGCCGGTCCGGTGGTCCCCACCCACGGGGACTTCTACGAAGCCAACCTGATGGTGGACGGCGGCCGGATCACCGGCCTGATGGACGTGGACTCGCTCGGGCCGGGCCATCTGGTGGACGACCTGGCCTGCTTCCTCGGGCATCTGGCCGTGCTGCCGGCGGTTCACGCCGGCTACGTGCACGTGCCGGCGGCCCTGGAACGTTTCGCCGCGGTCTTCGACACCGTGGTGGACCCGGCCGGGCTGCGCGGCCGGGCAGCCGGCGTGGCGCTGTCGCTGGTCGCCGGGGCCAAGACCGCCGGCGAGGGGCACGATTGGCAGCAGGACGCGCTGCAGCGGCTCGCCATCGCCGAGGGGCTGGCCGCGGAGGCCTGAGCCGGCCTAGGCGTCCGGCACCAGCCGATAGCCCATGCCCCGGACGGTAGCGAACTTCTCCGCCCCCAGCTTGTTGCGCAGATAGCGGACGTAGACGTCCACCACGTTGGATCCGGGATCGAAGTCATATCCCCAAACCCGGGAGAGCAGCTGTTCGCGGCTGAGGACCTGGCCCGGGTTGCGCAGGAACGCCTCGGCGAGGGCGAACTCCCGCGCGGAGAGATCCACCTCCCGGTCGCCCACGCTGGCCCGGCGGGTCCGCAGGTCCAGGCTCAGGGTGCCGCTGCTCAGGCTGGCCAGGTCAGCCGGCTGCGCCTCGGTCCGCAGCCGCAGCCGTACCCGGGCCAGCAGCTCTTCGAACCGGAACGGCTTGGACATGTAGTCGTTCGCGCCGTTCTCCAGCCCGGCGACCGTGTCATCCACCGAGCTGCGGGCGGTGAGGATGATGACCGGAGTGTCGTTCCGGCCCTCGCGCAGCCGCCGCAACACGGTGAAACCGTCCTGGTCCGGCAACCCCAGATCGAGGATGACCAGTTCGAAGTCTCCGGTCATGGCCAGTTGGTAGCCTTCCCGGCCCGTGCCGACCACGGTGGGCACATAGCCGGCCGCCTTCAACCCCTTGGCCACGAAGGAGCTAATCCTGTCCTCGTCCTCGATGATCAGAATCTGGCCCACGCTGTTAACTCCTTGTCCGCGGCCTCCTCCGGCCGCCCGGTGATCACGATGGTGAAGGTTGAGCCGGCGCCCGGGGCGGAGGCCAGTTCCACGGTGCCGCCGTGCGCTGCCGAAATGGCGCTGACGATGGTCAGGCCCAAGCCCGACCCTTCTGCCCGTGTCCCGTTGCTGCCCCGGGTGAAGCGGTCAAAGATCCGGCCTTGGTCCTCGGGAAGGATGCCGGTTCCTTCGTCCCGGACCCACAGCCGCAGTTCGTCGCCCCGCGCGGCCGATCCGATGGCCACGGTGGAACCGGGCTCGGAGAACTTGGCGGCGTTGGCCACCAGTTGGAGCCACGCCTGGGTGATCCGCCGGCTGTCGAGCGGCCAGCGGATTTCCGCGCGGGCATCGACCATCCACCGGCGCTCACCCAGGGCGCGTGCCTTGTCCAGGACGTCGTCCGTCAGCTGGCCGACTTCCACACCGGCCAGGCTGACGAAACCCGGGCGCTCTGCCTTGGCCAGCAGGACCAGATCGTCCACCAGCAGGCGCATCCGGTCCAACTCGTCCAGCGCGATTCCGCGAACGGAGTCCACATCGGCCGGGTCGTGCGAGTCCTGCAGCTCCAAGTGTCCCTGCAGGATGGTGATTGGGGTTCGCAGTTCGTGCCCGACGTCATCGAGCAGCTGTCGCTGCGCCGTCATCGACCCCTCCAAGCGGTCAAGCATGTCGTTAAAAGTGCGGGACAGTTCGGAGATGTCGTCGTTGCCGCTGACCGGAATCCGCTGGGTCAGGTCCGCGTCGGTGATCTGCTGTGCGGTTTCGCGCACCAGCCGGACCGGGGCGAGTAGCCGTCCGGCCAAAAGCCAGCCGACGCCGCCGATTAGTACCAACGAACCGAAACCGATCAGCGCGTAGGTAACGAAGATGTCTCCCAGTTGCCGCAGTTCGGCGTCATAGTCGTAAGCCAAAACAAATGTGCTCTGGGCCGGGTCCGACGACAACTGAACGGGCACGGTCACCACCCGGTAGGCGGTCAGCGGCGTCCGCACTGTCGCCAGCATGACCCGGTCGGACACGCCGGTCTGTGTGCCGAGGCGGGCCACCAGTTCGGCATCCTGCTCCAGCCGCAGCTGGACGGAGGGACTCGCGGTGTAGGTCACTTGCCCGTCGACCAGGCCGAGCATGCCTTCGTTGGTTGCCGGCAGGGTCCGTTGCATCGCGAGGAAGACCAGCCGGCTGGCTTGTGTGAAAGGTTCCCCCGTTTCCGGGTCGATGCCCGTTTCGGCCAGCGTCTTGAATTCGGTCACGCTGCGCTGCAGCGAATCGTCGATGCGCTGGACAATGTGTGCCCGCTGCAAGGCGAAGGCAACCGACCCGGCAACCAGCAGACCCAGCGCGGAGAGTGCGAGCACGGCGGCCAGTATCCGTACCCGGACCGAAAGCCCGCCGGGAGGACTATGCACGGCCGCCGGAATGGCCGGTGCCGGAAAGGGCGGAGCTGGAAGGCCCGGTGCCGGAATGGCCGGCGCTGGAATGCCCGGCGTCGGAATGCCCGCCTGCACAGCGGTCGGCACGCCCGCCGGACCAGCCGGCGTCGGCGTGGTGCCGGGGCCAGTCCCGCAGATTGGCCGGTGCAGCCGCACCGGCTCGGGTATCAGTCATCGTCGTCGCCGTCGTCATCCCCATCATCATCCCAAGAGTCATCGTCGTCATCGTAGTTCTGCGGTGGGGCGGGCTGGACCGGAACCGGCTGGCTCGCTTCTTCCGGCCGAGGTGCCGACGGAGACGGGGACGCCGTCGGGGTGGCGGCGGGTGACGGCGGTTCACTGGCTGCCGGGGCCGGACTTTTAGCCGGGGTGGGCGAGCCAGTCTGCGTGACGCTGATCGACGGGCCCAGATCTGTGGAGCCCGGATCGCGCAGCGCGGCTGCCAGCGCAGCACCGCCGACGCCCAGCCCGAGCAGCACGGCCAGTGTGACCAGAACGGTGCGGATGGCTATACGGGGCATGGCACCAGTATCCATGGCGCAGATGAGACAAAGATGAGAGCCTCGCCGAGGCCCCGGCAGTGCAACGCGGGCGGCAGCCGCACCCCGGTCCCGGGCGGCGCGGGGAGAAGGCTCTTCGGGGCGGGCCGGCTGGCAGTCCGATCGCTCAGTCGGTGCCGTCGGCCGCGGCGTCCGCGGCGCGACGGGCGATGTCCGCTTCCACCGTTCGGCCCAGGTCGTCGAGCGCAGAGGCCAGCCCCAGGTGGGCCGCGACCCGGAGCGTGCGGCCGACGTCGGGCTCTTGCAGCACCAGTTTAAACATCGGCACGGCGTCATCGGGGCGGCCCATCTCGGCCAGCACATGGGCGGCGAAGAGTTCGGAATTTCCGGCCGAGGCTGCGTCGTCCGCGGCCGAGTAGAGGTCGGCCGCGTGCAGCGCCGCCGAGACCGCCCCGGTGCCGTCCTCCAGCGCCCACAGTCCCCGGGCCCGCGTGTCGCTGTAGTCCGCCTCGTACCAGTGCGCCCCGTACTCGCGAGCCAGGCTGATCGCCTCGTCCAGGGCCGTCAGCCCGTCCGGGTTGCCGGCCTCGCACAACGCGTGGCCGAGTGCATGCAGCGCCTGCGGCAGCGCAGCGTCGTCGTCCTCGGCCTTGCGGGCGGCGGCCACGGCCGCCTCGAAGCAGACCAGCGCGTCCTTCTCCCGGTCCTCCCGGGAGAGCAGCGTGCCGGTCGCCAGCAGCGCGCGTGCCGACTCGCCGAATTCGCCGCCGCGGCTGAACTCGGCCACCGCGCGGCGCCAAGAGTCCAGCGCCTCGGCGGTGCGCCCGGCGTGCCGGTGGGCATGGCCCATGCTCATCAGGGCGCGGGCCACCTGCGGGTGCGGTGCCTTGGTCTGCTCCAGCCGCTGCAGCAGCTTGGACAGCACCTCGCCGGCAAGCTCATACTCTTCGGCCTCCAGCAATTGGTTGCCCAGCGCCAACCGCAGGGTCAGCTCTTCCTGGACTTCGCCGCGTTCAGCTTGGACCACCGCAGCCTGCCAGGCCAGCACGGAGTCGTCATAGTCGCCCATCCCGGCACACAGCCGCGCCAGCACCACGGCCGCGCTGATCGCGCCCTTCCGCACGCCGGCTGCAGCGTAGAGTTCCAGCGCGGTCAGCGCCTCCTCCAGCCCGGCCGCACCCTCGCCGCCGGCGGCATTGGCCTTCAGCAGCCACATGCTGGCGGTGGTGGCGCGGTTGCCCGGCAAGGCCAGCATCCGGTCGGCTGCCGCGGTGGCCCGTTCCGGCTGGTCGGCCTGCAGGTAAGTATTGGCCAGATACATCAGGGCACCGGACAAACTGTCGGTCCGGCCGGCGCGTTCATAGCCGGCCACCGCGTCCTCCAGCAGCGTGATCGCCCGCTTCGCCTCACCCCGCTGGGAACGGACGACGGCGATGGCCAGCTGCACGTCCGACGTCACCGACGCGGGGGAGTGGGAGGCCAGCAGGTGGGCCAGTTCGGCCTCCAGCAGCGGCAGGTCGTCCTCGCCCGCCTCGCGGAACAGGACGGTTCCCAGCCGTTCTCCCGCGGCCGCTTCCGCCGCCAGCCCGTGCCGCCGGAGCAGGGCAATCCGCGCTTGGAGATAATCGAGGGCCTTCTGCTGGTCTCCGGACAGCTGGTCGAGCGCAATCAGAACCGAATACAGGCCCAGCCGGACGTCCAGATCGGCATCGGTGGACCGGGCCAATCCGGCCTCTGCCAGTGCCCGGGCGCTGGCATGGTTCTCGGCGTAGGCCGCCTCGTACGCGCGGTCCAAACAGTCCCGGGCGGCTGCAGGGAACCGTGCCGGATCGGGGCCGGCGTTCTCCAGCACGGCACGCAATCGGTCGGCGATCAGGCCACGCGGCCTGGTGGCCGCGGACTCAGGCACGGCGGCCCCGCTTCCGCAGCGCTGCGCCGTGGAACCTTGTTGCCGCATTGCCCATGGTCTCAGTTCTAGCGGCCAACCGAGGTCGGCGCAATGCCCTGCTGAGTGCGTGCCAAGCCGTGGCGGTGATGGCCATCCGCGTACTCCGCCGATTATGCAAAAGATCCATTGCAAAGAAACGCTTGCAAAGAACTCTTTGCACCAGTAGGGTTGTCCTCATGGAACAGGACAGGAAGCAGCAGGCGGCCCCGGCCAGCGATCAGAGTGACCGCCGGGTGGATGTGGTGTCGCTGAAGGCTCTGGCCCACCCGCTCCGGATCCAACTGCTCAACGTGTTGTCCCAATACGGTCCGCACACCGCCAGCGGTCTGGCGGAACGCCTCGGGGAGTCCAGCGGGGCCACCAGTTACCACCTGCGCCAACTGGCCAAGCACGACTTCGTCCGCGAGGTCGAAGGCCGCGGAACAGCCCGCGAACGCTGGTGGCGGCGCACCCCTGGCAGCCTGACGATCAACGCCGGCGAGCTGGGCGACAGCCCGGCGACCAAAGAGGCCGCCCGCCTGGTCACCCGGGAATTCGAACGTAGCCGGGCGGACCTTCTGGCCGATTTCATGGCATACGGGAGTGACCTGGTGCCAGAGGAATGGCTGGAAGCGTCGGTGGTCAGCACCATCAATGTCCGGCTGACCCGGGAACAACTCGCCGATCTTGCCGAACAAGCCTCTGATTACGTCCGCAAACTGGCCGCACCGTATCTGGACCAGACTGCGGAGAGCACCGCCGGCAGCCGCCCGGTACAGCTCCATTTCAACGCTTTTCCGATCCTCGACGTCCGCTCTGACCGGACGCCCGCACAGACCGAGAGCCCATCATGACCACCTCCGTTCACTCCCAGCACTTCCGCCCGGCGTCGTCCCCCGGCTTCGACATCCGGACCTCCGCCTTTGAATCGTTCCTGATCCACTCCGGCCGTGCGCTGGTGATGGCCGGAGAGTACCGGGCGCGGCGCAAGGCCGCTCTGGCCCGGTTGACGCCGCCACGCCATGTTGCCCCCGCCATCCTGCTGCAGGCCCACGAAGCCCTGCGGACGGATGCCCAGGCGGCAGCGCAGAGCGGTATCCCCGCCGGCTAGCTGTACTTAGACAGCTAGCCGCTGCCCGGCAGCGCTGCGGCCCTAGACTGAAGGGGTGGAGTTCGATACCCGGGTCGCCGCCTACGGTGTGATCGTCGCCGATGGTGCCGTGCTGCTGGCGCGTTGGACCGGCGCTGGCTGGCCGCGTTGGACGCTGCCCGGCGGCGGTCTGGAATACGGCGAAGACGCCGCCACCGGGGCAGTCCGGGAGATCCGCGAGGAGACGGGCTATTCAGCCAAACTCCACGACCTGCTGGGCGTGGACAGCAAACACATCCCGGCCGAGAAGCGGCTGAACGGTCACCGTCCGCTGCATGCCTTCCGCGTCATTTACTCGGCCACGGTCATCGACGGCGAACTTAAAGACGAGGCTGACGGTTCCACCGATCTGGCCCGGTGGATCCCGCTCCACCGGGTCCCCTCGCTGGACCGCGTTGACCTGGTGGATCTGGGGCTGAAACTCCTTTTCCCGGACGGTGTGCCGGCAAGCCATTCCGCTCACGACCGCTGAGCGCTATGCTGGTCCGGTTGCCGGGCCGCACGGGTCTGCTGGGACTGATCAAGGAGGTGGGTGTGATGACTGTTATTGCCGCACATCCCGAAGCCATCTCCAGCCCAGCCTCCGACCGGCGCTCCAGCCGCGACTAGCCGCCGGAACATCCGGCCCGGGGGCCTCAAGTTTCCGAGGTAACCGTCGTGTCCGACCAACCCACACAGCATTCCCTACTGCACAGCTACGGCTACACCGACCGCATCGCCGCGCTGTTCAGGAACCAATTCCCCAACCCCCGACTCCGACCTGCCCGCGTGGTGCGCACCGATCGGGGGCGTGTCCTGCTGGCAGCCGACAGCGGTCTGCTGCACCTGACAACCGCAGGGCTGCCGCAGCCGCCGGCCACCGGCGACTGGGTGGCGTTCGACGCCGGCCGCCCGGCGTCCGCGGGCGGCCCGGCCATCGCCGGGCTGCTGCCGCGATTCTCCGTACTGTCCCGCAAACAGGCCTACGATCCGCTCTCAACCGCACAGATCCTGGCTGCCAACATGGACATCATTGGCGTAGTGGTGCCCTTCGACCGGCCGCTCTCGGCGAACCGGCTGGAACGGACACTGGTTGCCGTATGGGATTCGGGCGCCGCGCCGCTGGTCATCTTGACCAAGGCGGACCTCAGCGGCCAGCACGACGAGGTCGCCGCCCAGATCGTGGAACAGGCCGCCGGCGCCGAAGTCCTGGCCACCAGCGCGGAAACGGGCGATGGCATAGACGCCCTGGCCGGTCATCTGGGCGCGGGCCGGTCGATGGCCTTGCTCGGACCGTCCGGGGCAGGCAAATCCAGTCTGATCAACGCCCTGGTGGGCCGGGACGTGCAGGACGCCGGAGCAGTACGCGCCGGCGACGGCAAGGGCCGGCATACCACCACGGCGCGCGAACTCATTCCGCTGCCCAATGGAGCAGTGCTGATGGACACCCCCGGCATCCGGGGCTTCGCCCTCTGGGACGCCGAAGACGGGCTGGGGACGGTGTTCGGCGATATTGAAGAGCTCGCCGCCGATTGCCGGTTCAACGACTGCTTCCATGAGACCGAGCCCGGCTGCGCGGTCCGGCAGGCGCTCGCCGACGGCAGCCTGGAGCGGCGTCGCTGGGAGAGCTACCGGAAGATGGGACGGGAACTGGCCAACCTGCATCTGCGGCAAAACGTGGCGGAGCAGCGGCGGTCCGGCCGGCAGTTCGCCAAGCTGGCCAAGGCTGCCGCGCAAGCCAAGGACTACCGGGGCCGACGGGAACCACGTGCAGGCGGGCCGCGGAGGTGATTAGACTCAGAGCCAGCACTTCTGCGGGCCCGCCGGCCGCAGGATCTCCCACGGAAGGTTCAGCATGACCGAGCCCATACAGCCGACTGCCCTTCCGACTGACCGGTCGGCCGGAGTCGCCACGGATGGGGCGCGCCCGATGGTCGAGTTCCGTAACGTCACGAAGACCTACGCGGGACAACCGGCCGTCCAGGACCTGACCCTGGACATTGAACGCGGTTCGATCACCGTTTTCGTGGGACCCTCGGGCTGTGGCAAAACCACCTCGCTCCGGATGATCAACCGGATGGTGGAGCCCACCGCGGGGTCCGTGCTGGTGGACGGCCAGGATGTTTCCGCCCAACCCGCCGCAGCCCTGCGCCGCTCCATGGGCTACGTCATGCAGTCGGCCGGGCTGCTGCCGCACCGCACTGTCCTGGACAACGTGGCCACGGTCCCGCGGCTCAACGGCGTGCGCCGCGCTGCGGCCCGGAAGCGCGCCGAAGAACTGCTCGACGTCGTCGGGCTGGCGCCGGAGCTGGGCAGCCGCTATCCGGTCCAGCTCTCCGGCGGCCAGCAGCAACGTGTCGGGGTGGCCCGGGCGCTCGCGGCTGATCCGCCGATCCTGCTGATGGACGAGCCGTTCAGCGCGGTGGATCCGGTGGTCCGCGCCGAACTGCAGCAGGAATTGCTGCGGCTGCAACAGCACCTGGCCAAAACCATCGTGTTCGTCACCCACGACATCGACGAAGCGACCATCCTCGGTGACAAGCTGGCTGTCTTCGCCACCGGCGGGCGCCTGGCGCAGTACGGCACGCCGGAGGAAGTCCTGCGGGCACCGGTGGACGAGTTCGTGGCCGGCTTCGTCGGCCGGGACCGCGGCTTCCGCTCGTTGTCTTTCAACAGCGCGGCCGGCCTGGCCCTGCTGCCCGCCACCACCGCAACCGCAGACCGGATTGCGCAAGCGCCCCGGGAGGGCTGGCTGTTGCTGACCAACGACGGCGGCGGACCGGCGGGGTGGCTGCCTCCGGGAGAGCGAGACCCGGCAAAGGCACTGATTGGGGGATCGCTGTTCACGCCCGGCTCCAGCCTGCGGCAGGCATTGGATGCGGCGCTGTCCTCGCCCTCCGGGGCCGGGGTCGCCGTCGATGCCGCAGGCCGCGTTGCCGGACTGATCGACCCCGCCGCCGTGCTGCAGCGGTTGCAGGCGGACGGCAGCTGATGGACTGGTTCCTGGCCAACTTTCCCTATGTGATGGAGCTGAGCGGGCTCCATTTGTTCCAGGCTGTGCTTCCGCTGGTGCTCGGGCTGGTGGCGTCGCTGCCGCTGGGCTACCTGGCCTGGCGGATCCACGCCGTCCGCGGACTGATCTTGTCCCTGTCGTCGGTGCTGTACACCATTCCCTCACTGGCCCTGTTCGTGATCCTGCCGGTGATCTTGGGCACCGGCATCCTGGAAATGTCCAACCTCATCGTCGCGCTGACCGTGTACACGGTTGCGCTGCTGGTCCGCGCGGTGGTCGATGCGCTGGAATCGGTGGACGACGGCGTCCGGCAAGCCGCGTCGGCAATGGGCTACCGGCCGGTGCGCCGCTTCTTCCATGTGGATTTGCCGCTGTGCATTCCGGTGCTGGTTGCCGGCCTGCGGGTGGTGTCGGTGAGCAACATATCGGTGGCCAGCGTGGGCGCGCTGATCGGTGTCCCGAACCTCGGGTTCCTGTTCACTGACGGACTGCTGCGCAACTTCATGACCGAAATCTTGGTCGGAATTTTCATGACCCTGGTGCTCGCGGCGCTGATGGATGCGTTCCTGGTGGTGCTGGAGCGGGTACTCACACCGTGGCTGCGCCGGCGCAGGGCTGACGGCGGATCCGCTGCGCTCCCCGGCGCCGGACCCGGCGGCGAGTCGGAATCGGGGGACGGCCCAGCGGCGCAGGAAAGCGGCCCGGAACAGCGGCCCGATGCTGCACAGGCGGCGGTGCGCGGATGAATCTCTTCGAACAGACAGCAGCATGGTTCGCCGATCCGGCCAATTGGACTGGACCGGCCGGCATCCCGGCCAGGCTGGCCGAGCACCTGTTCTACAGCGGCCTGACCCTGGTGATTGCGGCGGCCATCGCCGTGCCGCTGGGATTGTTCGTCGGCCACACCGGGAAGGGCCGCGTCGCCGTCGTCGGGCTGGCCAGCGGGCTCCGGGCCTTGCCAACACTGGGGCTGCTGACGCTGTTCGTCATCCTGATGGGCCTGGGCCTCATGCCCCCGATCTACGCGCTGGTGATCCTGGCCATCCCGCCGCTGCTGGCGGGCACCTACTCCGGGATAGCCGCCGTCGACCGTCCGCTGGTGGACGCCGCGCGGGCGATGGGCATGACCGAATGGCAGGTTCTGTTCCGCGCCGAAGTGCCCAATGCGCTGCCGGTGCTGCTGGGCGGGGTAAGAGCCGCCGTGCTGCAGGTCATCGCCACGGTCTCGGTGGTCGCCTATATCAATCTCGGCGGTCTCGGCCGCTATCTGATCGACGGGCTTGCCGTCCGCGACCCGGTACGGCTGTTTGCCGGCGCGCTGCTGATCGCGGCGCTGGCGCTGGTCGCCGACGCCGTGTTGGCCGTGGTGCAGAAAGCTGCAGTATCGCCTGGCGTGCGCGGCGCCGCCTCCGGGCCAAAAGGCAGGACAAGTAAGGTTAGGGCAGCCAGTGCCGGCACATGAGGAGACAAGCATGAATAACCACCCCCGGATCAATGCACACAACCAGGGCGGCAAGAACAGGCCCCAGACTGCACGGCGGAGCGTGCTCGCCGCCGGAACGGCGGCGCTGGCGCTGGTTTTGGCCGCCTGCGGCGGCGGTTCCAACCCGCTGGAGGAAGGGACGCCGGGATCGGAGGCGAGCTCGGGTGGATCCCTGGTGATCGGTTCCAGCGGCGGCACGGAAAGCCAGATTATTGCCGAGCTCTACGCCGGTGCACTGACCGCCGCCGGCTTTGACGTCAGCACGAAGCCCGGCATTGGCTCCCGGGAGGTCTACGTGAAGGCCGTCGAGGAAGGGTCCGTGGACGTGATCCCGGATTACAGCGGAAACCTGCTGCTGTTCCTGGACACCGGCGCGACGGCGGCCTCCGCGAAGGATGTCATGGCGGCGCTGCCGGCCGCCCTGCCCGAGGGGCTCAGCGTGCTGGAGCCGGCTGCGGCGGAGAGCAAGGACGCCATGGTAGTGACCAAGGCAACGGCGGAGAAGCACAAGCTGACCTCGATCGAGGACATGGCCCCGGTCTGTGGCGAACTGGTGATCGGCGCCAACCCGGAGTTTGCCGAGCGTGAATACGGCTTGCCGGGACTGAAAGCGAACTACAACTGCGTACCCAAGTCCTTTGAACCGATCAACGACTACGGCGGACCGACGACGCTGAATGCGCTGATCACCGACAAGATCCAGGTGGCCGATATCTACACCACCACCCCATCCATCGAGGACAACGACTTGGTGGTGCTTGAGGACCCGAAGAACAATTTCATCGCGCAGCAGGTGCTGCCGCTGGTCCGCACCGATTCCGTGGATGACGCGGCTGCCAAAGTGCTCAACGAAGTCTCGGCGGCATTGACCACCGAGGACCTGATCGACCTCAACCGGCAGGTCAGCGGCGATGAGAAGCGCAACCCGTCCGACGCGGCCGCCGATTGGCTGTCCAAGAAGGGCTTGACCGACTAGCGCTTTGCGCAGCGTGACGAACGCGCCGCTCCGGTCGCCGGAGCGGCGCGTTCCGTGTGCGAAGATTTCTGGATGGCCGAGTTCAAGCAGTCCAACAAGCTCCACAACGTCCTCTACGACATCCGCGGCCCGTTGCTCGAGCACGCACAGCGGATGGAGTCCGAGGGCCAACGCATCCTCAAACTGAACATCGGAAACCCAGCGCCGTTCGGTTTCGAAGCGCCGGACGCGATTCTGGTGGACGTGATCCGCAATTTGCCCACCGCGCAGGGCTATAGCGATTCGCGCGGCATCTTCTCCGCCAGGACCGCCGTGTCGCAGTACTACCAGACGCGCGGCATCCAGGAGATCGGCGTGGACGACGTCTACCTGGGCAACGGCGTCAGCGAGCTGATCACCATGAGCCTGCAGGCCCTGCTGAACAACGGCGACGAGGTGCTCATCCCGGCGCCGGACTATCCGCTCTGGACCGCCTCGGTATCGCTGGCCGGGGGCCATCCGGTGCACTATCTCTGTGTCGAGGAAGAGGGCTGGCTGCCCGACTTGGAAGACATGGAACGGAAGATCACCCCCAACACCAAGGGGATCGTGATCATCAACCCGAACAACCCCACGGGTGCCGTCTACCCGAGGCACATCCTCGAGGGCATGCTGGAACTGGCGCGCAAGCACAACCTGGTGGTGTTTTCGGATGAGATTTACGAGAAGATCCTGTACGAAGATGCCGAGCATGTG
The DNA here is from genome assembly GCF_047607445.1 of Arthrobacter sulfonylureivorans. Classification (GTDB taxonomy): domain Bacteria; phylum Actinomycetota; class Actinomycetes; order Actinomycetales; family Micrococcaceae; genus Crystallibacter; species Crystallibacter sulfonylureivorans_A. The sequence goes on from NZ_JBLKRT010000009.1 coordinate 116,534, forward strand.
AACACCGCGCTGCTGGCCGACGACGTCTTGGTCCTGACCTTCAGCGGACTGTCCAAGGCCTACCGGGTGTGCGGCTTCCGCAGCGGCTGGATGGCCATCTCCGGGCCCAAGCATCTGGCCGCGGACTACATCGAGGGCATCAACCTGCTCACGAACATGCGGCTGTGTGCGAATGTTCCGGCGCAGCACGCGATCCAGACCGCCTTGGGCGGACACCAAAGCATCAACGACCTGATCCTGCCGGGCGGCAGGCTGCTGGAACAGCGGAACAAGGCCTACGAGCTGCTTAACGCCATTCCCGGTGTCAGCACCCAGCAGGCCAAGGGAGCGCTTTACCTGTTCCCGAAACTGGACCCGGAAGTCTATCCGATCAAGGACGACGAGCAGTTCGCGTTGGACCTGCTCAAGCAGCAGAAGATCCTGATCTCGCACGGCCGGGCGTTCAACTGGACCCGGCCGGACCACTTCCGCCTGGTTACCTTGCCGAATGTGGACGTCTTGACCGAAGCTGTCGGACGGATCGAGGAGTTCCTGGCCGGATACCGCCAATAGTCGGCGGACCCGCCGTAGCCGCGCCGCCCACGCTTGGGTAGGCTTTCCCCACCGCGCCCCAGCGGGGCATGCCGAACGGAGGACGAGGGTGGAAGAGACTGCTGTGCCGGAGTTTACCCGGAGTCCGTCGGAGCTTCTGCGGGTAGGACCCGGCTTTGACCTGGCCGCAGTGGACACCGGCAGCACACCGGGGTTTGCCGGCGGGAAGGCCGAGGGCAAAAGACTGCTCGCAGCCTCCGACCGCCGCCTCTCCGAACTGCAGGAACGGCTCTTCGCGCAGAGCCGCGGAGGGGCACGCGACGCGGTCCTGCTGGTGCTGCAAGGCATGGACACGTCCGGCAAAGGCGGGATCGTGCGGCACGTGGTCGGAGCGGCCGACCCGCAGGGCGTGTCCCACCACGCGTTCAAGGCCCCGACGCCGGAAGAGTTGGAGCACGATTTTCTCTGGCGGGTGGAGCGGGAGTTGCCCGGGCCGGGCCTGATCGGGGTCTTCGACCGGTCGCACTACGAAGACGTGCTCATCCACCGAGTGCACGGGCTTTCGTCCAAGGACGTGGTGGAAGCCCGCTATGGCCAGATCAACGACTTCGAGTCATCGCTGGCGGGCAGAGGCATCCGGCTGGTCAAAGTCATGCTGCACCTGGGCAAGGCCGAACAGGGCAAACGCTTGCTAGAGCGGCTGAACCGGCCGGACAAATATTGGAAGTACGACCCGGGCGATGTAGACGAACGCCGCCTCTGGGACAAGTACCAACAGGCCTATCAGGTGATGCTGGACCGGACCAGCACCCCGGACGCGCCGTGGTTCGTCGTGCCCGCGGACAACAAGTGGTACGCCCGGATTGCCGTGCAGGAGCTGCTGCTGCAGGCGTTGGAAGCCATCGACCCGCAGTGGCCAGCGGCCCACTTCGACGTCGCCGAGGAAAAGGCCCGGCTCGCGGACTCGTAGCAGTGGCCTGAACCGCGGTCACCATCAAGGCAACCTCCGCTCCGTGGCGTCCGTGGACCTCCCGCCGCGCCGTGGCGGAGCTTGTCGGACCTTCCTGCCTGCGGCAAACCCTCCCCGGGCGCACCCGGGGTGCCGGGCGCCGGCCGGTCTAGAGCGGGGAAACCGGGGAAACCGGAGTACCCGCACTGCCCGGACTGACCGGCGACTGCTCGGCGTTGGTCGCACTGCGGGCGGCGTCCAACCTTTGCCGCGCGCCTTCCAGCCAGGCTTCGCAGCGGGTCGCCAGCGCTTCGCCGCGTTCCCACAGTGCCAGCGACTGCTCAAGGCTGGCGCCGCCGGCTTCCAACTGGCTGACCACTGCTACCAGCTCTTCGCGCGCCTGTTCATAGGACAAGGACGCGACATCGGCCGGCACTGCTGGCTGCTCTGTCATCGGGTTCTCGCTTTCGCTGCAGGTCAATTCGTTGGCTTCTGTGGGGTTTGGGTGCGATGTCAGGGGAGTGTCTCGGCGGCGACCTCGCCGACCGCGAGGCGAAGGCGCAGGCGCGTTCCGGCCGGAGCGTCGGCCGCATCGCGCAGCACGTGGCCATCAGGCAACTGGGCCACGGCATAGCCGCGATCCAGTGTGTTCTGAGGCGAAAGCGCCCGCACCTGCGCTTTGAGGTGCGCAATCCGGTCGGTATCCCGGTGCACGGCCGAAGAGACCGCTTGCCGGGCCCGAGAAGCGAGCCGGTGGATGTCGTCCGTGCGGACCTCCACCATGCCGGCAGGATTGGCCATCACCGGACGGCTCCGCAAGGTGGCCAGCCGCTCCGTTTCGCGGTGGACCAGTTGCTCCACCCGCCGAGCCAGCATGGCGCGGGCCTGTCCGATCCGGTGCAGTTCCTCGCTGACCTCCGGGACTATGCGCTTGGCAGCATCAGTGGGTGTCGAGGCGCGCAGGTCCGCGACGTCGTCGAGCAGCGGACGGTCTGCTTCGTGCCCGATGGCGCTGACAATCGGCGTGGCCGCCGCGGCCACCGCGCGCACCAGGTCTTCGTTGCTGAACGGCAGCAGATCCTCCAGGGATCCGCCTCCGCGCGCGATGACAATGACGTCCACGTCCTGGCGGGCGTCGAGCTCCGCGAGGGCCCGCATCACCTGGGCGACCGCGTTCACGCCCTGAACGGCAACCTCGCGCACCTCGAATTCGACGGCCGGCCAGCGCAGCGAGGCATTCCGGATGACGTCCTTCATGGCGTCTGAATCCCGGCCGGTGATCAAGCCGATGCGGTGCGGCAGCAGCGGCAGCCGCTGCTTGCGCGACGGGTCGAACAGCCCTTCGGCGGCCAGCGCGCGGCGCAGCCGCTCCAGCCTCACCAGCAAGTCTCCAAGCCCCACCGGCCTGATATCGCGGGTCTGCATGGTCAGCCGCCCGGTCTTGACGTAAAGGTCCGGCTTGATCTGCGCTACCACCCGGGACCCCGGCTCCAGCGGCATCTCCAGGCGTGCCATCACGCTGCCCCAGACCACCAGGCTGAAGGATGCCTCGGCGTCGGTGTCCCGCAGGGTCAAGTAGGTTGTTGAGTTCCGGCGGTTGAGCTCAATGACCTGACCCTCAACCCAGGTGGGCGGGACGCGGTCGATGTGCATCTTGAGCTTCTGGGACAGCATCCGCAGCGGCCAGGGGTTCTCCGCCGTGGTTTGGTTGGCAGTCGAGGGCAGGGTCGATTTGCCGGTGTCCGCGCCTTGGACCCCGCCTGACTCCATGGATTGCCCCCTCCGGCAGTGTGCTTCCGTGTGCTTACGGCGGCTGCCGAAGACTCTACCTTCTTACCAGCTATCCCTGTCATTCGGATTCTCTGTTGTACTGGGTGTACATAACGCAGGGCTCGCGGGGCACTGCCGAACCGGAAGACGAGGACGGAGGTAGCAGTGCGCGCGTTACTGGCCACGCTGAGCGGGCTCCTGGCGGTGCTCCTCGCAGGCGCCGCACTGTGCGGAGCCTGGGCCAACCAGCGCGTGTTCGACCGTGACGGTTTCGTTTCGCTGGCTGCACCGCTAGGCGGCGATGCCGAGTTCCGTACGGCGCTGGCCTCCGCAGTCACGGAAGAAGTTTCCGGAAGTGCCGACCTGCCGGCAGGCCTGCAGCAACTGGTGCTCCCCATCGTTGAGCGGACCGCCGGGGCTGTCACCGAGCTGGACGGTTTTCCGCAGGCGCTGAATGAGGCCTTGGCCAACTCGCACACCCTCACGCTGTCCGGCAAGACGGGGTCGGAAGCGGGGATCACCTTGGATATTGCCCCCATCGTGGACCTGGCGGTTACGCGGGTAGCGGAAGCGCTCGGCACCAATCTTCCGGTCCCGGAGCGCGTGCTGGTCCCTGTGGGCTCCGCCCAGACCGCGAGCCAGCTGGCCTTCTGGCAGGACCTGGCGGCGCAGTGGTGGCTAGCCGCGCTGCTGGCGGGCGGCGCCCTGGCGCTGATGCTGCTGGCCGCCCGCCGACGGACCACCGCACTGGCCTGGGCCGGGGTTGGCGCGGCTGCACTGGGTGGGCTCCTCTGGCTGGCAGCCGTGCAGGTGCCGCCCTTCGCCGAGGGCGCAGGCCGCAGCGAACTTGCCGCCGCCTTCGTGGGGAGGCTGGCCGCGATGGCCGTGGCTGATTTCCGCCCGTGGGCTGCCGTTTTTGCCGGGGTTGGACTGGTAGTTGCCGTGGCCGGATTCACCCTGCGGGCGTTGCTGGGAGGGGACCGGCGGCAGAAGGCCACCGGCTAGCATAGAGGCATGGCCAGTACTGCAGTTTCCCTTTCCATGCCTACCGTTCCCCGCAAGCGCCGCACTCCTGACGAAGTTGCAGCAGCCGTGCCCGTGGACGGCGACAAGAAGGTGCTGTTGGCAGCCCCCCGCGGATACTGCGCCGGCGTGGACCGTGCGGTGATCGCGGTCGAAAAGGCACTGGAACACTACGGTCCGCCGGTCTATGTGCGCAAGCAGATCGTCCACAACGTGCATGTCGTCTCCACGTTGGAGGAGCAGGGCGCCATTTTCGTTGAAGAGACGGACGAGGTTCCGGAGGGGGCGTTGGTTGTCTTCTCCGCACACGGAGTGAGCCCGGCCGTGGTGCAGTCTGCTGCCGACCGGCAGTTGCGCACCATTGACGCCACCTGCCCGTTGGTCACCAAGGTGCACCGGGAAGCGGTGCGCTTTGCCCGCGACGGCAACGAGATCCTCCTGATTGGTCACGAGGGGCACGAAGAAGTCGAGGGAACCTACGGCGAAGCCCCGGACCACACCACGATCGTCAACAACCCGGACGAGGCGCGGACCGTGGAGGTGCGCGACCCGAACAAGCTGATCTGGCTCTCGCAGACGACGCTCTCCGTCGACGAGACACTGGAAATCGTCTCGATCCTGCGCGAACGCTTCCCGGCCCTGCAGGATCCGCCCAGCGACGACATCTGCTACGCCACCTCCAACCGCCAGGCGGCGATCAAGAAGATCGCTCCGCAGTCAGACTTGGTGATTGTGGTTGGCTCCGCGAACTCTTCCAACTCCGTCCGGCTGGTCGAGGTCGCCTTGGAATACGGCGCCAAAGCGGCCTACCGGGTGGACTTCGCGAACCAGGTGGATGAGTCCTGGTTCGAAGGTGTGGCGAGCGTCGGCGTGACCTCGGGCGCCTCCGTGCCCGAGGTGCTGGTGCGCGAAGTCTTGAGCCTGTTGGCCGACTACGGCTACGGCGAGGTGGAGGAAGTCGTTACCGCCCAGGAGGACATCCTGTTCTCGCTGCCCAAGGAACTGCGGGCCACGCTCAAGGAACGCGGCGATGACACGCGCGGGCTCGGCGGCAGGGTAGCCCGCCCGACAAGCTAAGACCGGCCC
>NZ_JBLKRT010000010.1:0-112977 GCF_047607445.1 Arthrobacter sulfonylureivorans
GTCCGCGCCGCCGCCATCATGGAGACGGTCGGCATTGCGCGCAGCCGCCGGCTACGCGGCCTCGGCGTCCACCAACGGCGTGCCTTGATTGACCACTTGGAATCCCAGTAACAGATGGAAGATATGTCCGACAAACCCCGCCTGACCGTTCTCGCCGGCCCCACCGCCGTCGGCAAGGGTACCGTTTCCACCTATATCCGCGACCATTACCCTGAGGTCTGGCTCTCCGTCTCCGCCACCACCCGTGAGCCCCGCCCCGGCGAGCAGGACGGCGTCCACTACTTTTTCGTCGGCGCCGATGAGTTCGACCGGCTGGTGTCCACCGGCGACATGCTGGAATGGGCCGTGGTGCACGGGCGGAACCGCTACGGCACGCTGCGCCGCACCGTGGAGCGTGCGATGGCAGACGGCAAATCGGTGCTGCTGGAGATCGATCTGCAGGGAGCCCGGCAGGTCAAAGAATCCATGCCGGATGCCACCTTCGTGTTCCTGGCCCCGCCCAGCTGGGACGAAATGGTCCGCCGACTGGTGGGACGCGGCACCGAAACACCCGAGGAACAGCAGCAACGGCTGGAAACCGCTAAACTAGAACTTGCTGCCGAGCCCGAGTTCGATTTCACCGTCGTTAACGACGATGTCCAGCGGGCGGCAGACGAGCTCGTTTCACTGATGGGACTTCTTCCGCACCCGCGCTGAGCAGGTCATGGAAGAAATTGTTCCGGAACAAATTGGAGATTTTGTGTCGACCAACCTCGAAGGCATCATCAACCCGCCGATCGACTCCCTGCTGGAAGCTGCGGATTCGAAGTACGCGCTGGTGATTTACGGTGCCAAGCGTGCCCGCCAGATCAACGCCTACTACTCGCAGCTGCACGAAGGCCTGTTCGAGTACGTCGGCCCGCTGGTGGACACCAAGCTGAACGAGAAGCCGCTGTCCATCGCACTGCGCGAGATCAACGAGGGCCTGCTGGTCAGCAAGCCCGTTGAAAAGGTCGCAGAGTAACTTCACCAGCGTCTAACACCGGGGCAGGCATGCGGATCATTTTGGGCGTAGGCGGCGGGATCGCCGCCTACAAATCGGCATCCCTGCTCCGGCTCTTTAAGGAAGCCGGCCACGACGTCACTGTGATGCCGACCGACGCCGCAGAGAAGTTCGTTGGCCGCGCCACCTGGGAAGCCCTTTCCGGGAACCCGGTCAGCAACAGCGTGTTCGACGACGTGGAGTCGGTGAATCACGTCCGGCTGGGCCAGGAAGCCGATCTGGTGGTGGTCTGCCCGGCCACCGCGGATCTGCTCGCCCGCGCCGCGGCCGGTCTGGCCGGCGACCTGCTGACCAACACGCTGCTGGTCGCCACCGCACCGGTGGTTTTTGTGCCGGCCATGCACACCGAGATGTGGCAGCACCCGGCTACCGTGGCGAACGTGGCCACTTTGCGCAGCCGCGGCAGCACCGTCATGGACCCGGCCGTCGGCCGGCTGACCGGCAAGGACACCGGACCCGGACGGCTGCCCGAACCGGCGGAGATCTACGCGTTCATCACCAGCGGACTCGCTGATGGAACCTTGAAACAGCGTCCGACGGCGGCGTCTGGCTCTGCAGCGTCCCTCGCCACCCAGCAGGGAACGTCAGCGGTAAGTGCGCCGGACGCCGCTGCTTCCGGCTTTGCTCCGGATGCTGCCGAGGTGGTTTCGAACGTCCCTGCTGCGGAACCGGGCCCGCTGGCCGGTAAGCGCGTGCTCATCACCGCAGGCGGCACCCGCGAGCCGCTGGACCCGGTGCGCTTCCTGGGCAACCGGTCGTCCGGAAAACAGGGCGTTGCGCTGGCACGGGCCGCTGCCGCCGCCGGGGCCGAGGTCGAACTGATTGCCGCCCACCTTGAAGTCGCTATCCCCGACGGGATCAAATCCAGCACGGTGGAGACCGCGCTGGACCTGCGGGAGGCGACGCTTGAAGCAGCGGCGCGCGCCGACGTCGTCATCATGGCCGCGGCAGTAGCCGACTTCCGGCCGTCCGAAGTGACGGACAGCAAGATCAAGAAACGCGACGACGACGAGGACCCGGTCATCACGCTGGTCCGGAACCCGGACATTCTGGTGGAGATCGTGCAGCAGCGCGGCGCCGCCGGCACGCCGCTGATTATTGGCTTCGCGGCGGAGACCGGCGACGACCGCGGAGACGTGCTGGACTACGCGCGCAGCAAGCTCGAACGCAAGGGCTGCGACCTGCTGGTGCTCAACCGCGTGGGCCGCGACCTGGTGTTCGGCCAGGACGACACCGAGATCACCGTGCTGGCTCGCAGCGGCGCCGAACCGCAGACGCACCGCGGCAGCAAGGACAGCGCCGCCGCCGCGGTCATCAAGCGCATCGTCGCCGAACTCTCGGGCTGACGTCTGCCGGCGCCCGCGGGCTGCGCCAGCGCAGCAAGGCCAACACTGCTGCGCCAATGCAGCCGCGCAGGTTCTGGGGTTGCCAGTCCTGACGATGCCGGCGCCACAGTAACTGTGCGGCAGCGCCAGCCAAGGCAGGGCCAGCGGCAGCGTTGGTTCTGCACCGATAAAAGGCCCCGAGTCGCCGCCGTCCAACGGGTGTTCCGGCGTCCCTGCCCCTGATGTCCCTCTGTTTCGCCCCATGACCGGCGCGCTCGGGCCGTGTCAACAGTTCCGTGGCGGTCCCCGCCAGCAAGTAAGGTATGTCTGTGACTTCTTCTGACAGCAATCTGCGGCTCTTCACGTCCGAGTCGGTGACTGAAGGCCATCCGGATAAGATCTGCGACCAGATTTCCGACGCCATCCTCGACGCACTGCTGAGTGTTGACCCCGATTCCCGGGTGGCGGTCGAGACGCTGACGACCACCGGCCTGGTGCATGTGGCCGGTGAGGTCACCACCCAGGGCTACGTGGAAATTCCGCAGATCGTCCGGGACACCATCCTGGAGATCGGCTACAACTCCTCGGACAAGGGTTTCGACGGCGCCCGCTGCGGCGTCTCCGTCTCTATTGGCCAGCAGTCGCCGGAGATTGCCTCGGGCGTCTTCAATTCCTTCGAAAGTCGCGAGGGCACCGGACTGGACGAGCGCGACGCCCAAGGCGCCGGCGACCAGGGCATCATGTTCGGCTATGCCAGCGACGAGACAGACGTGCTGATGCCCGCCCCGATCTGGCTGGCCCACCGGCTGTCCGAGCGGCTGACCGAGGTCCGCAAGGACGGCACCCTGTCGTACCTGCGTCCGGACGGCAAGACGCAGGTGACCGTTGGCTACGACGGCGACAAGCCCATCTCTGTCAACTCTGTGGTCATCTCCAGCCAGCACGAAGCCGGTGTTGACCTGGGCCATCTGCGTGCCGATCTCGCCTCGCACGTGATCGAACCCGTGCTCGCGGCCAGTTCCCTGGACACCACCGACGTTCGCTACATCCTCAACCCGGGCGGCGACTTCGTGATCGGCGGACCGGTGGGCGACGCCGGACTGACCGGACGCAAGATCATCGTGGACACCTACGGCGGCATGGCCCGGCACGGCGGCGGTGCCTTCTCCGGCAAGGACCCGTCCAAGGTGGACCGCTCGGCGGCCTACGCCATGCGCTGGGTAGCCAAGAACGTGGTGGCCGCCGGCCTGGCGCGGCGCGCCGAGATCCAGATTGCCTACGCCATCGGCATGGCCCGGCCGGTGGGCATCTACGTGGAGACCTTCGGGACCGAAACGGTGGATCCCGCCCGTATTGGTCAGGCCATCAACGAAGTGTTCGACCTGCGCCCGCTGGGCATCATCAGCGACCTGCAGCTCAAGCGGCCGATCTACAAGCAGACGGCAGCGCACGGCCACTTTGGTCGCGAAATTCCGGACTTCACCTGGGAGCGGACCGACCGCGCCGACGCACTGCGCAGCTACTTCAACGCCTGAGCCCGATGGGCTCTGATCCGCATCAGCTAAGCCTGCTGCAGGGCTTCGGCACGCCGAAGAATGCTCCCGGTACGTCGCCGGCGGCTGCCACCAACCGGGTGGCCCGGGTGCTGATCGAAACGTCGCTGCCACATCTCGACCGCATCTTCGACTACCTGGTGCCGGAAATCCTCGACGCCGAGGCCGTCCCCGGCGCGCGGGTCAAAGCCCGCTTCGGCGGCCAGGAGATGAGCGGGTTCATCACCCGCAGGACGTCGGAAGCGCCGGAAGGGGTCAAGCTGGTCCCCTTGGCCAAGGTGGTCTCCGCTCAGCCGGTACTCAGCGACGAACTGCTGCAGCTGGCCACCGCGGTAGCGGAACGCTACGCCGGCAACGTCAGCGACGTGCTGCGCGCAGCCATCCCAGCCCGCGTCGCGAAAGTGGACAAGGAATTTGCCGCCCGGGAAGCAGAGTCCGTTGCGTCGGATACTTCTCTACCCGACGCCGCCGGTTCGCCTGAGCCCTCACCGGGAGCTGCCGAAGCCTATGCGGGCTACGACGGCGCCGCGGATTTCCTTGCCCAGCTGGCTGCTGGTGCCGCGCCGCGAGCGGTCCTGGCCAGCCATAAGTCCTACGGCCCGGCGTCGTGGGCCGCACAAGTAGCCCATGCCGTCGCCAGCGTTCGGCAGAGCGGGCGCGGCGCCGTCGTCGTTGTTCCAGACGCAAAGGATCTGGCAAGCCTGGAAGCAGAGCTGCAGCGGGTACTGGGCGCAGACCAGTACGTGCGGTTGACCGCCGAGGACGGCCCGACGCCCCGCTACCGCAACTACCTGCGGCTGTTGCACGGCGAGGTTTCCGTGGCGGTCGGGACGCGCTCAGCGGCCTATGCACCGGTGCAGGATCTGGGCATGGTAGCTCTGTGGGACGACGGCGACGACCTCCTGATCGAGCAACGCGCCCCCTACCAGCATGCACGCGAAGTGTTGCTGCTGCGGACGGCCCAGATCGGCTGTGCGGCACTGTTTGGCGGTGTCTCGCGCAGTGGCGAAGCGCAGCGCCTGGTCGAGAGCGGTTGGGCATCGGCGCTCACGCCCTCCCGACCGTTCCTGCGGAAAGCCGCTCCACGCATCCTGAACACGGCGGATTCCTTCCAACAGGAACGCGATCCGATGCTGCGGCAGGCGCGGTTGCCGCACGCCGCGTGGCTGGCAGCCAAGGAAGGGCTGGAACGCGGGCCGGTGCTGGTGCAGGTGGCGCGGACCGGGTTTTCGCCGGCTTTGTCCTGCCAAGACTGCCGCACGCCGGCGCGGTGCACTGACTGCAACGGGCCGCTGGCGCAGTCGGGACGCAGCGCAGTGCCGGCCTGCCGCTGGTGTGGCCGGCTTGCCACGCACTACTCCTGTCCGGAATGCGGATCGCAGCGGCTTCGCGCCTCGGCGATCGGTGCCCTGCGCACTGCGGAGGAGCTGGGGCGGGCGTTCCCCGGCGCCACCGTGGTGTCATCGTCCGGGGAGCACATCAAGTCCGTTGTGGAGTCAAAGAAGGCCTTGGTCGTGGCCACACCGGGTGCTGAGCCGGTAGCCCCCGGTGGCTACGCCGCGGCGCTGCTGCTGGACGGAAACTCCATGCTCATCCGCGAGTCCTTGCGGACGCCGGAAGACGTGCTGCGGCGCTGGTTCCGTGCCGCGTCACTGGTTCAGCCTTCCTCGGAGGGAGGGCTGGTGGTGGTCACGGCCGACCAGGACACAGTGGTGGCCCCGTTGGTCCGCTGGGATCCCGCGGGCGCCGCGGCAAGGGAAATGCAGCTGCGCCGCGAGCTCCAGTTGCCGCCCGCGGTCCGGATTGCGGCCCTGACCGGCAAGGCGTCAGGGATCGAAGCGTTCATGGCGGATTTTGAACTCGCAGGCAGCCTGCGCACCGTCGGCCCGGTCGAGCTCCAGACGCGTGAGGGGCAGGCGCATGACGGGCAGGCGCGTGAGCATCAGTTGCGCGAGCTTCAAGCGCGGCCGGGGGAGGGCGGTGAGCACCGGTTGCTGTTGTTCTTCAGCTATCAGGACGGGCCCACCGTGACGGCGGCGTTGCGCCATCGCAAGGCGGCGCTGGCGGCCAAGCGCGTCCCCGACCCCGTGCAGGTGCGCTGCGACGGTGTGGACTTGCTCTAGTTGCTTGGTCCCGGACCCGTGCAGGTCGGCGTAATGGGGGGCCTATTTTCGGACTCGGGCTTGCTCCCGAGTTCCTCTCCCACCCTTGGTCTAACGATCACGCGCACTCTTGGACGGACGTCGCCCACCCTTCGTAGTCTCCACCGCCCACCTTTCGATGAAGTCGTTGCTCACCTTTGACGGGTGAAGCCCACCTTCAGTTGAAGTGGATACCCACCCTCTTTTCGAACGCAGTATCTACACCACACCTATTGTGTTCGAAGTCACATTCTACTAAAATAGGTGCATGGCACCCGCACCGCTGGAATCCCGCGAGCCGGACACTCCCGGCCAGGGCAGTGTGCCATTCGCGTCCCGCGACGTGGCTGCCGCCAACCAGCCACAAGCTGAGCCGCAAGCCGGTTCCGGACGCGACGCCGTAGGCGAGGCACAAGTGGGGCTGGCGCGCCGGTATGCAGCGGTGCAGGCGTTTGATGTAGACGGGATTCCCGTGGATCCGGATCCTGACTGGATGTCGGGTCGCTGGGATGCCTCACCCGAAGCCGATTCCTACTGGGCAGAGCTGGAAGCGTCGCTGAACGCTTCGTTGGATCAGCAATGCGTAGATCCGCTGAACGGATTGCTGCCTCGGGAGTTCTTTGACGACGAATCTTGCGATCGGCCCACTGACGCGGACTTTCCCGAACTGATCGGGTTACGAGACTCGGCTGGCGCGCATGTCTCGGCTGGCGGCGCCGGTCTTCCCTCCGGTGCCGCGGCCGACTCCGGTGCAGCAGCCGCCGCCCGCACGGGCGGGCCTGGTGCCGGGTTGCGGTTGTCCGGTCAGCAGTTGCTAGACGTAGTGGGCCGGCAGGAGCCTGCCCTGATGGTTTACGAGGAGGCTGCCTTCGCGCTGGTTGAAACCGGGCGGGCGCTGGCGTGGCTGGAAGCGCACAAGTTCAGTCTGCTCAATGCCCTCTACCTGCAGGCGCTGGACAGCCAGGAAGACGCTTGGGCCACGCCCTACGAACCGGAAGGGCGTCGTCCGAACGGCCACGACGCGGAATCTTCGGTGGTGGATGAGGCCGCGCACGCGCTGCGACTTCCGCGGAGGACAGCACAGGACAAGATCGCGTTGGCACTCAAGCTCCACGGACCTTTTCGCAACACGCTGGCGGCCCTGTCTGCCGGGGATACGAGTGCCGGGATTGCCGAGGCACTGGTGGATCAAGCCGGTTCATTGCCTGAGGATGCACGCACCGACTTCGAAGCTGTCATGCTGCCGGCCGCGACGGAGGACGCGATGACCCGGTCCAAGTTTGCGGCCCGCGCCCGGACGCGGCGCGAGCGGGAACACCCCGAATCGATCGCCGTCCGCCATGCCAAAGCGCGCCGGGACCGTCGGATCGAGCTGCATCCGGACGAGGACGGCATGGCCTGGCTGAACGCATATCTGCCGGCCGAGGAAGCGGTCGCGGCGTTCAACCGGATCCAGTCCACCGCCATTTCATTACAAGACGCCGAGGAGTCCCGGACACTGACCCAGTTGCGGGCGGATGTGCTTTCCGACTTGCTGCTGACCGGCATTTCACCGGGGCCGAGGATGGGTAAATCGGGCCCGAGGATCGCCGCACATGCCAGCCTCACCGTTCCGGCGCTGACGCTGCTGGGACTCGGTGAGGAGCCGGCCGAGCTCGACGGGTACGGTCCGATTGCCCCCGATGTGGCACGCCGACTTGTAGGCGATGGGACATCCTTCACACGAATCCTGACCGATCCGATCAACGGTGCCGTGGTCGCGCTTGACCGCAAACAGTACCGGCCCACCAGGGCGCAGCGCCGGTTCCTGCGTACCAGGGACCGGACCTGTCGGGCGCCGGGCTGCAACAGGGCTGCTGAACACTGCGAAATAGATCATGTCCACGCCTACTCGAAGGGCGGGAAGACTGATGTCGACTGTATGTGTTGTTTCTGCAAGGTCCACCACGGTTTGAAGACTGCGGGCTACGCGAAGGCAGGCCAACCGGTCCCCGGTACCATCGACTGGACTACCGCAGCCGGCCTTACCTACAGCACTTCGGCAGACCCGCTCGCGGTCACCCCGCCGGGGGAGCTCGCCGACATCCTCGAACGGCACGAAATCAGCGACTTGAACGAACGGCTCAAAGACGCTTGGCGAAAGCACCAAGCTGCCCATCCACCCACACCACATGCGGTCCACAACGGAATCGCCACGGACCTCACACCACCACCGTTCTAACCGCCACGTTTCTAGCCGCCATCCTTAGCAGCGTGCAACCGCCGAGTAAGTGATTGGCTGGACGGCCTGACTGTGACTTCACCGCCTGTTCTTCACCGTGAGGGAAATCACGCAGGCCTTACCACGCGGCGTCGCCGCAGGTACTTCACCGTTTAGAGAAAGCGTGCCGGACATTCCATGCGGGGTCGCCGCTTGTGCTTCACCGTGTGGCCTTCACAGGGCCTCGACGAGCGGGCCTCACAGCCTGTGCTCCACCTGCGCGCTTCTCCGCACGAGCTGCACGCTGCATGCTTCACGGCTCAGGAAAACCGTGCAGGCTCACCAGGCTTCATCGAGGAGGTCTGGCGGCTTGCGCGTTACCTCGCGTTCTTCACACCCACTCGGCGGCGTCGCTCCATGACTTCCTCGGCTGCTGCCACCAGCTGCCGCGCCGATTCGTCCCAGTCGTAGGCGGCAGCCCGCGCGATGCTGGCTTCGGAGGCGGAACGGAACGCGCCGGGCTGGTCCAGGGCTGCCACGGCGGCGGCAAAGTCGGCCGGTTGGTCCGGATCGACGAGCGTGACCGCACCGCCGCCTACCTCACGGAAGATGGGGATGTCGCTGGCGATCACCGGCGTCCCGGCAGCCATGGCCTCGATCAGCGGGAGGCCGAAGCCTTCGTCGCGGGAGAGGGTGACCAGCGCGGTGGTGCGCCGGAGCAGCTGCTGGTATCCGGCGTCCGAAATGCCGCTGTGGAATACCAGGCGGCCCGAATCCGCTGCCCGCGCCTCCAATTCAGCCTGCCGGTCCGGCCGGATGGGGCTGAGTAGATGGAGTTGGTAGTCAGGCAGCAAGACCATGGCGTCGATGATGGTTTCCACGTTCTTGTACGGCATGAATGAGCCCATGTAGAGCAGGGTTTTGTCGCGCGCGGCGGCCGGGTCACGCGGCGCGCCGTGCGGCTGGGCGGCGTTGGAGACAATCCGGATGGGCTTCCGGGTGAGCCGGTGGCGTTCCATCAAAGACTGCGTGGTCCGGCTGATCGTGGCGACCGTGTCCGCCCGGTTCAACAGCAGGCGCTGGGGCCAATAGGCCTTGTGGTAAAGCCGCCACAGCAGCTGCACCGGTTTCGGCAGGAAACCGGGAGGCTTGGGGTGCGAGTAGTAGATCAGGTCATGCAGGGTCAGGATCAGGCCATAGTCGCGGCCGAAGCTGCCCATGGTCTGCATGGGGCAGACAACCACGTCGGCGCCCAGTTTGTTGACGCGCCGTGCCACGAAAAGTTCTGCAGGGGAGAGCGGACTGTTGATCTTGGTCCACGGCACATCCGGCAAAAACTGCAGCTGCCGCTCGTCGCTGATGAGCATGCCCACATCCACCAACCGGGCGGTCGCTTCAATCAGGCTCGCCCCGTAGCGGCTGATGCCGTCCAACTGGTCCGTACGGGTGAACCTGGCGTCAATCAGGAGTTTCATGCACTCATTCCGTCGATGAAGTCCCGGATGTAGGCGGCGGCCGGGGCCGGGGTTTCGTAGTGAATCAAATGCCCGACGGCGGGGATCACTTCCAGCCGGGCGTCCGGTATCGCTGCGGCCAACTTGCGCTGGCTCGGCACGGATCCGATGTCGTCGCGTTCCCCGGCAATCAGGAGCACCGGCAGGTCCAGTCGGCCGGCAACCTGGGCGACGTCGGCGGAGATGGAAGCGCGAAAAGCTTCCAGCACCACTCGGCGGTTCGCGAAGGCGCTGAAGTAGGCATCGTGCTGGGCATGGATATAGGAGCGCAGTTGCGGGTCCCGGGTCTTGGCCATCATGACGCTCATCGCCCGGACAATGATGCGGTTGCGCAGCAACCCAAAGCCCAGCCGTTCGGGCAGCTTGGCGCCGGCCCAATAGTAGAACCCGGCCAGCCGGGAGGCGACGGCCTTCGGTCCCTGGAGCGCCGGTTCGCTGATCGGATTAACCAGGATCGCGGCCCGAAAACGCCCCGGATGCGCCGCCAGATAGTGGCTGGCCACGATGGACCCGAAGGAGTGGCCCAAGAGGTAGGTCTGCGGACCCAGGTCAAGCTCCCCGGCCAGACGGTCCAGGAACCGGATGTACCCCTCGACATCGTGGCTGCCGGAGGCCAGCGGTTCGGACTCGCCAAAGCCGGGCAGGTCCGGGGCGATCACGCGGTATCCGGGCAGCTGGTCAACCACCAGTTCCAGCCCATGGTGATCACCGCGGAAGCCGTGGACCATCAGCAGGGTGGGCGCGCCGTCGTCGTGCCCGGGATACTCCCAATAACGCACCCATGCGCCGTCGAGCAGTATCTCGCGCCGAAGTGCGCGTTCGGCCACGGTGGTCACGTCCGGCTTCCTGCAGGTTCCATGCCTTCGACTTTACCGACACGACGGCGGGGCAGAGTGCAGCCGGGACATGTCGGCGCGTGGGATCGCCCGGCGTGGGAGGGTCCGGCGACGCGGCGGCGCACCAGCGGAGGTGCACGAAGGGTGCACCGGGTCGGCGCACCAGCGGCGGTGTACACATGCCGACCCACAACTGCCGGGACGCAATTGACGGTGCCCTGTGCCGCCGGTTAGGTTCAACAGCAGCCGGGCACAGTTGCCCGGGACAATCGGTGGAGGGCTTAGATGGCGGAGTTCGTACTGGCGATCGACCAGGGAACCACCTCCACGCGCGCGATCATTTTCGACCACAGCGGCACCCCGGTCTCCACGGGCCAGCGCGAGCACCGGCAGATCTTCCCGCAGCCGGGCTGGGTGGAACACGACCCGCTGGAAATCTGGGACAACACCCGCGAAGTAGTGGGCACGGCGCTGTCCCGGGCCAGCCTGACCCGCCATGACATCGCCGCCGTCGGCATCACCAACCAGCGCGAAACCACGGTGGTGTGGGAGAAAAGCACCGGCAAGCCGGTGTACAACGCGATTGTCTGGCAGGACGTGCGCACGCAGCAGATCTGCGATGAACTGGCCGCCGACGGCGGTGTTGACCGCTTCCGCGAGCAGACCGGCCTGCCGCTCTCGCCCTACTTCGCCGGCACCAAGCTGGCCTGGATCCTCCGCCATGTGGACGGTGTCCGCGAACGGGCCGAGGCGGGCGAGCTGCTGTTCGGCACCACCGACAGCTGGGTGCTCTGGAACCTCACCGGCGGTCCGGATGGCGGCACGCACGCGACCGACGTCACCAACGCCTCCCGCACCCTGTTCATGGATCTCCGCACCCTGCAGTGGGACAAGGAGATCCTCGACGTCTTCGACATCCCGACGGCGATGCTGCCGCAGATCCGCTCGTCGTCCGAGGTCTACGCGGAGGTCCACGGCTCACAGTTGCTGCGCCATGTTCCGGTAGCCGGCATCCTCGGCGACCAGCAGGCGGCCACATTCGGACAAGCGGCGTTCAACCCCGGCGAGGCCAAGAACACCTACGGCACCGGGTGCTTCGTGCTGGTTAACACCGGCCAGGAGATCGTCCGGTCCTCGCACGGACTGCTGACCAGCGTCGGGTACCAGCTGGGCACCGCCGCACCGCAGTATGTGCTGGAGGGTTCCATCGCCGTCGCCGGGTCATTGATCCAGTGGCTGCGCGACAATCTGGGCATGGTCTCGTCGGCACGGGAGGCGGAGGAGCTGGCCGGCACTGTCGCGGACACGGGCGGCTGCTATTTTGTGCCGGCGTTCTCCGGGCTATTCGCGCCCTACTGGCGGCAGGATGCCCGCGGAGCCCTGGTCGGCCTGACCCGGTTTGTCACCAAGGCACACATTGCCCGTGCGGCACTGGAAGCCACGGCATTCCAGACCCGGGAGGTGCTGGATGCAATCAATGCGGACGCCGCGGTGCCGCTGACCGGCCTCAAGGTCGACGGCGGGATGGTCGCCAATGACGCCCTGATGCAGTTCCAAGCAGACATCCTCGGCGTGCCGGTGATGCGGCCGCAGGTCACCGAGACAACGGCCCTCGGCGCGGCCTACGCGGCGGGCCTCGCCGTCGGATTCTGGGAAGGGACGGAGCAGCTGGCCCGCAACTGGGCGCAGGACAAGGTTTGGGAACCGCAGATGCCTGCCGAAGAGCGGGAGCGCCGGCTGCGCTTGTGGAAGAAGGCGGTCACCCGGACCTTCGACTGGATCGACGACGATGTGTTGTGAACGTGCGGTAAAGTGGTGCCATGTTCGCACTGCTCCTTAGCTAGCCGCTGCCGCGGGGTCCACGCCCTGCTTCAGCGGCCCGCCCCTCCGATGTTGAGGGGCTTTTGTGTGTCTAGGGGAGTCAGGCCAGTGCGCAGTACAGACAAGAGGACGAGGCAAGCACAGTGAGTACGCAGTCGGGTACGGAACAGCACGAGTACAGTTTCTCCACCATGGAGGCCAAGTGGCCGGCCGTGTGGGAGGAACTTGATGTCTTCGCACCCGCCGACGACGGTTCGCGCGAGCGCCGCTACGTGCTGGATATGTTCCCGTACCCCTCGGGCGACCTGCACATGGGCCACGCGGAGGCCTTCGCCATGGGCGATGTGGTGGCCCGCTACTGGCGGCTGAAGGGCTACGACGTCCTGCACCCGATCGGCTGGGACTCCTTCGGCCTGCCGGCCGAGAACGCCGCGATCAAGCGCAATGCCCACCCCAGCGAGTGGACCTACGCCAATATCGACACCCAGGCGGCCTCCTTCAAGCGCTACGCCATCAGCGCCGACTGGTCCCGCCGGCTGCACACCTCGGACCCCGAGTACTACCGCTGGACCCAGTGGCTGTTCCTGCGGTTCTACGAGCGAGGCCTGGCCTACCGGAAGAACTCGCCGGTCAACTGGTGCCCGAAGGACCTGACCGTGCTGGCCAACGAACAGGTGGTCAACGGCGCGTGCGAGCGTTGCGGCACCCCGGTGACAAAGAAGAGCCTCAACCAGTGGTACTTCAAGATCACCGAGTACGCGGACCGGCTGCTCGACGACATGGACGAGCTCAAGGGCCACTGGCCGGAGCGCGTGCTGGCGATGCAGCGCAACTGGATCGGCCGGTCCGAAGGCGCGCACGTCCGCTTCACCGTTGAGGAAGCCGCCGGGCGCCCGGCGAAGGACGTCACCGTCTTCACCACCCGGCCGGACACCCTGCACGGCGCCACGTTCTTTGTGGTGGCCGCCGACGCCCACCTGGCACTGGACCTGGTCACGCCGGAGCACCACGATGCGCTGATGGACTACCGGGAAAAGATCAAGGCGCTCTCCGACATCGAACGCCAGTCCACCGAACGCGAAAAGACCGGCGTGTTCCTGGGCCGCTACGCGGTGAACCCGCTGAACGGCGAAAAGCTGCCGGTCTGGGCGGCAGACTACGTGCTGGCCGACTACGGCACCGGCGCGATCATGGCCGTCCCGGCGCACGACCAGCGCGACCTGGACTTCGCCAAGACCTTCGACCTGCCGGTGCGCGCCGTCGTCGACACCGGTGAAGAGGACCCGGCGGTCACCGGCGTCGCCACCAACGGCGAGGGCACCCTGATCAATTCCGGCGAGCTGGACGGCCTGTCCAAGACGGAGGCCATCAGCCGCGCCATCGAACTGGTGCAGGCTGCCGGGACCGGTGAGAAGACGGTGAACTTCCGGCTGCGCGACTGGCTGCTGTCCCGCCAGCGGTTCTGGGGCGCACCGATCCCGATTGTCCACTGTGACGAATGCGGCGAGGTGCCTGTGCCCGACAACCAGCTGCCGGTCCGGCTGCCCGACGATTTGCGCGGCGAGGCGTTGTCGCCGAAGGGCACGTCGCCGCTGGCCGCTGCCGCGGACTGGGTCAACACCGACTGCCCGAACTGCGGCAAGGCCGCGCGGCGTGATACCGACACCATGGACACGTTCGTGGATTCGTCCTGGTACTACCTGCGTTTCGCCTCACCCGACTACACCGAGGGCCCGTTCGAGAAGGAAGCGGCGGCGCGCTGGCTGCCGGTGGACCAGTACGTGGGCGGCGTGGAGCACGCCATCCTTCACCTGCTCTACAGCCGGTTCTTCACCAAGGTGCTCAAGGACATGGGCCTGATCGATTTCGACGAGCCGTTCCGGGCGCTGCTGAACCAGGGCCAGGTGCTCAATGGCGGCAAGGCAATGAGCAAGTCGCTGGGCAACGGCGTGGACCTGAGTGAGCAGCTGGACAAGTTCGGCGTGGACGCGGTCCGGCTGACCATGGTCTTCGCTTCGCCGCCCGAGGACGACGTGGACTGGGCCGACGTCTCGCCGTCCGGTTCGGCCAAGTTCCTGGCCCGCGCGTGGCGGCTGGGCCAGGACGTCGCCTCGGCGCCGGGCACGGAGTACGACGGCGGAGACCGCGCCCTGCGTGCGGTGACGCACCGTACGGTCGCCGACGCGGCGGACCTGCTGGACGCCGGCAAGTTCAACGTGGTCATCGCCAAGCTGATGGAGCTGGTCAATGCTACCCGCAAGGCCATTGACGCCGGCCCCGGCGCGGCTGATCCGGCGGTGCGCGAAGCCACCGAGGCGGTGGCCATCATCCTGAGCCTGTTCGCCCCCTACACTGCGGAGGACCTGTGGGCCCAGCTGGGCCACGAACCGTCGGTGGTGAACGCCTCCTGGCCGACCGTGGATGAGTCGCTGCTGGTGCAGGACACAGTCACGGCCGTGGTGCAGGTTGCCGGCAAGGTGCGCGACCGGCTGGAGGTGGCGGCGGACGTCAGCGAGGACGAGCTGGAGAAGCTCGCGCTGGCCTCGCCGCAGGTCATCCGCACCCTCGAAGGCCGCGACGTGCGCAAGGTCATTGTGCGTGCACCGAAGCTGGTCAACATCGTTCCGGCCTGATCGGGCCGGCACCCGTGAACTGGCTCGAGCAACTGCTGCAGCGGTCCAAACGGCTGCTGCAGCAGCCGCCTGCCCGGACGGGCCAGCCGCCGCGGCACCGCGTCGCCGTCGTCACTGATTCGGCTGCGTCACTGCCCGCCGACTGGGTCAACCAGCCGGACACCGCCGACTGGCTCCGGGTGGTGCCGATGCCCGTGATGATTTCCGGCCAGATCTACGGGGAAGGGGTCGACGACGTCGCTTCCGCCCTCGCGATCGGCCTCGCCGAGGGACGCGACATCAAGACGTCGCGGCCGTCGCCGGGGCTCCTCGAACGGACCTACCGCGAGCTCGAGGAGCTGGGCTTCGAGTCGATCATCTCCATCCACCTCTCCGCCGAGCTGTCCGGCACCATCGAGGCCGCAGGCCTGGCTGCCGACGGCGTGGGCATCCCGGTGGAAGTTGTGGACACCCGGAGTGCCGCGCTGGGGCAAGGCTTCGCCGTGATCGACGCGGTGATCGCGGCGCAGAGCGGCTTCGACCGGCAAACCGTGGCCGAGCGCGCCCGAGCCGCCGCGGTTTGCTCGGACGTGTACTTCTACGTGCCCAGCCTGGACCAATTGCGCCGCGGCGGCCGGATCTCCGCCGCCTCCGGCGTGCTGGGTTCGCTGCTGTCCATCAAGCCGCTGCTGGGCATCCGCGACGGCGCGATTGTCCCGCTGGAAAAGATCCGCACCGCCGCCCGTGCGCAGGCCCGGCTGCAGCAGCTGGTGGTGCGCCGGATCGAGGAACTCGACTACGAACCGCGGGTCTCGGTGCATTATTTCGGCAATGAATCCGAGAGCCGGGCCATCGCGGAAACCCTGCAGCAACACCTCAGCGACGACGTCCTGATCACCCCGGTGCCGTCGGTTCTTGCTGCGCATACCGGACTGGGCGTCATCGCCGTGGTGGTCGGGCCGCCCGCCCCGCACCTGGCCTGAACGGGCGTTCCGCGACTCCTCAGTCCCTCGACAACCCGTGCAGGGCTCGGTAAGGATGGAGGGGTGACTGTCATTGGATTCCATGCATCCCACGAACAGATCTCGCCCGCACAGCTGCTGAAGGACGTGAAACTGGCGGAGGAAGCGGGCTTCGACGCCGCGATGTGCTCGGACCACATCGAGCCGTGGTCCGAGCGCCAGGGACATTCCGGCTTCGCCTGGTCCTGGCTTGGTGCAGCGCTGGCCACCACCACGTTGCGCTTCGGCGTCGTCACCGCTCCAGGCCAGCGCTACCATCCGGCGATCATCGCGCATGCCGCGGCCACCCTGGCCGTCATGTTTCCGGGGCGGTTCTGGATGGCTCCGGGCAGCGGCGAGAACTCCAACGAGCACATCACCGGCGATGCCTGGCCGTCCAAGGACGTGCGCCAGCAGCGGCTGGAGGAGTCCGTGGAGGTGATCCGCCGCCTGCACGACGGCGAGGAGGTCACCCACCGCGGTCTGGTCACCGTGGAGCACGCCAGGATCTGGGAGGTGCCGGACCCCAAGCCCGAACTGATTGCACCCGCCATCAGCGTGGAGACCGCCCGCCGCGCCGCACGTTGGGCGGACGGGCTGATCACGGTCAACCAGCCGCCGGAGCAGCTAAGGAAGGTCCTGGCCGGTTACCGGGACAATGGCGGGCGCGGGAAGGCCGCGCTGCAGGTGCACCTGTCCTGGGCGCCGTCGGAGGAGGCCGCCGTCAACATCGGCCTGGACCAGTGGCGCTCCAACACTTTTGCTCCTCATGTGGCCGCAGATTTGGCCACGGCCGGGCACTTTGACGCCGTGAGCGAGCATGTCGGCGAGGACCAGTTGCGCAAGGCAGTCAACGTCTCGGCCAGCACCGGCCGCCATGTGGAATGGCTGCAGGAGTATCTGGACTTGGGCTTCGACGAACTGTACCTGCACTTCGTGGGGCAGGAGCAACGGCCCTTCATCGAAACGTTCGCCGGCGAGGTCCTGCCGAAGCTGCGCTGACGGACTGTCCCGGACCGTCCTGACGGAAAGCGAGGAGAGGCCAGTGAGGATTACCGATACCTCCGACCTGTGGTGGAAGACAGCCGTTGTCTACTGCCTGGACGTGGAGACGTACTTCGATTCCGACGGCGACGGCGTGGGAGACTTCGCCGGCCTGGCTCAGCGCGTGGACTATCTGGCCGAACTGGGTGTCACCTGCATCTGGCTGATGCCCTTCTATCCCACGCCCGAGCGGGACGACGGCTATGACATCACCGACTTCTACGGCGTGGACCGGCGGTTGGGGGACCACGGGGACCTGGTGGAATTCCTGCGCACCGCCCGGGACCGCGGCATGCGGGTCATCGCGGACTTGGTGGTCAACCACACCTCGGACCAGCATCCCTGGTTCCAATCCGCGCGCCAGTCCAAAGACAGTCCCTTCCGGGACTACTACGTGTGGCGGTCGGACCCGCCGCCGGACACCTCCAAAGAGGTGGTGTTCCCGGACCAGGAGCAGTCGATTTGGACCAAGGACAAGTTGACCGGGGAGTGGTACCTGCACCGCTTCTATAAGCACCAGCCGGACCTGAACGTGACCAACCCCGAGGTCAGGAACCATATCGCCAAGGCCATGGGCTTCTGGCTGGAACTGGGGCTCGACGGTTTTCGTGTGGACGCGGTGCCCTTCTTTCTTGAAACCGTGGGGCAGGACGGGGCTGGGCTGCCGGACCCACATGAGGTCCTGCGCGACCTTCGCCGCTACTTGAGTCGCCGTCGCGGTGGCGGAATCCTGCTGGGCGAGGTCAACCTGCCGTATAAGGACCAGCTGACCTTCTTCGGCGGCAGCGACGGCGACGAACTGAACGTGATGTTTGACTTCATCGCCATGCAGAACATGTACCTGTCCCTCGCCCGGCAGGACGCGGGACCGCTGGCCAAGGCGCTGACGGGCAGGCCGGCCATTAACCCGGACAACCAGTGGGCAACCTTCGTGCGCAACCACGACGAGCTGACGCTGGACAAGCTCACCGACGAAGAGCGCCTAGAAGTCTTCGCCGCCTTCGGGCCCGAGGAACAGATGCAGCTCTACGGCCGCGGCCTCAAACGCCGGCTGCCCCCGATGCTGGACGGGGATCCGCGCCGGATCCGGATGGTGTACTCGCTGCTGTTTTCCCTGCCGGGCACCCCGGTGCTGTACTACGGCGAGGAAATCGGCATGGGGGAGAACCTGGATGCCGAGGGCCGCCTGGCCGTCCGCACGCCCATGCAGTGGACGGACGGCCCGAACGCGGGCTTCTCCACCGCGGAGCCCCGACAATTGATCTCGCCGATGGTGGACGGCGGCTTCAGCCCGCAGTTCGTCAACGCCGCACAGGCCAAACGGGATCCGGATTCGCTGTGGAACTTCATGGCCATGCTAATCAAGCGCTACCGCGAGTGCCCGGAGCTGGGCTGGGGCCGTTTCGAGGTCCTCAAGCAGCCGGAGAAGTCCGTGCTGGCCCATCGCTGCAGCTGGGAGGAGTCAAGCATGGTCCTGCTGCACAATCTCTCGCCCGATCCGGCCACCGTCACGCTGGACTTGACGACGGAGGATTTGCCAGCGGAGAAGCTCCGGGACGTGATGCTGCTGGACCTGTTGGGCGATTCGGACGTGAAGATCGCCGAGGACGGCACGTGCAGCCTGCCGCTCGAGGGCTTCGGCTACCAGTGGCTGCGCCTGCAGCGCCCCGAGGACCGGCGGCTGCCGTAGGACTGGCGCGGAGCGGACTGCGCGGCAGGGCGGCGCTGTACGGGGTTAGCTGAGCGTCATTCCCTCCACAGCCGGCCTCTCTGGTCGGTTCATCCACGAACACCCCAGCGGCCGGGAAAGGTGCCCGCGCCGCGGACCTAATGTTTCCGCATGGGCCGACACCGCTGGCTTCCAGCAGCCGTCCGCGACGGCGCTGCATCACCGCTCAAGCGAACACCTCGGTTCCGCATTGCCCTCGGAGCGGCCTTCGTCGTGGCCGGGCTGTGCCTGGGCTACGGGATCGTTTCGATAGCGACCGCGGACCTGGCCCGCTCGTCCGCGCCGGTTGTGGACGGCATCCCTTTACGGTCCGGCCCTTCCTCGGGGCCAGATACCCGGGAGGGTGCCGGGGGCAGCGGAGATTCGCCTGCCGCCAGCGACGGTGAAGGACCGGCGATGCCTCAGGACGGCGGCGACGGCACGAAAAGTGGCGGCGGAGCAGACGCCGAGGCTGACGGCGGAATGGGCGGCGGGGACGACGGCGGCGGCGACGCCGGAGCACCCCTCATCGTCCACGTGGCGGGAGCCGTGGCATCGCCTGGCATCGTCCGGCTGGGCGCAGGCGCCAGAGTGTTCGAGGCGATCGAAGCGGCCGGCGGCGCCAGAAAGGAAGCACGGCTCGAGGCGCTGAACCTGGCCGCACCTCTGACCGACGGCCAGCAGGTCTATGTGCCCACGCCGGACGATGCCGGGCCGCCGGCGCCGGGCAGCGGGACCGGCGGCGGCGCCGCTGGTGGACCTGGGAGCGGCGGCGCCGCTGGTGGCGGAGCGGCCGGCGGTCCTGTTGGCAAGATCAACATCAACACGGCCAGCGCCGAGGAACTGGCGGAGTTGCCGCGCGTGGGGCCGGTGCTGGCCGGGAGGATCGTGGAGTTCCGCGAGCAGCACGGGCCGTACGGGCAACCGTCCGATCTGGACGCGGTGCCGGGCATCGGGCCGGTCATGCTTGAGGCGCTGGTGGAGCTGGTGACGGTGTGAGCGGAGCACGGTGGCAGCGGTACGCAGACGCGGCCCGCAAACCGGTCTCGGCCGGGCCGGTGGACTCTAGCGTCCCCTGTGAACGGGAGCACGGCAGCGCCTCTGGCCGCCCGGAAACTGGCGCTGCAATCGACGGGCGCGGCCCTGTCCCCGGCGCTGCGAACGACGGGCGCGGCCCCGTCCGCGGCGCTGCAATCGACGGGCGCGGCCCTGTCCCCGGCGCGCTGGATAGCAGCCGGTCGGAGGGAAGGCGCCGGGCGGACCTGCAGCAGCTGCTGCTGAAGCACATCACGCCGGATCCGGCTTCCGCAGCGCAGGGAGAAACCCGGCGACTGGACCTCCGCCTCGGACTCGCCGCATTGACTTGCTGGGCAGCGGCGCTGGCCTTGCCACATGCCCCGCCCGGAGTGGCACTGACAACGGCTGCCCTGCTCCTGGGTGCTGCCGGCGGCGCGTCGGCCCGCCTGTTGCTTCCGGCGAGGCTGTTCCGAACCGGGCTGCGCCGGGCCGGGAGACTGCAGCCGAAGAGCCGGCCGTCGCCGGAACGTGGCCTAAAGTCCCGGTGCCCGCCTTCCGACGCACGCAACGGCCGGCAGGGTGGCAGGCGGCGCCCCGAGCGTAGGCGACAGCCCGTGCGCAGACGGGGCAGCGGGTCGGGAGCCACCGCCGTCGTGCTGGTGCTGTCCAGCTGTACCGGACTGCTGGCGCTGATGGTGGGTGTGGGGCAGACACAACGGTTGGCCGGACCAATCGGGGGCGCCATCGCCGCAGAGGAAACCATTACCGCGCGCCTCGTAGCCACCGGTGACGCGTCCCAAGTGCAGGCACCGCAGCAATTCGGCGGCGGACCGCGCTTCCATCTGAAGGCCACCATCGTCGAGGCAACGTCCGCGGGCACCCGCTTTGAGGCGGACACGCCCGTGCTGGTGCTGGGCGGCCCGAAGTGGTCCGGAGTCAGGTATGGAGAGCGGCTTCGGGCGTCCGGCACCCTGGTCAGGGCCGACTCTGGCCAGTCGGTGGCGGCGCTGTTGATTGCGTCGACGGTGCCCGCGGATCGGACCACACCGCCGCTGGACGCGTGGGTCTCCGGTCTTCGCACGCAGTTCGTCAAAGCACTGGTTGCCCTGCCTCCGGACGCACGCGGCCTCCTGCCCGGCATGGTGCTAGGCGACAAGGAACACCAGGCCGACGGCTTGGAAGACGCCATGCGGCGCACCGGTCTGACGCACCTGCTGACCGTGAGCGGCGCGAATGTGTCCTACGTGCTGGGGTTCGTTTACCTGCTGGGTTCGGCCGTGCGCTTACCGCGCTGGGCCAAGGCAGTTGCCGGGGTCGCGAGCCTTGCGGGATTCGTGCTGCTGGTTCGCCCCGAGCCCAGCGTCCTGAGGGCGGCGGTGATGGGCTCCATCGGGGTGGCCGCTGTGCTTAGCGGGCGGCGGAGGGCATCGCTCTCTTTCCTGGCCTTGGCGGTGCTGGTGCTGCTGGTCATGGATCCGTGGTTGGCCGCCAGCTACAGTTTCATCCTCTCGGTGCTGGCAACCTTGTCGCTCGTGCTGCTGGGTGCCGCCTGTTCGCGCTGGCTGCAGCGGTTCCTTCCGGTCCCGCTGGCCCACGCCGTGGCGATGCCGATGGCGGCTCAGGTGTTCTGCGCGCCGGTGATCGTGCAGTTGCAGCCGGAACTGGCCCTGTACTCCATACCGGCGAACGTGGCAGCCGGGCCGGTGGTTCCTTTCATCACCATTACCGGAATGATTGGCACCGCCCTGCTACCGCTCATCCCGGGCCTCGGCACGTTGGCGCTGCACACGGCTGGATGGATGACGCTATGGGTGGCCGGCGTGGCCCGATGGTTTTCCGAGCTGCCGCTGGCAGCACTGCCGTGGGCCGGCGGCCCGCTGGGCGCCGCCGGTGCGGCTGCGGCCGGCCTGGCACTCCTTTGGGGCGTCCGCCGCATCTCGGTCGGCAGCAGTTCCGGAAGGAATCCGGAATCGAAGGACGAGCCATCCGGGAACACGTCCCGCCGCGGCGGACACGGCGGGGCCAACTCGCGCCGGCGGGTTCTGCGGCTGGCGTGCTGGACGGCAATTCCGACGCTGCTGGCAGGAAGTGGAGTTGGCCTGCTGGTTGTGCTTCTGGTTCCGAGTGGCCCCCAGGCATCGTGGGATGTAGCAGCCTGCGATGTGGGTCAGGGGGATGGCCTGGTGGTCCGCACCGGTCCGCGGAGTGCCATCGTGGTGGACGCCGGGCCGGAAGCTGACCTGATGGGCCACTGCCTGGACGGGCTGGGCGTGGAGCGGATCGATGTCCTGATGCTCACGCACATGCACCTTGACCACTACGGCGGGCTTGACGGCGTCCTGGCCGGGCGCCAGACCGAGCGCGTCCTGTATTCGAGTGCGAAGGAAACACTGCCCGAGGCGGTCCGCGCCGCGCTCCAGACGCACGGGCTGGACGCCGAACGCGCCGCGGCAGGACTAACCGGCTCGGCCGGAGCGGTTGACTGGGCCGTGCACTGGCCAGTGGAAAACAGCGCCGGCCTGTCCGAGAACGATGCCAGCCTCGTCGTCGGGATCAAACTGCGGGTGGACAGCGGGGGAGAGGTGAGGATGCTTTTGACCGGTGATCTGGAGCAGGAACAGTTGCCTAAGCTGGCGCTTCGCCTGGGCTCGGATTTCGCCGTGGACGTCCTGAAAATCAGCCATCACGGCGCCCGCAACGGCGGGACTGCGCTCATCAGCGGGCTGCGGCCGTCCGCAGCCCTTGTCTCGGTGGGCGCGGAGAACGACTATGGCCATCCTGCGGCGGAAATCCTGTCCGCGCTGAGCGCCGCCGGCGTGCATGTGCTGCGGACCGACCAACTGGGGACGGTGCTGCTGGATGCCGACCGCGGAAAGCTCTCCGTGCTCAGCGGCAGGTAGGCACCGGACGCTTTGGGCAAAAGCCCCGGAACGTGAAACTCTTGACCTGAACAAGGAGGAACCTGACGTGAACCCGCCCCCCGGATCCCGCGCTTCTGCCGCCAAAAAGAGCGCCGCGACTGTCTCTTGGCGCGACGTCGAGCCGGCCCCCATCGTGCTGGTCAGCGGTCCGGAAGAGTACCTGGCCCACCGGGCCAAGGAGCGCGTCCGGAACCTGCTGCGCGGCCAGCAGCCGGACCTTGAGCTGACGCAGCTGGACGCTTCCTCCTACACCAGCGGTGAGCTCACCATGCTGGCCAGCCCCAGCCTTTTCGGCGAAGCGAAACTCATTGAAGCCTCCTCGCTGGCGCAGATGAACGATGAGTTCCTGACGGATACGCTCGCCTATCTCTCGTCTCCGGCCGACGACGTCTGGTTGGTCCTGCACCACGGCGGCGGAACCCGGGGAAAGAAACTGCTTGATGCGGTCAAGGCATCGGGCGCCCCCGTGGTTGACTGCCAGGCGATGAAGAAGGACGCCGACAAGCTGGACTTCGTCAGGCAGGAGTTCAAGGCCGCCCGCCGCGCAATCGACCCGGCCGCGGCCCAGGCGCTGGTGTCCGCCGTCGGCTCATCTCTGCCGGATCTGGCGGCCGCCTGCTCCCAATTGATTTCCGACGCCGATAGCGCCGTCACCGAAGAGACGGTGGAAAAGTACTATGGCGGCCGGGTGGAGGCAACCGGCTTCAAGGTCGCCGACGCTGCCATCTCCGGCCGGGGTGCCGCCGCACTGGCCTCCCTCCGGCACGCGCTGGCAACCGGTGTTGATCCGGTACCGATCGTTGCCGTGCTGGCCATGAAGCTGCGCCAGATCGCCAAGGTCAAAAGCGCCTCGGCCAATGCACGGGAGTTGGGCATGGCCCCCTGGCAGTTCGACCAGGCCCGCAGGGACGCACGGCTGTGGGATTCGGAGGCGCTGGCCCGCTGCATCCAGGTGCTGGCCGAGACCGACGCCCAGGTCAAAGGCGAAGGCCGCGACCCGGAATACGCCGTGGAACGGGCCGTCACGCTGATCGCCACCAGCGCCCGTCGCTAACGGGCTGACCCGGCGGTCTGCGTCCGGGCCCAGCGAGCATGAAAGCCTCACGCTTCCCTACCTCAAGGCGGCATCCCGCCGGCATCACCCACGGTGGGTGAGATTTGGTACTCCTCTGGCTGGCGCTGCGGGGTTAGCTGCCGTCCGGTGACTCCTCCGGCGACCCCTCGGGGGACTCTGCCGGGGACCCTGACTGCGCCGCCGGCACGGCCGTCACACGCGCAACGCACTCGAGGCCCGAGGCATTGCTGGTGTAGATACTGGCGAAGGCGACGTCGGTGGAATCGCCAGGCGCGAGGGTGAAGGATTCCTCCTTCATGCCGAGGACGTCTTCGCTCCCGGTGCGGATTACCGAGAAGCGGATCGTGTACGTGTTGGCGGCGGTACCGACGTTCGTCAGGCTGGCCTTGCCTCGCCAGACCCCGTCCTCGTCTGCAGAACACAGGAACCCGCTCAACGCGCCTTGCGTCGTCGCCGACGGGGAGGCCGTCGCTTCAGAGGCAGTCTCCATTGGGCTTGCGGTGCTTTCGCCTTCCGGCGGACCTGAGCAGCCCGCCAGCAGGATCGTTGCTGTTGCCAGTGCGGTGACGAGTTGGGCCCGTTTCATCTGGCCAGATTATGCGCGGCGACCAGGGGGAAGGATCACCCAATCCGGGTGAAGAACCGGAAACCGGACGAACAACCGGAAAAGGCCGGAGGCCGCCACCCTGAACGGGTGACGGCCTCCGGCCTTGGCTTGGTTCGGCCTGTCGGCCGGATGCGCTTTAGAGCGCGTTGACCTGCTTGGCCAGCGCCGACTTGTGGTTGGCGGCGTTGTTCTTGTGCAGAACGCCCTTGCTGACGGCCTTGTCCAGCTTGCGGCTCGCGGCAACCAGAGCGGTGTTGGCGGCTTCCTGATCGGCGGACTGAATGGCACCGGTCACGGCGCGGATAGCGGTCTTGAGCTCGGACTTGACCGAGTTGTTGCGCTGGCGTGCCTTCTCGTTGGTGAGAATGCGCTTCTTCTGGGACTTGATATTGGCCACGAAATAACTCTCTGTTGTTGAGGAACTTTGGTCTTTGAGGGCATTCGGTCCGGTCATTGACTGAGCGGCGTGGGGCACCGTAATGGCAACCGGCCCGAGGTGCCCGTCGACCTGCGCGGACACACAGCTATAAATATTAGCAGATCAGCGCCCGCGCCGGGCGAATGGTGCTTGGCCGACACGCCGGCCGCGAGTACGGGTGAACAGTGCTTGGCCGACATGCCGGCGGCCGGGCCGGGTGAACGGCGCTTCGCCGACACGCCGCTTGCGGTCAGTTCCAGGCAGTCAGTTCCAGCCGCGGCGGCGCATGCCCTGGGCGACCTTCTCGAACGTGGCGCGTGGGAGCACTGCGCCTTCGCGCCGCACTGCCTCCGGATCCAGCTGGAGAACACGGTCCAGCTTGATCTCACTGGGACGGCCCTGCGAGTCCCAAGCACCGGAGCCGATGTCTACGTAGTCCTCGTCCCGGCTCCGCGCGTTGTTGCGGTCCCGGGAAGTCATCATGAGCGCCAGCAGGCGGCCGCGGTGGTTCCCGATCACCAGGACGGGACGATCCTTCCCCCGCGAAAAGTCTTCCTCGTAGGGCACCCACGTCCAGACGATTTCGCCCGGGTCGGGGGAGCCGTCGGCAGCAGGGGAGTAGCTGATGGTCCCGGAGCCACGGTAGTCGCCGGGATACGGCAAGTCGGTGCCTCCGCCCGCTGTGCCGGTGCCTGTCATTCCGCGGCCCGCCGTGCCACCTCCCGCTGGGCCCTGGCCCGCTGTGCCGCGGCCAGAGCCCCTTCCCTGGGGCTGCGGACGGTTGCCGGTTGCAGCCCCGCGCGGCCGCGTCGAGCCGCCGGTTCCGGAGGCGCCGGGAACGCCGGTGCGGCCGGAGCCGGACAAGGCCCGGATAGCCCGGACAGCGTTGTTGAGGAGCCGATTGAGTCCCTTCGGGGAAAATGCCATGGCCCTAGGCTACTGAACGAAGGCTGCCGCAGGTCACTGACCATCACGGCAACACACCCGGCCATCACCGCAGTTCACCTTGGCGTAAAGGTGCGCGGATGCCGGATCGGCGTGGGACACTTATAGTTGAGCAAAATCTGCGTGCTGGTACCGGTGCGCATTGCCAGTCCGCTTGTCCGAGAGTAAGGAACCATCTGTGTCACCGATGGCCCGCACCGCACCGGTGCCCGCCGCCACCGATCCGGCGATCATCAGGAACTTCTGCATCATCGCCCACATCGACCACGGTAAGTCCACTCTGGCCGACCGGATGCTCCAGCTCACCGGCGTAGTTCAGCCGCGCGACATGAAGGCCCAGTACCTGGACCGGATGGACATCGAACGCGAACGCGGCATCACCATCAAGTCCCAGGCGGTGCGCATGCCTTGGGAACTCGACGGCAACAGCTACGCCCTCAATATGATTGACACGCCGGGGCACGTTGACTTCACCTACGAAGTCTCGCGGTCGCTGGCCGCCTGTGAGGGTGCCATCCTGCTGGTAGACGCCGCGCAGGGGATCGAGGCGCAGACGCTGGCGAACCTCTACCTGGCGATGGAAAACGACCTGACCATCATCCCGGTGTTGAACAAGATCGACCTGCCGGCCGCACAGCCGGAAAAGTATGCAGCCGAGTTGGCCAACCTGATCGGCGGTGAGCCCGAGGACGTGCTCAAGGTCTCCGGCAAGACCGGCGTCGGTGTCGAGGCGCTGCTCGACAAGATTGTCCGGGACCTGCCGGCCCCGGTGGGCGACCCCGATGCGCCGGCCCGCGCCATGATCTTCGACTCGGTCTATGACACCTACCGCGGCGTGGTCACTTACGTGCGCGTGGTCGACGGCAAGCTCTCACCGCGGGAGCGCATCCAGATGATGTCCACCAAGGCCAGCCACGAACTGCTCGAAATTGGCGTCAGCTCGCCCGAGCCGACCCCGTCCAACGGCCTTGGCGTTGGAGAGGTCGGCTACCTGATCACCGGCGTGAAGGACGTTCGCCAGTCCAAGGTCGGCGACACCGTCACCAACCTGGCCAAGCCGGCAGCCGAATCCCTCGGCGGCTACGCCGACCCCAAGCCGATGGTCTTCTCCGGGCTCTACCCGATCGACGGCACGGACTACCCGGTGCTGCGCGACGCGCTGGACAAACTCAAGCTCAACGACGCGGCTCTGATCTACGAACCGGAGACCTCCGCGGCCCTCGGGTTCGGCTTCCGCGTCGGCTTCCTGGGCCTGCTGCACCTGGAAATCACCCGGGAGCGGCTCGAAGCCGAATTCGGACTGGACCTGATTTCCACCGCCCCCAACGTGGTCTACGAGGTCACGCTGGAGGACAAGAAGATCCTGACGGTCACCAACCCGAGCGAATACCCGGACGGCAAGGTTTCCGAGGTCCGCGAGCCGATGGTCTCTGCCACCATCCTGGCGCCCAACGAGTTCGTCGGCACCATCATGGAGCTCTGCCAGTCCCGCCGCGGGGACATGAAGGGCATGGAATACCTCTCCGAGGACCGGGTGGAGCTGCGCTACCGGCTGCCGCTGGCCGAGATCGTCTTTGACTTCTTCGACAACCTGAAGTCGCGCACCCGCGGCTATGCCTCGCTGGATTGGAAGGCCGACGGCGACCAGGTGGCCGATCTGGTCAAGGTGGACATCCTGCTGCAAGGCGAACAGGTGGACGCGTTCAGCGCCATCACGCACCGTGACAAGGCCTACAGCTACGGCGTGATGATGACCTCAAAGCTCCGCGAGCTCATTCCGCGGCAACAGTTCGAGGTGCCCATCCAGGCGGCCATCGGTTCCCGGATCATTGCCCGCGAGAACATCCGCGCAATCCGCAAGGACGTGCTCGCCAAGTGCTACGGCGGCGACATCTCCCGCAAGCGCAAGCTGCTCGAGAAGCAGAAGGAAGGCAAGAAGCGGATGAAGATGGTCGGCCGCGTGGAGGTCCCGCAGGAGGCCTTCATCGCCGCGCTGTCGTCGGACGATTCCAAGGACAAGGCTAAGAAGTAGTTCCGCAGTGCTGAAAACAACGACGGCGGGGGCGCGCCTCAGTGCCTAGCGTCCTGCCCCTCGGGGATCCGGCCCCGGCCGACGGTCTGCTGCCTGCCCAGGCAGCAGACGGGGCGGAAAGCCGGGCCTTCTGCCTGTATGTGCACATACCGTTCTGCCGGGTGCGCTGCGGCTACTGCGACTTCAACACCTACACGGCCAAGGAGCTCGGTTCCGGGGCCTCGCAGGATGAGTACTCCGGCACGCTGAACACCGAACTGGACCTGGCGGCGCGCGTGCTGCGCGGCTCGGGCCTGCCCGACCGCCCGTTGGCCACGGTTTTCTTCGGCGGCGGCACGCCCACCCTGCTGCCGGCACCGGACCTGGCCAGCATGCTTGGCCAGGCCGGACGCTTATGGGGGCTGGAGCCGGACGCCGAGGTCACGACGGAAGCCAACCCGGACTCGGTGACGCCGGAATCGCTGAAGATCCTGGCCGACGCGGGTTTCACCCGGGTTTCCTTCGGGATGCAATCGGCCGTGCCGCACGTGCTGAAGGTGCTGGACCGCACGCACAACCCGGAACGCGTACCGCAGGCGGTGCAGTGGGCGCGCGAGGCCGGGCTCAAGGTCAGCCTGGACCTGATCTACGGCACGCCGGGGGAGTCCATTGCGGACTGGGAGGCCAGCCTGGACTCCGCCATCGCCTGCGGGCCGGACCATATCTCCGCGTACGCCCTGATCGTCGAGGACGGCACTAAACTGGCCGCGCAGATCCGCCGGGGTGAGGTGCCCGGCATCGACGACGACGACCATGCCACCAAATACGAGATAGCGGATGCGCGGTTGGCGGCGGCAGGGTACAGCTGGTACGAGGTGAGCAATTGGGCCCGTACTCCGGAAGACCGCTGCCGGCACAACCTCGCCTACTGGCGCGGCGACGATTGGTGGGGCGCCGGCCCTGGCGCTCATTCGCACATCGGCGGCGTCCGCTGGTGGAACGTGAAGCATCCGGCCGCTTACGCGCAGCGTCTGGCCACCGGAGTCTCCCCGGCAGCCGGCCGTGAAACGCTGGACCCGGGTACCCGGCAGTTGGAGCACGTGATGCTGCAGACCCGCATCATCGACGGGCTGCGCACCCAGGACCTGGGGCCGAACGGCAGGAAAGCCGTAGCCGGACTGATCGCGGATGCCCTCGTCGAGCCGGCAGCGGCCTTCGCCGGGACCATTCGGCTCACGCTCAAGGGACGGTTGCTGGCCGACGCCGTGGTCCGCCGGCTGCTGGAAGACTGATCTTCGCTAGCGTCCCAGTGAGCGGCCAATCTGCCTGAGGGCCGCAGCATAGGCAGCATCCCAGCTCCAGCCAGCCGCCGGTGCCCCGGCCAACTCCAGTGACACCAGCCCGTGGACCTGGCCCCACACGACGCCGACCATCGAGGCGATCTCGTCGTCCGCCGCTCCGGGCAGCGCGGCAGCCACGGCGCTGAAAAGCGGAGCAATCGAGGGTTCAGCTGCTCCCGGCGTCGGACGGCACGGCACCTGGCTGGCCAACGAACCGCCGAACATCAGGCCGTACAGGACCGGATGTTCCAGCGCCCAGCTTCGATAGGCCCAGCCCAGTGCTTCGAGGCCTGCAGCTGCAGCGCCCTGTTGGGAAGCAGCAAAGGAAGCGAAGCCGTCGTCGAGCACGGCTGTCAACAGTTCCGCCTTGCCCCCGAAGAGTGAATACACCGCCGTCGTCGACGTCCCTGCTGCAGCGGCAATGCTGCGCAGCGATACCGAGGCGGCGCCGTCGCGGGCAATCAGGGACGCTGCAGTGTCAAGCAGGCTGCGGCGCAGGGTCTCATCGTGGACTATGGGTCTTGCCATGGGACCAGTATTGCATAACACTGTTCTGTAACACTGTTATGGAAGGAAAAGCTCATGTCGGAACAAGTGCGCCCAGGACGTTTCACTGCCAGTCCCGAAGCAGGCCCGGTGACGGTCTTCCTGATCGGGATGCGGGCCAATCGGTGGTGGAAGATCGGGAAGTTAGCACGCGTGGGGGCGGCCATGCCCAGAATGCTGGCTCACTTGGCCAAGACGCCGGAGGCCGGATTGCTGGGTTACCAGCAGTGGTTCGGGCGCACCACGATCATGGTCAGCTACTGGAAGAGTCCGGAACACTTGCAGCGGTTCGCGGCCGATCGGTCGGCGCCGCACCTGGAGCCATGGC
Organism: Arthrobacter sulfonylureivorans; assembly: GCF_047607445.1. Lineage (GTDB taxonomy): Bacteria > Actinomycetota > Actinomycetes > Actinomycetales > Micrococcaceae > Crystallibacter > Crystallibacter sulfonylureivorans_A. The sequence goes on from NZ_JBLKRT010000010.1 coordinate 30,006, forward strand.
GCCGGTTCATGCGGGAGTCCGCCGGCACCGGGGACATCGGGGTGTGGCACGAGACTTACGAGACGGTGCCCGGCGGGAGGGAAAGCGTGTATAGCGACATGCCGGTCTTCGGGCTGGCAGCTGCCACCGGCCATGTTCCGGTCGGGGCGGGGTTGAACACCGCGCGCCAGCGTTTGGCAGCCGGCGCGGGCGGAGGGGACGCGGACTAGCGGAACATCCTGACCCGGGTGGCCGGGCCTCTGTCCATTGCGCCCCTCGTTCCCTGGGCGGACAATGAGGCCCAGCGATGATGCAAAGCTGCCGAGGCGGTCAGGTGCGTCAGGAACCACCGGTAGCCTCGGTGCCCTGCGCAGGATTTCCCGCCGAACTGCCGCTGGAATAGGACTGGTGCCGTGACGGACCGTGAAGGTCAGGGGATGCCATGGAGTTCGGGGAGATAATGGAGGCAGTCGGCCGCCTCATGGACGCAGCGGGAGTTGCAGCCATCGTGGCCGGCGCGGTCTTGGCTTCCGTGTTTGCCGTTCCGCGGCTAGTGCGGAGGCAGGCCGGAGTCTATGAGCAATTTCGCCGGTTTCTGGGGCGGTCGATCCTGCTCGGTCTGGAACTCTTGGTCGCCGCGGACATTATCAGAACCGTCGCCATCAGCCCGACGCTCGAAAGCGTGGCGGTGCTCGCCGCGATCGTGCTCATCCGCACATTCCTCAGTTGGTCGCTGGAGCTGGAAATCACCGGCAAGTGGCCATGGCAGGGCAGGGCCGCCCAGGCGCCGGGCACGCCTGCCGTGGCGAAGGACGAATAACCAGGGGTGTCCGGGAGTCTTCCGCCGCAGTGGCTACTCGGGCGGCGCAGACCTAGCGGAACAAGCGCAGGTTGTAGGTGTAGCGGTACGGCACGCCCCGGTTGCACTTGATGCCCGCGATCACGGAATAGACCGTGAGGAACACCCAGATGGCGGCGGCGACGACGGCAAAGATGCCGCTGACTGCCGGGATGACAATCAACAGGTTCGCCACAATGGCCACCACAGTGGGCGGGACGGTGAAGTTGAGCGCCTCTTTGGACTCTTGGGCGGTGAACGGTCCCCGGTCCTTGAAGATCAGGTAGATCACCAGCGACGGGAAACAGCCAAGGATTCCGCCGAAGTGCGCCATGGTTGCCCACTGCCGGTCCTCGGAGGGGGTCAGCGGCAAGGCGGAAGCCGACGCGCTCTGATACTGCGGGCGCGGTGCCGACTTGCGTCCCGGCTGCTGGTTGCGAGCAGAGTTCTCGGACACTTGACCTACCTTTGGAAAATCTGCTGATGGCTCACTGCTGTTCCTAGCCTAGCGGTTAGATCCTGCGGTCCGTTGCATACTGCGGCCGCAGAAACAGCTCAGACCGTGAGGAAATCGATGACTTCCTCTACCCGGCCCAACAGGCTGGGCTCCAGATCCGCATAGCTGTTGACGCTGCCCAGCAGCCGCTTCCAGCCGTCGGCCACGTCGATCTGGGTCCGGTGCGGCCAGCCGAGGCCGGCGAGGATGCCGGTCTTCCAGTCCGTGCCGCGCGGAACGACCGGCCACTGTGCCCGGCCGATCACCGAGGGCTTGATCGCCTGCCAGACATCGACGTAGGGGTGGCCCACAATCAGCACATTCCCGGCGGCCGCCGGAACGGCCATCGCGGCCTCGGCAATCCGCCACTCCTTGGAATTCGGCACCAAATGATCCACCAAGATGCCGAGCCTGCGCTGCGGGCCGGGGGAGAACTCAGCCACTGCCGCGGCCAGGTCGTCCACGCCGTGCAGCGGTTCGACGACGATGCCCTCCACTCGCAGGTCGTCTCCCCAAACCTTCTCCACCAGTTCGGCATCATGCTTGCCTTCAACCCAAATGCGGCTGGCCCGCGCCACCCTGGCGCGTTGGCCCTCCACCTTTACCGAGCCGGAGGCTGTCCGCTGGCGGACCGGCGCCTTCGCTGCGGCCGCGGGCGGAACAACGTTCACCGGCTCGCCTTCCAACAGAAAACCGAAGCCCAGCGGGAAGGAACGTATCTTGCCCCTGCGGTCCTCCAAAGAGACCAAATGCACGCCGCCGGATTTCTCCACCCGGACCACGGCCCCTACCCAGCCGCTCTGCGCATCCTCCAGCACCAGCCCCGGCCCGGCGGGGACCTCGCGCAGGGCCCGGGCCTTGGGAGCGGTGAGATCCTGGGGGCCCCAGCCGTAGCTGCTCATATGCTTCAAGTCCTTACACAGGTAGTACGTCCACGGCTCCGCCGCGAAGACAATGCTAACAACGGGGGCAACGTATTAGACTTAGCACTTGGACGTGTTGAGTGCTAACAACCCGTCATCAGGTTGAGCCGTAGACAGGAGGAGTGCAGTGAGCGAGGTCCGGAGGCTGGAAGTGCTCCGCGCCATTGTCGAAGACTATGTGCATTCACGGGAGCCAGTCGGCTCCAAAGCACTGGTCGACCGGCACAGCCTGGGCGTGTCTTCTGCCACGATCCGCAACGACATGGCGGCGTTGGAGGAAGACGGGCTGATTGTCGCCCCGCACACCAGTGCCGGCCGAATTCCCACGGACAAGGGCTACCGCCTGTTCGTGGACCGGATTTCGGACGTCAAGCCGCTCTCTGCACCGGAACGCCGGGCTATCCAGCAACTGCTGGACGGAGCCGATGACCTGGATGACGTGATGGAACGCACCGTGCGGCTGCTCTCGCAGCTGACCAACCAGGTGGCAGTGATCCAGTATCCGCAGTTGGGCGCTGCCAAGGTGCGGCACATTGAGTTTGTCTTGCTCGCGCCGCGTCGGGTGCTGGTGGTGCTGATCGCGGACAACGGCAAGGTGGACCAGCATGTTGCCATGCTGCCAGTGGACGTGGCGGAAGATACCTTGGCCACGCTGCGTACTTCCTTCCTGGCTGCGCTGTCCGGGAAACCGCTGGCTGGCGTGCCGAGCCGGCTGAAGAGCTCCGCGGTGCCGGCGGAGCCCGCGCATGCGCAGATCGTCGAAGAACTGTCTGTGACTCTTGCCCAGTTGGCCGCTGCCACCAGCGAAGAGCGGATCCTGATGGCCGGAACGGCCAACCTGGCCCGTTCCACAGTGGACTTCCCGCTGAGCATCGGCCCCATCCTCGAGGCACTCGAAGAACAGGTCATCCTGCTGCAGCTGCTCTCCGAGATGCATCAGGACGCGCACGGCATGTCGGTCAGCATCGGCCGCGAGAATCCGTACGGCTCGCTGGCCGAAACCTCGGTGGTCGCCACCGGCTACGGCCCCGGCGCCACGGCCAAGGTCGGCATTCTCGGCCCTACCCGGATGGACTACCCCACCACGATGGCGGCAGTGCGCGCTGTCGCACGCTATTTGTCACGGATACTCGCCGGCCAGCCCTAGGCCGCGCCCTGTCCGCGCCGGCCGTCGTCGCCGGTGAACCAATCTCCAGGAAGTGAAGTATTACAAGGTGAGCAACCACTACGACGCCCTCGGTGTCAGCCAGGACGCCTCGACCGAGGAAATCAAGAAGGCCTACCGCAAGCTGGCCCGCAAACTGCACCCGGACGTGAACCCTGGTCCGGAAGCCGCGGAGCAGTTCAAGCAGGTCAGCCATGCCTACGAGGTGCTCTCGGACCCGCAGAAGCGGCGCGTCTACGACACCACAGGCAATGAAAACGGCAACGACACCGGGTTCGGCGGTGGTTTCTCCGGGTCCGGCTTCGCCTTCCAGGACATCTTCGAGAGCTTCTTCGGTGGTGCCGGAGCGGGCGGCGGTCCGGCGTCGCGCACCCGCCGCGGCCAGGACGCCCTGATCAATGTGCGGATCGACCTCAAGGACGCGGTCTTCGGGGTGAACAAGAAGATCGAGGTGGACACCGCCGTGGTCTGCCCCACCTGCGATGGCAGCTGCTGCCGCCCAGGCACCAGCCCGCGAACCTGCGACATCTGCGGCGGCTCGGGCCAGGTCCAGCGCGCCGTGCGGTCCATCCTCGGTCAGGTCATGACCACGGCCGCCTGCGGCAGCTGCCAGGGCTTCGGCACGATCATTCCCGACCCCTGCAACGAGTGCAACGGCGAGGGACGCATCCGCAGCCGCCGGTCGCTGACCATCAAGCTTCCGGCCGGCGTCGGAACCGGAACCCGGATCCAGCTGGCCGGCCAAGGCGAGGCGGGTCCGGCGGGCGGACCGCAGGGCGATCTCTACGTGGAAATCCGGGTCAATCCGGACAAGAACTTCATCCGCGAGGGCGACGACCTGCACGTCACCCTCACTGTGCCGATGACCGCGGCCGCGCTGGGCACCGACGTCACCCTGGATACTTTCGACGGCGAACGCGAACTGAACATCAAGCCCGGCACCCAGGCGGGGGAGACCGTGACACTGCGGGGCCTGGGCGTGACCCACTTGCGCGGCTACGGGCGCGGCGACCTGCAGGTGCATGTGCACGTGGAGACTCCCAGCAAGCTGGACCCGGAGCAGGAGGACCTGCTCCGCAAACTGGCGCAGGCCCGGGGCGAGGAATACACCGAGGGCAAGCTGGCGTCCTCCGGCACCGGCGTCTTCGCCCGGCTGCGCGAGCGGCTCGGTAACCTCTAGGCGTGACCAGCCACCTGTTTTTTACCGCTCCAGGGGAGCTTGACGCGGTTGTCCCCGGCGACAGCTTCACGCTGACCGGGGACGAGGCGCGGCATGCCGTCACGGTGAAGCGGATCGAGCCCGGCGAGCCGGTCGACCTTGCCGATGGCCGGGGCCGCCGGCTGGTCGGCGAGGCAATCTCCGGCGGAGCCGGCGAACTCACCGTCCGCGCCCTGCGGATCCTGCAGGAGCCGGACCCCAACCCGGAATTGGTGCTGGTGCAGGCGCTGGCCAAGGGCAACCGCGACGAACTGGCGATCGAGGCGGCCACCGAGCTCGGCGTCGACGTCGTGGTCCCGTGGCAGGCCGAACGCAGCATCGTGCGGTGGAAAGCAGACAAGGCGACCAAGGGCGTCGCCAAGTGGCAAATGGCGGTCCGGGCGGCCGCCAAGCAATCACGGCGGGCACGCGTACCGGACGTGGAATCGCTGGTGGAACGGTCCGGGCTGTGCGCCATGATCCGCTCCAGCCGGTTGTCGCTGCTGCTGCACGAAGACGCCGCAGGCAGCGTGGCCGACGCCGTGCACGGCGCGGACTTGGGCCCGGGCCCGTCCCGTGCTGAATACAGGGGCAAGAACGACGGCGGTGCCTCGCCGGCTGATGGTTCCTCGCCTGATGGCGGAGCCACACGCGACGGCGGCCCCTCGTCCGCTGCCGCCAGCGTCGGCAGGGCGTCGCCCGGCGACGGCCGTATGGACCGGGTGCTGATGATTGTGGGCCCCGAAGGCGGAATCAGCCAGGCGGAAGTGGACGCGATGCTGGACGCCGGGGCGGTGGCCGTGCGGCTGGGGCCTCACGTCCTGCGTTCCTCCACCGCAGGACCGGCCGCCCTGACCTTGCTCAGCGAGATGTTGGGCCGCTGGCGGTAGACCAACCGGCTGTTCGGCCGCATTTAGTGGCGGCCGCGGTCTACTTGATTGTGAAGACCCTGCTGTCGGTGTTCCAGCGTGGCGGCCGCGGTCTACTTGATCGTGAAGACCTTGCTGTCCGCGTTTTGCCGCTCTTCGGTCCGCCCGCTGACGTCCTCGTGGAAGACGTAGAGCTCGTAGGTGCCCGGATCCAGTTTCTGGCTGAATTTGTACTCGCCGATTTCGCCCGCGGGCGCGTCAACGGAAACCGTTCCGGCCTTGACCAGCTTGCCTTCCGACGGTTTGTCGAGGTCGGTAATCCGGAAGATCTGCCAGCGCAGCTGCGATTCGAAGGCGACGCCTCGGCCGAATACCTCGACGCGTCCTTCGGACGTGACGCCCTGGGCCGGGTCGATGATCCACACCGGGGCGGCCAGGCTGCCGTCGCGGGACATGGGTTCGCCCAGCGTGACATGGCCGAAGGCTTTGTAGCCGTGGTGGCCGTCCACCAGGATCACTACCTCGAGCGGATTATCCGCGTTGCTGAGCCCGGCGTTGGCCGCGGCCGCGGTGGCGGTATAAACCAGCTGCTGCACGGCGCGTTCGGCGATGCCGGCATCCACACGGCGTTTGAAGGCATCCGAGGAGATGTCCAGCGTGATGACCGAGCCGTTGGTGATGGACGCGCCGACCTTGGTGGCGGGGCTGAGCGGATTGAAGTAGTCCGGATCCAGGGGTTGTTGGCGGGTCAAGGCCGCCACCGCCGTCGTAATGGGGTCTCCGAGGTTTTCTGCTTCACGGTATTCGCGGTACAGGAACACGTTGTCCGCGTTCGTGCCCAGCCAGTACAGCGGGGAGAGCTCGGAGGAGCGCAGCGTCTCCACGGGTGCGCTGGAGACCAGCGGGCTGCTGGCGGCGGTGGATGCCGTGGGGACAGGCATGGAGGTCTGCCCGCCGCTGGCAGTACCTTGGGGTGTGCAACCGAGCAGCACCAGCGAGGATGCGGTAACCAGCGCCAGCCACGCGCCGAAGCGGCGTGCCGGGACCGAGCCCGAAGGCTGTCGGAGCTGGTTGCTGGTGATGCCTGGTTCCCTTCTGGTAGGCCGTCTGATCAGTCGGAAAGACTGCGTAGATTCAGGGCAGGAAGCGGGGGCGTCCGTTTTCCTGCCCCACTAGCTTGGCATAGGGGAGGGGGGCTGATGGCTGCTTTAACCAGCCCTCAACCGGACTGATGCACGATTGATGCAGGATCGAGATCAAGGCGTTTTTCACCGCGCAGAGGACTGCGCGGTGCCCTGTGCCGTAGCATGTACCTTGTACCGTCAGGGCTGGAGCACCTCCGGCCCACCACTGGCAGCACCGCCGCCAGTACCGTCATCAGCACCGCGCGCAGCGCCCACCGAAGGAGCGATGAAAGGCCGCATCGGCCGGACTATGTCCCAATCACGCCTGGATGTCGATCCGCTGGGATCAAGCAGCCGTTCCGTCCATTTCGATTCGCCGGAACACATGGTGAGGGCGCTCGGTGCCCATGATGAGGTGCTGCAGGTCATTGAGGCCGAGTTCAGCGACGTGAACCTCCATGTGCGCGGCAACGAGCTCTCCATTTCCGGCCCCGCCGACGCAGTCCAACTCACGCTGAACCTGGTCGAAGAGATCCGTGCGCTGGCCGCCAAGGACACCCGGATCACGCCGCAGGTGGTTGCCCAGTTGCTGCGCATGCTCGGCGAACAGACTGCGCAACGACCGGCCGAAGTGCTCACGCTGAACATCCTGTCTTCGCGCGGCCGCAACATCAGGCCCAAGACGCTCAACCAGAAGAACTACGTTGAGGCCATCGACAACCACACAGTGGTTTTCGGCATCGGTCCGGCCGGCACCGGAAAGACGTACCTGGCGATGGCCAAGGCCGTGCAGGCCTTGCAGCACAAAGAGGTCAACCGGATCATCCTGACCCGTCCAGCCGTTGAGGCAGGGGAGCGGCTGGGCTTCCTTCCGGGCACGCTCAACGACAAGATCGATCCGTATCTGCGCCCGCTCTACGACGCGCTGCACGACATGATGGATCCGGAATCGATTCCGCGCCTGATGGCGGCCGGCACCATTGAGGTGGCGCCGCTGGCCTACATGCGCGGCCGCACGCTGAACGACGCCTTCATCATCCTGGACGAGGCGCAGAACACCACGCCGGAACAGATGAAGATGTTCCTCACCCGGCTGGGCTTTGGCTCCAAGATGGTGGTGACCGGCGACGTCACGCAGATCGACCTGCCCGGCGGCACCAGCTCCGGCTTGAAGGTGGTCAGCGAAATCCTGGAAGGTGTCGAGGACGTTCGCTTCTCCCAGCTCGATGCCACCGACGTGGTCCGGCACCGGTTGGTCAGCGACATTGTGACGGCCTACAGCCGCTGGGACGAGCGCCGTCGCAGCGCGGTCGGGCGCATCCCGCACCGCACCCCGCCCGCGCGGCGGAAGACTGAAGCGGAAGGCCCGAGCCCGGAGCGTGGAGCATGAGCATCGAGGTCAATAACGAATCGACCATCGCGGCGGACGAAGAAGAGCTGGTGCGGCTGGCACGGTTCGTGCTGGATTCGCTCTACGTGCATCCGGAAGCCGAGCTGTCCATCATCATGGTGGACACCGAGGCGATGGAACGGCTGCACATCGAATGGATGGACGAGCCGGGTGCCACCGACGTGCTGTCCTTACCGATGGATGAGCTGCGTCCCGGTACCGCGATGAAGCCCGGCCCGGCCGGCGTGCTCGGCGATATTGTGATCTGTCCGCAGGTTGCGCAGGAGCAGGCGCAGAAGGCGGGCCACGGGCTGCTGGACGAAATGCTGCTGCTGACCACGCACGGCATCCTGCATCTGCTCGGCTTCGACCACGCGGAGCCGGCCGAAAAGGAAGAGATGTTCGGCCTCCAGCGCCAGCTCCTCTCCTCCTTCACGGGCAAGGCCGCCCCCACCGAAACCACGCTGTAGAGACGCGACGATGCTCTGGGTTCTTGCCGGCATGACGCTGGCTTTTATACTTGTCGCCGGCGCGCTCACCGCCGCCGAGGCAGCGTTCACGTATTTGCCGCGCCACGACGCCGAACATTTGCTGCGGTCCGGACGGAGCCGCAGCCTGCGCGTCATCCTGGCCTCGCCGGCGGCGCACATGCATGCGCTGCGTTTCTGGCGGGTCTGGTTCGAGATGGCCGCCGCCGTAGCCATCGCGCTGCTCTTTCACGATCTGCTGGACAACATCTGGTTGGCGGGTCTGCTCGCCACCGCCACCATGGCCGGCGTCGGGTTCGTGCTGGTCGGGGTGTCGCCGCGCCAACTGGGCCGGATGCATGCCAGCGCCGTGGTGCTCTCCACCGCGTTGCTGGTCCGGATGCTGTGCGCGGTGCTGGGGCCGGTGCCGCAGTGGCTCGTGCGGCTGGGCAGCGCGGTTGCGCCGAACGCGCCCCGGGCCGACGCCGCGTTCTTCACCGAAGAAGAGTTCCGCGAACTGGTGGACCGGGCCAATGAATCGGACATGATCGAGGACACGGAAGCGGAACTGATCCACTCGGTCTTTGAACTGGGCGACACCAAGGTCAGGTCGGTGATGGTGCCGCGCACGGACATGCTGAGCATCGATTCCGGCTCCACCCTGCAGGAGGCCATGACGCTGTTCCTGCAGTCCGGCTACTCGCGCATCCCGGTGATCATGGACACCGCCGACCAGGTCCGCGGCATCCTCTATCTGAAAGACGTCGCTGCCCGGATCCACGGGAGGGCCGACCACGGCGCCGGCATCCTGGTGGATCAGATCTGCCGCGAGGTCCGCTATGTGCCGGAGTCCAAGGCGGTGGGGGAGTTGCTGCAGGAAATGCAGCGCGAGTCCACGCATGTGGCGATCGTGATCGACGAGTACGGCGGAACCGCCGGCCTGGTCACGCTGGAGGACTTGATCGAAGAGATCGTCGGCGAAATCGTCGACGAGTATGACACCGAGCGCCCCGAGATCGAAGCGCTGCCGGACGGACGGTTCCGCGTCAGCGCCCGCGCCGGCATCGACGACGTCGGTGAACTGTTCGGCCTGGAGCTGGACGATGAAGAGGTGGACACGGTCGGCGGGCTGCTGGCCAAAAGCCTGGGCCGGGTGCCGATCGTGGGCAGCGAAGTCCTGCTGGACGGCCTGCATCTGCGGGCGGAGCGGCTGGAGGGACGGCGCAACCGCGTCAGCCACGTGCTGGCCTGGTACGACGTGCCGCCCGAAGCGCAGACCAGCCACGACGACGGAGCTGCCGCGACTGACACCGCGCGCCTGCCCGGGACTGAGAGGGAACGATGACAGAGAACAGGTCCGATTCTGGAAAGCCCATGGCGATGCCGTCCAGCGGCTGGCCGGACGACTACCGCGCCGGTTTTGTCTCGCTGGTGGGCCGGCCCAACGCCGGCAAGTCCACGCTGACGAATGCCCTGGTCGGTCAGAAAGTGGCCATCACGTCCGCCAAGCCGCAGACCACCCGGCACACCATCCGCGGTATCGTGCACCGGTCGGATGCCCAGCTGGTGCTGGTGGATACCCCCGGACTACACCGGCCCCGGACCCTGCTGGGGCAGCGGCTGAACGACTTGGTGGCCGATACGCTGTCGGAAGTCGACGCGATCGGTTTCTGCCTGCCGGCCAATGAGAAGATCGGGCCCGGCGACCGGTTCATCGCCAGCCAGTTGGCAGGCCTGGCCCGAAAGCCCGTGGTGGCACTGGTGACCAAGACCGATCTGGTGGACAAGCAGGCGTTGGCCGAGCAGTTGCTGTCGGTGGCCGGACTCGGTACCGAAGTCTTCGGTGCGGAGGGATTCGCTGCGATCGTGCCGGTGTCCGCAGCCAAGGGTGACCAGGTTCAGACCGTCGCCGACGTCTTGGTCCAGCAGATGCCGCTGTCGCCGCCGCTATACCCGGACGGCGAGCTCACGGATGAGCCGGAGGCGGTGATGGTGGCCGAACTGATCCGCGAAGCCGCGCTGGAGGGTGTGCGCGACGAGTTGCCGCACTCCTTGGCCGTGGTGGTGGAGGAGATCGTTCCGCGCGAAGGCCGCAGCGCCGACAATCCGCTGCTGGACGTCCGGGTGAACCTGTTCGTGGAACGTCCGTCACAGAAGGCCATCATCATCGGCAAGGGCGGGGCGAGGCTGCGCGACGTCGGCACCCGGGCCCGCAAGGGGATCGAGGGCCTGCTCGGCACCCGGGTCTATCTGGACCTGCATGTGAAAATCGCCAAGGACTGGCAGCGCGACCCCAAGCAATTGGTACGCCTGGGTTTCTAGGCTGGGGCTTAAACCGGGAACTTTACCCAGCTGCAGGCCGTACAATACTTAGCGGCCTGCGTTCGGGTAGGCCAATTGTGCATTAAATTTTTCAATGGATTGAGGGGAAAGCCAGTGGCTCATCGCGGCAGCTCCAGTGATGAACCGCAGACCCCGACCGGGCCAACCCCGCAGCGGCCCGGACCGTCGCGGCGTGCCACCCCGCGCCACATGGGCCGGGGCCCCCGTTTGCTATGGCTGAAGATCGTGTCCGGCGTGCTGGCCCTGGTTCTGGCGGCCGGCGTCGGTGTCGTCGTCTTCAAAATCGTCGGCCTGCGCGACAGCATCACCACGTCGCCGCTGAACCTGAGCACCGGCGGGCCGGGTCTTCCGGTAGACCTGAGCCGGGATCCCGTGCAAATCCTCGTGCTGGGGACGGACACGCGGGACGGCACCGGCGGCAAGTACGGCTCGAATGATTCGTCGTCGGGCTGGGGCAAGTCGGACGTGATGATGCTGGTCAACATGTCCGCTGACCGCAAACGCGTCACCGTGGTCAGCTTGCCCCGTGACCTGCTCACGACGATCCCCAGCTGCACGGATCCGGAGACCGGGCAGGTCTATCCGGAACAGCAGTCTGCCCAGCTCAACGCCGCCCTCAGCTACGGCGGCCCGGGCTGCACCGTCGCGGCATTGAACGAGATGACCGGCCTGGAGATCGACCACTTCATGATGGCCGACTTCAACGCGGTCAAGGAACTCTCCACCGTCATCGGCGGCGTGGACGTCTGCGTCAACGAACCGATCGACGACAGCTACTCGAAGCTCAAGCTGCCAGCGGGCGTGAGCTCGGTGCAGGGCGAGCAGGCGCTGGCGTTCCTGCGCACCCGCCACTCCTTCGGTGACGGCGGAGACCGCGGCAGGATCAGGGCCCAACAGAGCTTCCTGGCCTCGATGGCCCGCAAGATCCAGTCCGAGGGGACCTTGACCAATGTGCCCCGCTTGTATTCCATTGCCGAAGCCGTGGTCAGCAACCTGACCGTGGATGAGGGACTGGCGGAAATTCCCCGGCTGCTGGCGCTGGCGGACCGGATCAAGGCCGTGGATCTCGGCAAGGTCGCCTTCGTCTCGCTGCCCACCCAGGCATCTCCGGTGGACGAGAACCGCCTGGTCCTGGACGAGGAGCCGGCGCAGGAGCTGTTCCGGATCCTGCGCAAAGACGGCGACGTCACCGCCCCCGAGGTGAACGCTGCCGGATCCTCCGGTGCCGAGTCCTCCGACGCGCAGGCCACCGACGGCGCCACCCCCGATGCGGGCGCCGGGACGCCGAAGAGCGACGACGGCGGTGCTGCCACCGACGCGTCCACCGCCCCCGGGAACGATCCCACGGCCGGCGACGACGTACCGGCCTTCGATCCGGCCGTGCAGCCTGTCCAGGTGGTTAATGCCTCCGGTGCAGCGGACCGCGGCGAGGAATTGTCCACGCAGTTGCACGAGCTGGGCTACCTGCTGGCCGCTCCGGTGGCCGGCGACGCGGAGCGGACAACCACCCAGCTGTTCTACTCCGCCGGCTTCGAAGAGGTCGCCCTGTCCCTGGCCGGGGAACTCAACGTTCCGCGGGCCAACGTGCTGGCCTCCGGCGACTACTACGGCGTCGCGCTGTCGGTGGGGCAGGACTTCGCCAGCGGTAAGCAGCTGGCGAAAACCGGCGGTGTGGCAGGCGGCTTCAAGGGCCAGACCGCCGATCAGGTGACCTGCCAGCAGTCTGGCGCCTTCTAGCCGGCGGCTACCAGATCCGGACGCGCTGCTCCGGGTCGAGCCAGAGTCCGTCGCCCTCGGCCGTCCCGAACGTGTCGTGGAAGGCATCCAGGTTGCGCACCACCTGGTTGCAGCGGAATTCGTTCGGGGAATGCGGATCGATGGTCAGCCGGCGCACCGCCTCCTCGGAACGGATCTTCTGTCGCCAGCACTCGGCCCAGGAGTAGAAGAACCGCTCGCTGCCGGTCAGCCCGTTGACCACCGGGGCTTCCTCGCCCTGCAGGCTCAGTTGGTAGGCGCGGTAGGCGATGGCCAGTCCGCCGAGGTCGCCGATGTTCTCGCCCAGGGTGAGTTCGCCGTTGACGGTGTTGCCGGGAGCCTCTGCCGGACTGAGCGCGGCGTACTGCGCCACCAGCTTGCCGGTGAGGTGTTCAAAGGCAGCCCGGTCTTCGTCCGACCACCAGTTCCGCAGCGCGCCGGTGCCGTCATACTGCGATCCTTTGTCGTCGAAGCCGTGGCCGATCTCGTGGCCAATGACCGCGCCGATGGCTCCGTAGTTCGCGGCGGCATCGGCGTCGGCGTCGAAGAAGGGCGGCTGCAGGATGGCGGCCGGGAAGACGATTTCGTTCATGGTCGGCATGTAGTAGGCGTTGACCGTCTGCGGAGTCATGTGCCACTCGGCGTCGTCGATAGGACCGCCCAATTTGGCCAGATTGCGACGGACCTCAAACTCATTGGAGGCCTGGACATTGGCCCAGACGTCCTCCACCGGCACGAAGCTGGAATAGTCGATCCACTTCTCCGGGTAGCCGATTTTGGTTCGGAAGCCTGCCAGCTTCTCCAGCGCCTTCCCGATCGTGGCCTCGGTCATCCACGGCAGGCCGGTGATGCTTTCCCGGTAGGCCGCCAGCAGGTTGCCGACCAGTTCCTCCATCCGGGCCTTGTGCGTCGGCGGAAAATGCCGGGACACGTATTCCTCCCCGATGGCTTCGCCGAGGGCACCTTCGACCAGCGCCACCCCGCGCTTCCACCGCTCCTTCAGTTCCGGAGTACCGCTCAGGGCCCGGCCGTAGAAGCCGAAGTGGGTCTGCACCGCCTCGTCGTGAAGGTAGGGCGCCGCCGTCGTCAGCAGTTGCAGCCGCAGCCACGCCTGCCAGGCTTCCAGCGGCTCGTTGTCCAGCAAGGCGTCCAGCGTGCGCAGAAATTCCGGCTGGCAGACCACCATATCGGCAGCGCCTGCGGCTTCCGGCCCCAGCGCGGCCAGCCATTCCGGCACCCATCCGGCCACCGCTTCCACCTGTTCGGCGGTGCGCAGGTTGTAGGTCTGCTGCGGGTCGCGGCAGGAAACCTTGTCCAGGTGGCCGGCCGCCAGTTTGTGCTCCAGGTCCAGGGCTGCGTCGGCCTGTGCCGGATCAAAGCCGGCCAGTTGCAGCATCTTGCCCGCATAGTCGCGGTAGGCCTCGCGGATGGGACCGAACTCCTCCTCGCGGTAGTAGGCCTCGTCCGGCAGGCCGAGCCCGGCCTGATACAGGTAGATCACATAGCGGGTGGGGTCGCCGGCGTCGTTGTTGACGAAGAAGGCCAGCGGATAGGCGGCACCGCTGCGGCTGAAGGCCCCGATGACCTCGCGCAGGCCGTCCCGGTCGGAAATTTTCGCAACGGCGGCAAACTGCTCGGCCAACGGGGAGAAGCCCTTGGCTTCGATCGTTGCGGTGTCCATGAACCCGGCATACAGCATGCCGATCTTGCCGGCAGGGCTGGCCGGGTCGGGATGCTTGGCGGCGTCTTCGATGATGGCGTGCACGGCCTCTTCGGACGCATCGCGCAGGGCGGTGAAGGAGCCTTCCAAGGCGCGGTCGTCCGGGATGTCGGTCTCCGCGAGCCACGTGCCGTTCACGTGCCGGAAGAGGTCGTCCTGCGGGCGGACGGCCGGGTCGACGTTGGACAATACGATTCCGGAGCGGCTCATGCGGCGCCTCATTTCATAGTTGTGTCAGCGTTTCCCTCACATCCTACGCACCGTGCTAGTGTGAAATTGTGCGCGCAGGAATGCTCCTTCTTAGCTGCCGCGGCGAGGCCACGCGAACTACTGTTTGACAGGCCGAACCCTCGCTGCGGAGTTTGTGTTGCCCGGCCAATATTCTTCAATTAGCTCTCATGAGAAAAGGCCACACACTAAAATGCGAAACGCACAGAAGCCCTCCGGAATGCCCATCCATAAGTACATTCCGTTCCAGGACCAGATCACTGTGGAACTGCCGGACCGCACCTGGCCGGACAAGGTGATGACCAAGGCCCCGCGCTGGTGCGCCGTGGACCTGCGTGACGGCAACCAGGCGCTGATCGACCCGATGAGCCCCGAGCGCAAGCACAAGATGTTCGACCTGTTGGTGGGCATGGGCTTCAAGGAGATCGAGGTCGGGTTCCCCTCGGCGTCGCAGACCGACTTCGACTTTGTCCGCCAACTGATCGAAGGCGACCGGATCCCCGACGACGTCACCATCCAGGTCCTGACGCAGTCCCGCGAACACCTGATCGAGCGCACCTACGAATCGATCGCCGGTGCGGGCCGCGCCATCGTTCACCTGTACAACTCCACCTCCGTGCTGCAGCGCCGCGTGGTGTTCCGCGAGGACCAGGACGGCATCGTGGACATCGCCCTGCAGGGTGCCCGGCTGTGCCGCAAGTACGAAGAGGGGCTGAAGGGCACCGAGATCACCTACGAGTACTCGCCCGAGTCCTACACCGGGACCGAGCTGGAGTTCGCCGCCCGGATCTGCAACGCGGTCACCGACGTCTTTGAAATCTCGGCCGACCGGAACGTGATCCTGAACCTGCCGGCCACGGTGGAGATGGCCACGCCAAACGTCTACGCCGATTCCATCGAATGGATGTCGCGGAACCTGACCAACCGGGAGAACGTGATCCTCTCGCTGCACCCGCACAACGACCGCGGGACCGGCGTGGCGGCGGCGGAACTGGGCTATCTGGCCGGCGCCGACCGGATCGAGGGCTGCCTGTTCGGCAACGGCGAGCGGACCGGCAACGTGGACCTGGTGACCCTGGGGCTGAACATGTTCAGCCAGGGCATCGACCCGATGATCGACTTTTCCAACATCGACGACGTCCGCCGCACGGTGGAATACTGCAACCAGCTGCCAGTGCCGGAACGTTCGCCGTACGGCGGGGATCTGGTCTTCACCGCCTTCTCCGGCTCCCACCAGGACGCCATCAAGAAGGGCTTCGAGGCCATGGAAGCCGACGCCGCCGAGCAGGGCAAGACGGTGGACGAACTGACCTGGGCCGTGCCGTACCTGCCGGTGGACCCCAAGGACCTGGGCCGCAGCTACGAAGCGGTGATCCGGGTCAACTCGCAGTCCGGCAAGGGCGGCGTGGCTTACCTGCTCAAGCACGAGCACAAGCTGGACCTGCCGCGCCGGGCGCAGATCGAATTCTCCGGCGTGATCCAGCGCCGCACTGATACCGTCGGCGGCGAAGTCAGCCCGGCGCAGCTGTGGGAGGTCTTTAACGACGAGTACCTGCCCACCCCGGAGAACAGCTGGGGCCACTACACCCTGGGCTCGGTGAAGACCGACAGCGCCGAGGACGGCACCTTCCAGCTGACCGCCACCATGGGCGTAGACGGTGTGCAGAGCCGCCGTACGGCCGAGGGCAACGGGCCGATTGCCGCACTGCTGGAGATCTTCCGCCAGGACGGCGTGGACGTGCGGGTCCTGGACTACACCGAGCATGCGCTGTCCGAAGGCGGCAACGCCCGGGCAGCAGCCTATGTGGAGTGCGCCGTGGGCGAGCGGGTGCTCTGGGGTGTAGGCATCGACACCAACACCACGATGTCCTCGCTGAAGGCCGTGGTGTCCGCGGTGAACCGCGCCATCCGCGACGAAGCAGCCAAGAGCGTCGGTTCGCTCTAGCTCCGGCGCCGAATCCGTCATCGCGGGCCTTCCTGCCGTACCGCGGCGGGAAGGCCCGCTTTAGTGGGAGAATAAAACGGTGTCCAACAGATCTTTCGCCTCCCGTACCTACCGGGACCAGGGCGTCATCTTGCGGACCCACAAACTCGGCGAGGCCGACCGCATCATCACTTTGCTCACCAAGCAGCACGGCCAAATCCGGGCTGTTGCCAAGGGGGTGCGCCGCACCAGCAGTAAATTCGGCGCGGTGCTGGAACCGTTCATGGTGGCGGACCTGCAACTGGTGTCCGGCCGCAGCCTCGACATCGTCACGCAGGCCCAGATGGTCGGCCCCTATGGCCGGGACATCGCCGCGGACTACACGAAATACACCTCCGCGGCCGCGATCTGCGAGACCGCGGAAAAACTCACCGACGTGGATGGCGAATCGGCCAGCGCGCAGTACGGGCTGGTCATCGGCGCGCTCTCCGCGCTGAGCCGCAGCGTGCACGCGCCCGAACTGATCCTCGATTCCTACCTGCTGCGCGCCTTGGCGACGGCAGGCTGGGCCCCCAGTTTCGACCAGTGCGCCCGCTGCGGCGCTCCCGGTCCGCACACCGCCTTCAACGCGCCGCTGGGCGGTGCGGTCTGCCACGACTGCCGGCCGCCGGGTTCGGCCTCGCCCGCGCCGCAAACCATGGAGCTGCTGGCCGCCCTGCTCTCGGCGGACTGGCCGGCCGCCGACGCCTCGGCCACCGGTCCGCGCCGCGAGGCCGCCGGGCTGGTGGCCAGTTATCTGCAGTGGCATCTGGAACGAACCCTGAAATCCCTCAAGCATGTGGAGCGAGTGTGACCCCAATTTCCCGGCAACCACAGCAGCCCTGGCCGCACCCCTCCGGCGCCCAGCCGCCCACCCTGCCACCGGCGCTGGTTCCGGAGCATGTGGCCATCGTGATGGACGGCAACGGCCGCTGGGCCAACCAGCGTGGCCTGCCGCGCACCGAGGGGCACCGGGCCGGTGAAGCGGCGCTGCTGGACGTGATGGCCGGTGCCATCGAGATCGGAGTCAAGCACGTCAGCGTGTACGCCTTTTCCACCGAGAACTGGAAGCGGTCCCCGGAAGAGGTGCGCTTCCTGATGGGCTTCAGCCGCGACGTGCTGCGGCGCCAGCGCGACCAGTTGGACGCGTGGGGCGTGCGCATCCGCTGGTCCGGCCGTCGGCCGCGGCTGTGGAAGTCGGTGGTCAACGAACTGGAGGTCGCCGAGCGGCAGACCGCCGGGAACTCCACCTGCACCCTAACCATGTGCGTGAACTACGGCGGCCGGGCGGAAATCGCCGACGCCGCAGCCGCCATCGCTGCGGACGTCGCGGCGGGGAGGCTGCGTGCGTCGTCGGTCTCGGAAAAGACCATCCAGCGCTATCTTGACGAGCCGGACCTGCCGGACGTCGACTTGTTCCTGCGCACCTCGGGGGAGCAGCGGTTCTCCAACTTCATGCTCTGGCAGTCGGCGTATGCCGAGATGGTGTTCATGGATACCCTGTGGCCCGATGTCGACCGGCGCACGCTGTGGGAAGCGATCGACATCTATGCTCGCCGCGACCGCCGGTACGGTGGAGCGGTGGACGCCGCGGCCGCCGGCGGCGCCTAGGCGGTTTGCGGCGGAAGGGCCGGGCGTTCGCTGGTGCCCAGCATGTAAGCCTGGGCCCAGCGCTGCAGCCGCGCATAGGCGTCGTCACGCACGTCCGCCCGGGAGAGGAACACGTCGTGCAGGGCATCCTGCACCTGCTCGATGGAGACGCTGCTGCCCAGCCGCACCGCCCGTTCGGTCATCGTGCGGATGTCGAGCACGACGTCGGTGTTCTTCATGTCCTCATGCCACACCGGTCCGTTCATGCTGCGCGTCGAGGACATCACCAGCACCGGAATCTGAAGGTTGAGGCCCTTCGCAACCTTCGCCTGCCCGTCCCAGATGGCGCTGAGCCAGCCGGCCCGCACCGGGAAGGACTCCGGCGGGCGCAACCGAGGGTCCAGGTCCCACTCGCCCTCGGCCGTGCGACTGATGCTGCGGTAATAGAAGCCCCGGACGGGGAGTTTGATCGCGGCCTCCGGCTTCATCCGGGCCAACGGCTCCAGCACGGCTCCCGCAGCGCGGCGGACCAAGGAGCTGCCGTGCATTTCCAGCCAGGGGCTGTTCAGCACCAGCGCGCGTAGCCGGCCCGGATGTTCGGCCGCCCACAGGGACGCCACCAGCCCGCCGGTGGAGTGTCCCATCAGCGTGACATTGGTCTCCGACCCACCGTTTTCCTCGCCGATCAGTTCCAGCGCCAGGGAGATCTCGTCGTCGTACTGGCGCAGATCCGTGACGTAGCCAGCGGGCTCGCCCTCCTGCAGGCTGCGGCCGTGGTGGTGCAGATCCAGCGCGTAAAACGCCACCCCTTGGCGGTGCCAGAATCCGGCCAGCTCGGTGTTGAAGAAATAATCGCTCCAGCCGTGCACGTACAGCACGGCATGGCCGCCGGGGGAGCGCTGCGGGGACTGAGGCAGATAGCGGACCAGCGTGGCGCGCTGCGCCGCCCCGTCCACCGCCGGCACCTGCAGGACGGTGGACTCGAACTCCGCACCGAGCATGTCTTCCTGCCAGTCGGCTGCCATCGCCAGGGTGGTCCTTCCTCTCGCCACGGTCGCTGACTTCATGCTAGCGCCTAAGGCGACACGGTTTGGTGCGGCGGCCCGCACACGGAAAACTAGGACCATGCGCCTGTACCCAGCCTTCTTCCGCGCCGCGTTCTCCTGGATGGACGCCGAGCGCGCACACCGAATCGGTTTCCAGCTCATCCGGACCGCGCACCGCTGTGGTGCCGGGGCCGTGCTGCGGCGGCTGACCCGTCCGCATCCGTCACTGGCCACCGAGGCCCTGGGACTGCGCTTCCCGTCGCCGTTCGGCCTGGCTGCCGGCTTCGATAAAGAAGGCCACGGTATCGAGGCGCTGGCGGACTTGGGCTTCGGTGCGGTGGAGGTCGGCACCATCACCGGAAGCGCCCAGCCTGGCAACGCGCAGCCCCGGCTGTTCCGGCTGATCGAGGACCGCGCCGTGATCAACCGGATGGGATTCAACAACGACGGCGCCGCGGCGGTCGCACCGCGGATCGCCGCCGCACGGCGCGGCCTTGCTGCCCGTTACGGGGCGCTGCGCCCGGTGATCGGCGTCAATATCGGCAAGACCAAGGTGGTGGAACTGGACAACGCCACCGAGGACTACCTGAAGAGTGCCCGGCTGCTGGCGTCGTCCGCGGACTATCTGGTGGTTAATGTGTCCTCGCCGAACACTCCGGGCCTGCGGTTGCTGCAGAGCGTGGAGACGTTGCGGCCGCTGCTGCAGGCAGTCCGGGAGACGGCCGATACGGCGGCCGGGCGACATGTGCCGCTGCTGGTCAAGATCGCCCCCGACCTCAGCGACGAGGACATCGACGACGTCGCCCGGCTGGCGCTGGAACTGGAGCTGGACGGGATTATCGCGACCAACACGACGATTTCCCGGGACGGCTTGGTGTCCGACCCCGCCCAGGTTGCTGCCTGCGGCGACGGAGGCCTGTCCGGTGCTCCCTTGAAGCAGCGGTCGCTTGAGGTGCTGCGCCGGCTGCGCACCGCCGTCGGACCTGACATGGCGCTGGTAGCCGTGGGTGGCGTGGAGACGGCCGACGACGTACAGGAACGGCTGGATGCCGGCGCCACGCTGGTGCAGGGCTACACGGCATTCCTCTACGAGGGACCGTTCTGGGCCGGCCGGATCAACCGGGGCCTGACGAAGCGGCGGCGCTGACCAGGCGGAAGCTGGCAAGCACATTGGGCATGAAAAAGGGTCGGGAGCAACGTTGCTCCCGACCCTTGATGCGGTGTTCTCCGCGCAGAATCAGCTGGGGTATTCGCCGCGCTTGACCTGCGGCTTCGGCAGCCGCATCCGGCGCAGCTGCAGTCCGCGCATCACGCCGTACCACACGGCGCCGCGCTCCACCTCGCCGAACTTGGCGGTCAGGCGCTTCTTCAGCTGCCGCCCCAGGATGAACGCGTCGACGGCCACCAGCCCCAGCAGCACCCAGAAGCCCACCAGGATGAAGGCCTGTACGTTGAGGTCGCGGACGAAGCTGAGGATCACGAAAATCAGGGCGAAGACAATCAGGAATTCGCCAAGCACCCAGCGGGCGTCGACGAAGTCGCGGACAAAGCGCTTCTGCGGGCCCTTGTCTCGGAACGGCAGGTAGCGCTCGTCGCCGGTGTTCATCGCCTCGCGCATTTTCAGCCGCTGGTCCGCCTGGGCAAGCCGGTTGGCGTCGCGCGCTGCTTTGCGGTCGTTCGGGACCAGCGGGCGTTTCCGCGCAGCTTCCTGGTCCTTGCGCCGAGGTGTGGGCGCGCCCTTGCCGTCCCGGGGCTGGGCCGGGGTGGCCTGGTCGATGGTTTCTTGGGGCGTGGGAGCCTCTTTTTTACGTCCGAACACCAGTCAAGAATACCGGACCGGCCGCGGGTATCCGCCCGCTGTGAAGCACCGGCCCGGCGGCTGCCTTGCGGGCATCGGCGCGAGGCGCTGGGCGGGCGGTAGGGTGGCGGCTATGACCAATGTGAACGTACAACAACTCGCCGCCGCGGTCGACTCCGACATGGGGCGCACCATTTCCTCGCTGGAGCAGCTGGTCTCCATCCCCGGCATCGCCTGGGCGGCCTTCGATCCGCAGGATTTGGTCCGCAGCGCCGACGCCGTAGCCGGCCTGGTCCGCGAGCTCGGACTGGAGGACGTGCAGATCCTCAGTGTGCCGAACGGCGATTCTGACGGCGGCCCTGCGGTGGTGGCGCGCCGTCCGGCCGCAGCGGGCAAGCCGACCGTCCTGCTGTACGCGCACCACGATGTGCAGCCGCCGGGGGATCCGGCGCTGTGGCGGACCGAGCCGTTCAAGGCCACGGAGATCGACGGCCGGCTCTACGGTCGCGGCACCGCCGACGACAAGGCCGGAATCATGGTCCACCTCGCCTCGTTGCGGGCGCTGCTGGAGGTCCTCGGCGACGACTTCGGCGTCGGCATCACCTTCTTCTTCGAGGGGGAGGAGGAAGCCGGTTCGCCGACCTTCCGTTCTTTCCTCGAGACCCACCGCGAACTGCTGCGGGCCGACGCCATCATCGTGGCCGACTCCAGCAACTGGAAGGTCGGTGTTCCGGCCCTGACCACCAGCCTGCGCGGCCTCGTCGACGGCACGGTGGAACTGCGCGTCCTGGAACACGCCGTCCATTCAGGCATGTTCGGCGGTCCGCTGCTGGATGCGCCCACCCTGCTCGCGCGGCTGATTGCCACATTCCACGACGACGACGGCGCTGTCGCCATCGACGGGCTGGTCTCCGCTCCGCCCGCGTCGGTCGACTACCCGGAAGAGGACTTCCGGCGCGATTCCTCGGTGCTGGACTCAGTGCAGCTGGCCGGTACCGGCAGCATCGCCGACCGGCTGTGGAACAAGCCGGCCCTCTCCGTGATCGGAATTGACGCTCCCAGTGTGGAGCTGGCTTCCAACACCCTGATCCCTGCGGCCCGGGCTAAGATCAGCCTGCGCCTCGCGCCGGGCCAGGACCCGGATCAGGCGATGGATGCGGTAGCAGCCCACGTGGCGGCCTATGCGCCGTTCGGGGCCGAGGCCACGTTCGTGCCGGGGGAGCGGGGCCAGGCTTTCGCCACCGATACCGCCGCACCCGCGGCCCAGGCCGCGCTGTGGGCGCTGGAACAGGCCTGGGGCACCCGGCCGGTGGAGGCCGGCATGGGCGGATCGATCCCGTTCATCGCTGACCTGACGGAGATCTATCCGCAGGCGCAGATCCTGATCACCGGTGTGGAGGATCCCGATTCGCGGGCGCATTCGGCCAACGAATCGCTGCACCTGGGGGACTTCCGCAACGCCGTCCTGGCCCAGGCGCTGCTGCTGGCCCGGGTCAACGAGCACGGCATCTGAAGCGGAGTCCGCAAAAGGCTTGGAGGCCGGCCAAGTTATCCCATTTTGGGCGTCGGGACGTACGATGGAACGGTAGCCCGACGCACCACTGAGTAATAGCAGCAGGTCACCGGACGGCCCGTCATAGATAAGGAAGTGCAATGAGCGCAACGACCAACTCATCCGCCCCCACCACGGCTGAAGAAACGGCAGAACTGCCCACGCATGAAGTGGCTCTGACCGATGTGGCAGCGGGGAAGGTGCGCAGTCTCCTGGAACAGGAAGGCCGTACCGACCTGCGCCTGCGGGTTGCGGTCCAGCCCGGCGGATGCTCCGGCCTGATCTACCAGCTGTACTTCGACGAGCGGATGCTCGACGGCGACGCAGTCCGTGATTTCGACGGCGTTGAGGTGGTCGTGGACAAGATGAGCGTTCCTTATCTGTCCGGCGCCTCGATTGACTTCGAGGACACCATCTCCAAGCAGGGATTCACCATCGACAATCCGAACGCCGGTGGCTCCTGCGCCTGCGGGGACTCGTTCCACTAACAGCTGGCGGGGGCGTTCCCCGGCCGCAGCAGCGGCCGACGCACAGGGGAGCCTGTCACATGAAAGTCATGTGTGCGGGTAAGCTCTACAGTGAGTAGTAAAACTGGATATGAGGCCAGGGCTTTGCTCTGCCATGGCCCCATCACTTGCACGAAACAAAGAGGAAGGGCCGTCTGTGAGTTCGCAGGTTCGAACCGGCAGTCGACGCGCCAGAATTGCCAAGGCCACTGGTCTGGGCGCAGTTGGCGCGTTGTTGTTGACGGGATGTTCAGAAGAAGTCCGCCTGGGCTGGTTGCCCACGCAGCGGGACGTTACCAACCACACCCCGGAAATCATCGATTTGTGGGTTAATGGTTGGATCGCCGCGTTGGCTGTTGGTGTCCTGACCTGGGGCTTGATCCTCTGGTGCATCATCGCCTACCGCCGGCGCAAGGGCGAGACCGGCTACCCCCGCCAGCTCAGCTACAACCTGCCGCTCGAAATCTTCTACACCGCGGTCCCGATCGTTATGGTGTTGGTCTTCTTCTACTTCACGGACAAGACCACCACCAACCTCACCACCCGGACGGACAACCCGGACGTCGTCGTCGACGTGCGCGGCAAGCAGTGGGCTTGGGACTTCAACTACGTCAAGCAGGACAAGTACTTTGCCGGTGTGCAGGCCCACCTGACCGGTGAGACCGGCGTTCCGGAGACCCTGCCGACGCTGTACCTGCCGGTGAACAAGAGCGTGGAGCTGGAGATCAACTCCCGCGACGTCATCCATTCGTTCTGGGTTCCCGCCTTCCTTCAGAAGGTGGACATGGTCCCGGGCAAGACCAACTACCTGAACTTCACCCCGACCCGTGAGGGTATCTACGACGGCAAGTGCGCCGAGCTTTGCGGCGAATTCCACTCCGAAATGCTCTTCCGCGTCGCTGTGGTCTCCGAGGCTGAGTTCGAGGCGCAGATGGCACGGCTCAAGGACGGCCAGATCGGCGAAGAGTACGACCGCAACCCCTACGCTGAAGCGTCGAAGTAAAGGAGCGAGGGCCACAAGTGTCAACGTACGAATACACAGCTGACGACCGGGGTACCACGGTAGCTCCGCGCGTCGTCCCGCGGTCCAAGGGGCGCATCGTCGTCAACTGGATCACCTCCACGGACCACAAGACCATCGGGTACATGTACCTGATCACGTCGTTCATTTTCTTCTGCCTCGGCGGCGTGATGGCCCTGGTCATCCGTGCTGAACTGTTCGAACCGGGCATGCAGATCCTGCAGACCAAGGAACAGTACAACCAGCTCTTCACCATGCACGGCACGGTGATGCTGCTGATGTTCGCCACCCCGCTGTTCGCCGGCTTCGCCAACGTCATCATGCCGCTGCAGATCGGCGCCCCAGACGTTGCTTTCCCGCGATTGAACGCGCTGGCCTTCTGGTTCTTCCTGTTCGGCAGCGTCATCGCCGTTGCCGGCTTCATCACCCCGCAGGGCGCAGCCTCCTTCGGCTGGTTCGCTTACGCACCGTTGTCCAACACCACGTTCTCGCCCGGCGTGGGCGGAGACCTATGGGTGTTCGGCCTGGCACTGTCCGGCTTCGGCACGATCCTTGGCTCGGTCAACTTCATCACCACCATCATCACCATGCGGGCCCCGGGCCTGACCATGTGGCGGATGCCGATCTTCACCTGGAACACGCTGGTCACCGGCATCCTGGTCATGATGGCGTTCCCGCCGCTGGCCTCCGCCCTGTTCGCGCTTGGTGCTGACCGACGGTTCGGTGCACATATCTTCAACCCGGAAAACGGCGGCGCCATCCTCTGGCAGCACCTGTTCTGGTTCTTCGGCCACCCCGAGGTGTACATCATCGCCCTGCCGTTCTTCGGCATCGTGTCCGAGATCTTCCCGGTGTTCAGCCGCAAACCGATCTTCGGGTACAAGGGCCTGGTCTACGCGACCATCGCGATTGCTGCCCTGTCCGTGACGGTGTGGGCACACCACATGTACGTCACCGGATCGGTCCTGCTGCCGTTCTTCGCCTTCATGACCATGCTCATTGCGGTCCCCACCGGCGTGAAGTTCTTCAACTGGATCGGCACCATGTGGCGCGGATCGATCACGTTCGAAACACCGATGCTGTGGAGCCTGGGCTTCCTGGCTACCTTCCTGTTCGGTGGCCTGACCGGCATCATCCTGGCTTCGCCGCCGCTGGACTTCCACGTCTCCGACACCTACTTCGTGGTGGCGCACTTCCACTACGTGGTCTTCGGTACCGTTGTGTTCGCCATGTTTGCAGGCTTCTACTTCTGGTGGCCCAAGTGGACCGGCAAGATGCTCAACGAGCGCCTGGGCAAGATCCACTTCTGGATGCTGTTCCTCGGCTTCCACGGCACCTTCCTGATCCAGCACTGGCTTGGTGTTGAGGGCATGCCCCGCCGCTACGCGGACTACATGCCGGAAGACGGGTTCACCGCAATGAACCAGTTCTCCACCATCGCTTCGTTCGTGCTGGGCGCTTCGATGATCCCGTTCTTCTGGAACGTGTACATCACCTGGCGCAACGGCAAGAAGGTCGAAGTTGACGACCCCTGGGGCTTCGGTGCCTCGCTGGAGTGGGCCACCTCTTGCCCGCCGCCGCGGCACAACTTCACCTCGCTGCCCCGGATCCGGTCGGAGCGCCCGGCGCTGGACCTGCACCACCCGGAGCTCGCACCGCGGCACACCCCGACGACTCCGGTGCCGGCGGCCCAGCTGGCCGGTCCCGCTGACCAGAAGGATGCATAACTGTGAAGATTGAAGCCTGGCTATTCATCGCGCTTGCGCCGTTCTTCGCCATTGTTGGCACGGTTTACGGCTTCATGGGTCAGTGGCACGAACCAGTCGGTTACCTGGCGCTGTGGTTGACGGCCGGACTGTCGCTGATGATCGGCGGCTACCTCTGGTTCACGGCTCGGCGTGTCGGACCCCGTCCCGAGGACCGGGTAGACGCCGAAATCCATGAGGGTGCCGGCGAACAGGGCATGTTCAGCCCGTGGAGCTGGTGGCCGCTGGTCTTGGGCCTTGGGGCCGCTTCCGGCTTCATGGGTCTGGCAGTCGGCTGGTGGATCGTCTACATTTCCCTCGGCCTCACCACCGTAGCCATCATTGGATGGGTCTACGAGTACAGCCGTGGAGATCACGCCCACTAGGCGCATAGCACCACCTGAAGGGCCCGGAACCGCTTGGTTCCGGGCCCTTTCGCATGCCCGGGATCCTCCCGCGCTGCCGCATGGCTGGTCTAGACCGGGATAGAATGGCTTCGACCCCATCACCTGTGCAGGAGGCCGCATGTCCATCAGTTCGGCTGCGATCGAGGGCGAGATCGACGTTACCTCTCGCACTGCGAAGCATGTTCAGCTGCGGGACATCCTGCGCCGTCATGCCCAGGAACGCTGCGAACCCGGCAGCGCCTTCCCATCGGAGCGGGATCTGACCGAGCGCTTCGGCGTTGCGAGGATGACCGTACGGCAAGCAATCGACTCGCTCGTAGCCGAGCAGGTACTCGAGCGCATCGTCGGCCTGGGGACGTTTGTACGCCAGCCCAAGCTGGACCTGCAGGTCAAGCTCACCTCGTACACGGAAGAGATGCAGCGCCGCGGGATGGTCCCGGACGCGCGGGTGCTCAGCTTTGAGCAGATCGGCGCCACGCCGCTGGTTGCCCGCGAACTCCAGATCGAGGAGGGCCAGCCGGTGGTGCGTTTCCGCCGTCAGCTGCTGGCCGATGCCGAGCCCATGAGCGTGGACGAAAACTTCATCCCCGCCCAACGGGTGCCGGGCATCCTGGACGAGGGCCCCCCGTCGTCGCTGTACAACGTTCTGAGCGAACGCTATGGCCTGATCATGGAGTGGGGCGAGGACACCATCGAGGCCACCGCGGCGCAGCCCTCCATCGCCCGCCTGCTGAATGTGGACATCGGCTCGCCGCTCTTGAAAATCCAGCGGCATGCCTACGTGTCCAAGACGATGGTGGACTTTTCCATCTCGTACTACAGGGCGGACCGCTACAAGCTCTGGGTGCCGCTGCAACGGCCTGGTGGACGCGCGCCGCGTTCCTACAACGTGAAGAGGTATTAGGGGGCCCAGAGGGGCCTAGAACGCCGTGCCACGGTACTTTCAGCCAATGGGGGAGGTGCTGAAAAACGTTCCCGGCATAGACACAAGAATGGCCCCGGACTCAGTCCGGGGCCATTCTCATGCAGACGGTACTTTAGCGGCCGCTGACTTCCGCCTTTTCGGCAGGGGCCTCAACCTCGGCATGGTGGCTGTGGGCAGCCTCCAGCTCGGCCGGGGTTACCGGTGCCACGCGATCCTCGAAGAAGAACCGGGACAGGGCACCGCGCAGCTTTTCAGTGCGCTTGATGTGGCCGGCCTTGTTCGGCTGAGCCGGTAGTACCTCAGGCGACTCGAAGTTGACCAGGCGGTACAGCTTGTAGTCGTTCAGCGGCTCGTGGACCTCGATGAACTCGCCGTGCGGCAGGCGGACGATGCGTCCGGTCTCCCGGCCATGCAGTGCGATCTCGCGGTCCTTGCGCTGCAGTGCAAGGCAGATGCGACGCGTGATGATGAAGCCGAGGATCGGGCCCAGGAAGAACAGCGCGCGCAGCCAGTAGGTCACGTCGTTCAGCGACACGTGGAAGTGCGTGGCGATCAGGTCCGAGCTGGCAGCAGCCCACATCACACAGTAGAACACGACGCCTGCAACACCGATGCCGGTGCGGAACGGGGCGTTGCGCGGGCGGTCCAGGATGTGGTGCTCGCGGTTGTCCTTGGTGACCCAGCGTTCGATCCACGGCCAAGCGAACATCAGGGTGAACAGGATGCCGGCCGGCACGAGAGCCGGGAGCAGCACGTTCAGCGAGACGGTCCGACCGAAGATGACGAACTCGCCCACACCCGGCATCAGGCGCAGCGCGCCATCCACCCAGCCGATGTACCAGTCAGGCTGGGTACCGGCCGAGACGGGGGAGGGGTCGTAGGGTCCGTAGTCCCAGATCGCCAGGATCTGGAAGTTGGCCGCAATGACCGCCAGGATGCCGAACACTACGAAGAAGAAGCCGCCTGCCTTGGCCGCGTAGACCGGGCCGACCGGGAAACCGACGACGTTGGACTCGGTACGGCCCGGGCCGGGGTACTGGGTGTGCTTGTGCACCACGACCATGAACAAGTGGATGGCGATCATCAGCAGGATGAGGGCCGGGACCAGCAGGATGTGGAGCACGTAGAGGCGTCCCACGATGTCGGTACCCGGGAACTCACCGCCGAAGAGCAGCAGGGAGATGTAGGTACCAACGAGCGGAATTCCCTTGATCACGCCGTCGATAATGCGCAGGCCGTTACCGGAGAGCAGATCGTCGGGCAGCGAGTATCCGGTGAAGCCGGCAGCCAGGGCCAGAATCAGCAGGACGCAGCCGACAACCCAGTTCAGCTCGCGCGGCCGGCGGAAAGCGCCGGTGAAGAAGACGCGCAGCATGTGGAAGGATACCGAGGCGACGAACAGCAGTGCCGACCAGTGGTGCAGCTGGCGCATGAAGAGACCGCCGCGGACCTCGAAGGAGATCTGCAAGGTGGACTGGTACGCGACGGACATCTCGACGCCCTTGAGCGGGACGTACGGTCCGTCGTAGTGCGTCTCCGCCATCGACGGGTCAAAGAAGAACGTCAGGAACGTGCCGGAGAGCAGCAGGATGACGAACGAATACAGCGCGACTTCGCCGAACATGAAGGACCAGTGGTCCGGGAAGATCTTGCGTCCGAATTCCTTGACGATCGAGGAGCCGCCCACGCGGGTGTCGACGAAGTTGGTGATCCGTCCGACCCGCGTCTTGGGTGCGTAAGTATCAGTTGAAGCGCTCATGCTTAGCCACGCTCCCAGTAGCTCGGTCCAACAGGTTCATGGAAGTCGCTGGTCGCGACCAGGTAGCCCTCGTCGTCAACGCTGATCGGAAGCTGGGGCAAGGCGTGAGCGGCGGGGCCGAAGATCACCTTGCATTCCTGCGTCAGGTCGAAGGTCGACTGGTGGCAAGGGCAGAGCAGGTGGTGCGTGTGCTGTTCGTACAGCGCCACCGGGCATCCAACGTGGGTGCAGATCTTCGAGTAAGCAACGATGCCGTTGTAGTTCCAGTCTTCACGACCGGGGGAGACATGCAGCTCATCGGGGTTCAGGCGCATCAAGAGGACAACGGCCTTGGCCTTCTCCTCAAGCTTGTGCTCGGCTTCGTTCAGCCCTTCCGGGATAACGTGGAAGGCGGAACCGATGGTGACATCCGAGGCCTTGATCGGGGTGCCGCTGGGGTCGCGGGTCAGACGGACGCCGGCATCCCACATGGTGTGCCGCAGCACGTCCGGATTCAGGTCCTTGGAGAGGTCGCGGAAGATTCCGATGGCAGGCAGGATGGCCAGCACACCGGCGCCGATCAGCGTGTTGCGGATCAGCGGACGGCGGGAGATGCCCGATTCGTCGAGGACCTGGCCGATGATTTGTTCTGCGTCCCGGCGGTCCTCTTCGGTGCGGACCTCGTGGCGCTCTTCCACGATTTCGTGGTCAGGCATGAGGGTCTTGGCCCAGTGGACAATGCCGACGCCGATGCCCAGCATCGCGAAGGCCGTGCCCATGCCCAAGGTGAAGTTCTGAAAACGCAGCGTTGCGATGGTGTCATCCAAACGGATGCCAAAGTACCCGACGAAGAAAAGTACGGTGCCAATGATGGAGATTACGAAGAGTATCGCAACCTGGCGTTCGGCGCGCTTTTCCGCCCGGGGATCTTTGTCGGCACGGCGCGGGCGGTGCGGGGGAAGTCCAGGATCCTGAAACTTCTCCACGTCGCTCTGACCAGCCGTAGCAACGGTGCCCGAGGTGCTCGGACTGCCGTGACTATGGTCGCCCATGATCCCTCTCATCCTTCTGTAAATAGTTCAAAAACATAATGACTGGTGACGCTTCTGCGGCGGCCTTTGCAGGCCGCCGGAAGCGAAGGTTATGAAGACCGCTGGGTCAGCCAGATGGTGAACGCAATGACGACACCCAATCCGGCAGTCCACATCAGCAGGCCCTCGGATACCGGACCGAGCGAGCCGAGCGAGAAGCCACCCGGGGTGCCCTGTTCTTCAATCGTCTTCAGGAAGGCGATGACATCGCGCTTCTCCTCGGGGGAGATGTTCGCGTCGTTGAACACCGGCATGTTCTGGGGGCCGGTGGCCATGGCTTCGTAAATGTGTGCTTCGCTGACGCCGGCCAGGGCGGGGGCGAACTTGCCGCGTGTCAGGGCGCCGCCAGCGGCGGAAGCGTTGTGGCACATGGCGCAGTTGACGCGGAAGATCTCGCCGCCGGCGGCGGGATCTCCCTTGGAGACATCGAGAATGTCTTCGTCCGGGATGGCCGGACCTGTGCCGAGGGATGCCACGTACGCAGCCAGCTGCCTGGTCTGCTCTTCGTCGAACTGGTTCGGCTTGACCTGCGCCTGCGGGCCGGACATCTGCATCGGCATGCGGCCGGTTCCCACCTGGAAGTCGACAGCGGCAGCGCCAACACCGATCAGGGCCGGGCCTGCCTGGTTGCCGTGTGCACCCTCCGGGGCCCCGACTGCACCAATTCCGTGACAAGTTGCGCAGTTGGCCACGAAGAGCTTTTCGCCCTCTTCGATGTCCTGCGCGGAAAAGTTGGTGGTCTGGGCCTTGGCCTCGTTGACATTGCCAGCAACGGCGTACAAGCCGCCGGTGACCAGCAATCCCAAGAGCAACAGGGCAACGGCCGCCAGGGGGTGTCGTCGCCTCTGGGAGAGTGCCTTCACTTGATGGTTCCTAACTCTGCGGTGCGTGTGCGTAGATGTTCGGCCGGGGTGAGCCTGCACGATGCGGGCCCTGGCCGTCTACTTCAGGAAGTAGATGATGATGAAGAGAGCGATCCACACGACGTCGACGAAGTGCCAGTAGTACGACGTGACGATGGCGGATGTGGCTTCGAAGTGACCGAACTTCTTAGCGACATAGGCGCGGCCGATGATCAGCAGGAAGGCGATGAGCCCGCCAGTGACGTGAAGGCCGTGGAAGCCGGTAGTGATGTAGAACGCTGACCCGTAGGCGTTGGAGGACAGCGAGACTCCCTCGGAGACGAGCATCGCGTATTCGTAGGCCTGGACGGAGACGAAGACGGCACCGAGGAAGAACGTCAAGAGGAACCACTCGACCATGCCCCACCTGGCGACATTGAGGAGACCGCCGGTGCGGCGGGCCTGCAGGCGCTCTGCGGCGAAGACGCCGTACTGGCAGGTGAAGGAGCTGGACACCAGGACGATGGTGTTGGCCAGCGCGAATGGAACGTTCAACTTTTCGGTTTCAATCGCCCACATCTCGCCGGAAGTGGCGCGGAGGGTGAAGTACATGGCGAAAAGACCGGCAAAGAACATCAGCTCGCTGGAGAGCCACACAACGGTTCCGACAGAAACCAGATTGGGGCGGTTCAGCGTTGGATGCGCCGGGGTGCTGGGGGCGTGGGTTGCAGTTGTCACAAGGCCATTATGTCTATAAATCCGCCTAGTTCACCAATGCATCCGAACGCGCGGCGCGGCGTTTGGGTTCCCAACCCGCGGTATTCCGCGGAACGGCGCGGAAGTTAACAATCCGGAAGTTTCTACAAAACGTAGATAACCTAGTGAAGTGACGACGGAACCGAACGCTCAGAACACACCCACCTGGCCGGAACTGATTTCAGCCCTGATCTCGCGGCAGGACCTTACGTCCGCTCAAACGGAGTGGGCGATGAATGCCATCATGTCCGGCGCGGCCACCGATGCGCAGATGGCGGGCTTCCTGGTCGCGTTGCGCGCGAAGGGCGAGACCGTCGACGAACTGACAGGGCTGGTGGAGGCCATGGTCGGCAACGCGCGGCCGATCGACATTCCCGGCGAGAAGCTGGACATTGTCGGCACGGGCGGAGACCGGCAGAACACCGTCAACATTTCTTCCATGGCCGCCTTGGTGTGCGCTGGGGCCGGCGCCCGGATCGTCAAGCACGGGAACCGGGCGGCGTCGTCGTCCTCCGGTTCAGCCGATGTGATTGAAGCCCTGGGAGTCCGTCTTGACCTCCCCGTGGAGCGGGTGGCGCAAACAGCCGTCGACGCCGGCATCACCTTCTGCTTTGCCCAGGTCTTCCATCCGTCCATGCGCTACGCGGGCGCTGTCCGCGGAGAACTTGGAGTGGCCACGGCCTTCAACTTCATGGGACCGATGACCAATCCGGCAAACCCCACGGCGGCCGCCATCGGCGTTGCTGACGCCCGGCTGGCGCCGCTGATTGCCGGCGTGCTGGCTGCCCGCGGCATCCGCGCGCTGGTATTCCGCGGCGGGGACGGGCTGGACGAGCTGACCACGACGGGTCCTTCATCGGTGTGGGAAGTCCGTGACGGCGCCGTCACGCAGTATGACTTGGATCCCTTGGACCTGGGCGTCGCTCGGGCCACACTGGACGACCTGCGCGGCGGCGATGCGGCTGCGAACGCCGAGGTGGTGCGCCGCGTCCTGGCCGGCGACAAGGGGCCGGTGCGGGACGCCGTCGTCCTGAATGCTGCGGCAGCGCTGGTAGCCAATGACATGTCCGCGGACGCACCGCTGCTGGAACGGCTGGCGGACGGCTTGGCGCGCGCCAACGCGGCCATCGACAGCGGTGCTGCGGCCGGGGCCTTGCAGCGTTGGATCGATGCTACGCGCTGATGACTGCTGCTGCCGATTACTGGCGGCAGGTTAAGCGGCCGACCGCTTAAAGCGAAGTGCCCCGGGTGCCAGTTCCCATGAACTGGCATCCGGGGCACTTCCGCCGCTGGCTGCCCTACTCGAATCCCAGCGAGAAAGCGGCATCCAGATCATGCTTTGAATAGGCACGGAAGGCGATGTGCGTTGTGGTGGCCTGTACGCCCTTGACCTTCGAGAGGCGGTCGGCGATCACGTCGGCCAGGTCGTCGTGCTTGGCTACACGGGCCACAGCGATCAAGTCCCATTCGCCGGTGACCGAGTAGACCTCGCTGATGCCCTCGATCTCGGAGATTTCCTGCGCGCACTCCGGGATCCGGGTTGCATCGGTCCGGATGAGAACGAATGCTGTAGCCACTGCACTGCCTTTCTGCTGGAACGGAATCTTTCCTATCACCGAGGTTATTCCACCCGCCGACGGAAGCGTAGTTTGATGAACAGTGTCGCCAGCGCGCGCCAGCCCAGCAGCAGCGCGCCGAGCACCAGGAACGTCACGATCTGGAACGACACTGCGAGCCCACCTCCTGCCAGGCCCCGCAGGGCAAGACCCAGGACCACTGCTGCCAGCCAGACCGCAACCCCGGTGGGCCAGAGCGCGATCGGCCGGCGCCAGCCGCGCACAACCGCCCAGCCAATCAGTGCCCCGATCAGGAACGGGGCTGCGGTCAGGAGAATGCCGACGACGGCAAGGCCGTGTTCATGCGTGTTTCGGCCGGCTGCCGCAAACAGAACGATGGCCGCCAGATCCAGGGCCAGCGACCCTGCAGCCAGCGGCAGGCCAGCGTGAAGCCGAGGGGAAGTTTCAGTCACCACTCCAGACTATCGGCCGCGGGCGGGCGTACGATTCGGCTAGGCCAGAGTGCGGAACCGAAGCGACCGAGGGGAGAGGAAGCATGAAGCTGGCGCAGGTTGCTTTGGGCGTGCAAGACCTGGACCGAGCAACTGCTTTCTACACCGAATTATTCGGGTATCCGCCAGCCGGCGTCTTTAATCCGCCGGGGTTGGTGTTCTTCGATCTCGACGGCGTCCGGCTGCTGTTGGAGGTTGGAGCGCCGGCGGCGCTGTTGTACCTGCAGGTGGATTCGGTCAGGAACCGGGTGGAGGAACTGCGCCGGCACGGAATCACGGTAGTCGAGGAGCCGCACGTGATCTTCCGGCATGAGGATGATGCCTTGGGGCCGGCCGGAACGGACGAATGGATGGCTTTTGTCCGTGATTCGGAAGGCAACCTGGTGGGTCTCGTCAGCCACGAGCCGGGGGAATAGCGGCGTCGGCTTGCGGTCCTCTACACAACCCTGCATAGTTGTGAGAATAATTACAAGGAAGCAGGGTTGTATGTTTGTGCTGACGGTTGACCAGCGTCGGTCCCGAAGCCGCGAGGATCTGGTGGAGGACGCAGTTGACGTCCTGAACTCCGATTCCGCCCGCCCGCTGCTCCGCAGGTTCGAACGCACTGCCGGGGATGAGATGCAGGCAGTCATTGCCGACGCCTCGGTGGCGGGGGGAATCGCGTTGGATTTGGCCACCAGCAACAACTGGAGCGTCGGCATCGGCATCGGCACCGTGGATGACCCGCTGCCGGAGTCCACGCGGGCAGGCTCGGGTCAGGCGTTCGAGCGTGCGCGGGAAGCGGTAACCGCAGCCAAGACCGCCCCGGGGAACATCGCCGTCTCTGGTGCCCGAACGGAAGCCGGGCATGCGGAAGCAGTGCTGCAGTTGCTGGTATCCGTGGCACGCAAGCGCAGTAAGGAGGCGCGCGAAGCCGGGGAGCTCAGTGATCAAGGACTCACCCAGCAGCAAATCGCCGAACGGCTGGGCATCACGCAGCAAGCTGTCTCAAGCAGGCTGCATAGTGGACTTTGGCACGAGTGGCGCCGGGGGCAAACGGTGGCACTGGCACTGCTGGAAGGAGCCGATCGATGAGCGCTGTGGCACTCGTGGTGCTCTGCGTGGCTGCTGCCGTGGCCGGTCCAATGTACTTTGAGCGGTTCCAGGGAGCGGGTAACCGCTGGCTCTACGCTGCCAGCGGCCTCTCGCTGCTGCTGCTGGGGGTCGCGGCGCTGCTGGCGGTGCTGGGGCAGGGCGGGCTGGGGCCAGTCGCCTATGCCTTGGGCGTGGCGGCGGCCGCGATCGGCGGCGGCCCTGCCACAGTCACCATCCTGCGGTTGTCCTTCAACGCCTCCCACCCGGAGAACCACAGCGACCCGGAGGAGTCTCCGGTTCTGCGCGGAGGCGCCTGGATCGGAGTGCTCGAGCGGACAGCCATTGCTTCGACGCTGTTGGCCGACTGGCCGGAAGGCCTGGCTGTTGTCCTGGCGGTGAAGGGCTTGGGCCGGTACTCAGAGCTCGGCCAGTCCGGGGCAGCCGAGCGATTCATCCTCGGCACGTTCGCGAGCGTACTCTGGGCCGCGGCAGCCACCGGCATTGCGGTGCTGGTGCGATGAGCGGGCAATAGCCGGTCAGTCGTCGAAGCGCGTGGCCGCAGCGCCGGCCAGCGGCTCGACGATGCCTTGAGCAACGTCTCGAAGTTTGACGTTGCGTGCGTTTGACGCACGGCGCAGAATCTCCATGGCCTGAAGCTGGCTGCACGAATTCTGACCCATCACGATGCCGGCGGCGAGGTTGATGGTGGTGCGGGATTCCAGGGCCGCCACCAGATGCGCGGTTCGCTGGACCATCCGGTCCAGCCGTTCCGCAAGCAGGAGGGGTTTGGCCGCGATACGTGCAAAGTTGGCGGCCGCAGCAACAGAACGGTCGTCGAAGCCGTACCCTTCGCGGTCATAGAAGGACAAGACGGCGCCCAAGCCGCCGACGTCCACGCGCAGCGGTACTGCCAGGATGGAGCCGATCCCGGCGGCCGACGCGTCCGCCATCAATGCATTCCACCGTGTCTCCGCCGAGACGTCGTGCACCAGTACCGCGGTTCCGGTCCGCAGGGCACTCAGTCCGGGACCGTCGTCGTAACCAGCCTGGTATTCCGCCCAGAGGATCGGCCCGGTTACAGCAGACACCGTGCGTTCTTGGCGGCCGCGGAGCACCAACGCGCTACAGGCAGTGTGGCCGCCTGTTTCAATAGCCGTGGCGGCGTGCTCGGCGAGTTGATCGAGGAAGTCCTGCAGATCGTCACTGTTGAGCAGGGCGTCTTGCACCGTGTCGACTAGCTGTGCCTCTGAACCGGCCTCACCCATGGCAGCCACCTCCGGAGGGCGGGCCATCAGCCGGTGGGCTTTGGGGCCCGCGTTTCGTCCATTCCGAAATATTCTATGGGTTTTGTTGCTCACGTCACATCCCCCTCCTATGATGGTCTTCGGTCAAGGAGCGGCCATGGGGAACTCTTGAGGGGACTGACTATGGATCCCAAATTGCGTGTGGTCGTTCGTGTGGACATGGACAGGGAATCCGCCCAGATTGAAGTGCGCGGACATGTGACAACCCGAAACATCGTGGCGCTTTACTCGCTGGTCCGGCGCACTAGTGCGTTGGCTTCCGGTTTGGGCGTCATCATCAACCTGCAGCACGCTCGCATTGAAGCTGCAGCACTTGAGGAGTTGCACAACTGCAGCCAGAGCGAGCATTTGCCCGGCTATGTGGACCCGGCTGGGGAGGCTTGCCGCCTGCGGGTCATCGATCCGCCCGGCAGCGGGGCGGCGGCAGGCTTGGCCATGGCCGGCGTCGCGGGCTGAACCGGGAGGCCGACATGACGTTGACTACCGGCGGGCGTTCCGCCCAGTCCAGCCCGGACGTCCCGAATGCGCCAGACTGCCAATCCTGCGGCACAGACCAATTTCTCATCGTCGAGGAATTCACTCCGTTGCGCCTGCTTCCGGGCGGCCAGCGGATACCGGCAACCGCTAGCTACAGCTGCAGCAGATGCGGTTCCTTCAGCGGTCACGAAGTGCCCGACTCGTGGGCGCCGGTCGGTTGGTTCTGGTACGCGTAACACAAGTGGTGCGTCCAGCGAGGTACGTCCAGGACAGGGGGAGGAGCCCATCATGCAGAAGATCACACCGTGCCTCTGGTTTGACGGTGAAGCCGAAGAAGCGGCGCAGTTCTACGTCCAGTTGTTCAAGAACTCGAACATTCTCGACGTGACGCATTACGGCGAGAGCGGCCCCGGAACGGAAGGGCAGGTCTTAACCGTAGAGTTCGAACTGGACGGTCAGTCTTTCACTGCGCTGAACGGGGGAGCGCAGTTCACCTTCAACGAGGCCGTGTCGATGCAGGTGGACTGTGAGGACCAGGCCGAAGTCGACCGGCTCTGGGATGCCTTGACCGCAGACGGCGGCGTCGAAAGTCAATGCGGTTGGCTCAAGGACAAGTACGGATTGTCCTGGCAAATCATTCCTTCGGCTCTGCCACGGCTGATCGGCGGACCGGATCCGCAAAAGGCCCAGCGCGCGATGGAAGCGATGCTTCAGATGAAGAAGATCGATATTGACGAACTCCAGCGCGCTTACGACGCCGGGTAACAGGGTCCGCGGTGGCAACGGCTGCGGCGGCGGGTACCGACACCGGTAGGCTGATGACCTGATAGCCCGTTGCCAATGCACCTTCAGGAGTAGCTCTGGAGCCTTACGAGTACGCCCTGCTCGACGCCGTGGGACTCCGGGAATTGATGCTCCGCGGCGAACTAACGGCCGATGAGATTGTGGAGTGCGCACGCGCCGCAGTCGAGTCCGTCAATCCGGACCTCAACGCCTTAACCTTGCCGCTGCTCGACGAGCCGCAGGAGTACGACGCCGACGGCTGCTTAGCGGGAGTGCCTCTCCTCATCAAGGACAGCTCTCCCTTTGCCCGCGGCATGCCCTTCAGCCTGGGCAGCCGGGCGATCCGAGGCGCCGTTGCCACCCAGGACCACCAGTTGATGACCGGCTTCCGTTCGGCAGGACTGGCGGCCCTGGGCCAAACAACTGCCCCGGAGCGAGCTTTGCCACCGAATCTCGGCGGTACGGCATCACACGGAATCCGTGGGCGCTGGACAGGGGCGTGGGAGGGTCCAGCGGCGGTGCTGCTGCACTGGTCGCTGCCGGTGCGGTCCCTCTGGCGCATGGCAACGACGGTGCGGGCTCGCTCAGGATTCCGGCCGCTAGCTGCGGAGTGATCGGCCTGAAACCGAGCCGGGGCCGGACACCCCGCACCGCGACGCTGAGTGCGTCGGCGCAGGAACCCGCCGTCGAATTCGCGGTGACCAAATCCGTCCGCGACACGGCGCAACTGCTGGATGCCGTGGGCCTGTCCCTTCCGGGGGAGCCAGCGTGGGGGAGCGGACGCTATGTCACCGCCATCTCCCGCGCCCCCCGCCGACTGAAGATAGGCATCAGCACCGAGCCGTGGAATGCCACCGCCGTCGACCATCAAGTGGCAGCCGCAGCAGTGGCTGCTGCGGAGATGCTGGAGTGGATCGGGCATTCCCTCGTGCCGGGAAAGCCCAGACTGGACAGCGAAGACATCGTTGAGGGCGAAATGTTGGCTATTTATGCCGCCGGCCGTGCGATGTTGTCGGCTCCCCGGCCGGTCGACGCGTCCCTGCTGGAAGCAGTCTCGAGGCTGGTGCTGGTCGAGGCGTCGGCAGCCGACGCGGGCGCGCTACACGCTGCAACCCAGGCCCAGCGGCGGATCACGGCAGCAGTTGACCGGTTCTTTGAGGTCCACGACCTTTTGGTCACACCGACGCTCGCCCAACTGCCGCTTCGCCACGGCACGCTCGACTACGACGACCCCGAGGGCGACGTTCGGGCCTGGCTGCGCAAGCTTTTTGATTACGGGCCATTTACTGCTGTCTTTAATGTTTCCGGACATCCAGCCATCAGCCTGCCGTTGGCGGAGAGCCGGGAGGGGCTCCCTATCGGCGTGCAACTCGTGGCGCCCATGGGCGGCGAGGACCTTCTGCTGCAGGTGGCGGCTGAGCTGGAGCAGGCGATGCCGTGGACAGGGCGGCAACCGTCCATCTTCGCTGGTTAGTCTCTTGCCTGCAGGGCATGGCGGGTCCTGTCGGTGGCGGCGGAGGCCGGTGTCGGGCCCTAGGCCTTGTGGCCGACGAATCGCGGGCGTATACCGTAGGTATGTTTACTCCGGTTGGTCCATTAGTGCATTGGCTGGAATTTTTCGCGTGGAGCGTGGCTCTCGTGGGACTGGTGGTCTTCCTGTTGGCCGCGGATTCCATCGTGCTCTCGCACCCCCACGGCGAACGGCTGACACAGGACCACTCCAGGCACCTCACGATGCTCATAGCCGGCTGGCTTGCCGTCATCGGCGCGGTGACTGGATTCGTCCTGACCGCCATGGCCGTGTGGAACGGCAGCTACTGACAGCTCCAGCCTCCCGGAACCGGCCGCGCAGGTGCCTCGGCGTCCGCGGCTAGAGGCCCTCTGACATTTCCTCGGGCAAAGCTATGACATCCACCAAGGCACCGGACCTGAGGACTGTCATCGGAAACGGTACGCCGATGGCGTCGGCAAAGAGCAACTTCTGCAGGCTTTCCGCGCTGGAGACGTGGCGCCGGCCGGCGTCCACCACGAGATCGCCTTGCTTGATCCCGGCACGTTCGGCGGGGGAGCCGGCAATGACTTCCACTACTCTCAGCGCGTCCCGCTGCCCCGAACGTAGGGCCATGTGCACCGGAAGGCGTACCGGTGTGCTCACCAGGCCAAGGTAAGCGCGTCTAACCCGGCCGCCGCTCATGAGTGCGGAGATGATGCGCCGCGTAGTCGCATTGATCGGGACTGCCAATCCCAAACCGGTACCGGCGACGGCGGTATTGATCCCGACCACGCGTCCATGGCTGTCGGCGAGGGCGCCGCCTGAATTGACGGGGTTCAGTGCTGCATCGGTTTGAATCACGTCTTCGATCACGTGCCGGCCACGACGGGACCGGGTGGGAATCGAACGTCCAAGCCCGCTGACAACGCCTGCGGTGACCGATCCGGCCAAGCCCAGCGGGTTACCCACGGCAATGACCAGCTGTCCCACCCGCAGCGACTCGGCGTCACCCAGCTCGGCGGGCGAAGGCGTGTTCGACAGGCCTCGAATGACTGCCAGGTCGGACAAGAGGTCGGCGCCGACAATCTCGATTTCCGTAACCTCACCGTCGGCGAACGCGGCAGAACCCGCTTTTGCGCCCGCGACCACATGGGCGTTCGTCAACATAAAGCCGTCCGCGGTGAAGACTACGGCGGAGCCGCTGCCGGCCGGGATCCTGTTGCCGGGCCCGTTCCTCACGTCGATCGCAGCAACATGCGGGGTGACGATTTGGGCAACACGCATAACTGTCTCCGAGTAGGTGTCCATCGGATCGTTGTCAGAGGAACGGTCCGGGCCCATTCCATTGGTGTCCATGGAAGTCCTTGCGTACGACTGCTGTGAAGATGGAACGGTCTCCAGGCCGACGCTAATCCGGATGCTGCTACGCCGTCAGTGAACGCAGCAGCCTCCGACGCTTGTGCTGGCGGTGCTCCAGACAGCAATCCGGGGCTGTGCGGTGTTGTCCAGGCGGGAATATCCGGTTCAGACATCCAGTGCAGAAACTTAGCCCTTGCGCTTAGCATTGCGGAAACGGTAACTTAGCCGTATGGCTCAGTATTCAGGGGAGCTCGACGGCGTCTTTCACGCCCTGGCCGATCCCACCCGGCGAGCGGTACTAGGCCGGCTGGGGGCTGGGCCAGCGAGCATCAGCGAGCTGGCGGCGCCGTTTGACATGGCTCTGCCGTCGTTCATGAAGCACATCCGCTACCTCCAGGACACTGGGTGGATCACGACCCGTAAAACAGGCCGAGTGCGCGTGTGCACCCTCGAGCCGAAATCGTTTGAGGACATAGAAGCGTGGCTGAGTGAGCAGCGACGCATCTGGGAATCCCGCACCGACCGTCTCGAGCAGTTCGTTACGACGTCTCAAGATGACGCCTCAAGATAAGGAAGCATCGGCATGACCACATCTCTTCATCCCGAGCTGGACCTAACCGTCTCTCGCATCATCAAGGCTCCACGTTCCGCCATCTGGAATGCCTGGGCCGATCCCGCAAGCTTCGAGCAATGGTGGGTTCCCGCACCACAGGTCTGCCGCGTGCGGGAGATGAACCTCAGGCCGGGCGGCGCCTTCCGCACCGAAATCAGCGAGGATGGCGGTGCGTTTGGCCCGCACATCACCGGCTGCTTCCTCGCCATCGATGAGCTCGAGCGGATTGTCTTCACCGACGCGCTCGTCTCCGGATGGCGGCCGGCGGAAGCGTCCTTCCTGACCGCTGTCATCACCATGAAAGATCACCCGGAGGGGACCGAGTACACGGCCACCGCCATGCACCGCAACACCGCCGACCGGGACCAGCATGAGCAGCTGGGATTCCATGACGGCTGGGGCACGGTCATTCGTCAACTCGCC
Source organism: Arthrobacter sulfonylureivorans (assembly GCF_047607445.1). Taxonomy (GTDB): domain Bacteria; phylum Actinomycetota; class Actinomycetes; order Actinomycetales; family Micrococcaceae; genus Crystallibacter; species Crystallibacter sulfonylureivorans_A. Next base: position 71,074 of record NZ_JBLKRT010000010.1, read on the forward strand.
GAACGTGTAGAGCAGTCTGCTTAGCCAGGCCGTCGAGGCGGACGACGGGCGCCGCATATCGACACTGTCAGCGACCTGCAAGTGACCCGCACTTGCCGTCAGGCCGAAACGCATCGTCCAGCAGCGGGCTGCGTCGACACAGCGCCGCCGAGGATGTTGGCAGTTTTAGACAGCGTGGCCACCGACGATGCTGGCAGGTTTAGCCTCAAAAGGACATGCCGAAGTTAGCGGGTGTGGCTCGAGGAACATCCGGAAAGGATGGTGGAGCGGGGTTGGTGGAGAGCCCAGCTCCAGGAACAAGCAGGATAGATCGGGACTGATTCGGGGAGCGGGCCAGGCGCCAACCACCTCAGCGGCATCTGCGATACTCATTCCTTGCCTCGCGGTTAGTTGACATAATGTGGATTATCGGCGTTACGAATTGGGCCGGGCGGGGAGCCTGAAAGGTGGTCTGGCAGCTGAATCATCCAGCGCTGGTGAACCTCGTTGGTGGCCAACTGCGGGCGGCTTTCTCTGCACGACGCCTTGGCATCAAATCGGCCCGCATCGGGCCAGCGGCATGCGTCTGTGCCGAGACCTGGCCGCGCAGTCACCATGCCGGCAATGTTTGTCTGGCTGACAGTTGCCCGTGGATAAATTCGCCGATGACGCTGACTGCACAGCACCTGTGCGCCTGCCATGCACGCTCGGCAGTAACTGTGCGTCACCCGATCAGGTGTCTATCGTGCGAGCTCCGTGTCGCAGCCTCCAGGTAAGGCTCTGAGCTTGCAGATAAGTACAGGACTCCCGTGCTCTCGCTGCTGGTACGGCCTGCCGCCTGTCTAGGTTGACATAATCCTGCGCCAAACCGGCGGGCCTGGCGCAGGATCAGCAAAGCGGCTGCGGCAAAGTCAGGCTCCGACGTAGGCCGCCAGATGCTTGCCGGTCAAGGTGGAACGGTCGGCAACCAGCTCGGCTGGGGTGCCTTCGAAGACGATTCGTCCGCCCTCATTGCCGGCACCCGGCCCCAGGTCGATAATCCTGTCTGCATGGGCCATGACTGCTTGGTGGTGCTCGATGACGATGACGGATTTCCCGGAATCCACCAGCCTGTCCAGCAGACCGAGCAATTGCTCGACGTCGGCCAGATGGAGTCCGGTGGTCGGCTCGTCGAGGATGTAGATGTCGCCCTTCTCCGCCATCTGAGTGGCCAGCTTGAGCCGCTGCCGTTCTCCGCCGGACAAGGTGGTGAGCGGCTGGCCCAAGGTGAGGTAACCGAGGCCAACGTCCGCCAGCCGGTCCAGGATCTTATGCGCCGCCGGGGTGCGCGCCTCACCGGAACCGAAGAACTCCTCGGCCTCAGTCACTGACATCGCGAGCACTTCCGCAATGTTCTTCTCCCCCAGCGTGTACTCCAACACTGCCGACTGGAAGCGCTTGCCTTCGCATTCCTCGCAGGTCGACTCGACGGTCTCCATGATGCCGAGTTCGGTGTAGATCACCCCGGCACCGTTGCACACCGGGCAGGCGCCCTCCGAATTTGAGCTGAAGAGGGCCGGCTTGACGCCATTGGCCTTGGCAAACGCCTTCCGGATCGGCTCAAGCAGGCCGGTGTAGGTTGCCGGGTTGCTGCGCCGGGAACCCCGGATGGCGCCCTGATCGACCACCACCACGCCGTCGCGGCGGGCAACCGAGCCGTTGATCAGCGAGCTTTTACCTGACCCGGCCACCCCGGTGAGGACACAGAGAATCCCGAGCGGGATGTCGACGTCAACGCCCTGCAGGTTGTTCGTGGTGGCGCCGCGGACCTCCAGGGCGCCGCTGGCCTCGCGGACGGTTGCTTTGAGGGCCGCGCGGTCGTCGAGGTGCCGGCCAGTCAGCGTGTCGCTGGCGCGCAGCCCGTCCACGCTGCCTTCGAACACGACTTCTCCGCCTGCGGTGCCGGCCCGCGGGCCCAGGTCGACCGCGTGATCCGCAATCGCGATGGCCTCCGGCTTGTGCTCCACGACCAGCACGGTGTTGCCCTTGTCCCGCAGTTGCAGCAGCAGCTGGTTCATCCGCTCAATGTCGTGCGGGTGCAAACCAATGGTGGGCTCGTCGAAGACATAGGTCACGTCAGTGAGGGACGACCCGAGATGCCGGATCATTTTGGTGCGCTGCGCCTCTCCCCCGGACAAGGTGCCCGAGGGCCGGTCGAGGGACAGATAGCCGAGGCCAATTTCGGTGAACGAGTCGAGCAGGTGCTGCAACCCGGTGACCAGCGGCGCGACCGAAGGCTCATCCAGCGCCCGGACCCAGTCCGCCAGGTCGGTGATCTGCATCGAGCAGAGGTCGGCGATGTTCTTGCCCCTGATCTTTGACGACAAGGCTTCCTTGGCCAGCCGGGTGCCGCCGCAGTCGGGGCAGGTGGCGAACGTGATCGCCCGGTCCACGAAGGCCCGGACGTGGGGCTGCATCGCCTCACGGTCCTTGGAGAGCATCGACTTCTGGATCTTGGGGATCAGCCCCTCATAGGTAAGGTTGATGCCCTCCACCTTGATTTTGGTCGGTTCGGCGTAGAGCAGCTGGTGCAGCTCCTTCTTGTTGTACTTGCCGATGGGCTTATCCATGGGCAAGCCCGCGCCGCTGAAGATCCGGCCGTACCAGCCATCCATGCTGTAGCCCGGCACGGTCAGCGCGCCCTCGGACAGCGATTTGGTGTCGTCGTAGAGCGCGGTAAGATCAAAGTCACTCACCGAGCCCATCCCCTCACAGTGCGGGCACATGCCGCCGAGCCGGTGGAAGGTGGCCTTTTCGGCCTTGGTCTTGCCACCGCGTTCCACGGTGATGGCACCGCTGGCCTTGACCGACGGAACGTTGAAGGAATACGCGTTGGGCGAGCCGATGTGCGGGTCCCCCAGCCGGCTGAACAGAATCCGCAGCATCGCGTTGGCGTCCGTCACCGTGCCGACGGTGGAACGCGGGTTGGCGCCCAGCCGCTCCTGGTCAACGATGATTGCCGTGGTCAACCCTTCGAGCACGTCCACCTCGGGCCGGGCCAGTGTGGGCATGAAGCCCTGCACGAAGGCGCTGTAGGTCTCGTTGATCATGCGCTGGGACTCGGCGGCGATGGTGGCGAACACCAGCGAGCTCTTGCCCGAGCCGGAGACTCCGGTAAAGACGGTCAAGCGCCGTTTCGGGATCGCAACGCTGATGTCCTTGAGGTTGTTCACCCGCGCACCCTGCACGGTGATCATGTCGTGGCTGTCTGCGGCATGCGCCCGCGGCTGCGAGTCCGTCGTCGTGGCCGTACTCATCGTGTCTCCATCTGTGAGGCTGGGTCACCTTTGGGGTCTCCGAAGGTGACGATATCCATGACGGTAATGCTAGCCGTGGCCGGGTCGCCGGAGCTTCTTCATTCCTGCCCGTTCCGGACGGCGGCCAACCCAGGCGGCTTGCCTAAGCCGCCTGCGGCGCCCGCGACGTCAGCCCGCGGCAGGCCGCCGGGGCCTTTCAGCCGGAGGCCTCGCCGGCCGTCGCCAACGCCTTGCGGGCGCGGCCCAGCGGTCCGCTGATGTTCAGCTCGTTCGCCAGCCCGTCAAGCCGTTCCGCCTGGTCATCGTCGGGCGCCCGCAGCCGGCCGTCAACGCTCCCGAGGAACAGGTCCCGGACCACGTTGACCACCGTGGGCGCAACCTTGAGGTAGTCGGCGGATTCGGCAATCTTCGCCCGGAACCGCGCGGACATCGGAGCCTCCGGATCAGCGGCGGCGGAAACTATTCCGTCCAGGCTGCCATGGTCCTTCAGCAGTCCGGCCGCCGTCTTGTCGCCAATGCCGGGCACCCCTGGCAGGCCGTCGGAGGTGTCGCCGCGCAGCGTGGCGAAATCCGCGTATTGCACGGGCAGCACACCGTACTTGCGCACCACGGACACATCGGTCAGGACTTCAAGGTTGCTCATGCCCCGGGCCGTGTAGATCACCCGGACGTCCCGCTCGTCGTCCACCAGCTGGAACAGGTCCCGGTCTCCGGTCACGATATCGACGGGAACGTGGGCTTGGGCTGCAAGGCTGCCGATCACGTCGTCGGCCTCATGCTGGTCAGCTCCGACGACGGCGAGGCCGAGCGCGTCCAGCACCTCGCGGATCAGGGGCAATTGGGCTACCAGCCCCGGCGGAGTCTCTTCAACATCGACGCCGCCGGGCACGGTCGAGGCAACGCGATGGCGTTTATAGGTCGGAATCAGTTCGACCCGCCACGCGGGACGCCAGTCGTTGTCCCAGCAGGCCACCAGGTGGGTGGGCCGGTAGTCGGTGACCAGCCGGGCGATGATGTCGAGCAACCCGCGGACGGCGTTCACCGGTGTTCCGTCCTTGGACTTGATCGAATCAGGCAGTGCGTGGAAGGCCCGGAAATACAGCGAGGCGGTGTCAAGGAGCATGAGTCGTTCGTCCACAAGTTGCCCTTTCGCTGCTGGCAGGGACAAGTCCCCCGGAGTTGGTACTACCTTAGTGCCATGGGTCACGGCAGCCGAAGGAATCGGAAGTGTTCGGTGTTGCTGTTGACGGCGGCAGTCTTGACCTCCGGATGTACCGGCGCCCCCGGGGGTCTGTCCCCCGCCACCCCGCCGGCTAACCATCCGGTATCGGCCGCCGTTGACCAGGGCCGCGCGCACTACACGGACCGTGTGGTCAACCTGCTGATCACGAACATTTCCCCTGATCCCGTGCTGGTGACCTCAGCCACGCTGCATTCACCGCTGTATGACGGAGCAGCGGACTGGAAGCCCACGCGTATCGGCGGCACCAAGGTCTCGGCCGGTTCAACTGTCAGCCTGCCGGCTGAGCTGCCGCCGGCCCAGTGTTCGCCCGGTCAAGCGGCGGATGAGGCTGCGGGGCACCGGATAACGGCGACCATGGACGGCGAGCGGTCAGGGCTGAGCACCGTTGAAGTCCGGGCCAACGATCCGCACAACGTGCTCTCCCGGAACCACTCGGAGGACTGCATCGCGCAGGCTGCAGGTTCGGTGGCAGCGCTGCGGATTGACCAGACACTAAAAGTGCTGCCAGGCAGCCGCTCCGCAGTGGTCGGCATAGACGTCCGACCGACGGGCGGGAAAGAGTCGATGGTCATTGAATCCTTTGGCACCACCACCCTGCTGGACGAGGACAGCAAACATGCCTGGCCCAGGAACCTCCGCGTGGCCGGAGCTGATGCGGCATCTCGCGTGAGCCTGCAGGTGGTGCCGACTCGTTGCGATCCGCATGCCATGGCCGAGGACAAGCTGGGCACCCGGATTCCGGTCAGCATCGCGGCCGGGAACCGCCACGGCGTCCTGCGGCTCAATGGCGGCCATGATTTTGACCGCGCGGTGTACCGCTTCATCACCGCAGCTTGCCAGGCCGCCGGCCAGTGAGGCTGACGGCCTCCGCCGGCCGGCGCCTGCGGTTGCGGCGGCGTGCCAGCGCCTACACTGACAGCTGTGACCGACTACTCTGCCGAGCAACTGCGTGATCTGGTTCATGCACTGACCGCCTCCGGCGAACCTGCCCCCATCCTGCAAATCGGCGACCCGATGCTGCGGCGCCAGGCAGCGGTGTTCGACGGGCAGTTGGACGCTGCGGACCTGGCCGCGTTGTTGGAGCTGATGCGCCGGACCATGCAGGCTGCCCCGGGCGTCGGACTGGCCGCTCCGCAAATCGGGGTGCCGCTGCGGATCGCGGTTCTCGAAGACAGCTACGCCGCGGACCCCGAGGTGGCCGAAGCCCGTCAACGCACCCCGCTCCCCTACTTTTCGATCATCAATCCGTCCTACCGCGCCGTCGGCGAGGAAACGGCCGCCTTCTACGAGGGGTGCCTGTCCTTCACCGGATTCCAAGGCGTAGTGGAACGGCACCGTAGCGTCGAGCTGGACTACGACCTTCCCGACGGCAGCCACCGGCGGGAAACCTTCACCGGCTGGCCGGCCAGGATCGTGCAGCATGAAACCGACCACCTGGCCGGCACCATCTATGTGGACAAGGTGCTGCCCCGGTCGCTCTGCGGCAATGCCGAGTACATGCGCTTCTGGGCACAGCCAACGGTCGAACGGGCGCGCGCCGGCCTAGACTTCTAGGCCGGCGCCTGCACCGGCTTACCCTACGCCGGAGCAGCTGCTTTCGCCCCGGCTGCTGCCGTGAGGCCGCCGTCGTTGTTCTGCTCGGTGGGAAGGTAGGCGGCCCACCAGCGCAGGATTTCGTCAAAGCGCTGCTTCCGGTGCCACGGGGTGCCGGCACGCGAGAGCTCGTGATTCTCGCCGGGAAAGATCAGCAGTTGGGTGGGAACGCCCCGCTGTTTCAACCCCACGTAATAGCGCTGGGCCTGCTCCAGCGGACAGCGCAGGTCTTCTTCGGAATGGATGACGAACACCGGGGTGCGCACCGAGTCCAGCTGGGCAAAGGGATTCTGGCCGCGGACCTGTTCCGGATCGGTGCCGGTGTATTCATCCGAGAAGAACCAGCCGATGTCCGAGGAGCCGACGAACGACGGCGGATCCAGATAACCGCGCTCCACGATGGCCGCGACGAACCGGTGGTCCTGGGACACCGTCCAGGCGGTCAGGTAGCCGCCGTAGGAACCGCCCATGATGCCCTGCCGGCTTCCGTCCAGCTGCGGGTACTTCGCCACCGCGCCGTCAAGGAACGCCAGCACATCGGCCATATCCACGGTCCCCATCGCACCCTTGATGGCGCGGCCATGCGCCTGGCCGTAGCCCGCGGATCCCCGCGGGTTGCACATCACGACGGCGTAGCCCGCCTTGGCGTAGACCTGCGCCTCGTCGAACACCTCCCAGCCGTACTGGGCAAACGGCCCGCCGTGGATGTTCAGCAGCACCGGATGCGGCCCCTCGCCCTCGGGCAGCAGCACCCAGCCGTGCACCGGGTAGCCGTCGGCCGACGCGAAGACCTCTTCCCGGGCTTCGGTAAGGCCGGTGCTGCGCAGGGCTGCGGAGAAGTCGGTCAGTCGGGACAGGCCGGCGCCGGAGACCAGTCCCACGTCCCCTGCCGTACCGGCGTCGGAAAAACTGACGACCGTTCGGCCCGCGGCGTGTGCAGCAGCCGACACATTCAGTGGCCCGTCGACCAGGACGGTGATGCTGCCCGTGGCCGATACTTCCAACAGTTGTGCGGAGCCGCGGTGCCGGTTCACGGCCAGCACCGAGTCTGGCCCGGCGGGCACCAGATCGCCCTCGGCCAGGTCCAGCGTTTCCGGATCGGTCAGCCGCCGGACCTCGTGCGGAGCGGACACGGGGGCGGCATAAAGTGCGGTGTTACGGGCGACGAAGTCCGTTCCGTTGCCGATCGAACTGCCCAGATAGAACAGCCAGTCGCCGTCGTTGCTGAGCGCAGGAGAACCGGCGCCCAGGGCCTCGCCGGCCAGGTTGGACAGGAGCTGTGGCTGCACGTCAGAGGCCTCAGGATCGAGGGCGTACACGTCGCGCCGTAGATCTTCATCCGCGCTGTTGTGCAGCGCGGCGGCGAAGTACAGCGTCCGCCCGTCCGGGCTGAAGACCGGGCTGTCGTGGTCGGCGTCGGCGCTGGTGAGCTGCCGTGCGGGGGCCACCGCCGAAAACTCTGCGCCGGCGTCCTCGGTGGCCTTCTGGGCCCGGCCTACCGGCGCCACCGCCGGTTCCGCCTGCAGGTCCGGCGCGTCCACCATGAACAAGTGGGTGCGCTTGTCGCCGGTGTAGCCGGCACCGTTCATCCGGTACTTGTAGCCGGTGACCAGCCGGGCGTCCTCCGCGCCGGGACCCACGCCGTCCAAAGTGCCGTACCGGCCTTGGGCCGGCACGCGGGCGGCGAAGACCAGGCGGCGGGAGTCTGGTGCCCAGACGAAAGCGGAGACCCCCAGCTTCTGATCGGTGACGGCCACTGGCTCTCCGCCGCGGCTGTCCACCACCATCAGTTGCGGCCGCTCCCCCGGTGCCGCCGCCCGCAGGAAGGCCAGCGAACCGCCGTCGGGCGAGTAGCACGGCGCGGTGTCCCTGAAGCCGCGGGTCAGGCGGCGAGGCGCTCCGCCGTCGTCAAGCGGAACTTCCCACAATTGCCCTACGTAGCTGTCCGACGCAAAGTCAGGATGGGTGACGGACACCGCCGCACGGCTACCGCCCGGATGGAGTGTTGGGCCGGACAACGAATTAAATAAAGCAATGTCTTCAGATCTCACCCTTGTGAGCCTAGTCTCATCGCCGGGCCGGAGCCAATCAGCCGCACTGCTGACCGCGCTGCCTAGGATGGAGCATGCCCTCCGCCGTACGTCCCCTGGATCTGGTCCCGCTGATGCTCTGCCCGGTCTGCGGGGAACAACTGGAAGCCGCCGGGCGGGTCCCGGCCCAAGGCCTGCGGTGCGCGGCAGGCCACCAGTACGACGGCGCCCGGCAGGGTTACGTCAACATGCTCACCGGCCGCGGTACCCGCTTTATTCCGGACACGGCCGAGATGGTTGCCGCACGCGACGCGTTCCTGGGCGCCGGACACTACGCTCCGCTGGCCCGGCAACTGGCGGCGACCGCCGGCACGCTCCTGGCCGGCACGCAGGCACCCGTGCTGCTGGATGCCGGTTCAGGTACCGGCTACTACCTTGAAGCCGTGCTGCGAAGTGTGATGGATGGCCGGGCATTCGCGCTGGATCTGTCCAAGTTCGCCCTGCGCCGGGCTGCCCGTGCCCTGCCGGACGCCTTGTGCGTGGTCTGGGACCTGTGGAAGCCGTTTCCGCTGGCTGCTGGCAGCACCGACCTGATCCTCAATGTCTTCGCGCCGCGAAATCCCGCGGAGTTTGCTCGGGTGCTGAAACCCGGCGGCCATTTGGTGGTGGCCACCGCAGCGCCCGGGCACCTGGGCGAACTGCGCGACGTGGTACCGCTGCTGGCCGTGGATGCCGACAAAGCGGAGCGGCTGGGCAGCACCCTGGGCGACGGCTTCGAGGAAGTGGACGCGGTGCAGCTCCAGGTGCCGCTGGAGTTGGACGCCGAGGACATGGTGCAGCTGGTCATGATGGGACCTAACGCCCACCACAGCGATGCCGGAAAGATCCGGGCCGCCGCGGCTGAAGCGACTGCCGCTGGCGGATTTGAGGTGACCGCGCGGTTCACCGTGTCGACGTATCGGCGCCTCGGCCGCGGATAGCCCCGTCGTCGCCGGCAACGGCCTCATGCCCCTTCCGGTTTAGTGGACGGGAACGATCAGTGGACGGGCTCGGCGGAGGCGTCCTTGCGGGCGGCCGGTTTCAGGTCGACAAACATCCATTTCAGGAACAGCTGGATCAGCGGTCCGATGGCCAGGACGAACACCAGCGTGCCAAGCCCGACGACGCCGCCGAGCAGCCACCCGGTTAAGGTCACCGCTGCCTCGATCCCGGTCCGGACTATCCAGACCTGCCACCCTGTGACTGCATGCAGGCCGGTCATCAAGCCGTCGCGGGGTCCGGGGCCCAGTCCAGCTCCGATGTACAGGGCGCTGGCGGCAGCCAGCAGCAGCAATCCGACGCTGAAAGACAGAACCTGCGCAGCCAGATGATGCCAGTGCGGAATGACCAGCAAACCAATGTCGGCGAAAAAGCCCACGAGCAGTGCGTTGGCGATGGTGCCTGCGCCCGGCTTCTGCCGCAGCGGGATCCAGAGCAGCAGCACAGCCGCGCTGATTGCCACGGTCGCCCAACCGAAGCTCATGCCGGTTGCCCGGGCTATCCCCTGGCTCAGCACATCCCACGGCGCGGAACCGAGGCTGGCCCGGATCATCAGGGCGATCGCGATGCCGTAGGCGAAGAGACCGACAAACAGGCGCAGCGTCCTCAGGGACAATCGGCTGCTGGTCAGTACGGTCTGCATGGCAAGCTCCGGGAGACACGGTGGGGCGCGGTATTCAGCACCGAACCATCCTATCCAGCCCCGCGGCTTGACTTCCCGGCAACGCCGTTCTGGTTACAACTTGGCCACGATACGCCCAATCCCGCACGCAAGTGGCCAATTTCACGCCGACCCGCCCCGCCGTCGGGCATGATGGAAGCATCAAGGGCAGCAGCAGCTCGCGGTGGATGCCTGCTTGAACGATGCAGGCTCAGGAAACGGCGGCTGCTCCAACATCTGGGAGTACTGATGATCGAATGGCTTGTCGCCAACAGCTGGGTACTCTGGCTGGTCGTGTTCCTGATCTTGGCCATCGTCGAAATGATGACGCTTGACCTATTTTTTATCATGATGTCCTCCGGCGCACTGGTGGCCCTGTTCGGGGCTTTGCTCGGGCTGCCTTTCTGGCTGCAGGTGGTCATCTTCTGCGTCGTCGCTTTGCTGATGGTGCTATTCGTCCGGCCGGTCGCACTGCGGCATCTGCGCCGTGGACCGCGGGAGCAAGCAACAAACGTGGACCGGCTGATTGGCGAATCAGCGATGACGCTTGAATCCGTCACCGACCATTCCGGCGTGGTCAAGATCGGCGGCGATACCTGGACCGCAAGGTCTGCGGACGGATCGGCCATTCCGGCCGGACAGCGCGTTTCGGTGGCCCGGATCGAGGGCGCGACCGCCGTCGTGACACCGCAACGAACAGACGGGCCGCTCCCGGCCCAGTAAGACCCGCGCCGGGCTGGATTCCGGCACCCGAGTCACTGACACCACTCCTAGAGGGGAACTATGGATAGCAATATCGCAATCTGGATCGTGCTGCTGGTCCTGATCTTGTTCGTCGTGATCGTCCTGGTCCGGGCCGTACGGATCGTCCCGCAGGCACGGGCCGGCGTTGTGGAGCGACTGGGCAAGTACCAGCGCACCTTGAACCCCGGACTCACCATCCTGATCCCCTTCGTGGACCGGCTGCTGCCACTGTTGGACCTGCGCGAACAGGTTGTCTCCTTCCCGCCGCAACCGGTGATCACCGAAGACAACCTCGTGGTCTCCATCGACACGGTGGTCTATTTCCAGGTCACCGATGCGCGGGCCGCCACCTACGAGATCGCCAACTACATCCAGGCTGTGGAACAGCTGACCACCACTACCCTGCGCAACGTAGTCGGCGGCCTGAACCTGGAAGAAGCACTGACATCACGTGACCAGATCAACGGCCAACTGCGCGGAGTCCTGGACGAAGCCACCGGCCGCTGGGGGATCCGCGTCTCACGGGTGGAACTCAAGGCGATTGATCCACCGCATTCCATCCAGGATTCGATGGAAAAGCAGATGCGGGCCGAACGTGACCGCCGCGCGGCCATTCTGACCGCCGAAGGCCTCAAGCAGTCCCAGATCTTGACCGCGGAGGGCCAGCGGCAGGCTGCCATCCTTGCGGCCGAAGGCGATGCCAAGGCGGCCATCCTGCGGGCCGACGGCGAAGCCCAGGCCATCCAAAAGGTGTTCGATGCCATCCATAAGGGCAACCCCACCCAAAAACTCCTGGCCTACCAGTACCTGCAGACGCTGCCCAAGCTTGCCGAAGGCGAGTCGAACAAACTCTGGATTATCCCCAGTGAGGTCGGCGAAGCACTCAAGGGCATTGGCAGCGTGCTGGGCGCCGCGGTTCCGGAGGACGGCACGCCGGCCGTCTCCGCAGCCGACAACCAACCGCGCGGTTAGGCCCCACGACCGCACCTTATGAAGGACCCGGCAGCCGAGGCGACTGGCAGCCCATGGCCGCCGGGATCCGCAGCAGCCCGGAGGCGTTTTACCTGAAACAGGGGTGCGGACTATAATGGGTTGTTTGCCGGGAAGTTGCCGCTCATAACCATCCTTGACGTGGAGCAGATTGCCATTATCATCTGCGACCGGGAACAGACGGCCGCCCGCCGACGTTGAGGGTGTTAGCGAGCCATCGCGGACGTGGTCCAAGCACCGGGTCCGCCACAAGACAAGAGGGAGAGATCATGAGCGATCGTAGCCTGCGGGGTATGCGCCTCGGAGCGCAGAGCATGGAGACTGAATCCGGTGTCGAGCCGGCTCCGCGCCAGCGCGTTGAGTACCGTTGCGAGGATGGCGAGCAGGTGTTCGTCACTTTTGCCGCAGAGGCCGAGATTCCCGCAGTCTGGGTCTCCAAATCCGGCAAAGAGGCGCTCCTGGTTGACGGTGAAAGGCCCGTTGACCCGAATGCCAAGCCAGTGCGCACCCACTGGGACATGCTTCTGGAGCGCCGCAGCGTGGAGGAACTGGAACAGATCCTCGAAGACCGCCTGACCAAGCTCCGCGAACGCCGCGGGGAACGGCGCACCGCTTAACGCCTCGCCTCTCAGCCGCTAAAGCTAAAGGGAGCAACCCGGAATCCGGGTTGCTCCCTCTGCTTTTATGTCTGCCTCTGTTGCGCTTGCCCGGGTCCGGATCGCTTGCGCGGCTCAGGCCCTCTTGGCGCGAAGCCTGCGCCACTTGTCGGCGATCCCCCATTTGGTGACCAGCACAATCGACTCGGCGACAATCGCACCGCTCATCTTCGAGTCGCCGTACTCCCGCTCGACGAAGGTGATCGGAACTTCGCGGACTGTCAGTCCTGACTTCAGGGTCTGCCAGGTGAGATCGATCTGGAAGCAGTAACCGACGGATTCCACGGCAGCAAGATCGATGGTGCGCAGGGTCTGGGCCTTGAAGGCGTTGTAGCCTCCGGTGATGTCGCGGACGGTCACACCCAGCATGAGCCGCGAGTACAGGCTGCCAGCCAGCGAAATGGCCTTGCGGTGGATGGGCCAGTTGACGACTTTGCCGCCGGGGATCCAGCGTGAGCCTTTGGCCATGTCTGCGCCCTCGCGCAGCGCGGACAGCAACCGGTTCAGTTCTTCCGGCTGGTGGGAGCCATCGGCGTCCATTTCCACCAGCACGTCGTAGCCGGCGTCGAGGCCCCAGCGGAATCCGGCGATGTAGGCTGCGCCCAGCCCGGCCTTGCCCTCGCGGTGGAGCACATGGATGGCGGAATCTTCAGCGGCCATCCGGTCGGCGAGGGCACCGGTGCCATCCGGTGAATTGTCGTCGACCACCAGGATGTCGGAGCCGGGTTCGGCGGAGCGGAGGCGGGCTACTGTCTTCGGGAGGGACTCAATCTCGTTGTACGTCGGGATGATGGTGACGACCCGCACTCAGTGGCCTTTCGAACGTTGTGCTGCAAACCGCAGATTCCATGATGCGTGAGGTGCCCAAAGGGCTTCCACATCGACGGTCCAGTATAGGCCATCGCCCGGATGGCCAGTTGGCAGACGGACCGGGCGGCCGGTAACGGGAGGAAGGGCGGGTAGGTCCGCATGCCTTCGGGCCACGAAAGCAAACCTGTAGGGGAACGCAGACATGTTTTCTACTGACATGCGGACCTACCCTGGAAAGTGCCGGTTCGTCAAGGGGCAAAGGGTGCAACCGCACAGAGGCAGGCTACCGCCAGCTGCCGCTCTCCCCGGCACGGGCCGAAATCCGCGAAGAAATACCGGCCCACTGAGACTTCAGCCTACTGGCTATGTAGGAAGTGTCAATACCGCTCTGACCTGCGGTTTTGTCCAAAGATGCACGTCAGAGCGGGTCTCCTCGCTGCGGAAATGAGCAGAAATTAAACATTTCATTCAGATTTCCCTCTTTGCGGCCTGGACCGCGCCGCGGCGCTTCCCGCGCTAAAGCGCGTCATGGATGGTTATTCCGTTCACCACAGTCCGGACACATTCCGGCAACCGACCATTGTCCAGGGACGGAAGCATGGGGGTGCCGGCGCGGGCGTCCGTGCTCCAGGCAGACACCCGCGAGTCCGGCGTCTGGATGGAAAGCTCATCCGCATCCCAGACGGCGAAGGTGGCGGGTGTCCCCGGGGCCAGCTGCCCCTCCATCGGGTTGCGCTCCCCTGCCGCCCGCCACCCAGCCCGCGTGTGCGCCAAAAACGCAGCCCGGGCAGACATCTGCTCGTCCCGGTTGTGGTGCTCCAGGCACGCCTTCACGGTCGCCCACGGGCTTTGCTCGGTCACCGGGGCGTCGGATCCGATGGCTACCGGAACGCCCGCGGTCTGCATCGTGCCCACCGCGTTCATCGCCAGGGCGGCGTCGGCACCAAGACGGGTGGCGTACATCCCGTCGCTGCCGCCCCAATACGCGTCGAAGAGTGGCTGCATGCTGGCCGTCACGCCATGCTGCAGCAGCCGCTCGAGGGCTCCATCAGGCAGCATCTCCACGTGTTCCAAGCGCGGACGGGCGGACCGCACCGTCGCTTGACCGACGCGTTCGGCGGCCAGATCCAGCGCATCCAAGACCCGGAGGAGGGCGGCGTCGCCGATCACGTGGAAGCCGGCCTGGATGCCTGCCTCAGCAGTCAACTCCAGATGCCGGGCAGCTGGCTCGGTTTCCAGGTACAGCGAACCATGTTCGCCCGGCCGGTCGGCATAGCCGGCGCTGATGGCCGCGGAGTGGGATCCGATGGAGCCGTCCATGGTCAGGTCGCCGCCGAGCCCCCGCAGGCGCCCGGCAAAGCGTTCCAGGGTCTCGGTGACCTGTCCGGCCGAGGTCATCAGCTCTCCCCAATACGGCAGGATCCTGGGTCCGGGTTGGGCATCGCTCAGTGCCAGCAGTCCCAGCAGGTCCTCGGCGGGTCCCAGCTGCGGGGCAGCCATTTCCGTCAGCGCGACGTACCCTCGGGAAGCCGCGTGCTGCAGGGCCTTGCGCTGGAGCTCTTCCCGACGGCCGGCAGCGGGTGCCTGGACAGCGTGCCGGGCGCGTTCCAGCGCCGGCCCGCTGACGGTGCCGCTGGCGGTCCATCCGGGCACCTCGGCCAGCGCCAGCCGGGCCGCCAGCGCCGCCGAGACCACTGCTGAATGGACGTCCACCCGGGTCAGGAAGACCTCTGCCCCCGACGCGGCGCGGTCCAGTTCGGCAGCGCTCGGTGCGCGGTGCTCCGGCCACTGAGTTTCATCCCAGCCGTGTCCCAGCACGGGCCCGGTGTCCTGTCGCGCAGCCGCCGCGACCGCATCGAGCAGTTCCGCCAGTGAGGCACAAGCGGCCAGATCCAGCGAGGACAGGGCGAGGCCGGTCTGGGTTACGTGGGCATGCGCATCCACGAACCCGGGGGCCACCAGCCGACCGTCCAGGTCGACGATGCTCATGGTGTTGTCCGCTATGGACGCGGCGGCATGCTCGGATCCGATCCATGCAACGGTGCCGCCGTCAACCAGCATGGCCGTGGCATATGGGTCGGCCGCGCTGTAGATGCTGCCATTGCGGTACAGCGTGAGACCCGAGGCGGCGGGCAGGGCGGATTTACTCATGGAGATCCTTTCAGGGGGTACAGCGGCGGGCCGGGCTAGTCGGCCACGGCGGCATAGGCAACGACGCCGCGGCGGACCTGGCCGATGGCCTGCCTGCCGCGCGCCGCTAGCTGTGGATCAATCGCGGGAACCTTGACCAACTGGTCCAGCAGGTCGATCACCTGCTTGGCCCACCGGACAAAGTCGCCGGCAGCCAGGTCAGTTCCCTTGAGGGCTGTTTGCAGCGAGCGGCCGCTCGCCCACTTGTAGATCGGCCAGACGAGTCCCAGTTCCGGCTCCCCGCTCAGCGGCAAGCGGTGCTGCTCCTCAAGGTCGGTCAGCTGCGACCACTCGCGCACCGCGATGCTGACCGACGCTTCCATCGCCGGCGAGGGCATCTTGGGCCGAATGCCGGCCTCTTCACGTTTGGCCTGATACACCAGGCAGGAGACGAAGGCCGCCAGTTCTGCGGCGCCGAGCCCTGCGAAGGCGTCCTGCTCCAGGCACAGGGCCACCAACAGGTCGCGGTCCCCGTAGATCCGCCGGAGGCGTTCTCCCGCCGGGCTGATCGCCACGCCGTCGCCACCGGTCTCCAGATAGCCATAGCTGTCCAATACTTGGCAGACGCGGTCGAAGGTCTTGGCGATGGTGTTGGTCCGGCCTTGGATCTGCGAGACCAGTTGGTCGGTCTCTTTGCGGAGCTTCCACCACCGCTCGGCCCAGCGGGCGTGATCCTCACGATCGCTGCAGCCGTGGCAGGGATGGGCCTTGAGTTTGCGGCGCAGGTCGTTGATCTGCCGCTCGGCCTGTTGCCCGCCGGGCACCACAAAGTCACGGTGTTCGGTCCCGCGACGCGGCGGACGCTTGTCGTGCAGGGCATTGCGCAGCGATGACGCCAGGTCGCGGCGTTCCTTCGGGCTGCGCGCGTTGAAAGACTTGGGGATCCGGATGCTGGACAGGACCTCCACCGGGCCCTGGAAATCGTCTACCGAGATGCGCCGGATGTGCTTTTCCTGGGTCAGTACGGTCGGGCGGGGCTCGCGGGCTGATTCGTCCCGGTCCAGCACCACCGCGTAGCCTAAGCTCCGTCCTGCCGAGATGTCGATGATGTCCCCGCGGCGCAGCCGGTCCAGCGACGATGCGGCCGCCGAACGCAGATGCCGGGACTGAGTGCGGGAGGCGCGTTTCTCGACGTCGTTCAGTTCCCGGCGCAGCCGCGCGTACTCGGTGAAGTCGCCCAAATGGCAGCTCATCGCCTGTTCGTAGCCGGCCAGGGATTCTTCCCGGCTGCGCACCTGCTTCGCCAGGCCCACCACCGAACGGTCTGCCTGGAACTGCGCGAACGAGCTCTCCAGGATCTCGCGGGCGGGACCGCGGCCGAACTGGGCGATCAGGTTGATGCTCATGTTGTAGGTCGGCCGGAAACTGGAATTCAGCGGATAGGTGCGCCGCGAAGCCAGGCCGGCCACGGCACCCGGATCGGTGCCGGGCTGCCACAGCACCACGGCGTGGCCCTCAACGTCGATGCCCCGCCGTCCGGCGCGGCCGGTCAGCTGGGTGTACTCCCCCGCCGTGATGTCGACGTGTGCCTCGCCGTTGAACTTGTCCAGTTTCTCCAGCACCACGGACCGGGCCGGCATGTTCACTCCCAGCGCCAGCGTCTCGGTAGCGAAGACTGCGCGCACCAACCCGTCGGCAAATAGCTTCTCCACCACTTCCTTGAACGTGGGAAGCATGCCGGCGTGGTGGGCCGAAAACCCGCGGGACAAGCCCTCGCGCCAGGTCCAGAAGCCGAGCACGTCCAGATCCTCTTCGGCAATGTCCTGCACGGCTTCGTCCACCCGGCGGACGATGGCGCCGCGTTCCTTCTCCGTGGTCAGGATCAACCCGGACTCCAGGCACTGCTTCACGGCGGCGTCGCAGCCGTTGCGGGAGAAAATGAAGGTGATCGCCGGCAGCAGCCCTTCGCTGTCCAGCTTGGCGATCACCTGCGGGCGGCTGGCGCGCCGGATCCGGGTCAACGCCTGCCGGGGAGGTTCCGGGGCACGCCGTCCCCGCCGTCCGCCGGACCGGCCCCAGTTGACGCTGCGGTTAAGCTTGTGCTCGGCCGAAGCCAGCTTCAGCAACTCAGGGTTCACTTCATAGGCACGGCTGTTGCCGGCCCCGGATTCCGGCACCGACTCATCGAAGGCGATGTCGCCGGCGAAGAGATCGAACAAATCGGAGCCGACCATCACGTGCTGCCACAGCGGCACCGGCCGGTGCTCGGACACCACCACGTCGGTGTCGCCGCGGACGGTATCCAGCCAGGCGCCGAACTCTTCCGCATTGGATACGGTGGCCGACAATGAGACCAGTTGCACGTCGTCGGGAAGGTGGATGATGACTTCTTCCCACACCGCACCACGGAAGCGGTCGGCCAGATAGTGGACCTCGTCCATCACCACGTAGGCCAGGTCCAGCAATGTGTCGGAGTTGGCGTACAGCATGTTCCGCAGCACCTCGGTGGTCATTACCACGACGTCCGCATGCGGGTTGACGGAGGTGTCGCCGGTCAGCAGGCCGACGCGTTCCGCTCCGTAGGTGGCGACCAGTTCGTTGTACTTCTGGTTGCTCAGCGCCTTGATCGGCGTGGTGTAAAAAGCCTTCAAGCCCCGCTGCAGCGCCATGTAGACCGCAAACTCGCCGACGACGGTCTTGCCGGCGCCGGTGGGGGCGGCAACCAACACGCCGCGCCCGAGCTCAAGCGCTTCGCAAGCTTCGCGCTGGAACGGATCGAGTTCGAATCCGAGAGTCTGGCTGAATGAATACAACCGGGTCTTGGAGAAGGCCACCCGTTCGGCGGCTGCCAGATAGCGTTCGGATGGAGAACTCATACCAAAAGACTATCCGTTTAAACCACCGTGCCTGAGGGCAGCTCCGGGCTCGACGAGCCGAAAGCCACTAGCGGGCGCCGTCCGGCTTCCCGTCGTCGGCTTTCAACTGGTCCAGCGGCGTTGCTTTATCCAGCGGCGTGGCCTGGTCCAGGGGCATAGCCTGGTCGAGCGTGGCTGTGATGTCCGCCTCGCGCGCAGCGCGCCGCTTCTCACGGCGCTTGTCGTTGATCAGGCTGATGCCTGTTGCCACGAAGAACAGCGCCAATAAGGGTCCGGCCAGGAGGAACATGGACATGGCGTCGGGTCCGGGGGCCGCCATGGCCGCGACCAGGCAGACCACGAACACCACGATCCGCCAGCTCTTGATCACCCTGCGGCCGGACAACAGACCGGCAAAGTTCAGGCCTACCAGCACCACCGGAAGCAGGAACGCAATCCCGAGCGACAGGAACATCCGCATGACGAACGTCAGGTAGTCGGTGGCCAGGATCTGGTTCACGCCGCCTTGTGGGGTGAACATGGTCAGGACCTTCACGATCTCCGGCAGGACAATCCAGCCGAAGTAGATCCCGAGCAGGAACAGCGGCACGGCGGCGAACATGAAGCCCAGCGTGTAGCGACGTTCCTTGGTCTTGAGCCCGGGCGTGATGAAGCCCCAGATCTGGTAGATCCACACTGGCGAACTGACCAGCAGGCCCAGGAAAATGGAGACCTGGATTTTCAGGTCAAAGGGCGAGCCGACGCTGCCGTAGTTGATTTCGGCGCGCCGGCCCTTTTCCGCCGAGATTTCCATCAGCGGCTGCTGGACGGCCACCATGACCGGGTCATAGAGGAACCAGCCGGCAATGGCCCCCAGCAGGACGGCGATGCCGGCGATGATCAGCCGGTTGCGCAGTTCTTTGAGGTGGGCCTTGAGCGGCATCCGCCCCTCAGGGTTGGCCTTTCGGCCCTTCTTACCGGCCACGGCCCTTACTGCTGGTGCGGCGATGGGGATCCACCGTTCGCATTCGGCGCCTGGCCGCGGTTATCAGTGTTGTTGCGCGGTGGGTTGACCACACGGCCCTCGACCGGCTCCGAGTCCGCAGCGGAAGCGGACGCGTCGTCGTCCTTCATTTGCTTCACTTCGGACTTGAAGATGCGCATAGACTGACCCACGCTGCGGGCGAGGCCCGGCAGCTTCGGTGCGCCAAAGAGCAGCAGCACAATGATGACCAGAATAATGATGGTCCAAGGGTTATCGAAGAGTCGTCCCATGCGTGGTTCCTTTCGTCTCCTACATCTTATGTCATGGCAGGGTCAGGAAAGCCGCAGGTCGTGCAGGGACTGCCGCTGCCCGCGGGCCTCCCGGCGGGCCACCCGACGCTCCCGCCGCTGCTCCCGGCGCTGCTCCTTGCCCAGGGCATATTCCTCCTTGAGCACGGCAGGATCCGCGAAGAGTGCCGGTCGGGGCTGGTGCGGTTCAGCCACCGGCGGTTCCGACTGCAGGCCACTGGACAGCCGGTCCGCCGCCGACTCGAATTCACGCAAAGTTCGCATGAACTGGCGGAAGATCCGCCAGCCCAGCAGGCCGATGAAGACCAGTGCCAGCGCACAGAGGGCAACCCACAGAAGAATCCAGAACCAAAGCGGCATGCTGTCTACTCTAGCTTCCGCTGCCAGACGCAGCCGAGCTGTACACGTCCAGCGCCTGCCCCAGCCATTCCTGGCTGCGCTGCACCACGTCGGCCGGCTCCAGCACGACTACTTCGCCGCCGTGCCTGGCCACCAAGCCGGGCAGCACAGCTGTGGAGGACAAGCGGATTTCGGCCGCCAGCGATCCGTCCTGCAGCACCGCACGGCGTCGGGCGTTGTATTGATCGGCCAGTTCGGCGAGGCGCTCTGAGATCCGCAACACCACCACCTGGTCGGTCTCCTGCGGCGTGAACAGGCTGTCAGGGAATTCGCTGCTGCGCGCCGCCGGCGGCTCAAACGACTCACCGGTCTGGGTCAGGGACCGCATCCGGTCTACGCGGAACTGCCGCACGGCCTGCTGCCGGTGGCACCAAGCCTCGGTGTACCAGTGGCCGTCTACGGCGAAGACCCGCAGTGGATCGATCCGGCGGGACGTGATTTCGTCCCGGGAAGGCACCAGGTAGTCGATCTCCACGCTCTGTCGCGCGGCCGCAGCCTCCTGCAGGGCGAGCACTTCCGGCGCGCGTTCCTCGGCGGCCAGATCCGCCGCGACGGCGGCGTGCCGGCCGGCAACCCCGCCGGCCGCCGCCAGCAGTTTGCTGAGTGCGCTGCGCAGGGCCGGCTGCTCCCCTACCCCGGGGACGGTCTCCAGTGCCTGCAGCCCCACCACCAGCGAGAGCGCTTCGTCGAGGCTCAGCCGCACCGGCTTGTCGATCTCATCGGCATTGCTGATGGAAATCGTGCCGTCCTCCCAGAACGCCTCGATCAACTGGTCCGGACCGTAGCCGGGGGTCCCGCAGACAAACAGCAGGTTGAGGTCCTTGATCAGCTGGGTAGTGCTGATGCCGAATTTTTGCGCGGTCTCCTCCAGCGGCACCCCGGGGTTTGCGGTGACGTAGGACACCAGATCCAACAGCCGCGGCAGATGGTCCAGGGAGCCGGACTTCCGTGACGGCCGCGCAGGGTCGTCTTTGAGGGTGTACGACGGCGGGGCATCGGCTGCGGCGGCCAGGGCGCCTTCCAGCCGGCGGACCACCGCGCCGCGCAGCTCGTCCGGTTCCTGCACCCAGGCGTTGGCGCCGTGCGAGGCAATTTCCTCGGCGAGGACTTCCACGTCGCCGTAGCCCAGTTCGACCGCGTCCCAGCCTGCAGGCGGCTGAACGGCTTCGACCGCTGAAGCGGCCGCACGCAGCGAATTGGCCTTGTCTTCGCGGAGCAGCAGCACCGCGGTGCCATTGTCCTGGGGCGCCTGAAGTTCCGCCAGCACAGCACGCATGGTGAAGCCCTCCGGAATGCTGTAGGTCCCGGGCAGCTTTTTAACGGTGGAGGTGATTCGGGACAACCGGAAGGTGCGCTGGGCGTCCCGGTCCAGATCCCGGCCGGCGAGGTACCAGTGGCCGTAGCGGTTGCCCAACCCCCAGGGTTCGACCCGCCGCTGCTGCGGCTGCCCGTCCCGGGGAGACCGGTAATCGAAGGAGACCGGCGTGTGCTCGAGCACGGCCTTGAGCATGGCTTCGAAAGCCGGTTCCGCGGTTCTGATGCGCGGCTCCACGCCAATCAGCGGGTCGCCCTCGGCCAGCGCCCCTTGGACGTCCAACCGGCGTACTGCGCGGGCGGCGGCAGACCCCAGCGAGGCCTGCTGCCAGAGGCGCGATGCCAGCGAGAGGACGGCGCTTTCCTGCGGGCTGAACTGCAGTTCCGGCAGCCGGTATTTGTGCCGGTCGATCCGGTAGCGCAGCCCGCTTTGGTCGTTTTCGTACAGCGTGTCGTCCGGGAACGTCTCCACCGGGACGCCCATTTCGCGCAGGTCTTCTTTGTCCCGCTCGAACAGGCGGTTGAAGGCATCGTCGCTGGTGGCCTCGCGGTACGGCGGAATCAGCGCGCGCAGTTCCTCCTTGCTGTAGCCGCGCCGGCGTTCCAACAGCGCGATCAGCAGGTTCAGGAGTCGTTCGGTTTTGGAGGCGGACATAGTTGAAACGTTACTGGCTAGCGGGCATTCGGAACGAAGTTAACCACCAGGAGCGGAGTAACGATGACCTAACGTTCACCGTTGCTCCGCCCCTGTTCAGGCGGTCGGCGGACCTAGCGGACGCCGAGCAGATCGACCACGAAGATCAGCGACTCGCCCGGCGCAATGGCCGATCCTGCGCCGCGGTCGCCGTAGGCCAGGTGGGCCGGAATCTCCAGCCGGCGTCGTCCGCCGACCTTCATGCCCAGCAGGCCCCGGTCCCAGCCCTGGATGACCTGCCCGACGCCGACGCGGAAGTCCAGCGGTGCGCCGCGGTTCCAGGAAGCATCGAATTCCTCGCCGGTGGACCAGGCCACGCCCACGTAGTGCGTGGAGACGGTGTCGCCGGCCTTCGCCTCGGCGCCGTCGCCCACGATGATGTCTTCGATCACCAGGTCCTGGGGCGTTTCGGTCCCGGGAAATTCGATTTCAGGCTTGGTGCGGTCATAGTCGCGCTTGCCAAAAGACATGCTGAACCTCTCTTGCTTGTGACGTGTATGCAGTGCTGCCGACGGCTACGTTACCGTACCGTCCAGGCTCGGCCACTACTTCACGTCGGTCAGCTCCACATAGAAGATGAGGTCTCCGACAGCATCTCCCTGACCCTGAACATAGGCCATTTCGGTGGGGATGGACAGCATGACCTTGGCGCCTTCCTTGAGCCCGGTCAGGCCCTTGGTCCAGCCTTCAATCACGCCGTCTAGCGGAAATTCGGTAGCTTCTCCGCGGGAGTAGCTGGAGTCAAACTCGGTCCCCTCGGACCAGTTCCAGCCGGCATAGTTGGCCTTCACCGTGCTGGTCTCGGTGGCCTGCTTACCGTCGCCTTCGTCGATCACCTTGACGATGAGGTTGTCCGGTGCGTCGTTGCCCTCGGGGATCTTGACCGAGGGAACGCCCTTCTTGTCGAGCGTGATCTCAGGCAGCTTGCCGGCCTTGTCCAGTTCGGCGACTTCGGACGCGTCGGCCTTAACCGCCTTGTCCCGGACGTCCTGCACGGTCAGGAAGAGCAGCTGCGGGTTCTGCGCGGGGGCCGAAGCACTGGTGGCTTCCGGCGGCTGGACGTAGTAGGCGATCTCGCTGCCGGGACTTGCGCCGAGCAGCGCGTTGTACAGCGAGGGGTCGGCGGATTTGAAGCCTTCGCTCAGTTCCACTGTCTGGTCGACCGGGCCGGAGTAGGTCTCGCCCAGCTGTTCGCCGGTGACGGCATCCTTGGCCAGCAGCCGGTACCGGATCCACTGGCCGTCGGCAGCGCCGTCGCCCTTGCCTTCGGTGATCACCTCGGCGTTCGATTCGGGCAGTTCCAGCGGGGCGGAGAAGTCCACCGTGGGTGCGGCGCCCTCGGCGCCGGCCTTCACGGTGATGTCGTCCAGGCTGTCCGATCCGGAATCAGCGTCGCCGCTGCACGCCGTCAGGAGCAAGGCTGCAGGTAGCAGAATGGAGAGTATTTTGCGCACAATCGACTTTCTTATCGTGGAACATGTGGGCTTGAAGGACATTCTCGCAGAGAAATCTGGAGATCTGCTTGGAAGCAGCGACGGCAGGTCACAAGGTGGCGAGAAGGGCTTCCACCCGGGGGTCCTCGCTCTTGAAAGGATCCTTGCACAGGATCGTCTGTTGGGAGCGGTCGTTGAGCTTTAGATGGACCCAGTCGACCGTGAAGTCGCGGCCGTTCTCCCGGGCCGCCCGGACAAAGTCGCCACGCAGCTTCGCCCGGGTGGTCTGCGGCGGATAGTCCATGGCATTCTTGACCTCCTGTTCCTCCACCACACGGGCCACCTCGCCGCGGGCCTGGAGCAGGTGGTACAGGCCGCGCTTGGCCGAAATGTCGTGGTAGGTCAGGTCCACTTGGGCAATCCGCGGCGCATCCAGGTCGATCGACTCGCGGTCCATGATCCTGTTGATCAGGCGTTTCTTGATCGCCCAGTCGATCTCCCGTTCGATGCCGCTGTGGTCGCCGGACTCCACCGCGGCCAGCGTGCGTTCCCACAAGTCCAGGATGCGTGCCACGTGCGGATTGTGCGCCCCGTTAGCTTCGACGAACTCCCGTGCTTTGAACAAGTATTCCTGCTGCATGGCCAGCGCGGACATCTCCCGCCCACTGGCCAGTTTCAGGGGTTTGCGCCCGGTCAGGTCGTGGGAGATGTCGCGGATGCTCCGGATCGGGTTTTCCAGCCGAAGATCGCGCATGATCAGCCCGGCTTCCACCATTCTCAGCAGCAGGTCCACAGACCCGACCTTCAGCATGGTGGTGGCTTCGGACATATTGGAGTCGCCGTTGATGACGTGCAGCCGGCGGTAGTACTCGGCATCTGCATGCGGTTCGTCGCGGGTGTTGATGATCGGCCGCGACCGCGTGGTGGCCGATGAGACGCCCTCCCAGATGTGGTCGGCGCGTTGCGAGAAGGCATAGATAGAGCCGTTTTGGGTTTTGAGCACCTTGCCGGCGCCCACCAGGATCTGCCGGGTCACCAAGAAGGGGATCAGGATGTCAGCCAGCCGGGAGAACTCGAGTTTGCGCGGGATCAGGTAGTTCTCGTGGCTTCCGTAGGAGTTCCCGGCAGAATCGGTGTTGTTCTTGAACAGGTAGACCCGGCCGCCGAAGCCCTCGCGGGCCAAGCGTTCCTGGGCCTCGTTCATGAGGTCTTCGAGGATCAATTCGCCGGCCCGGTCATGGGCTACCAGTTGGGCGACGTCGTCGCATTCCGCGGTGGCGTACTCGGGATGGGATCCGACGTCCAGGTACAGCCGCGAGCCATTGGTCAGGAACACGTTGGAGGACCTTCCCCACGTGACCACCCTGCGGAAGAGGTAGCGGGCCACCTCTTCGGGCGAGAGCGGGCGCGAATCCGGCGCCGAATAGGAGATGCCGAACTCGGTCTCGATCCCGAAGATCCGTCTGTCCATGGCTAGCCGTCCATTCCCTCGCCCAAAATCTCGGTTAGTTCAGCGGTCGCCAACCGACGGAAGGCACGCTGGCTCCCCCGGCTGGACAGCGGGTCGCGGTCCAGCACAGCAACTTCGAGTCCTTCGGGACGCAGTTCGCGGGACTGCCCGGCATCCTGCTGCCCGGTCTTGCCGGACAAGGCGGCCACCGCGGCCCGGACCGCGCCCGCATAGTCGCGGCCGTCGGCCCAGTCGGTCCGCAGGGCTTCGCCCACTGCTTCGGCGTCGCCGCCCATGACCACGAACCGGCGTTCGTCCGCGATGGACCCGTCGAAGGTCAGCCGGAACAGCCGGTCCTCGGCCGGCGTCGCGCCGACTTCGGCGACAGCGAGCTCCACTTCGAACGGTTTGGTGTCGGCGGTGAAGACCGCGCCCAGGCTCTGTGCATAGACGCTGGCCAGGCCCCGCCCGGTCACGTCCTCGCGGTCGTAGGAATAGCCGCGGACGTCGGCGTAGCGCACGCCTGCCTGGCGCAGGCTCTCGAACTCGTTGTACTTGCCGACCGCGGCGAAGGCGATGCGGTCGTAAATCTCGCCGATCTTATGCAGCGACGGCGAAGGGTTCTCGGCGACCAGCGCGATCCCGTCCGAGCAGCTGAGCACCACCACCGAACGGCCGCGGGCAATGCCTTTCCGGGCGAAGTCCGCCCGGTCCTTCATTAACTGCTCGGGCGATACGTAGAACTGCTGTGTCATGCCTACGCCTCCCGTCCGGCCACGGCACGTCCGGCGATCACGGCTTCGGACGTGGCGGCCAGTTCCCGCTCCGGGATCCGGCGGGCGCCGGCGGCGTTGACGGTGTACACCACCGGCCACACTTGCCGGACGGTATCCGGACCTCCGGTGGCCGAGTCGTCGTCGGCGGCGTCGTAGAGGGCTTCGATGGAGACCCGGACAGCGGTCGCCTCGTCAAGATTCGGCTGCCAGAGCTTCTTCAACGCGCCGCGGGCAAAGACGGAGCCCGATCCGACGCTGTGGTGCTCCTGCTCCTCGTAGCGCCCGCCGGTCACATCGTAGGAAAACAGGCGGCCCACCCGGCGCTCCTGGTCGAAGCCGGCAAACAACGGAATGACGGCCAGTCCCTGCATGGCCATCGGCAGGTTGGACCGGATCATCGCGCCAAGCCGGTTCGCTTTGCCCTCGAGGCTCAGCAGGGTGCCTTCGATCTTCTCGTAATGCTCCAGTTCCACCTGGAAGAGCCGGGTGATGTCGAGGGCAATGCCAGCGGTGCCGGCGATGCCGAGCACCGAATAGGAATCGGCCGGAAAGACCTTCTCGATGTGCCGGCTGGCGATCATGTTCCCCATCGTTGCCCGACGGTCACCGGCCATCAGCACGCCGCCGGCGAAGGTCATCGAAACGA
Source organism: Arthrobacter sulfonylureivorans (assembly GCF_047607445.1). Taxonomy (GTDB): domain Bacteria; phylum Actinomycetota; class Actinomycetes; order Actinomycetales; family Micrococcaceae; genus Crystallibacter; species Crystallibacter sulfonylureivorans_A. The sequence continues at coordinate 97,104 of NZ_JBLKRT010000010.1, forward strand.
TCGTGGTGGCATGCGGCACCATCGGGGCGGCTCCTGCCGGCAGTTGCAGGGCTCCGCGGGCAGCCGGCAGCAGGTCCGGCGCCGTACGGGCCAGATACTCACTGAAGGAGGCGGTGGCTGAGTGCGAAATCTGGGCGAAGACAGAGCCCGGACCGCCGGCCGGCATGTTCATCAATTACTGCCCGCCCTTCTGCACGAATCCACGCACGAATTCTTCCGCGTTCTGTTCCAACACACCGTCGATCTCGTCCAGCAGATCATCGGTGCCTTCGGTCTCGGCCTGAGCGGCAGGTGCGGCGGCAGGCTCGGGTGTGGGCTCGTCGTCGTACGCTTCGTCTTCGCGGCGGGAGTCCACGTTCTTGCGGTCCTGGGTTGCCATGATGGCCTCCTTATGGTGTGACGGTCGACTCGGTCCTCATGCTTATGTTGCCACGTGCGGCTCGCTGCTGGGTCCCAGCAAGGCGGTAATAAAATCCTCCGCGGATTCGGCCTGCTCGAAAAGCTTCCCGGTCAGCTCGCGGTTGCCGCGCAGCGGTTCGCGGGTCGGTATGCGCTGCAGCCGCCTGCGGTCGGGAAGATCGAAAATCACTGAATCCCAGCTGGCGCCGACCACTTCCTGCGGGAAATGCTGGATGCATTTTCCGCGGAAGTAGGCCCGGGTGTCGTCCGGCGGTTGGCTCACGGCGGTGTTGATCTCTTCGTCCGAGAGCAGCCGCTGCATCCGGCCGCGGGCAGCCAGCCGGTGGTAAAGGCCTTTTTCCGGCCGGACATCCGCGTACTGCAAGTCGATCAAGCCCAGCCGCGGATCGCCCCATTCCAGGCCGTCCCGGTCACGGTAGGCCTGCAGCAGCTTGAGTTTGGCCACCCAGTCCACCTGGTCCGCGGCTTCCATCGGGTCGCGCCGCAGGGTCTCCAGCACCGAGGCCCAGCGCTCGAGCACCTCCGCGGTCTGGCCGCTATTGGTCCCGTGCCTCCTGCAGTGCTCCACGGCTGCCTGCAGATAGATATCCTGCAGGTCCAGGCCGGTGACCATGCTGCCGTCGCTGAGCGCAACCTTTTGCTGCAGCGAAGGGTCATGGCTGACCGCCTGCAGCGCCTGCACCGGGTCGGCCAGCTGCACGTCCGGGGCTTCCCCGTGTTCGATCATGGACAGCACCACGGACGTTGTGCCCATCTTCAGGAAGATCGACACCTCGCTCAGGTTCGCGTCGCCGATGATCACGTGCAGCCGCCGGTATTTGTCCGCGACCGAGTGCGGTTCATCGCGGGTGTTGATGATCGGTCGGCGGATGGTGGTCTCCAGACCCACCTCGGCCTCGAAGAAGTCCGCGCGCTGGCTGATCTGGTACCCCGGCGTCCGGCCGTTGGTGCCGAGTCCCACCCGGCCGGCCCCGCACACCACCTGCCGGGACACGAAGAACGGAACCAACCCGGTCACAATCTGGTTGAACGGCAGGCTGCGCGGCATCAGGTAGTTCTCATGCGCACCATAGGAGACCGACTTGTTGTCCGTGTTGTTCTTGTACAGGTTCACCGGCGAGAACCCCGGCGTCGCGGCTATCCTGCGAAGCGCGGACAGCACGACGGCGTCGCCCGCCTTGTCCCAGCGCACAGCGTCGAGCGGGTTGGTCACCTCCGGCGAGGAGTACTCCGGGTGCGCGTGGTCCACGTAGAGCCGGGCGCCGTTGCTGAGCACCATGTTCATCAGCACGCCGGAGGCCTCATCCGTGTAGAACTCGTTGGCCGCCGCGCGGCCCCCGGCCAGCGCAATCTGCTCGGCATCCAGCACCGGCGGCACGTCCGTCAACTGCGACGGGTCGGCAGCCTCGCGCGAGAGGTCGAAGCCGCGCGCATCGTGCAGCGGTTCCTCGTCGGTATAGTCCCAGCGGGTGCCGGCCAGATTGCCCAGCCCCTTGCGCATGGTTGCCGCATACGCGTTGATCACCTGCGAGGAGAGCACCGTGGAGTTGGCCAGCGGTTCGCCCGGAGCATGGATGCCATACTCCGTCTCCGAACCCATCACCCGGTAGACACTCACAGGTACTGCCCCGTGTTCGGCATCGTTTCGATCGACTTGCCGGCCTCCTGCCCGGCCTTGCCCTGCACGATGGTCCTGATGTAGGTGATCCGTTCGCCCTTCTTACCGGAAATCCTGGCCCAGTCGTCGGGGTTCGTGGTGTTCGGCAGGTCTTCATGCTCGCGGAATTCGTCCACCACTGCGCGCAGCAGATGTTCGATCCGCAGGCCCTTCTGCCGGCTGGTCAGCAGGTCCTTGATGGCATTCTTCTTGGCCCGGTCCACCACGTTCTGGATTACCGCTCCGGAGTTGAAGTCCTTGAAGTAGAGCATCTCGGTATCGCCGCTGGCGTAGGTCACTTCCAGGTACTCGTTCGACTTATCGGTGGAGTACATTTCCTCCACCGTGCGCTGGATCATCGCCTCGATCGTCGCCTTGCGGTCCTGGCCATGCTCGGCCAGGTCCTCCGCATGGATCGGAAGGTCCGTGGTGAGGTACTTGGTGAAAATGTCCGCGGCCGCCTCGGCATCGGGGCGGTGGATCTTGATCTTCACGTCCAGTCGTCCCGGGCGCAGGATGGCCGGGTCGATCATGTCCTCGCGGTTGGAAGCGCCGATGACGATCACGTTCTCCAGCTTCTCCACGCCGTCGATCTCGGAGAGCAACTGCGGCACAATCGTCGTTTCGACGTCGGACGAGACACCCGTGCCGCGGGTCCGGAACAGCGAATCCATCTCATCGAAAAACACCACCACCGGGCTGCCGTCGGAGGCCTTCTCCCGGGCGCGGGCGAAGATCAGCCGGATGTGGCGCTCGGTCTCACCCACGTACTTGTCCAGCAGCTCCGGTCCCTTGATGTTCAGGAAGTAGCTGCGGGTGTCCGTGCCGTTGCGCTCGATGGCCTTGGCGGCCAGCGAGTTGGCAACCGCCTTCGCGATCAGCGTCTTGCCGCAGCCCGGAGGTCCGTAGAGCAGGATGCCCTTGGGCGCCTTCAGCCCGTGCTCGCGGTACAGGTCGGGGTGCAGGAAGGGCAGCTCGACGGCATCGCGGATCTGGTCAATTTGCGGGCCCAGTCCGCCGATGTCCTCGTAGGAGATGTCCGGGACCTCTTCGAGGATCAGGTTCTCCACTTCGCTGCGCGGGATCTTCTCCAGCGCGTAGCCGCTGCGGGCGTCAATCGAGACGGCATCACCGACCCGAAGCCGCTCGGACAGCAGTGCCCCGGAGAGCTTGACGACGCGTTCTTCGTCGGCCCGTCCCACCACCAGGACCCGGTGCCCGTCCAGCATCTCCTTGATGGTCACCAGTTCTCCCGAACGCTCGAAGCCGAGCGCCGCAATCACCGTCAGCGATTCGTTCAGCAGGACTTCCTGTCCGGGCCCCAGTTGGTCCATGTCGACCAGGGGGCTGACCGCAACCCGGAGCTTGCGTCCGGACTGCACAATGTCCACGCTCTCTTGCACCATGGCGGCGTTGCTGATGCCCGGACGCGGCTTCTGCGCCTTATGGACGTCGGTGACGGTGGCGAAACTGAAGGGTGTCTCGCCGTCGCGCTCAAGGGCGGACTTGAGCCGCACAATCTCCGTCTTGGCGGCCTCAAGGGTGGCGACCAGACGGGCATTGTTCTGGGTGGCTGCAGCAAGGGACTTGTCCAAGTGGCGCAGCTTGTCGCGCAGGACGTTGATTTGGCGCTGGGCGACGGTCAGCGCGTCACGCTGTTCGTCCACTTCGTCAGCCGGTGCCGGTTCATTGTTCTGGTTCTGGTTGTCCTTCATCACCGCGACCCGCTTCCTTGAATCGGTTCCTTCCCTAGACCCTAACGGGCGCCTGATCCGCCTGCACGTGTCTACGAAAAGAAACGCCGAATCGAAACATGGAATTCCAACGTCCGGCCGGGAGGATCTGTTGCCTGTGGTCGGCTTATTACGCGAGATAACGAAAACGCTGCCGCGTTGGTGCCCGGCTAGTCGGTCTCTGGGTTGATGTCCTTAAATGCGCCGCGCTGCACAGTGGAGGCGGCGTCCTTGGCCACCCGGCGCAGCCGCTTGTCCGAAACCGTCCGCTCGCCCAGTGCCTCGGAGTTCCAGTCCTCCTCGTTACCGGTCCACACCTGCACGTCCTCGGCGGCAAATTCGGTTTTGGACGGGCGGCGCTTGGGGGTCAGCCCGGTCACGCCGCTGGCCAGTCGCCGGGCGGTGAGCAGGAAACCGGTGTGCGCCACCATCCTGTGGTCCGGACGCACGGCCAGGCCCTCCAGATGCCAGCCGCGGACCATTGATTCCCAGCCTTCGGGCTCAGTAAACCGGCCGTCTTCCCGGATGGCTTCGGCGGTGCGCGACAACTGCGTCACGGTGGCAACGTAGTTGATCCACACTCCCCCGGGCGCCAACACGGTGGCCACGGCGTCCAAGCATTCCCACGGCGCCAGCATGTCCAGCACCACGCGGTCCACGCTGCCGGGTTCCTCAGCCTTGACCACTTCGTCCTGGAAATCGCCCAACGAGATCTGCCAGGCAGGGTGCGGTCCGCCGAAGAAGGTCTCCACATTGCCGCGGGCTACGTCGGCGAATTCTTCGCGGCGCTCGAACGAGTGCAGCCGTCCGCCGTCGCCCACGGCGCGCAGCAAGGAGATGCTCAGCGCTCCGGAGCCGACGCCGGCTTCCACCACCCGGGCACCGGGGAAGATGTCCGCCATGGTGACAATCTGCGCAGCGTCCTTGGGGTAGACGACGGCGGCGCCCCGCGGCATGGACAGCACGAAGTCCGACAGCAGCGGACGCAGCGCCTGGTACCGGTGGCCCACGGTGTTGGTCACCACCGTGCCTTCTTCCCGGCCGATGACTTCGTCGTGCGGCAGGAAGCCCTTATGCGTATGGAAGGCACCCCCGGGCGTCAGGGTGATGGTATTCATCCGGCCCTTTTCATCGGTGAGCTGGACCCGTTCGCCGGGCCGGAGCGGTCCGCGTCGCTGGTTGGCGCCGTGCGGGCTGGTGGAGGAGCTCATGCGTGGATCACTTCCGGTTGTTGTTGCGTGGCCGCGGCGGTACCAACCGCTGCGGTGTTGTCGATTGTATTCGCACCGGCAGTCCGGCTGCGGGTGCTCGTTGTCGTGAAGGTCAGAGCCGGCCGGGTTTGCCGGTAATGGCACGCACCACCGTGCTCTGCTGCAGCACCCCGGTGACTCGGCCGCCGCCGTCGATCACGGCATACTCGCTGCCAGCCAGCCGGGCCAGGTACTGGACCAATTCTTGTCCGGCGGCCACTTCCGGGACATACGCTCCCGGCGCCAGCGCCCGGGAGACGGCCGCAGCCGGGGTTAGCGCGGCTGCCGACGGCGGCACTTGGCTCAGCGCGCCGCGGTCCACCACCGCTTCGGGCTGGCCGGTGGGGGCAGTGAGCACCACGCTCAGCTCCGGGTCCCGCTCCAGCAACTGCTGGACCTGGGCGACCATGACGGTGGCCGGCAGCGACGTTGCCGGGAGTTTGAGCTGCCCGGCGCTGACGGACGGCAACCGCAGCCGCATCCGGGCGTGCTCGATCGCCGAGCTGGCACCCATCCACAGGAACCCGCAGACCAGCACCATCAGCACCACCATTTGCAGGTCGGGCGAGCCGCCTCGCATCAAGGGCACGCCGATCACGCCGACCACCAGCAGCACAACAATGACGCGGCCGGCCCAGCCTGCCGCCACGGTGCCCTTTTCCTGGCTGCCGGTCACTTTCCAGACCGCAGTCTCCACCAACCGGCCGCCGTCCAAAGGCAGCCCGGGCAGGATATTGAAGAGCGCCACCAGGAAGTTCGCCAGAATGAAGATGTCGGTCAGCAGGAACGGAATCGGCTCGCCGCGGAACAGCGGCAGGACCAGCGAACCGAGGCCGGCCAGGGCAAAGTTGGCCACCGGTCCGGACAACGCCACCATCAGGGACTTCCCCGGTGTGGCATTGAAATTGTCGAACTGGGTGTGGCCGCCCCAGAGGTTGAGCACGATTTTCGCCGTCGGCCAGTGGAAGGCGCGGGCCGTCAAGGCGTGGGCGAGTTCGTGTACCAGCACGGAGAACAGCAGCAGCAGCGCATATCCGAAGGCCACTGCATAGGCGCCGACGCCGAGTTCCGGTATCAAGCGCTGAACTTGGGGCCCGAAGATCAGCACGATGAACGCGGCGATGACGAACCAGGACCAGGCGAGCAGCACCGGCACACCGAACATCCGGCCCAGCGGAATCCCTTCGCTGCGCTGTTTTTGCTCCGGCGTCCGGGGTGTCTGCGTGCTCATACTCCTGCTTCCTGGGAAGCGGGCACCAGGAGCCGCTCCATGTCACTAACGCCCTTCCCGGCCAGGCTGTCCCACTGCGGACGCCCGGGCGACGGCGGAACCGGCACCACGTGCGGAATAGCCACCGTCACGAGGCCGGCGGTTTCGGCAGATGCAACGCCCGGAACGGAGTCCTCCAGCGCCACCACGCACCGTTTGTCTGCGCCGGGCAGCCGTTCGCTAAGCCAGTCAAAGGCCCGCTGGTATGGCTCCGGATGCGGCTTGCCGTGGCTGACCATATCGCCGGTGACCAGGTAGTGGAAGCTGCCTTCGGGCAGTGCACGCACCACCTCGGTGGCCAACTTCGTCTCGCTCATGGTCACCAGAACGGTGGGAATGCCCGCCTCACGCAGCTCGGCCAGCAACTCCCGGGCCCCGGGGCGCCACGGAATGCTTTGCCGGACTCGTTCGGTCACGGCGTCGATCAGCCGGTCGATGATGTCGCGGATGCTGAGGTCCACGCCGGCCCGCTGCAGCACCGCCGCCGATGTCTCCAGCGCATTGCCGACGAGCTTCAGGCCCAGTTCGTCGCTCCACACTCCGCCGAAAGAGGCGACGAGTTCGGATTCGGCTGCGATCCAATACGGTTCGGTATCGACGAGTGTTCCGTCCATATCCCAGAACACCGCCTGCAGGTCGGGCTGAAGGGCGCCGGACGCAGCGGCGGAAGGATCAAGTGCGGGCATGGCACCAGTCTACGGGCCCGGCTGGCCCGGCCATTGACCGGCCACAGCCCGGGCACGGAACCGCTAGGACACCGGAAACCGGCCGCTATGCTGTGCGCGAATCGCAAAGGGGCTCACTGACAAGCCGTGCGCGGAGGATTAGGGTGAAACCGTGAGTACTCAGGACAGTGGCGATCTGCCAATGGACGGCCCCGGTGAAAAGCACGGGCTGCATTTGCTGTTCCCGCAGGCCAAGGCCGGGGAGGCACAGCGGCGCTATACCGTGATGCTGGCTGCGTTCGAAGGTTGGAATGATGCCGGAGAGGCCGCCACGGATGCCGTGAAGTACCTCAGCAGGTTGTGGGACAGCCACAAGGTGGCCACCGTGGACCCGGATCTTTACTATGATTTCCAGTTCACCAGGCCGGTTGTCCACCGCACCGGTTCAGGCGAACGCCGGATCAAATGGCCGACGACGAAGCTCACCCGGAGCAGCGTTCCGGACGCGCCGCTCGACATCATTTTCGTCCACGGCGTGGAGCCGTCTTACCGCTGGCGGGCCTACACCGCTGAGCTTCTGGCGCACGCCGAGGAGCTGGGCGTGGACTGCATCATCCTGGTGGGCGCGCTGCTGGCCGACGTTCCGCATTCGCGGCCCATCCCGGTGACAGTGACCAGCGACGACGACGATGTCCGGAGCGCCTTGAACACCGAAACCAGCCAGTACGAAGGCCCCACCGGGATCGTCGGGGTGCTGGCCGACGTCGCCTCGCTGGCCGGCATCCCGACCATGTCCGTCTGGGCGGCGGTGCCGCACTACGTGGGCCAGTCGCCCTCCCCCAAGGCCGAACTCGCGCTGCTGCACCGGCTGGAGGACATTCTCCAGGTGCCGCTGGAAGTGTCCGTCCTGAGCGAAGAAGCCGAAGCCTGGGAGCGCGGCGTCGACGAATTGGCCACCGAGGACCCCGAAGTTGCCGCCTATGTGCGGCAGCTGGAAGAGGCCAAGGACACGGCCGAACTGCCGGAGGCCACCGGCGAGTCCATCGCCCGCGAATTCGAGCGCTACCTCAAAAAGCGCCGCAAGGAATAGAGCGGGAAGGCTCCTTTCTGGCCTGGGCACGCGTTTCGCGTGTGAACGTGCGCCGGCCGAGGACGCGCCGCTCAAGAACTATGTCCGGCTGCTTGGGCGGCTGCCGGTGCTTCCCAACTGGCAGCCGTTCACCATGCGCCGGGTTATCTGTGCATCAGGTGTCGACGGAACGGCGCCTTCGTGCTGTGATGTACGCACTCGATCGACGGTCCGGCAAGGGGAGCACGTATGTCTGTCCAGGGAACATTCGTCAAAAACCGTCTGCACAGCCCGGACTTCAGGAGGGGCACCCTTGTGGTCGGGGCGTACCTGGTCGCGCTGTGCTGGGCCGGCTTTCTCTACCTTCTGGTTGTCACGAGCGGCGGCGCCGCTTCGCTGGTGCATCCCATGCTCTTGGGAACTCTCGGGCTTTGGGTCGTCTGGAACCGGGGAACCAAGGCCGTCCCCCGTGCCTACAGGCCGGCAAGGCACCGGAAGACGTCGGAACGGCGCCGGCTCTAAGAAGGCGCTCCTGCGCAGGCCGCGTTAGAGCCGGATGCCCAGCAGCGCGTCGAGCAGGGCGGCGAACTGTTCGGCGCCGTCCTGCGGCTGGCCGTTGGCCTGCTCGCGGGAGTGCTCGGCGAAGCCGTCAATTTCGGCCAGCGCCGCGGGGGCATTGAGGTCATTGGAAAGCGCGCGCCGGACCTGCTGCGCGAGCTCGGGCACCTGGTCCGCCTGCACGTAAGGGGCGGCGCCGCGCCAGGCAGCCAGCCGGGCCTGACCCTGGTGAAGCAGGTCCTCGGTCCAGAACCAGTCGCTGCGGTAATGCTGGCCCAGCAGGACCGTGCGGATGGCTGCGGGCTCCACGCCTTCCTCGCGCAGTGCCGACACCAGCACCAGGTTGCCCTTGGACTTGCTCATCTTTTCGCCGTCAAGGCCCACCATGCCGGCGTGCACGAAATGCTTGGCCAGCGGTTTGCCGGCTAACGCGTAGGCGTGGCCGGCACTCATTTCGTGGTGCGGGAAGCTCAGGTCGGAGCCGCCGGCCTGGACATCGAAGGTTTCCGGCAAAAATTTGCGGGCAATCACCGAACACTCGATATGCCAGCCGGGCCGGCCATCGCCCAGTGAGGCACCCGGCCACTCGGGCTCACCGTCGCGGGCCACACGCCACAACAACGCGTCCAGCGGGTGCTTCTTGCCAGGCCGTTCCGGGTCTCCGCCGCGCTCGGCAAAGAGCGGCAGCATGTCCTCTTCGGTCAGCCGGGAGGTAGCGCCGTTGTGCCAGCCTGGTCCGGCGGCAGCAACGGAATCGAAGTAGACATCGCCGTCGGGCTCGCCGTCGGTGCCGGGCACCCGGTAGGCCAGGCCACGGGCCAGCAGATCCTCCACCGCCGGGACAATCCATTCAATGGATTCCACCGCGCCCACATACTGCTGGGGCGGGATCACGTTCAGCTCTTCCATGTCCGTGCGGAACAGCTCAGTCTGGTCCTTCGCCAGGATCTGCCAGTCCACGCCGGTGGCGTTGGCACGTTCCAGCAGCGGATCGTCGATGTCCGTCACGTTCTGGACGTAGTTCACCGCGCGGCCGGCGTCGCGCCAGTAGCGGTTGAGCAGGTCGAACGCCACGTAGGTAGCGGCATGGCCCATGTGGGTGGCGTCGTACGGGGTGATGCCGCAGACGTAGAGGCTCCCGGTAGAGGACGGCTCCAGCGCTACCAGCGACCCCACAGAAGTGTCGTGGATGGTCAGTTCGTCTTTGCCGCCCGGGATTTCGGGTACGGCACGGGCATTCCAACCAAGCACTCTTGAGTTTCCTTCCAATGGGGTGGACCGGCGCAGGGGCGGCGGTCCCGCCGTCGTACATTAAAGCTCCTAACGTTTAAGGACGCAGGAGCCGGATAAATTCCCGCCCTTTCAGGCGTTGATGATCCCGAAGCCCAGCAGCACGAATAACAGCGTGCCGAGGCCGATCCGGTACCAGACAAACAGGCGGTAGCTGCGGGTGGAGACGTACTTGAGGAACCAGCCGATGATGACGAAGCCCACGCCGAACGCCACCGCCGTGGCCAGCGCGGTCTCGCCCAGTCCGTACGGTCCCGGCTCGCCAAAGCTCTTGACCAACTGGTACAGGCCGGAGGCGAAGACAGCCGGGATGGCCAGCAGGAACGAATAGCGGGCCGCTGCCCCGCGGGTGTAGCCCATCAGCAGGCCGGCGGTGATGGTGCCGCCGGAACGCGAGACGCCCGGAATCAGTGCCAGTGCCTGCGCCAGACCATACAGGATGCCGTGTTTGTAGGTGAGTTTGTCCAGCGTGCGGGTGTGGCGGCCGATCGAGTCCGCGACCGCCAGGAACAGGCCGAAGACAATCAACATGGTGGCCACGATCCACAGGCTCCGGAAGGTGGATTCAATCTGGTCCTGAAACAGCAGCCCGAGCACGGCGATGGGCAGCGAACCGATAATGACCAGCCAGCCCATCCGCGCGTCCGGATCGTTGCGTGGCACTTTGCCGGTCAGCGAGCCGAACCAGGCCTTGACGATGTTGACGATATCGCGCCAGAAGTAGACGACGACGGCGGTTTCGGTGCCCAACTGGGTGATGGCGGTGAAAGCGGCCCCCGGGTCGGCGGCGCCGGGCAGGAACTCGCCCACAATGCGCAGGTGTGCGCTGGACGAGATCGGGAGGAACTCGGTCAGGCCCTGCACGAGCCCCAAGAGGATTGCTTCTAGCCAATTCACACACTAGACCCTATGGCACCCGGGCCCCGGAAACGGAACCAGACACAGTCCCCGGGCGAAGATCACCCCGCGGTATGAGGACGGGGTACCGTCCTCGGACGGGGCAGGACCACGTGCACGGGTCGGCGGGCCGCTGCCAAGGCCACGGCGCCGCAGGCCATAAGCTGGCTGTATGGAGCATAAGCGCTTGGGTAACAGCGGGCTGAAGGTCCCGCAACTGTCGCTGGGAACGATGACCTGGGGCGAGGAGACGGACGAGGAGGCCGCCGGCGCCATGCTGCGTGCCTACCTCGACGCCGGCGGCACGCTGTTGGACACTGCCGCGCCCTACGCCGAGGGCCGCAGCGAGGCGATGCTCGGTGCGTTCCTGGGCGAGCTGGTTCCCCGGCAGGAAGTGCTGGTGGTCTCCAAGGCCGGCGTGACCCGGAGCGAGGGCCGGCGGGAGGTGGACACGTCACGCGGCGCCATGCTGCGCAGCCTGGACGCCAGCCTGGCACGGCTCGGCACCGATTACCTGGACCTCTGGCTGGTGCATCTCTGGGACGACGCCTCGGCCCCGCTGGAAGAAACCTTGTCCGCGCTGGAACATGCCGTTTCCTCCGGCCGCGCGCGCTATGTGGGTGTGTCCAACTACTCCGGCTGGCAGCTGGCCCGGGCGGTCTCGGTCAGTCCGGTTCCGCTGGTCGCGGTGCAGAACGAGTACTCGCTGCTAAAGCGCCGGCCGGAACACGAGGTGATTCCGGCAGCCACTGCGTTGGGCCCGGGCCTGATGGCGTGGTCGCCGCTGGGCCGTGGCGTCCTGACCGGCAAATACCGCACCGGCACGCCCGCCGATTCCCGCGCCGCCTCCGAGCAGCATGCAGGCTTCGTGGAACCGTATCTGGCCGGCCGGCCGGCCAGGATTGTGGATGCGCTGGCCACGGCGGCCCGCGGCCTGGACGTCCAACCGCTGGATCTGGCGCTGAGCTGGGTGCTGCAGCGGCCCGCGGTCGGCACCGCCGTGGTGGGGCCGCGGACTCCGGCGCAGCTGGACGAGATCCTCAAGGCTCCGCTGGATGCCTTGCCTGCGGAGATCGCGCAGGTATTGGATGAAATTTCCGCGCCCTGACCTGCGGCGCGCCGCTACTTTTCTTCGATCTCCAGATCGTCGTCGAACGGATCGACGACGTCGTCGGGACCGTCCATGTCCTCGTCATCGGACTCGTCGTAAATGACCAGCGGCGTCACTTCGCCGTAAGCATCGTAAAGCGCGTCTTCGTAGGTCTCGAAGGATTCCATAATGGACGAGAACGCTGCTTCCACGGCAGGATCGTCTTCACCCCGGCGGCTCGAAGCGGCGGCCAGATGTTCCTGCAGCGCGGAAACCAGTGACTCAAGTGCGACACGCGGATCAATGCTCATGGTGTAGACGTTAGCCGCAATGTGGAGAATAAGTGAAGAGAACAGGAGGGCAATGAGAGAACAATTTCTGGGTGCCGCTGTCACCCGCGAACGCGACTACGCCCGGCAGTACGAATACCTGGTCCTCACCGTCAACAAGGACGAATCCATCGGTGAAGCACGCCGGGTGTTGACCGACCACGCCGAGTACGGCAAGTGGGATTTGGTGCGCACCCGGTTGTATCTGGGCGGCAGCCGCAAGTACTGGCTGCGCCGCCGGGTGCTCCGGGTCGAACGCACCGCCTGAGCCAGCCGGACGGTGCGCCGCACAGCCCGGACAGCCCGGGTCAGTCGTCCAACGGCCCCAGCCAGGCCGTGGCAACGGTGCTGTGCGCCGACTCGTCGTCGGAGGGGTGGTACAGCCCGGCCAACACGTCCCGGTACAGGCGCTCAAGCTCCCCACCGCGGAAGTAACCGCCGCCGCCGGAGACGCGGACGGCTTTCTCCACCACGTCCTTGGCCGTCTCGGTGGCCCTGATTTTGATCCCGGCCAGTTTGGCGAACCACAACCCGCCGTGGTCGGCCAGTGTGTCCACATCACGGGCGATGGATGCCAGCTGCGGGTACAAGCCGTCCATCGCGAGTGCGGCGTCGGCCACCCGCCAGCGGATGTCCGGATCCTGCGCGTAGCTCTTGCCTGTCTTCAAAGAACGACGGCGGTGCACGGCTTCCACGGCCAGGTCCAGGGCGCGGGTGCCGATCCCCGCATACACGGACGAGAGCAGGATCTCGAAGCACGCGAAGATGCCGAAGATCAACACATCAGGATTGGGGCCCACCGGTAGTTTCCGGAAGATCCGGTCCGGTGCTGCCACTGCGCCTTCCAGCACGGTGGTGTTGGACTGGCTGGCGCGCATGCCCAGCGTGTTCCAGTCGTCCTTGATCCGGTAGCCCGGCTTGTCGCGGTCGATGAACCCCCAGACCAGCTGCGGGTCCTCGCCGGAGTCGTCCCGGCCAAAGACTCCCAGCCGGGTCCATGCCGGCGAGAGGCTGGTGAACACCTTTGTCCCGGTGAATTCATAGCCTCCGTCAGCGCGCGGCGCCGCTACCGTCCGGGAATCGAAGAGCACCTGGTCGTTGCCGGCTTCGGAAACGCCGAAGCCAAAGACTTCGCCGCGGCCGGCCTCGGCCAGGACGTAATCCAGGCTGTTATCCCCTCGGGCCTTGAGCACGCGCGCCACGCCGGTCCAGACCAGATGCATGTTGACCGCCAGCGCAGTGGCCGGGGCGGCGCCGGCCAGCCGCATCTGCGCCCGGGTTGCCTCTTCCAGCGAGTAGCCCAGTCCGCCGTCTTCCTCCGGCACGAACATTTTCAGGTAGCCGGCCGCAACCAGATCCTCGAAGTCCTCGTGGAAAAAGCTGTTCGCCTCGTCGTAGCCTGCGGCCCGTCCGCGGATGGTTTCCAGCAGGGAGTCCGGGAGCAGTTCTTCAACACTGGCAGGCATGCCGGTGGTCCTTTCGTTGTCGGTGCAGAGATCAGTAGGTGGTGAGCAGCCGCTGCAGCACGCGGGTGCCGAACTTCAGCGACTCCACCGGCACCCGTTCGTCCACCCCGTGGAACATGCCGGGGAAGTCCAGCTCTTCGGGCAGCCGCAGCGGCGCGAAACCGTAGCCGGTGATGCCCAGCCGGGCCAGCGACTTGTTGTCGGTGCCGCCGGAGAGGGTGTACGGCAGCACCACGGCGTCCGGGTCCTCAAGCTTCAGCGAGTCCACCATGGCGTCCACCAGATTGCCGGCAAACGGGACTTCCAAGGACATGTCCTGGTGCACGTAGCTCACGTCCACGTCCGGGCCCGCCAGCTCGCGGATGGTGGCGAGCACCAGCTCTTCCTGGCCGGGCAGCGTCCGGGCGTCGATCCGCGCCTCGGCCAGTCCGGGGATCACGTTCTCTTTGTAACCGGCCTTCAGCACGGTGGGGTTCGAGGTGTTCTGCAGCGTGGCGCCCACAAAGCGGGCCACGGTGCCCAGCTCCTTGAGCAGAATCTCCGGGTTGTCCGGGTCAAATTCCACGCCGGTCAGCTCGGTGACGCCGTCCAGGAACTGCCGGGTGGTGTCCGTCAACTCGATGGGCCACTGGTGTGATCCGATCCGCCCGACGGCGGCGGCCAGCGTGGTAACCGCGTTGTCGGTGTTGATTTGCGAACCGTGGCCTGCGCGGCCGGCGACGGCGAGGCGCAGCCAAGCGATCCCCTTCTCCGCGGTCTGCAGCAGGTAGGCTCGCCGGCCGCCAATCGTGGCCGAGAAACCGCCCACTTCCGAGATGGCCTCGGTGGCGCCGTCGAAAAGCTCCGGCCGGTTCTCCACCGCCCAACGCGCGCCGTAGGTGCCGCCCGCTTCTTCATCGGCGAAGAACGCGAAGACGATGTCCCGGCGGGGCTGGATGCCGCTGCGGGACATGTGCCTCGCCACGGAGAGGATCATCGCGTCCATGTCCTTCATGTCCACGGCCCCGCGGCCCCAGATCAGCCCGTCCCGTTCCTCTCCGCTGAACGGATCCACCTGCCAGTCGTCGGCCTGCGCCGGGACCACATCAAGATGGCCGTGCACCACCAGCGCCGGGGCCGAGGGATCCGAGCCGGCCATCCGCGACACGACGGACGTCCGGCGGGGCGCGGACTCGAACACCTCGGTGGCCAGCCCGGCTTCTTCCAGCAGGCCAGCCGTATATTCGGCGGCCTGCCGCTCCCCCGGGCCCTCGGTGCTGCCGTAGTTGGAGGTGTCGATCCGGATCAGTTCCTGGCAAATCCGGACCACTTCGTCGTGCGGGTTCGGTACGGTCATGACGGCTCCCTCAAGGTAGGTGTCTGTCCCCAGCCTATCCAGCCAAAGCGCCAGAACCAGCAGCAGCGCCGCGCTGCGCCGCGGAGGTTCCAAGCCGGGGCCGCTGCGTGCGGCGCGCACCGCCGGACAGGCCGCGCGCCCGATTCAACACTTCGGACAAAACATGTTAGAGTTTTTCTCGCTGCTTTCGACGGAATCAGTGCGCCTGAGGGCTCCTGATCATCCATCGAAAACTCCACCTGCGCGGGTGGCGGAATGGTAGACGCGCTAGCTTGAGGTGCTAGTCCTCTTATTGAGGGTGAGGGTTCGAGTCCCTTCCTGCGCACAGAGAAAGCCCCGGGAATCCGGGGCTTTTTTGTGTCCCCTGGCGCCCGCTACGTTTGAGGCCAACTATGTTGCGGTGCTGCACGGTAGTTGGAGCGATGCCACCCGGCCCGGGGCAATTTTCTCCACCTCGGTGCAGAGCCTGGCCACACCTTCCCGGACGATGCCACTGTCACCTGACGCGGCTGCAGCCCGGACCCGTCGCACCACCTCCTCCGCGTCGATGCTGGCGGCACGCAGTGCCCGCAGCGGAGCAAGGATCGCGGCCCGGCGCAGCCAGGGGTCGGGCTCCCCCGCCCAGCGATCCAGGATTGCCTCGGCCCGTACCCGGGACTGGCCCGCCAGCCCGCTGATCATGGGGCCCACGACGTCGACCGCGAGCGGATCCACCAACGCCGCCGTGCGGGCGTCCCGCAGGAATCCCTCAATCCGTGTCAGGTCGGAGTTGCGCAGCAGGCGGAGGTTGGACTGCAGCAGCACCACGGCGGCCAGCCGCAGTTCGAAGACCGGCCGCGTCCAC
>NZ_JBLKRT010000011.1:0-112168 GCF_047607445.1 Arthrobacter sulfonylureivorans
ACCCCAACCAACCGGAACCGGCCGAACCGGTGCAGGCCAAAGCCCGCCCGGCGAATGCTTGGCCGGCCCGCCGGGTGACGCCGTCCGGCAAAAGGTGCCGTTTGGTGCGGGAGGCGGGCAGCAGGGGCCGCCGGACAGCAGTTTCGGGCAGCGCGACCCGTCCGGAGAACGCTCGGCCGGGCCGCCGGGTGGCGGCTTCGGGGTGAAAGCTCCGCCGGCCGGGACCGAGCCGGGTTGGCAGACCGCCCGCGAGACGGCACGGCAGGAGCGGCTGCGGAACCTGAAGGTCGGCGGGGTGGAGGACGTCTGGATCCGGCGGCTCTACACCGCGCCGGGGACCGGGCAGTTGCTGGGCATGGACTCGAAGGCCCGGAAGTTCCCGGACGGGATCCGGCGGATGGTGCTGGCCCGGGACGCGGTCTGCGGCAGTCCCTGGTGCGACGCGCCGATCCGGCACATCGACCACATCGTCGCCTGGGCCGAGGGCGGGCCCACCACCCTGGCCAACGGGCACGGACTGTGTGAACGCTGCAACCAGGCCAAAGAAGCCGACGGCTGGACCGCCACACCCATCGACGGGCCACGGCACAGCGTGCAGACGACCGCCCCGACCGGCCACACCTACACCAGCACCTCACCGCCCCTGCCCGGCACGCCGCCGGGACGGCCCGCCGTACAGGCAGCCGGGGTGCAAGAGGCAACTGCTGTGCGGCGGGGCCAGCGGACCGCACCGGAGCCGCTGCATTTGGTGGAGACCGCCCTGCGGCAAGCGGGTGCCCTCGACGCGGGCCGCCCTGACATCGGCGCCACGGGTGGCTGGGCGGTCGTCCGCATCCCTAGGGACGAACTGATCCGCCCGGCAGCCTGACCGCAAAGAGCGGCGTGGTGACAACACTCGCGGTTGGTGCCCCGTGCAAGACAGCATTCGGACGAGGCCTTATTAAGCCATCGTGGCTGACAGGCGGGGCTGCCTCCAGTCTGAGCCCGATTCTGAGTGCTCGGTGAGCCGATCACGGTTCGGACTATGGGGCACAGTAAGGCAGACTTGTAGGCGATGAGCATGATGACCTTTTCCTCCCTGTCAGCCATTCCCGCACAAGCTTCTGGTGATTCCAGTGCACTCACCGGTGTAGCCGACTGGGCTGTTGGCTTGATGGAGACCATCGGTGCCCCCGGGGCCGGACTGGCCATCGCGCTGGAAAACCTTTTCCCGCCGCTGCCCAGCGAGGTGGTGCTTCCGCTGGCCGGCTTCACGGCGAGCCGCGGGAGTTTCACCCTTATCGAGGCACTGCTCTGGACCACGCTGGGCTCGGTCTTCGGCGCTTGGGCGCTGTACGGTCTGGGGGCTTGGCTGGGCCGGAGGCGAATGCGCGCCATCGCCGCAAAGCTTCCGCTGGTCGACCTGGAGGACGTGGACAAGGTCGAGGCATGGTTCGGCCGACACGGCTACAAGGCTGTGTTCTTCGGGCGGATGATCCCGATCTTCCGAAGCCTGATCTCCATCCCCGCGGGCATCGAACGCATGCCGGTGACCAAGTTCCTCTTGCTGACCAGTGCGGGCAGCCTGATCTGGAACTCCATCTTCGTGTTCGCTGGTTTCTATCTAGGCGAGAACTGGCACATCGTCGAGCAGTACGCGGGCATCTTCCAAAAGATCGTCATCGTCGTCGTCGTTCTCGCGGTTCTCTACTGGGTCACCACCAGGATCCGTAAGATCCGCAACCGCAGGAGCTAGTAACCCGCCGTCGCTGCACGCGCCTGTTTCTGGGGTTCTTGACCTGGCGCGAAGCGATCCTGCCTTGCGGCGGCTGAAGCCGATGCACCCTTCCCGCCCCTTCTGAGCGGCTTTCACGCGTTGCCGCTGCGCTGAGCGTAGGTTCACACACCTCCTTCCTGCTGTTTGTCGGATGCCGCCTGCCGTGACACGCCGCGCCTGCGGTGGATGCGTCTCATCGACATCAAGCAAGCTGGCGTCCCACGCCCCGTCACAGCCAGCAGCGCGCCAACATCCCACACCCCAGCCCGGTGGCCCGCGTCCCGGGTGGTCGTGACTAGTGGTATCTGCAGATCAGGTGCGCTTCTTGAGTCCATCTGACGATCGCCCCGGCGACGCTGTGGCTGACGCCGCCACCGACGCCGCCACCGACGCCGGGGCCGACGCCGCGCCCCGCCAGCCGACGTCGCGCCCCTCCAACTGGCCCCACTCAACCCCCCACTGCTTGACAAGAGACTCCAAGGTTGTATGGTTAGCTACATCAGTAACTAACCCCTCCACCGAATAACCGGTGTAGGGGCCGTGGAAGGAGCGGCTGTGATCGACGATTCAAGGCCGATCTTCCTGCAGATAGCGGAGCTCATCGAGAACGACATCGTGGACGGGGTGCTGGCGGAAGAGGGTCAGGTGCCGTCCACCAATGAGTTCGCCGCTTTCTACCGGATCAATCCCGCCACTGCGGCAAAAGGAGTCAACCGCCTAGTGGATGACGGGATTCTGTACAAGAAGAGGGGGATCGGCATGTTTGTAGCAGCCGGCGCCCGTTCCCGGTTAGTGGCCCAACGGCGCGACGACTTCTTCAGGGAGTACGTCCAGCCGATGACCCGGGAGGCACGAAAACTGGGCATCAGCACCGCACAGCTGACAGAAATGCTCAACCGCACCGAGTCCACCAGCGACATGACAGAGGGAAGCGTGTCCCGATGAACAACCCGACCATACCCGCCGCCATAGAACTGCGGCAGGTGACCAAGACGTACCGCGATGCGACGGCGTTGGACAACGTCAGCCTCCGCCTGGAAGGCAACCGGATCTACGGCCTGCTGGGCCGCAATGGCGCCGGCAAGACCACCTTGATGTCGGTGCTCACCGGCCAGGGCTTCCAGAGCAGTGGTGAAGCACTGGTCTTTGGCCAGCACCCCTATGAGAACGACGGCGTGCTGTCCCGGATCTGCTTCATCCGTGAATCGCAGAAGTATCCGGACGACTTCACCGCGCGGCAGGCTTTCAAGTCCGCATCTTTGTTCTTCAAGAATTGGGACCAGAGCTTCGCCGACCAGTTGGTCGAGGAGTTCCAACTGCCGCTCAAGAGGCGCATCAAGAAGCTCTCACGGGGCCAGCTCTCCGCCGTCGGCGTGATCATCGGACTGGCATCCCGCGCGGAAGTGACGTTCTTTGACGAACCGTACCTGGGGCTTGACGCCGTGGCCCGGCAGATTTTCTACGACCGGCTGGTCGAGGATTTCGCAGCGCATCCGCGGACCATCATCCTCTCCTCGCACCTGATCGATGAAGTGGCGAACCTGCTGGAGCATGTGGTCCTGATCGACCGCGGCCGAATCATCATGGACGACGACGCCGAGGCCGTCCGCGGCACCGCCGTCACGGTGGCGGGCAACGCTTCTGCCGTCCAGTCCTTCGCTGTCGGCCGCGAGGTGCTGCACCGCGAATCACTGGGCTCGCTGGCTTCCTGGACGGTCGAAGGCCGGCTCACCAGTGCCGAGCGCGCCGAAGCGGCCGATCTTGGACTGGAACTGGCCCCGGTGTCGCTCCAGCAACTGGTGGTGCGCAAGACCATGGCAGCAACCGATGCTGCCCTCGAGACCGACTCCGAACTGGAGGTCCTGAAATGAACCGCGTCGTCAACGTAGCGCGCATGCAGCTGATCAATAAGTGGACGTTCCTGGGGATCCCGGCCATCATCATGGTCGCGGCCTTCCTGGTAACCCTGGCTATTTGGGCGATGATTCCGGCCAGTGGCGAGACGTTCTACTCCGGCGCTTCACAGGCCGTGATGTGGTACTTCCTGGCCCTGGGCATCCAGTCGCTGACGCTCACCTTCCCGTTCTCACAGGCCATGAGCGTCAGCCGGAGGACCTTCTACATCGGCACGGTGGGACTGTTCGCTACGGTGGCGCTGGCCATCAGCGTGCTCTACTACCTGCTGGGCCTCGTGGAAGTTGCCACCAATGGCTGGGGCTTCAACGGACAGCTCTACGCGCTGGACTGGATCGCCAATGAGCACGCGGTGGTGCAGATCCTGTTCTACTTCATCGCCATGGTGGCGCTGTTCATGATCGGCTTCTGGTTCGCCACCATCTACAAGCGCTGGCAGGCAACCGGGATGTTGGTCACATGGATCGCCATCGCTGTGGTCCTCATCGGGCTGCTGGGCTTGACCAGTTGGCAGGGATGGTGGCCGGTGGTGGGGCAGTGGTTCGTCGCCCAGACACCACTGACTGTCTCCGGCTGGACGGCGCTGTTCTGCGCGGTTCTGGCTGGCGGGTCCTACCTGACGTTGCGCCGCGCGACCCCCTGATCCAGGACCCGATCAACGCTCGCAACTTCGGCAGTACGGCGGCTCCCGCATAGCAAGCGGGAGCCGCCGTACTGCGTGTTGGTGGACCGGAACTGTCCGCGTCATCACCTAGTGTGGATCCGTGGCAATTGACTTCACGGCGATCGATTTCGAGACGGCAAACGGGTTCAGGGGCTCGCCATGCTCCGTCGGCTTGAGCAAGGTCCGTGACGGCCGGATCGTCGAGGAAGCCTCATGGCTGATGCGCCCGCCGGACGGCTTCGACCACTTCGATCCGCGGAATGTCCAGATCCACGGTATTACCGCAGGCATGGTTGCCGGAAAGCCCCGCTTCGGGGAACTGTTCGCGGACATGGCAGATTTCATCGGCTCCGACGTGTTGGTGGCCCACAATGCTGCGTTCGACATGGGGGTCATCCGGTCGGCCTTGGAAGTGTCTGAACTTTCCGGCCCGGCTTACGACTACGCCTGCACCGTCATCCTGTCACGGCGCAGCTACTCGTTGGTGTCCTACTCGCTTCCGTTCGTGGCGGAAGCGGCCGGCGTGCCGCTGCTGAACCACCACGACGCCGTGGCGGACGCTCGCGCCTGCGCCGGCATCATGATCGACATCGCCAGCCGAAATTTCGCAGGCAGCATTCCTGACCTGCTCACAGCGATGCAGTTGCGCACCACCCGCCTCGAGGCCTATATCCACGGAACGGCCGCTGTCTCGAAACCAACAAGGACGGCACTGGAACGCCAAACGCTGGCCTCCGCCGGGGGAGCGGCGCCGTCCTCTGCCTGGACGTACTGGCCGGACGAGGGCAGCAACCCCGAGCCGAACCAGGACGCCGACGACTCCCACCCGTTGTACGGCCAGACCGTGGTTTTCACCGGCAATTTGGGCCTGTCCCGCCAGGAGGCCAAGAACCGCGCGGCCGAACTGGGTGCGCGACCGGCCAGCAACGTGACCCGCAAAACCACGGTACTGGTGGTCGGAGACGGTTTCGTCGCTTCGGATCTCAAGAGCGGCCGGGTCACGGCCAAGGCCCACAAGGTGCTGCAGTTGCACGACAAGGGCCAGCAGATCGAGGTGTTGTCCGAGGGCGAGTTCCTGCAGATGATCGGCGGCCGCTGGCCTGCGCACAGCGCCTGACTGGCAGCGCCCGGCCGGCCGCAGCCGCTCGTCGACCTGCAGGTGGACCTCGGTGAGCCCCTGACCGGCCGCACCCGCCAGTCAGACCCGCAGACGGACCCCGGTGAGCTCCTCGGACAGGTCGATCAGCCGGGAGGCAGCATTGCGTTCCAGGGCATGCCGCTGCGGCGCAACGACGGAGGGGCGCCCTGTCAGTTGGAAGCGTCCGTCGGGCCCCCAATAGTCGCCGTTACGAACCTCGTCGCCGGCCGTCGCATGCACCAACGGCCACGCTCCGGCGTCCTTGCCCTGTGCCAGCAGACCGAACAGCAGGCGCTGCTGCCGGGTGGCCGGTTGGGAGAGCCGGAGACCCGGCCTGTCCGGCGTGAAGTACTTCCGGGCATATCCCGGATGCGCCACCACGGACGAGGCAGGTGCGCCTGCTGCGTCCAGCCGGTGCGCCAGTTCGAAACCGAAACTCATCACCGCGAGCTTGGACAGGGCGTAGGACCGGTAGCTGGAGTACTTCGCCGGCAAAGCGGCCCGGCGGAAGTCCGGGCGTACCCAGCGGTGGCTGATGCTGCCCACATGCACCACGCGGCCGCGGCTGTGGGTCAGGCTAGGCATCAGCCTGGCAACCAAAGCGAAGTGGCCCAGATGGTTGGTGCCGAACTGTAGTTCGAAGCCATCGTCAGTGAATTGCAGCTCCCGGGAACCGATGACTCCGGCATTGGCCAGCAGGGCATCGATTCGCTCAAGGCCGGCCAGTTCCTCCGCGGCTTGCCGGACCGAGTCCAAACTGGCAAGGTCCAGCTTCTGGAACCTCACGTCTGCTCCGGGCACCGTATTGCGGACTGCTTCCATGGCCGCGCGGCCGCGGGCCTCGTTGCGTGCGGCCATCACCACCGTCGCGCCGGCCGCGGCCAGTTGCTCACTGGCGAAATAGCCCAAGCCGGCATTGGCGCCGGTCACGACGATCGTCTTCCCGTCCTGGCGGCCCAGGGCGGCCGGGTTGTGGGCCATGCCTAGCCTTGGGTCTGCGCCAGGAAGCGGTCGGCCATGCCGCGGATGACGTCTGGTCCCTCCAGGGCTGCCAGCCAGTCGCCGGGCAGCGCAGCTTCACCGTAATGGGCGCCCAAGAGGCTTGCCGCAATGCTGCCGGTCGCGTTGCTGTCGCCGTCGTGATTGATCGCCGTGGCGACGGCCCTGCGGAAGTGTTGCTCCGGCGTCGTGCTGTCCGCCGTAGCCAGGACCGCGTAGAGGGCGATGGACAGGGCTTCCTCAGCAGACCGGCCGTCGCCGAGTGCCGCGGTTAGGTCGGCAGGTGCCACCGGGCCCTGGGCGGAGAGTTCGACCGCTGCGCGCAAGCGGCCGGCCAGTTCGGCGGACGCGGCATCGTGCTCGGCGCGGGCCAGCATGGCGACGGCGGCGCCCGGCAGGGTCGCCTGTTCATGCACCAGCAGCCGGATCAACGTCGCCAAGGTGGCCGCGCTGCGGTGCGCGGCCGGATGCCCGTGGGTGAGGGCAGAGCCGTCGGTAGCCAGCCGCTGAACGGTCTGGTCGTCGACGAACGGCAGCAGTCCGAAGGGAGCGGAACGGGTCACGGAGCTGCTGTCTTGAGCGTCCCGATTAATCGGACGGGCCCGGGTTCCCATCTCACCGGTGGCCAGCCCGGACAAGCAGGCCTCGGCGGGTGCGTGCCGCGCGTGTAGCACGGTCTGGCCGTCGATCCAGCGGGGCAGCGGCTCAGGAGCCTGGTCCGGAAAGCGGCCTTCCTGCGTGGTGTACCAGCGGAGGTAGGCGAGCCAGAGGCAGGCAGCTTCGTCCGCGGCCGTGCCGCTGTTGGCCCACTCCAGAGCCTCGGTCAAGCCGTCGAGGGTGTACAGCGTTAACTGCGTGTCACTGGTGAAATGCCCCGGCTCCGGCAATTGGGAGAAGTCGCGCAGGCCGTCGGCTCCGAACCGCCCGGCGATCAGGTCGAAGGAGTCCAGTTCAACGGCTGCCCCCAGTTGGTCGCCGAGCGCGCCGCCGAGCAGGCAGCCGCGTACCCGCGAGGGATAGTCCGGAACAGCAGGCGAAGGGTCATTGGACCGGGAACCGGGGAGCGGGGCATCGGTGATCACGATTATTAGCTTAGGCGTGCAGACTGACATTTTGCCCGACTGCGCTTTCGGGATGTGTTCAGGGTTCTCCCAGACCCCGATGACAGAGTGGAGTAGTTTTGAGTCAATCGCCGGCGTCCTGCCGGCCCGGCAGAAGGACAGTATCCATGGCAGCAGCCCACCCGGCGGCATCGGCTCCCGCCGTTCCCGACGTCCCGCCCCGGCTCGGGGAAGGACGCAGCTACTCGGTCCGGATTGGCGCGGAAGTGGCAGGATCGTTCTTGCTGTTTTTCGGTGCGCTGGGGATCGGCATGTTCAATCCGCAGGGCGCTTTCGGCGTTCCCTTCGGCTTCGGCCTGGCGGTCATTGCCGGCATGCTCGCGTTCGGCTACATCTCCGGCGGGCACTTCAACCCGGCCATCACGCTGGGCAGTGCGCTCGCGGGCCGCATCTCCTGGAAAGCGGTGTTGCCCTACGTGCTGGCGCAGCTGGTCGGCATGTCGCTGGCAGCCGTGGTGCTGTGGGTCATTATTGGCAGCCATCCGGCCGGCGCGCAGTCGACCAGCGTCTTCGAATCCATCGCCAACGGCTACGCCAGCGGTGACGAGTTGGGCTTCTCCATGGCCGGCGTGTTCCTGGCCGAAACCATCGCGACCGGCCTGCTGGTGGCCGTCTACCTGGGAGCGACCTCGGCCCGCGACCGGCTGCGCAGCGCACCCTACGCGGTCGGCTCTGCTTTCGCCGTGCTGACCGCGGTGATGCTGCCGATCTCCAACGCCGGCCTGA
Source organism: Arthrobacter sulfonylureivorans (assembly GCF_047607445.1). Classification (GTDB taxonomy): domain Bacteria; phylum Actinomycetota; class Actinomycetes; order Actinomycetales; family Micrococcaceae; genus Crystallibacter; species Crystallibacter sulfonylureivorans_A. Next base: position 8,319 of record NZ_JBLKRT010000011.1, read on the forward strand.
ACCCGGCCCGTTCCACCGCCGCGGTGTACTTCGCCGGCAGTGGCCCGGTGGGCGAACTGTGGCTGTTCTGGGTGGCTCCGCTGCTCGGTGCCCTGATCGCCGGGCTGTTGTACCGCAGCGCTGAGATGGTTCCCAAGGCGCGCAAAGCCGCTGACGACGGCGGTGCCCCGGTGGCGTCGGCAGCCGCACCTGTGGAGGGCGCGACAGCCGTCCGGGAGAGCGGCCGAGGTGATGTTCCCAACACCGCGGTGCAGGACCAGCCGGACGCGCCGGTGCCGGCGGACGACCAGGGCGCGGCCGAAGCCCGCGATTTCTTCGACCGCAAGCCGAACCGGCCCCGCCCGGAATCCGACTGACCCCAAGCTGCAGGCACAACGGCACGTCCCGATTCCGGGGCGTGCCGTTGCGCTTGTCCGAAACTGTCCTGGCCGGCGGCTAGCTTTGAAGCATGAGGTTATTGCACACGTCCGACTGGCACCTGGGCCGCTCATTCCACGGCGTCGGGATGCTGGAGGCGCAGCGCGGATTCATCGACCAATTCCTGGAAACCGTGCGTGACGAGGACATCGATGCAGTGCTGATCGCCGGCGACGTATATGACCGCGCGTTGCCCGGCGTGGATGTGGTCAACCTCTTTTCCGAAGCCTTGTCGCGCATCCGTGCCATCGGGGCCACGGTGATCATGACCAGCGGCAACCATGATTCGGCCAGCCGGTTGGGTTTTGGATCCGGCATCCTGGCCCATGGCGGTGTGCATATCCGCACCCGGCTGGACCAGCTTGCAGATCCGGTGGAGCTGGACCTTGGCGGGGCCACCTTGGCCGTATACGGCATCCCGTACCTCGAACCACGGATGTGCGCTGAGGAGCTCGGGGCGGCGGCCCCCAGCCATACCGCCGTGACACGGTCGGCGTTGGACCGCATCCATGCCGATCTGGCACAACGGCAGGCCGGCGGTCCCGTCCATTCGTTGATCATGGCGCACACGTTTGCCAGTGGCGGCATCAGCTCGGACAGCGAACGGGACCTGAGCATCGGGGGAGTAGGGGCGGTTCCGCTGGATTTGTTTGACGGTTTTGATTACGTGGCGCTGGGACACCTGCACGGACGGCAGGCCCTGAGCAACACCGTGCACTACTCCGGCTCGCCGCTGCCGTACTCCTTCTCAGAGGCCGGGCATGAAAAGGGCGGCATCATCCTCGAGTTCACGGCGGACGGGCTCAGCACCGTTGAAAACGTGTCCTGGCCCGCCAGGCGCAGGCTGGCCGTGCTCAAGGGGACCATGCAGGACCTGCTGGAATCCGCGGACCACGCGTGGGCGGAGGATGCGTACTGCCAGATCACCCTGACCGACGATGAACGGCCGCTGAAGGCGATGGAGCGATTGCGCGAACGTTTTCCGGACACCTTGGTGCTGAGCTTCGAGCCAGCCTCCGGATCCCGGCGGGACACCATGAGCTACAGCCAGCGGATCGCGAAAGCGCAGGACGACCTGCAGGTCTGCTGCGGTTTCCTGGAGCATGTACGTTCCCGGCCCGCCGACGATGCCGAACGGGCGCTGCTGGCGGAAGCGCTGCAGGCAGTACAGGCAGCGGAGGTGTCGGCATGAGAATCCACCGGCTGGAAGTACAAGCCTTTGGGCCCTTCGCGGCTCGGGAATCCATCGACTTCGACGAACTCAGCTCGCAGGGATTGTTCCTGCTCAACGGCCCGACCGGTGCCGGCAAGACCAGTATCCTGGACGCCATCTGTTTTGCGCTGTACGGGTCCGTTCCCGGAGCGCGTCAGCAGGGCAAGCGGTTGCGCAGCGACCACGCCGAACCGGAGACGGCCCCCGAAGTCGTCTGCGAATTCTCCGCTCGTGGCCGCCGCTTCGAAGTGACCCGCAACCCGCAGTGGGAGCGCCCGTCGAGCCGTGCCCGGTCCGGGTCGGTGACGGAGCAGGCGCACACCCTGTTACGCGAGAAGGTCAATGGCGTGTGGGTCCAGAAGAGCAGCCGCAACGACGAGGCGGCCGCGGAACTGCTGTCGGTGCTGGGAATGAGTCTGGAACAGTTCACCAAGGTAGTCCTGCTGCCGCAGGGGGACTTTGCTGCCTTCCTGCGGGCCGACGCCAAAGAGCGCCGGCCGCTGCTGCAGCGCCTCTTCGCCACCGACCGCTACGAGGCGGTGGAGCAGACGCTGGCAGATGAGGCAGCGAACGCGCGGTCGGCTTATCAGTCCGCGTTAGCGGGTGCCGATCAACTCCTGGAACGGGCAACGGAGGAAGCAGCGCGCCATCTGGCTGCCGAGGACATGCCGGACCCGTCGCTGGCTGCCGGGGACCTGCTTGTTGCCTACGAGTCGTCAGTGGGCTCCGCCGCCGCCTCGGTGAAAGGCGCTGCCAACCGCGGACAGGAAGACCTGGGCCGGCTGTTGGAAACCATCGGCAGGCGCGAGCGGGCCGTGGCCGATCACGCGGCCTTGGCGGAACTGGAAAAGCTTTCCTTAGAGCACCGCCATGCCGCTGACAGCCAAGCCGAGTTGACCGAAACGCTGGCAGCGCACCGGTCGGCGGAACTGCTGGCCGCGCCCATCCGTCATCGCGACCAGGCCGCGCTGGCCATGGAACGCGCGGCGAAGGACTTCATGGACCGAATCGATGCGGCCGAGACGCATCCGCTCTATCCGGCTTTCGTTCCCAGCCGTCCGGAACCCGACCTCTCCGGACAGACGCTGCTCGACGAGGCGTCGGACCGGCTTGCCAGTGAGCTTGGACGAATCCGGTCATTGCTGCCCGAAGAGCAGCGGTTGCAGGCCTCCCGTTCCGACGTGCAACGTTTCGAACAGCGTGTGGCGCAGCTGGCGCAGGATCTGGCTGCTGCCACCGCAGACCACGAACAACTCGCCGCCACCGGCCGCGGGCTGCAGGATGAACTGGCTGCACTCGACGAGGCACCGGACGTGGAACTGCTCACGGAGCGCCTGGAGCAGGCGCAGCGCATCCGGGATGCGGTGGCCGACCACACCGCCTGTCTAGCCAAGGCGGAAGCTGCACGCGCAAGCCGCGATGCAGCGCACACCCGGCAACTCGAACGCAAGGAAGCCTGGCTGTCCTTGCTGGAACAGCGTTTGGACCAGGCGGCAGCCGAGCTGGCGGCCAACCTTGCCGAGGGAGACCCTTGTCCGGTATGCGGCGGCACCGAGCATCCGCAACCCGCAGTAGCCGCCTCCGGCCAGCTGATCACCCGCGAGCAGGAAGCCGCAGCCCGCCAGGAGCATGCTGCCGCCGAAGCACGGTACTCCGAAGCACGCGAAGCCTGCGCCAATCTGGAACAGGAGCTGTCCAACTTGGCTTCCCGAGGCGGAGCGACCGATGCAGCGGAAGCGGCCGCGGCCGTGGCAACCGCCCGGGCCAGCTTGGACCATGCGGTAGCGGTGCGGGACCGGCGCCGCACGCTGCAGGAACGTTCTGCCGCTACGACGCAGCAGCTCGAAAAGATCGCGCGCGAGCTCTCGGCCCTGGCTGTGGCAAAGGCCAGCGCCGATTCCGAGCTCAAGGCGGAGAGGGAACGCACGGACGAGCTGGAACGGAAGCTGCGCGAGGCGCTGCCCGACGGGGGCAGCCTGCACGAGCATGCGGCGTCACTGTCCCAACTGGACCGGCTCCTGGCCGATGCCCTCAAGATCCTCGCCCAGCACCGCCATTGCAGCATCACCTTGGATCAGGCCGAAGGAGAGCTCGCCTCAGCGATCGACCGATCCAACTTCACCACTGAAGATGACGCCAGGGTCTCGCTGCTGGCGCCGGCACAGCTACAGGCACTGGAGCAGCGCCACACTGCCTACCTCAAGGCCGGTCAGCGGCTGGCGGTGCTGGAGAGCTCGGAACCCGTTGTCCGCGCCCGCGCCGCCCTCGAGAACGGAGAATCCCTGCCGGATTCCGGGCAATTGGACGCGGCACGCGATCAAGCCGGGGCCTTGGACCGCACGGTGCGAGAGCTCCAGGTGCGGCACGGCGTGCTGGCAGCGTCTCAGCAACAACTGGCCGCCTACCGCCGTCGTTTCGACGAGGAACAACTCCGTCTGGCACCCATTGCCGCACGGCACGAACTGCTGCAATCGGTGGCGGACACGGTGAGAGGACTGGGCGAGAACGAACGAAAGATGACGCTGACCACCTACGTCCTCGCCGCCCGGTTGGAACAGATCGCGGCCGCAGCTACCGAACGCTTGATCGCGATGACTGACGGGCGGTACACCCTGGTCCACGACGACTCAAAGTCCGGGAACAAAAAATCCGGACTTGGCCTGCACGTCAGCGATGAATGGACCGGACAGCGGCGCGACACCGCGACCCTTTCCGGCGGAGAGTCCTTCATGGCCTCGCTCGCGTTGGCCTTGGGACTGGCCGACGTCGTCCAGGCCGAAGCCGGCGGCGTGGACATCGAAACGCTCTTCGTCGACGAGGGATTCGGCAGCCTGGATGAGCAGGCCCTCGAACAGGTCATGGATGCTTTGGAGGGGCTGCGCGACGGCGGCCGGGTGATCGGCCTGGTCAGCCATGTGGCGGAGATGAAGCAGCGGATCGGCGCCCAACTTCAAGTCACGAAGGGACGCCACGGCTCAACCGTCCGCACGGTACTCACCGGCGTCGCCTGACCACCGGTATGATAGGTACGTTATCCGGGTTGTGCGCATCGGGAGGCGGGACGATGCGCGGTTCGAACCAACGGAAAAACCAATGACATCTCCCGATTCCGACGCGCCCGCGGAGCAGCACTCCGCGACCGCTGCTCCGGCCTACAGGCGCAAACGACGCAATCCCTTCGGCCGCTACGCCCGGTTGGCCCGGCTGGCGGGCACTTCCTTCCTGGCCATCGGATTCCTTGCCCGGTTGCCCTTGGCGATGTTGACGGTCGGAGCTTTGACTCTGGTCACCGTGACCAGTGGGTCCTACGCCTCGGGTGGCTTCGCCGCCGGTGCTGTAGGCATCGGTTCAGCCGCCGGGGCACCGCTGTTCGGCTATCTCGCGGATCGAGCGGGACAACGCCCGGTGCTGCTGATCGCCGCCGCGGCCCATACCTGCGCCATTGCCTTGCTGCTGACCTGCGTCTACATCGGCAGCAGCGGGGCCGGGACGGCCGCCGTGTTGGCGGCGTCATTCCTCGTTGGGGCCACCTGCCCGCAGGTCGGGTCGCTGGCGAGGGTGCGCTGGATGGCGATGACGCGCAGCGACAAGCCGGCGCTGGACACGGCGCTGTCTTACGAGAGCACGGCGGATGAACTGACGTTTGTGTTGGGACCGGCGCTGGTCGGGCTGTTGGCCGCGCTGATCGCGCCTTGGCTTCCCTTCGTGCTGGCGGCCGCGCTGACCGTCACTATGGTGACCGCGTTCGCCATCCACCCCACGTACCGCACGGTGGTCCCGGTGACCCCGGAACTGGTCAAGGCGCACCCGGAAGCGGCTGCGGCCGCGACTCCGGTGCGGATCAATTGGCCGTTGGTCTCCATTCCGGTGCTGGGCATGGTGGCCATGGGCACGTTCTTCGGGGCGACCCAGAATGCACTGAGCGCTTTCGGCGGCACCTTTGGAGCGGCCGATGCTGCCGGCCTGCTGTATGCCCTGCTGGGCCTGACATCGGCGTTCGGCGCCCTCTCCGTCGCGTACTGGCCCGCGCGCTGGACGCATGTCTGGCGCTGGGTTGTCTGTGCTGCGTTGATGACGGCTTTTTGCCTCATGCTGCTGCTGCCGGCCGACGTGCTCCCGATGATCTTCGTGCTGCTGCTGGTCGGCGTGCCCGTTGGGCCGACCATGGTCACGATCTACGGCATCGGAAGTATGGTCGCCCCGGACGAGCGGCTTGGCACTGTCATGACGCTGCTGGCCAGCGGCGTTGTCCTGGGCTCTGCGCTGGGCTCGGCGTGCGCCGGCGCGCTGGCCGAAACCTCCGGCCACACAGGTGCCTTTTTGGTCTCGATTGCCGCCGCGGGCATGCTCTTGATGCTCGGCCTGGTGGCCGCCGCCGTCGTCAGGCGCCGGCAGCGCTGAGCGCGCTCACCGCAGTTCAGCCTCGATGGCGGCAGCTGACCGCTGCAATGCTGCCGCGATCTCCTGGTCGGGAGTGTCGGTTCGGATGTAGACCACGGCTATGGCCGCCGGCAGTTGGCCGGGAACGGAAACCGGTACCGCGACCGAGGAGACACCGGGGATGACCTCGTCATGGCTGACGGCGTAGCCGATTTCCTTGGCCAGTTGGGCTTCCGGCCGGATGGGTCGTCCCGGAGCGTGTTGTTCCCACTGTTCCCGGGTCAGCGCCGACTGAATGGCGATTCCCGGTGCGCCAACGTCGAAGGAATGACGCGTGCCCGGATGCTGGACCAGAGCCGTTGTGTGCCGCGGCTCCACGGTGAACAGCGTGACGCAATCGTGTTGATCCCAGACCGCGATGAAAGCGGTCATCATCAGGTCGTTCGCCAGCAAGGTCAGCTCCGGCAGCGCTGCCGACTGCAGGTCGCGCGACACACCGCGTGCCAGCGCGGCCAACCCCGGACCCGCCTGCACTCGCCCGGCCGAATCCCGCATCAACAGCGAATGGTCTTCAAGGGTCCGCAAGATCCGGTAGGCGATCGAACGGTGCACTCCCAGGGCATCGGACAGTTCGGCGATAGTCATCGGCGCCTGCGCTTCGGCCAGGATTTCCAGCGCTCGAATGCCGCGTGACAGAGTCTGGGAGTGCGCCGAGGCCGGCTTGGTGGGAGTCTGGCTCATCGGACCATCCTAGGAAGATTGACTGCTTGAAAGCGGACGTGGAGCGGTGAGACACGCGATGTGCCACGCCTCACACCCACTATTGTTCTATATCAGGACGAAGTGTCCAACTATAGAACGCAATAATGACTGCCGAGGCCCCGTGAACCCCCGTGCAGGTTGAGGCATCGCGGGAATAGGGGCCCTGCCGTTACCCAATTGATATGGGGGCGCCCTGTGGGCCGCGCCACTCTCCGGTAATATGGCTCGGGTCACATTACCGACCGTTCGGTAAATACCGTTCTGTGAACGCAACGGAGAGAATATGTCCACGTCAGAAGAGCTGGCAGGCAACATCAGCCCGGCAGCCCGCCGCGAAGAGCGCAAGGTGCTCGCCGGCACCTTGGTTGGCACCACCATTGAGTGGTACGACTTCTTCATTTACGCCCAGGCTGCCGGATTGGTGCTGGCCTCCCTGTACTTTGCTCCATTGTCGCAAGAGAGCGCCGGGCTGGCGCAGATCGTCTCTTGGGCCTCGCTGGGCATCAGCTTCCTGTTCCGCCCGCTCGGCGCCATCGTCGCCGGCCACCTCGGTGACCGCCTGGGCCGAAAGATGATGCTGGTCTTCACACTGGTGCTCATGGGCGCGGCCACCGCGCTGATCGGTGTGCTGCCGACCTACGCCCAGATCGGCATTTGGGCTCCGATCCTGCTGGTGTTCCTGCGCATCCTGCAAGGTTTCTCGGCCGGCGGTGAATGGGGCGGCGCTGCCCTGATGTCCGTTGAGCATGCCCCGGTGAACAAGCGAGGCTTCTTCGGTGCATATCCGCAGATCGGTGTTCCGTGCGGCATGATCCTCGCCACCGGCGTGATGTGGCTGCTCAGCACCTTGCTGACAGAAGAAGCATTCATGAGCTGGGGCTGGCGTGTACCGTTCCTGTTCTCGATCGTGCTGATCCTGGTGGGCTACGTCATCCGCCGTTCGGTGGACGAGTCCCCGGTGTTCAAGGAGATGCAGGAACGCAAGAAGGAATCGGCAGCTCCGCTGGGCCAGTTGTTCAAGCACAACTGGAAAGAGGTCATCCTCACCGCGCTGATCTTCATCGCCAACAACGCAGCCGGCTACCTGCTGATCGCGTTCTTCGCGTCCTACGCCACCAAGCCGGTGGAGGCCGGCGGCCTTGGCATGGACCGTCCCTCCGTGCTGCTGGCCACCACGCTGGCCGCCTTCGGCTGGTTGATCTTCACCATGTACGGCGGAATTCTCTCCGACAAGATCGGCCGGGTCCGCACCTTCCAGATTGGCTACGTGTGGGTCCTGCTGTGGCAGATCCCGATGTTCATGCTGATCGACACCGCCAGCATTGTGCTGATGGGCATCGCAATGTTCGTCCTGACCATCGGTCTGGGCCTGTCCTACGGTCCCCAGTCGGCTCTCTACGCCGAGATGTTCCCGGCCCACGTCCGCTACTCGGGCGTATCGATCGGCTACGCCATCGGTGCGATTCTTGGCGGCGCGTTCGCCCCGTTGATTGCGGAAGTGCTGCTGGGCGCGACCGGAACAACCATCTCCATCGGCATCTACATCATGGTGCTCTGCGTCATCTCGCTCGTAGCCGTGTCCGTGGTCAAGGAGACCAAGGGCAAGAACCTGCGGGTGGAGGAAGCGCATCAGGAGTACCTGCGTCAGCACCCTGAGGCACGCGACTCCCGCTAGGGAAGGCGCTCCCACTGGGAGCAAGGACTTCTCCTGTGGACCGCCGTCGGTAATGGATACCGGCGGCGGTCCGCTGTTTTGTGGACTGTCGGCGGCAGCTACTGCGGGAGGGCGGCCAAGACTTCCTCGTCGCTGACTTGGTTGAAATGCCGGTAGGCCTCGCCGACGGCCCGAAAGGCCCGCGGCTGACGCAGGCAAAAGACGGCGTCGGCCAGCTTCTCCAGTTCTGTGCAGGTCTGCGGCGGCCCTACGGGCACGGCGACGACGATCTCTCGTGGCTTGCTCTGCCGGACAGCTTTGATGGCGGCCTTCATGGTGGCGCCGGTCGCCAGGCCATCGTCGCAGAGTATGGCGGTACGGCCGACGACCTCAGTCGTCCTGCCGTGCAGATACGCCTCCTGGCGCCGCTGCAGCTCGGCACGTTCCGTGGCTTGGACGGCGTGGAGGCGCTGCTCGCTGTAGTTGCGGCGGCGCAACTCGGCCACAATGTGGTCCACCATGACGACGGCGGTGTGCCCGCCGTGCGCTGCCAGTGCGCCGAAGGCTACTTCCGGCTGATCAGGGATCCCCAACTTGCGGACGATGAGCGCATCCAGGTCAGCACCCAGTTCTTTCGCCACAATGGCAGCCACGGGAACGCCGCCGCGCGCCAGCCCCAGTACGGTGACGTCTTTGCGCCCGCGGTAGTCTGCCAATTCGGCCGCCAACTGATGTGCCGCATCGGAGCGATCTGTAAAAGGGTAAGGTGCTCCGCTCAACAGTCCCACGGCCTCCAGTATCCTCTCCCACGCGATAACGGGCGAGGGCCGAGTGCGAACTGGGCCAAAGCCGCGCCGGGCGTCGAGGGGACAGCGCCGCGAAAGGGCGGGCGCCGCACGAAGGACATTGGCTGCGGGTTGTGGCCCTGGCACCAGAAGGTTGCACGGAATCATAGAGGCTCCGACGGGTAATCGGTTGAGGCGCGATGGGTAGTTCTCCCCATCGCGCCGGTGCAACTGCCCGGATAAGCTCGTATCAACGGTCGGGCTCGGAACGGGGGCCCGCACCGCCTCGGCCGGACTTGGGTCCGGGCGTGGAAGAGCCGGAGCCGCAGGATTCCCCCCAACGCCTGCTGCTCCGGCCCTTTCGTTTAACCCTTGGTGCCCCAAGGGCCCAGCTGCTGCCTTCGGCCGCCGCCGAAACCGATGCGCCGATCGATCCCGGGTCGGTTGCTCTTCACGTAGACGAAGACCATCCCTAAACCGGTGGATGCCCCTGACGCGCATCACCTGGCGTCAGGGGCATCCATTCGTTCGGATGTCGAGAGGGGCGCTATTTCTTCAAGGTGTCCGCATCTTCGACGAGCAAATCGTCGAACTTTTCAAGATCGTCGCTGAGACCTGCGTACACTTCAGGCTTCTTCGACTTGAGGTAAGCGCCGTAGACGATGCCGCCGATGACAGCGAGTACGAGTATCCACGGCAGCACGACCACGTAGGGCTCCTCGGAACCTGCGACGAGCGGGAACTGCACAATCGCCATGATGCTGAAGACCGCTAGCGCGATAAAGCCAATGGCCGGTGCGATCAGGGTCGTCCAGAGCCGCGGGTCGCGCTTCTTGCGGAAGTAGACAACGACTGCAAGGGCGGCGATCGCCTGCACGATGATGATTGAGAGTGTCGCGAAGCCAAGGCCTACCGGAACGAGGGTGAGGATCGACGGCAGATCCGGGAACGCGAAACGGAAGATCGCCGCGATGACCAATGCAAAAATGAGGTTGGTCAGCAGCGCGCGTTGCGGCGCTCCCTTCGCGTTGGTCTTAGCCAGCCAGTGCGGCAGCACACGGGCGCGACCGAGCGAGAAGAGGTAGCGTCCGGCGGAGTTGTGGAATGCCAACTGCGCGGCGAAGAGGCTGACCACGACGAGCACCAGGGCAATGACGACGAAAACCGGCCCCAGATGCTTGTCGATGAGCATCAGGGTGAGGTCGCCCGCCTCAAGATGCTCAATTGCCGTCGCCTGCGCGATGTCGGGACCGATCGAACTGACGATCGCCCACGCGGCAAATGCATGCATGAGCCCGATGATGATGATGGCCGCGTAGGTCGCCCTGGGAATGGTCCGGTGGGGATCCTTCGCTTCCTCACCGAAGAGCGCCGTTGCCTCGAAGCCGATAAACGCGGTGGCCGCGAGCAGCAGGCCGATCCACAATGATCCGCCCATGATGATTTCAGGCGTGAACACCGAGAAGCTGAAGCCCTGCTGGAAGAGCACGGAGAAACCGAACACGAAGACCATGATGATTTCGAGTACGAGCGCGACACCCAAAACGACGGCGCTCACATGGATACCCGAGATGGCGAGCAGGTAAACGATGACGAAGAGTACCGCGCCGGTCCAGAACCAATCGAGCGTGAACGCCTCGCCGAAGAGTTCGGGCATGACGACCATCCCGGCGAAGAAGCCGATGGTTCCAAGGGCGCCGGCCACAAAGGCGTTGTAACCGATCGTGGCGATGATGCCAGTGATGAGGCCCGCAGTCTTGCCCAGGCCTTTCACCGCGATCGCGTAGAAGCCACCAGCGTTGGTCAGCTCCTTGGTGATCTGCGCGTAGCCGATCGCAAAGAGCAGCAGTGCCGCTGCGACCATAAGGATCGCGACGGGAACTCCGCCGCCGTTGCCGTGCGCGATCGCGAGCGGGAGCACGACGATGAGAACCGTGACTGGAGCAACTGCAGCGAGAACGAGAAAGACAATCGCGCTTACTCCAAGCTGGTTGCGTGCCAACACGTCCGTGTTTTTCTCAGACAACTGAACTCCCTTCGAATGAGTTGTGGTGAATATTGGAAGTGAGTCAACTGCCCTGACTGTGCAGCACTCCCAGCTTCCGGACTAATAAAGCCAGTTTGCGCCGGATGCCGCGGTTCTGGCTTGTCATTCCGTGCATGAAGATAGACAATGCGCGCCCGAACGACACTGGCTTCCCGGCTGCAGGGCGCTGGCGCCGGTTATGCCGGGAAGGAGGAACGGCCGGTGTAGCCAAAGTCGGACAGCAGATTGACTCCGTTGACGGCGCGGGACCGGCGGGAGGCCAAGTAGCCGACACTCCAGGCAATGTCGTCGGCCGACTGGATGGGAAAAGACGGGTCATTCATGGCTTCGCCCAGTCCGCGGCGTGCCATCGGTGTGTCGACAATCGACGGACAGACGCTGTTGACCCGGATCCCATACTCGTCGAATAGTTCCACGGCCAGCGCCCGTGTCATTTGGACGAGCGCGCCCTTGGATGCGTTGTACGCGAGCATGCCCGGCACCGCAACGAAGCCGGAGTCAGAGCCGACGATGGTCACGCTGCCGCCCTCTGCGCGCTTGAGGTACGGAAGAGCAAACTTGACCGCAAGGAAGGTGCCCACGACGTTGACATCGAGGACCTCCCGAAAGCTCTTCGCGCTAACGTCCTCGCAGGCCGCTCCCATTTCACCTTCGATGCCGGCGCAGCAGACGAGTGCGTCGATGCCACCCAGCTTGCCGCCGAGTCCTCCCACCGCGTCTTCCAGTTGAGAGTCTTCGGCGACATCGGCGCGTGCGGACACGACTCGCGACGGCCCGACGAGTTCGAGTTCAGAGAGCGCCGCGTCCAGTCGGTCCTGGTTTCGGCCGACGATGCCAACCTGTGAACCTTCCCGTGCGAATAGACGCGCCACGGCAAGGCCGATGCCGGACGAGCCGCCCGTCACGACGACGCGTTGCGGCAGGCTGCTGCCCTCAGTGACTGAAAGTGACATGTGTGCTCCAACTCCCTCGGTCCGGGCGATTGCCTTCCTCTCGGCTTTCGCGGATCGGCTGTGAGACAAGTTACTCAGAGTTGGCGCGGGACGGAATAGCAGTTCATTCACTAGACTGGCAGTCTGATTAATAGACCTTGGTGGAATCCTCTTCCTTTTGACTGAACTAGGGGTATAGTCGCGGTTACACATCCCCGACTTCGGAGCGAGGAGCCCCCATGTCACAGCTGTCCCGCGAGGAAGCCCTCACCATTGCCCGCAACGCTCTTCCAATGTTCGGGATAGCGGAAGACGCGGTGATCGATTTCGTCAAACATCGCGAAAACGTCGTCTTCCGCGTGTCCGAAGGGTCAGCCGCCTTCGCGCTCCGAATTCATCGGCTGGGTCATCGGACTGACGACGAAGTAGGCACTGAAGGCGCTTTCATGACCGCTTTGGGCGCAGAAGGTCTTCCGGTTCCTGCAGTAGTCCGGACCGTTGCGGGCGCCCTGTTCGCGCTTGTTCCTGACAGCAGCGGGCGGATGCACCACGTCGATGTCCAGAGGTGGGTTGCAGGCGGCAAACCCTTGGGTGATGCCGGCGCGGCATGGCTCGGCGAGGACGGCTTGGATACCGAAGTCTTCGCGCGACTCGGCGAACTCTGCGCCACGTTCCATCAGGCATCGCGTCGAATAGGGAAGGTCTCCGGTTACTCCAGGCCGGCCTGGGACGCCGAAGGGCTTGCCGGGGCGGCAGCCCTCTGGGGTGATCCCCGCCGGCTGGGACGGACCGATGATGAACGCGATGCGATCGACGCGGCCGTGCGGCGCATCGGCCAACGCCTGGATCAGTTGGGAACCGCGCCCGAAAATTACGGCGTCATCCATGCTGACTTCACGCCCGAGAACGTTTTGACCGCCGGGGACCGGCACGTCCTGATTGACTTTGACGATTTCGGAGAAGGCTGGTGGCTGTTCGACCTGGCCACCATCCTGTTTTGGTACCACCGCCACCCTCAAGCCGTGGAGTATCGCCAGGCACTGTTGGCCGGCTACCGGAGGCATGCGGATATCCCGGAGCGTGCCATGGAGGACCTGGACACGTTCATCCTGGCCCGGGGCCTCACCTACCTGGGATGGGCCGCCGACCGACCGGGGGATGAGACCAGCGACTTTCTGCAGTCCGAGGTTCTGCCCGTCGTCGTGGATTTGTGCCGTGAGTACGTGGCTGTCGATGGGCAGTTACCGGAAGGGCGCTTGCCGGAAGGGCAGCACACCCCACGTGATGCCAGCCTGCTCGCCCGACGGGCCGCGACCATCGGACCCCACTCGCCTCTTTTCTACGACCGGCCGCTGCACTTCGTGTCCGGTGACGGCGTGTGGTTGGTCGATTCGGAGGGAAACCGCTTTCTCGACGCGTACAACAACGTTCCGCAGGTCGGCCACGCAAATCCTCGGGTGGCAGATGCCGTATGCCGGCAGCTCAATACGCTCAATGTGCATACGCGGTACCTCAGTGAACCAATCGTGGACTACGCCGAGCAGCTCTTGGGCACCTTCGACGCACCGCTTGACCGCGTCTACTTCACGAACAGCGGATCCGAGTCAAACGAGCTTGCCATCCGAATTGCGAGGCACATGACCGGCCGCAGCGGCGTCATTGTCACCGATCACAGCTACCACGGCAACACGATTGCGCTCGCAGCGCTGACGACCGGTTTGACCGTCTCGGAGCCGTTTGGCGACCACGTCCGGCCGATCCACGTACCGGATCTTGATCGCGAGGGGAAGACCTCAGATTCAGGAGTCATCCTGGATCGCGCTTTGGCAGCGATTGACGAGGCCATCGCGTCTCTCGTCGAATCCGGCCACGGCGTGGCTGCCCTGTTGATCGAGCCGGCGTTCTCCACCGAGGGGCTGCCCCGTGTGCCGGAGGGTTACCTTGAAGGGGTCGTCGAGCGGATTCGTGCGGCCGGCGGCTTGGTTATTGCAGACGAGGTCCAGACCGGACTGGGCCGTTTGGGCGATGTCTGGTGGGGTCATCAGGCGACCGGCATCAAGCCGGACCTGGTCACCCTTGGCAAACCGTTGGGTAATGGCTACCCGCTCGGCGGTGTGGTCACCACCGCCGCGATCTTGGAGTCCTTCAGTAGCGCCAACATGTACTTCAATACTTTTGCCGGCACCGCCACCGCGGCGGCTGCCGGCCAAGCCGTGCTGAACGAGATCACCTACCATGGGCTGATTGCCCGCTCAGGTGAACTCGGACGGCACGTTGCCAGCCGGCTCGATGACCTGGTCGCCAGCCATCCTCGGGCAGCCTCTGCGAAGGGACGAGGCCTGTTCTTCGGTTTGGAACTTGTTGACGACGACGGCCGCCCGGATGCCGGCTTGGCCAAACGGATTGTCGAAGCTCTCGTGCGGGAACGGATCCTGATCAGCCGGATTGGACCGAACGACAACATCCTCAAGATCCGGCCGCCACTGGTGATTGGCCTGGACGAACTGGACCGCGTCATTGACGCTCTTGACGTGGCACTCGCCGCGGAAACCCGTGCAGAAGCCGTGCACGCATGAACGCCGACGATCGCTCGGGTCCGTCCACGGCGCGCCGAGGGGAGGGGGAGTCGGGGGCCCAGCTTACTGAGCTGCCCCTTCCTCTTCGCAAGCGGCAGCAACTGCAAACCCGTCACGACTTGGTGCGTTCAGCCATCGACATTATCGACGCGCTGGGGGAGAAAGCCACCACCATCGACCGGATCACGGCGCGCGCCGGCACATCAAGGGCAACCCTTTACGCGCATTTTCCGGGAGGCCGTGCCGACGTGTTGGCCGAAGCCTACAAGAGGGTTGGCCAAGATTTGATCGATGCAGCGGAGCGCGACGCTGCAGGGCAGGACGATTGGATCGAGAAGCTCTGCGCCTACCCGCGTGCCATGCTCGCCCTTGCCGCTCGGCGTGAGCTGGGTTTCTTCTACAACGTCTCGGGGCCCCAGCACTTCGGGATCGGCAAGCGCCGGGGCAGCGCCTCGCAACATACCCTCGACATGTTTGTCCGCGAACTCGGGCACGCCCAGGAGCGCGGGGACCTGCGTGCTGACATCGACATTGAGGCGGTTGCGGGACTCCTCATCGGCGCCATCCGCGAAGCAGGAATCGATGCTGCCCGTGAACCGGCAACAGCACCCCGCAACCTCACGGCGTTCCGCCAGCTTCTGCAAGCCGTCGCCGGCCGCTGACCCGCTCAGGCGCGCCGGTATGTGCTCGGCGGAACGCCAAAGGCGCTGCGAAAGACCCGGCTGAAATGGGCTGCATCGGTGAAGCCCCAACGCGTGGCGATGGCACCGACCGCGCGGTCGGCCTGCAGCGGATCGCGCAGGTCGCGACGGCAGCGTTCGAGCCGTCGGGCGCGGATCCACCCGGCTACGGTGGTTCCAGCGTCGTGGAAAATGCTGTGCAAGTGCCGGGTGGAGATGAAATGCGCTGCGGCAATGCCTGCCGGAGACAGTTCCGGGTCGCCCAGATTGGCTTCGATGTGCTGCCGGATCCGTGCCAGCAATTCGCCATGGTGTCCGCGCTGGGGCCCGTTCCCGCTGTGCAGTTCGCTGTCAAACAGGGTTGCGAGCAGGTCCACGGCGTTATGGGCGAGCCGGTGGCCGCTGGGGCCCGAGAGCAGTTCAAGGTTGTCCGCCAGCTGGACCATGAACGGGCTGATCATCCGGCCGATGCCGGCGTCCCCGGCCATCCGGACGGCGGTCAGTTCGGCGACGGAATCTGTCGGCAGGTCCAACGCGTCGTGCGGGAACATCAGCACCAGGGTGCGGAAGTCGTCGTCGAACTCCAAGGTGTAGGGCCGGTGGGTGTCATAGACCGCCAGATCGCCCGGGCGCAGCGTGGCTTCGCGGTTGTCCTGGACGAGGATGCCGGTGCCGGACAGTTGCAGGTTGAGCTTGTAGTAGAGCCGGTCGGACCGAGTGATGAGCGCGGGCGTGCGCAGCACCTTGTGGCTGTTCGCGGTCACTTCCACCACGGACAATTCGTCCAGAACCCGGGAACGCAGGCGTCCGTGGAAGCCGGCGGGGGAGTTGGTACGGGCCTGCAAAGGCACAAAGGACTCGGAGATCAGCGTGTTCCACTCGGCGAACGAGCGGGCCTCGGCAACCTGCACCGCTGAAGGAACGGCAGGCACGGAAGGCGCAGACGGGGTGCGCGGCAGGGAAGGTGCGGGTACCGCGGCAGCCGCGGTACCGCCAAAATCACCGGCGGTTCCGGCGGTGCCGGATGAGGTGTGGGTGCTGCGTTCGGGAAAGGTGATCGTCACAATGGCCCCTTCGCTTGGAACCGGTTTTCAAGTGTGTCTCAGGACACAGTCTCCACACCATAGCGCCTGCGGGGGCACGTTGTCATGTATTTTCCACAACGGGCGAAAAACAATTTTGATCAGGAAGCTGCGGAGACCATTCGAAGCCAACTGTCCAGGTGCTCGATCAACTGCTCAGGGGAGTGGTGGTCCGGGGTGAGCGAGGCGGTGATCTGCGCGCCCAGCAGGAAGGACATGAGCTGCCCGGCCAGCACGTCGTCGCTGGCCGGAGTGCGGACCTCGCCCGCCTCCCGGGCTTCGGCGAGGAAGCGCATGAAGTCCACGCGCCACCGCTCCATGGAGTCGGAATGGAGGGCGGCCTTGTCCGGGTCGGTGAGCGCCTTTTGCCAGAACGGAATGACCAGTCGGGCCTCGCTGATGGTCACATCGGTGACGGGCAATACCTCCAGGCAATACCGCCGCAAGGCGTCCAGGCCGCTGTGGCCGCGGATGGATTCGGCCACCCGGCGGTTTGTTTGGTCGAAAACGTAGCCGAAGGCAAAGGCCAGCAGGTCGTCCTTGGTGGGGAAGTAGGGCTTGAGTGCGCCGTTGGCAAAGCCTGCTTCTGCGGCAATTTCGCGCATCGTGGCACCGTCGATGCCGTGCCGGGCGATGATCCGCCACGTCGCTTGCACCAAATCGACCCTACGTTGGTCGTGGTCGACGATCTTCGGCACCGGCCGCCTCCTGTAAACGTGCGTAGAAAAAACCCTTGCCATGAATCCTACTGAGGGTTATTCTCTACGAACATAGAAAAAAGAACGTGGTGTCGATCACAGCCCAAAATTCGTCCCGCGTTTCCCAATCTGTTTGAGAAAGGGCCGCCATGACCACCGCTGCCGCCACTGTTTCCTCCTACGCTTTGGCCTCCGCCGAGGAAATCACCGCCGTCCGCACCATTCTGGCTGAGGCAGGGCTGGCGGGGGAGAACACCCGCTTCGCCTACCTTGGGCTGCTGGATCCGCCGCGCCGCGGTGGTGAAGCGAGCGGAGACCGGCGGTTCCGGGCCTTCCTGCTGGACGTCACGGGCGCCGCGCCCAAGGATGTGACCGTTTCCGTCACCTCCCGCAAAGTCCTGACACAGTTTGAGCTGGATACCTCGGTAACCGGCGAGTTGCCGGTACTCGAGGAGGAGTTCGAGGTGGTCGAAGCCATCCTGTCCACCGACGAGCGCTGGCTGAGGGCGATTGCCGACCGTGGACTGGAAATCGACAAGGTGCGGGTCGCGCCGCTGTCTGCCGGGGTGTTCGAGTATCCGGAGGAGAAGGGCCGTCGGATCCTGCGCGGCCTGGCGTTCTACCAAAACTTCCCGGAGGACAGTGCCTGGGCCCATCCAATCGACGGACTGGTGGCCTATGTGGACATCGTGAACAAGACCGTGGACCAGGTGCTGGACTTCGGTGCCATGCCGGTTCCCGCGGAGCACGGCAACTACACGGATCCGGAACTGACCGGCGAACTCCGCACCACGCAGAAGCCCATCGAGATCACCCAGCCCGAAGGACCCAGCTTCACGGTCAGCGGCGGCAACCACATCGAGTGGGAGAAATGGTCCTTTGACGTTGGCTTCGACGTCCGCGAAGGCGTGGTGCTGCACAACATCGGCTTCAAGGACGGCGGCCGCACCCGCTCCATCATCAAACGGGCTTCGATCGCCGAAATGGTGGTGCCGTACGGCGACCCGTCGCCGGTGCGCTCCTGGCAGAACTACTTCGACACCGGCGAATACCTGGTGGGCCAGTACGCCAACTCGCTGGAACTGGGCTGCGACTGCCTGGGCGAGATCACCTACCTCTCGCCCGTGATCGCCGACGGTTTCGGCAACCCGCGGGAGATCCGCAACGGAATCTGCATGCACGAAGAGGATTACTCCATCCTGGCCAAGCACTCCGACCTGTGGACCGGGATCAACTACACCCGCCGCAACCGGCGCATGGTGGTCTCCTTCTTCACCACCATCGGCAACTACGACTACGGCTTCTACTGGTACCTCTACCTCGACGGCACCATTGAGTTCGAGGCCAAGGCCACCGGGATTGTGTTTACCAGCGCGTACCCGGGCAAGGGCTACGAGTACGCCTCCGAGATGGCTCCGGGCCTGGGCGCGCCGTACCACCAGCATCTGTTCAGCGCGCGGCTGGATATGGCGCTGGACGGCTTCACCAACCGGGTGGAGGAAGAAGAAGCTGTGCGGGTTCCCCTCGGCGAAGGCAACGAGCGCGGCAACGCCTTCACCCGCCGTCGTGCTCTGCTGAAGACCGAGTCCGAGGGCGTCCGCGAAGCCAACATGCCGGCAGGCCGGACCTGGCACATTTCCAACCCGGAATCCACCAACCGGCTGGGCGAGCCGGTGGCCTACAAGCTGATGCCGCAGGGCCAGCCCACGCTGCTGGCCGACCCGGAGTCCTCGGTGGCCAAGCGCGCGGCCTTCGCTGCCAAGGACCTGTGGGTTACCCAGTATGCCGAGGACGAGCGTTACCCGACCGGCGACTTCGTGAACCAGCACGCCGGCGGCGCCGGACTGCCGGCCTATGTAGCGCAGGACCGCAACATCGATGGCGAGGACATTGTGCTCTGGCATACCTTCGGCCTGACCCACTATCCGCGGGTGGAGGACTGGCCTATCATGCCGGTAGACACGGCCGGATTCAGGCTCCGCCCGGATGGTTTTTTCGACCGCAGCCCCGTGCTGGACGTGCCGGCCAACACGCCTGCCGCCGGCGGGCACTGCCACCGCTAACCAGGGGGTGTGGAGATGACCGCGGTTGCGCAGTCGGCATCCACGGCCCAGCACGACGCCGGGGCCCAGCTTGAGCGGCTGGCCCGGCTGTGCGCCGTGGTCGCCTTCACCTCCATCGCCGCCCACCTGTGGATGGCCTGGCAGCACCTGGATACCCCGTGGCAGAGCCTGCTGATGCTGGCCATGGCCGCGTTCTGCCTGCCGTGTGCGCTCAAGTCTTGGCGCCACGGCGGGGCAGGACCGGCCCGGATGCTGATGTTGGCGGCCCTGGCCATGGCAGCCTTCCACACCTGGCTGCTGACCGGGGCCGGTTCGTACGGCGGCGGCCACGCCGGGCACGGCGTCGCCGCGGCCGGGAGCACTGCGCTCGGCACAGGCTCCGTGGGGACCGCCGTCGGTCCGGAGTCCCTGCCCGCAGTCCTTCCGCACACCGAAATGATGCTGGGCGTCATCCTGCTGGAACTGCTGGCGGCCGTGTCGGCGGCGTTCTACCTGAACCGGTTGCGCCAACGCCCGTAGAGCCCAGCCCGCCGGAGCTCACACCGGAGTTCAGGCAACCCCGCCGGAGTTCAGGCCTACACGGAGCGGAACGGATTCCTACCGTTTGGCAGGGGCACGCACCCGGCGTATGAATGAGGGGTGACCCCAGACCCTGACTCCGCTCCACACCCCGCTCAGAATCGTCCCGCCGCCGGCATAACGGAGAGCCCGGACGGGCTGGACGGCGCCGAGCAGGGGTATGTGCCGGATCCCGGCCGCTGGCGGATCCTGTCTGTGCTGCTGGTGGCCATTTTCATGTCGCTGGTGAGCGTCAGCATTGTCAACGTGGTGCTGCCGTCCATCCAGATCGGGCTGGGCGCCTCCGATTCGGACCTGCAGTGGGTTCTGTCCGGCTACGCCCTGACCTTCGGCGTGGTGCTGGTGGCTGCAGGCCGGGCGGGAGACATCCTGGGCCGCGGTCCGTTGTTCATCGCCGGCGTCGCGCTCTTCACGCTGGCCTCGGTGGCCGCCGGACTGGCCCCCGACCCGCTCAGCTTGAACATCACGCGCTTTCTGCAAGGACTCGGTTCCGGACTGCTGAATCCGCAGGCCGTGGGCATGATCCAGCAGTACTTTCGCGGTGCCGAACGCGGCCGGGCCTACGGTGCACTCGGCAGCGTGATCGGCATTTCGGTGGCCATCGGGCCCTTGCTAGGCGGGATGATCATCGAGTTCGTCGGTGTGCAGGAGGGGTGGCGCTGGACGTTCCTGGTGAATGTCCCGGTGGGGATCCTGGCCATTGTGCTCGCGTTAGTGTGGTTCAAACCCCGTCACGCCGGGGCCGGCCGTCCCATGGCGGCCGATGCCGACCGGGATCTGGATCCCCTCGGAGCGGTGCTCCTGGGCCTGGCCGTGCTGGCCCTGCTGTTGCCTTTCGTGGAACGCGGGGCCGGGCCCTGGATCTGGCTGCTGCTGCCGGGCGGCGCTGCGCTGCTGGCGTTGTGGGCGTGGTGGGAACACGCCTACCGGCGCCGGGGCCGGAGCCCAATGGTGGATCTGCGCATATTCCGCACGCACAGCTTTTCGAACGGCTCTCTGATCGCCGGCCTGTACTTCATGGGAGTGACCAGTGTGTGGGTGCTGGTGGCCCTCTACATCCAGCAAGGGCTGGGCGGCACCGCGCTCGAGGCCGGGCTGATCGGTCTGCCCGCCGCCCTGCTCGGCGCCTATGCGTCGCACTGGTCGGGCCAGCGCGTCCTGGAGCACGGGCGGACATCGATCGTGGTCGGAATCCTCTGTGCGTTGCTGGGGCTCGGCCTGACCATCGCCGTCATCCTAGGGGAGGCGGCCGGGGTGCTCAGCATCTGGTGGATGCTGCTGACGTTGTCATTCATCGGTATGGCGCAGGGCCTGATCATCACTCCCAACCAGACACTCACCCTCGCCGAAGTGCCGCTGGAGTATTCGGGCAGCGCCGGGGGAGTGCTGCAGACATCGCAGCGGATCGGCACTGCCGTGGGCATTGCCGTGATCACCGCCGTGGCCTTTGCGGTCCAGGCCCGGGCCGGCTGGACGGCAGCGATTACCGCGGGCCTGTGTGTCACCGCTGCTTCGGTGGTCGCCACACTGCTGATCGCCGTGGCCGATGCCAGGCGCAGCTCGCGGTTGTCCGCGGCGAGCTCCGGGCGCCGCTAGAACCGGCCCGCCGGTCAGCGCCGGCGAACTTCGATCTGTCCCTCGCGGACTCGGGTCTCGTAGCCCGGCTGCTCGGAACTGGCCGGGCCCCTGACAACGCTGCCGTCCGCCAGGCGGAAGGTGCTGCCGTGCCAGGGGCAGGTGATGCACCCGTCGTCGACCGTCCCCTCGTCCAGCGGACCGCCCATGTGGCTGCAGACGCTGTCCAGGGCCCGGACAGTCCCGCCGTTGCGGTACAGGACCAGCGAGACGTCGCCGACCTTTGCCAGTTGCGGCGTGTTGTCGGCCAGTTCGCTGGCGGCCAGCACGCCGGTCCATGCGGCCGGCCCTTCCCGCCACGCCGTGTGGTTGACGTTGACGCCGCGCGAGTAGCTCAAGTGCCCGCCGAGGTAACCGCCGGACATGAGCAGGCCGAATCCGCCCAGGGCGATCACCTTGGCAACTCCGCGGTGGCCGCTGCAGCGCGCCGCCAGCGAGGCGGTGAAGCAGATCAGTGCCGACGCGTTCGCGGCGGCATGCACGATTCCCACCCGGCGGTCTTCGCCCTGCGTGTCTGACCAGTCGTTGAGTCCGGCCCAAGCCGTGGGCGCCGCGGTCAGGATACCGGCGGTGACCAGCAAATCGGCGGCGGGCTCGGCGCGGCGGCCGCCCACCGTGTCCAGCAGCGTCGACATGGTCCACGCGCCAATGGGCAGGTCGGTCATCAGTGGATGCAGCGGATGCCCCAGATAGCTGCCGCTGAGGACGTTCCTGACCAACCGCGGTTTAACCAGGCGGCCAACCAGGGCGGCCACCGGCTGGGCCACCTTGTCCAGCGCTTCGGTTTGCTCGATCCGTTCCATCAGCTTGTGCAGAGCAGACATCGGCGTTCCTCTTCCCCATAGAGTGTTGGCCAACGGCAGCCCGCCGGCCGCTGACCGGCCCCCAGTAGCAGCCAGTGTTGCATCGGCGGGCGGAAGCGGCAAGGGTGGGCAGACGCCGGTGGGCGGCCCCCGTACGGAAGCCGCCCACCGGCGTCGTTATTCAAGCGGGCCTTTAGCGGGCCTGAACGGAACTAGACCTGGTTGCCGATCTTGAAGCCCTTGGCGGCCTGGCCGCGGAAGGTGCCGTCTTCGTCATCTTCCCGGGTGAAGGAGAAGCCGTCGGCGCCGATGGTCACCGCCATTTCCGAGCTGTCGGTGCGCTCGACGACTTCCTGCGGGTTGCCGTCGAGGTCCAGCACCAGAGATGCCTCGGTGTACCAGGACGGGACCACCGGGTTGCCCCACCAGTCGCGGCGCTGGTTGTCGTGCACGTCCCAGGTGATCACGGGGTTGTCCGGATCGCCGGTGTAGTAGTCCTGGGTGTAGATCTCCACACGGTGGCCGTCCGGATCCAGAATGTACAGGTAGAACGCGTTGGACACACCGTGGCGGCCCGGGCCGCGCTCGATCCGGTCGGACATGCGCAGCGCGCCCATCTTGTCGCAGATCTGGATGATGTTGTGCTTCTCATGGGTGGAGAAGGCCACGTGGTGCATGCGCGGTCCGTTGCCGCCGGTCAGGGCGGTGTCGTGCACGGTGCCCTTCCGGTGCATCCAGGCGGCATAGGTCACGCCGTCGGAGTCCTTGATGTCCTCGGTGACGCGGAAGCCCAGGTCCTCCAGGTACTTGCGGCCGCGCGGGACGTCCGGGGTGACCTGGTTGAAGTGGTCCAGGCGCACCAGTTCGCCGGCGGAGTAGAGGTCGTAGCGCATGTGCAGGCGCTCCACGTGGTCCACTTCGTGGAAGAACTCGTACGGGAAGCCCAGCGGATCCTCCACCCGCAGCGAGTCCCCAATGCCCTTGACGAAGCCTTCCTTGCGGCGCTCGGTGCGGCAGCCCAGTTCCTTGTAGTAAGCCTCGGCGCGGTCCACGTCCTCCGGGGTGCGCACCCGGTAGGCGAAGGCGGCGACGGCGGCGATCGGTCCCTTGCGCAGCACCAGGTTGTGGTGGATGAACTCTTCGAACGAGCGCAGGTAGATCGCTTCGTCGTCTTCGTGGGTCACGTGCAGGCCCAGCAGGTCCACGTAGAACGCACGGGACTTGGCCAGATCGGTCACCACGATCTCCATGTAGGCGCAGCGCAGGATGTCCGGGGCCGGGACGGAGGGCTTGGGGATTTCGTTGCTCATGTTTCTCTCTCCTTCGAGCGGTGGGGGATGGGGTTAGGCGTCCGTGACTGCGGCGGCATCCTCGGCCTTGCCGAAGACCGGGTTGTGCACCTCGCCGAGGTTGATGTGGACGGCCTGCTGGTCGGTGTAGAAATCGATGGAGCGGTAGCCGCCCTCATGGCCCAGACCGGACGCCTTCACACCGCCGAAGGGAGTGCGCAGGTCGCGGACGTTGTTGGAATTCAGCCACACCATGCCGGCCTCCACGTTTTGGGCGAAGTTGTGCGACCGCTTGAGGTCGTTCGTCCAGATGTAGGCGGCGAGCCCGTACTTGGTGTTGTTGGCCAGCTCCAGCGCCTCCTCGTCCGTGTCGAACGGGGTGATGGCCACGACCGGGCCGAAGATCTCTTCCTGGAAGATGCGGGCGTCCGGAGCCACGTCGGCGAAGACGGTCGGCTGGATGAAGTTGCCCTCCGGGAAGTTCTCCGGGCGGCCGCCGCCGGCGGTCAGGCGGGCTTCCTGCTTGCCGATTTCCACGTAGGACATGACCTTCTCGAAGTGCTCCGGGTGGACCAGGGCGCCCACCTCGGTGGCCTCGTCGTGGGGGTAGCCCACTTTGACGCGCTTGGCCTGGGCCGAGTAGCGCTCGACGAATTCGTCGTAGATGCTCCGCTCCACCAGGATGCGCGAACCGGCGGTGCAGCGCTCGCCGTTGAGGGAAAAGACACCGAAGATGGTCGCGTCGATGGCGGCTTCGAGATCGGCGTCGGCGAACACGACGGCAGGGGACTTGCCGCCCAGCTCCATGGACAGGCCCTTCAGGTACGGGGCCGCGTTGGCGAAGATGATCTGGCCGGTGCGCGACTCGCCGGTGAAGGAGATCAGCGGGACGTCCGGGTGCTTGACCAGCGAGTCGCCGGCGAAGCCTTCTTCACCGAAGCCGTGGACGATGTTGAAGACGCCCTCGGGCAGGCCCGCTTCCTCGAAGATCCCGGGCCACAGGGACGCGGAGAGCGGGGTGAACTCGGCAGGCTTCAGGACCACCGTGTTGCCGGTCGCCAGCGCCGGGCCCAGCTTCCAGGACTCCAGCATGAACGGCGTGTTCCACGGCGTAATCAGGCCGGCGACGCCGATCGGCTTGCGGTTGACGTAGTTGGCCTGGCGGCCGGGGACCTTGAAGGCGTCGTCGTGCTGGGACACGATCAGGTCGGCGAAGAAGCGGAAGTTTTCCGCGGCGCGCTGGGCCTGCCCCAGGGCCTGCTTGATCGGCAGCCCGGTGTCGAAGCACTCCATTTCGGCCAGTTCCTGGCCGCGGGACTCGACGATGTCGGCGATCTTGTGCAGCACCCGGGAGCGCTGGCGCGGCAGCATGGACGGCCAGGGGCCGTTCTCGAAGGCGTCCTTGGCGGCGGCCACGGCTGCGGCGACGTCGGCGACCTTGCCGGAAGCTGCCTTGATGTACGGCTTGTTGGTGACCGGGTCCAGCACGTCGAAGGTGTCGCCGTCGATCGAGTCGACGAGCTTGCCGCCGATGTAGTGCTGCAGATGGGTAGGCAGGTTGTCCGGAACAAAGTGCTCGGCCATGATGGTCCTTTCCAATGGGGGTTGCAGGTCTTGAGGTAGTCGGTTGGGTCTAGAGGGGTGAGGGCGGCATGCCGTCCGCGGCCAGGTAGGCATTGAGCGTGTTGGTCCGGTGGGCCCGGGCCGCCTTCTCCACCTCGCTGGTGCTGGCACCGGCGTCGATCAAATCCAGCAGATGCTCGTGTTCCTCCACGGAGGAGCGGGCACGGCCGGGAATGTGGCTGAAGCTGGAAGCCCGCATGGCGTTGAGCCGGTTCCAGCCCCGGTGGACCAGGTCCAGGATGTGCGGGTTGGGGCAGCGCTCGTACAGCACGGCGTGGAACCTGTCGTTGAGCTGGGTGAAGCGGGGCGGATCGAAGTCGTCTAGGCAGCGGCGCAGCTCGGCGTTGATGGCACGCGCCTCGGCCAGGTCCACCGCGGAGAGCAGCGGAGCGGCCAGCGCCGTTGCCGCTCCCTCGATGACGGCCAGCGTCTCCATGGTGTGCAGGTACAGCTCGGCGTCAACGGCGGCCACCGTCGCGCCGATGTTGCGCTCGAAGGTGACGAGCCCCTCGGCCTCCAGCCGGCGGATCGCCTCGCGCACCGGCACCGTGCTGCAGCCCAGCTCCGCGGCGATGGTGCCGAGGACCAACCGGTACCCGGGCACCAGTTCGCCCTTGGCGATCCGCTCGTGGAGCAGCTCGTAGGCCTGCTCCGATTTGCTGGGGGCCAGGGTGGTCACTTCTGCTGCTCCGCGACCCAGGCGTCGTACCGGGTGCGCCATTCTGCGTTCATTGGGAACAGGCCCTCGATCTTGTGGCCTTGCTTGACCATCTCGAAGACGAAGGTGTCCTGGCGTTCCTGCTCCACAACCTCGTCGGCGATTTCCGCGGCCAGGGCCGGCGGGATGACCAGGATGCCGTTGTCGTCGGCCACAATGATGTCGCCGGGCTGGATGGTGGTGCCGCCGCAGGCGACCGTGACGTCGGTGTCCCAGGGGACGTGCTTGCGGCCGAGGACCGCCGGGTGGGCGCCGTTGTAGAAGGTGGGGATCTCCAAGGCCGCCACCTCGGACAGGTCGCGGACACCGCCGTCGGTAATGATGGCTTCGGCGCCGCGTACCTGGCTGCGCAGGGCGAGGATGTCGCCGAGCGTGCCGGAGC
The DNA here is from genome assembly GCF_047607445.1 of Arthrobacter sulfonylureivorans. Taxonomy (GTDB): domain Bacteria; phylum Actinomycetota; class Actinomycetes; order Actinomycetales; family Micrococcaceae; genus Crystallibacter; species Crystallibacter sulfonylureivorans_A. The sequence goes on from NZ_JBLKRT010000011.1 coordinate 34,637, forward strand.
CCTTTTCGCCGCGGGCCTCCATGACCAGGATCTCGCCCGGGCCGATGGCGTCGATGATGCGCTTCTGGGCGTTGTAGCCGCCGCCGTGGGACTTGAACAGGTCCTCGCGGTTGGGCACGTAGCGCAGCGTGCGCGCGGTGCCGATGACCTTCTGGCCGGGCTTGGTGGCCAGCAGGCCGTCGACGCTGACATTGTTCAGCCCGCGCTTGCGCAGCGCGCCGGAGATCGTGGCCGTGGCAACCGAGAGCAGCTTGGCCTTGACGTCTTCGGTCAGCGCGGACTTGCCGGTGACCGCCGGAGCCAGCCCGGCGGCTTCTTCGCTGCCGAACGCGTCAATCCGGTCCTGGTCGGTGATCTTCGGGGTGTTGCCGAAGGAGGCGAATTCCGCTTCGCCCTGGGTGACCGTGGTGGACAGGCGGCCGGTGCTCAGGCCAGCGGCTTCATCGGATACTTCAACCTCGACGACGTCGCCCGGCACGATCACGGAGGAGCCGGCCGGGGTGCCGGTGAGGATCACATCGCCCGGGTGCAGGGTCATCAGCTGGGACAGATCGGCCACAATCCGCGCGAAGGAGAAGATCAGGCCGGCGGTGGTGTCGTCCTGGACCACCTCGCCGTTGACCCAGGTGCGGATCCGCAGCGCGTCCGGGTTGACCGACGCGGCCGGCAGCAGGGCCGGGCCGATCGGGGTGAAGCCGTCGCCGGACTTGGAACGGATGTTGGAGCCTTTGTCCGCGTACTTGATGTCGTAGACGCCCAGATCGTTGCTGGCGGTCACCTGGCCCACGTAATCCCAGGCGTCCTCGACGGAGACGCGGCGGGCGGGCTTGCCGATGATTAGGGCGATTTCACCCTCGAAGGCCAGCAGTTCGGTGTTGGCGGGACGCTCCACGGTGCCGCCGGAGAGGGCCAGCGAGGAGGAGGCCTTCATGAAGTAGGAAGGGTTCGCTGGAACCCGTCCGCGCTGTGCCGCCCGGGAACTGTAGGAGAGGTGTACGGCCAGCACCTTGCCGGCGTCCTCCAGGATCTTAGTATCCACCGTCTGCAGCGTGGCGGCGGACTGGGTGACGTTGCCTTCGGACAAAGCATCCTCCTGTGAAGTACGAAATCGTATACGATCCATCATGGCGTGTGGCGGAAGCCACGTCAAGAGGCTGGCGAAACATTTCTCGACCGATCGGTCGGGAAGTTGGAATGGTGCCGGTGCTGTCCTTGTCCGCTGCTGTTCGGGGATGGCGGCCCGCACGGATGGATCCGGCCCCGGAGGCGGAGGCGGATGCGCCCGACCGTAGAGACGGGTGGGCCCGGCCCCGGAGGCGGAGACGGATGCGCCCGACCGTAGAGACGGGTGGGCCTGACCGCAAAGAAGGAAAGATGGCTGGCGGAAAGCCGCCTATGTCAAGATGCTGCTGCCCGTTTCGTGGCTGACACGCGGTCGTTGGCCACCCGGGATCTGGCTAATACTGTAGCGGCGGCTCAGGGTGTTTCAAAGACTATGGAATTGCCGATATTCAGCCCACGCTGGGAGCGCGGTTCGGTGGCGCGGGGATGGCCAGGTTTCCCGTCGTATTCCCGCCGGTGCGCTCTCCGGGTGACTCAGCAGACGGTGCGCCGCCCGTCGGCGGCCCGGGCATAGGCTGAACGGCCGCAGCCGGGTCCCCGGTGGATGACCCGGTAGCGGATGATCCGGCGCCGGATGGTCGGGCAGCGGGGAAATGAACCGGGGCGGAGGCGACAACCTTGGCGGGCCCATCGGACGCATCGGATCCATCGGGTCCGGCGGAAGCGCTGGAGGGCAATGTCAGTGCCGACTGATCGGGAAGCGGTGCTTCGGCCAGGTTCCGCAGGCTCACGGCGACCTCGTGCGCGGAAGGCCGCGCGTCCGGGTCGCGGTTGGTCATCCGGGTGAGCAGGTCTTTCCAGTGGCCAGGGAGCGAGGCCGGCACCTCCGGGTCACGCAGCAGTCGGGCCAGGGCTGCCTCCATCGGCGTGCCGGAAAAAGCCTTCTGGTGGGTGAGGCATTCGAGCAGGACCAGCGCCAGCGAATAGACATCGCTGGCTCCGGTGACCGGGTGGCCCAAGGCCTGTTCCGGGCTGAGGTAGTTGGCGGTTCCGATGGTCGCGCCCTGGGCCGTTGCCATGCTGGCTTCGACCATCCGCGCAATGCCGAAATCAGACAACTTGGGGTGGTGCCGGGTGTCTGCCGCATGCCCGTTGGCCAGCAGGATGTTGGCGGGCTTCACATCGCGATGGATCACGCCCTGGTCGTGAATGTAGTTCAGCGCATCGGCCAGATCGGCGCCAATCTGCGCTGTTTCGACGGACGTGAGCGGACCGGCGCGCAGCTTGCGCCGCAGGTCGGCCCCTTCAATCAGTTCCATCACCAGAAAACTGGTGGTCGCGCCGTCGTCGGCGGTATGCAGGCCGGCGTCCAGCAAGGTGACCAAACCGGGGTGGTTCAGGGTTGCCAGCAGCAGTGTTTCGGTGTGCTGCCGCCGGTACTCGTCGTCATCGGGCGTCGTCGGAGCGAACATCTTGACGGCCACGTCGCGGCCCAAAGATTCATCCACGGCCCGGTATACGGACGCTGCCCCACCGGTGCCGATAAGCTCCCGTGTCCTGTAGCGCCCGCCCAGGATTGTCTCCATCAAGCCTCCACGCCCCAGGATTTTACTGTCGTCGGCAATTGTACCGATGATCAGCCTGCTTGGCGTCTACGGTTGGGGGCGAAAATGGGTTATCCGGCGAGGAATTCGATGGCGGCGGACTTAAAAGTGCGGGAAGTCACCGCATTGGCGTGCGTGCGGGCCGGCAGCCAGACCAACTCGGCTGCCTCGGCTAGCGCTGCCAGCTCAGGAGCGGTGGTCGCCAGGTCGTCCCTGTCGCCGGCCACCAGCAGGATGGGCATTTTCGGCACGGCTTCGGCGGGCACAAACGGTTCCGTCTTGATCGCTTCGATCATGGTCATCAGCGCGAAGATGTCATTTGACGGCACCAGTTTGGCCATCCGCAGCAATTCAGCGGTGTTGACGTCCTCGATCGGCGTCCCGTCGGCCAGGAAGCGCTGGGCGGCGTGCAGGTCGAAGTCTGCCAGCGGGTCTGCGCTGCCCGGGCCGCCAAGTACCATCCGCCGGACCAGTTCCGGCTGGGTGGCGCCGAATTCCCAGGCCAGCCGGGCGCCGAGGGAGTAGCCGATCAGGTCCACCCCGGTGTCGCCGTCGTCCTCTTTCAAGAGCCGGACCTTGGCGTCCTGGATCAACTGCAGCAGGTCGGCACGGATCCGGCTGGGCGCGTAGGCATCCATTTCTTCGGGGGCAGTGCTTTCGCCGTGGCCGGGCAGGTCTACCGTGACCACGCGCCGGCCCGCCTGCGTCAGCGCGGTGATCCAGCCGGCGTCCTCCCAGTTGAGCTTGGCAGAGGAGGCGAAACCGTGGAGCAGGATCACTGGGCGGCGAGGACCTTCGGTGCCCTCGGCGGCCTCGTGCACTTGCACGTGCAAGTGCGGGTCGACGCCTTCAACGGTGTGCTCCCGGTGGGTTCCCATGCTTAGTCCTCGTCGTCGAGCGCCGCGGTCAAGCGGACGCGGCGCTTGGGCGCTTCTTCCTTCGGTACAGTGCCCACAATACCGGCGGTGTCGTCGGGAACCTCGAAGACGATCAGCGGTTCGCCCACCTTGATGATGTCACCTGGGCCGCCGTAGATTTTCACCACCTTGCCGGCCTGCGGCGAGGGCAGCTCAACGGCTGACTTGGTGGTCTCCACCTCCACCAGCGGGTGGTTGCGCTCGATCTGCTCGCCCTCGGCAACCAGCCACTCCAGCACGGTCGCTTCGATCAGGCCTTCGCCCAGGTCGGGCAGGGGGAACGAAATTTCAGCCACGGCGATACTCCAATACTCGCTGGATCCCGAACAGGATGCGGTCAATGTTGGGTACGTACTCGTCTTCCAGATCTCCTGACGGGTACGGTACGTCGAATCCGGTCACCCGTTCAACGGGCGCACGCAGGGTGCCGAAGCAGCGCTCGGTGATCAGCGCTGCCACTTCGGCGCCCAGACCGGAGGTCAGCGGCGCTTCATGCACGACGACGGCGCGTCGCGTCTTGGCCACGGACGCCGCCAGTCCCTCGGCGTCGATCGGCTTGAGCCAGCGCAGGTCCAGCACCTCGATGTCGATGCCGTCTTCGGCGGCGAGCTCCGCCACCTGCAGGCAGCGGGCCACCATGGCCCCCCAAGCGACCAGCGTCAGGTGCTTGCCTTCGCGGACAATCCGGGAACCTTCGGGGGAGTAGGCATCGGCCGCGGGTGACGTATCTACCGGGCCCTTCTGCCAGTAACGGGATTTCGGCTCCATGAAGATCACCGGATCCGGCCGGGTCGCGGCGTGCTTGAGCAAGTGGTAGGCCTCGTTCGGGCTGGAGGGGGAGACCACCTTCAGCCCGGGTACGTGGGCGAACAGCGATTCCAACGACTCGCCGTGATGCTCCGGAGCACGGATGCCGCCGAAGCTGGGAACCCGCAGCGTGATCGGCATCGGCATGGTGCCGCGGCTGCGGTAGTTCATGCGGCCCACCTGGCAGACAATCTGGTTGATCGCCGGGTAGGCGAAGCCATCGAACTGCACCTCGGGGATCGGGTGGTAGCCGGCCATGGCCAGGCCCACCGACATGCCCAGAATGCCCGATTCGGCCAGCGGAGTGTCGAAGACCCGGTCCTCACCGAACTTCTTCTGCAGGCCATCGGTGATCCGGAAGACACCGCCGAGCTGGCCGACGTCCTCGCCCAGCACCAGTGCCTTGGGGTTGTCCTCCAGCACCTCGGCCAGTGCGCGGTTCAGCGCCTGCTGCATGGAGAGGGTCTCGACGGCGGTGACTTCGGCGGGCTCCACCACGTCAGCGGACGCCTGCTGGGCATCGGTTTCGAACGTGTTGTCGATGGCGGCTTCGAGGTCGCTGAGGGTGGTGTGCTCAGACATGCTCGGACTCCTCTCGCCAGGCGCGCGCCTGGGCCTGCAAGGCGTGGGTGGGTTCCTGATAGACAAAATCGAACATTTCGGTGCCCGGCCGGGACCCAAGTGCCCCCACGCCCTGGCGGATCCGTTCCTCTTCGGCCTGGGCGGCTTCGAGCGCTTCAGCGAAAAAGTCCTCGCCGGCGACGCCCTCGGACAGCAGCAGGCTGCGCATCCGGGCCAGCGGATCCTCGCCGCCGTCGGCGCGTTCCTCGGCCAGGGTGCGGTAGCGGCCCGGGTCGTCACTGGTGGAATGCGGGCCGCGGCGGTAGGTCATGGCTTCCACGATCGCCGGGCCGTTGCCGGAGCGGGCGTGGGCCAGGGCGGCAGCCGTGGCTTGGTGCACGGCCACTACGTCGTTACCGTCCACCTGGAGCGACGGCATGGCGTATCCGGCGGCGCGGGCGGCCACCGAGCCGCCGGCCACCTGGCGCTCGGTCGGCACCGAGATGGCGAATCCGTTGTTCTGGATGAAGAAGACCACGGGGGCCTTCATGACGGCGGCGAAGTTCATCGCTTCATGCACGTCGCCCTGCGAGCTCGCGCCGTCGCCGAAGTAGGTGATGGCCACCCCGAGCTCGCCGGCAGGGGTGCCGGAAAGCGTCTGGCCGTGGGCCCAGCCGACGGCGTGCAGCACGGAACCGGCCACCACGGCCTGGATAGGGGCGAAGCGGGAGACTTGGGGATCATACAGTCCGCCGTGCCAGCTGGCCTTGTGGGTGGACATGTACTCGACCATGTCCACACCCACGGTGCGGGCCACGCCCATCTCCCGGTAGGTCGGAAAGACGAAGTCCCGTTCCATGTCCAGTGCGTAACCGCTGCCGACCTGTGCGGCTTCCTGGCCCAGCTCCGGCGCGTAGCCGGGAATCAGCCCTTGGCGCTGCCAACGGATGGCTGATTCGTCCAAGTGGCGCACCGCCACCATCAGCCGGTAGAGCTCTTTGAGGTCTTCGGCGGACAGGTCGGGCTGGGCCGACGGGTCCAGGGCAAGAGTGTCGCTCATGCCTGCTCCTCCACGTAGTTTCGGTGCCGTGGCCCGCCGGAAGCGGCGGCCGACGGCGTCGGTTGCTAACCGTGACGATAGTCACCGATGGTGGGGGTGTGCAATATGCAACCGGTTTACCGAACAACGTGCGCAGTTAGCTGCTTAGTTTGCGGAAAGGTGTGGACAAACTGCGAAGCCAGTCAGGGAGCAGTGGGACTTTTTGCCGTACGTCTGCGGGCGTTGATTTTCGCCGCGGCGGCGATGCCGGCAATGAGCACCAAAGTGGAGAGCAGCTGAATACCGGTGGCCGGGGAGAAGAAGCCCAGTACCAGGATGATGGTCAGCAAGGCCAGGCCGATGAAGGTGACGGCGGGGAAGCCGCGCATCCGGAACGGCAGTTCGGTACCCTCGCGGTCAGCCCGGCGGCGCAACACCAGCTGGGACAGCAGCACCATCCCCCATACCACCAGGCAGGTCGACCCGACGATGTTCAGCAACACCGGGAGGACCCGCTCCGGGAAGACCAGTTCCAGCACGGTGGCCACGAATCCGAAGGCCACGGACGCGAACACCGCTCTGATCGGAACCTGGCGCTGGCTGAGCCGTTGCAGGGCGTGAGGTGCCTCGTCCCGCTCCGAGAGGGAGAAAATCATCCGCGAGGCCCCGTACAGGTTGGCGTTGAGGGCCGAGAGCAGCGCGATGGCCGCGACCAAGGTAATGGCCGTGTCCGCCCCGGGAATCTTCGCCTCGGAGAGCACTGCGGCGAAGGGGGATGCCAAGGCCGGTGAATCCCAAGGCACGGTCAAGGCGATGACCAGCACGGATCCGAAGTAGAACACCAGAATGCGCCAGACCACGGTGCGGATGGCCTTGGCGACGCTGGCTCCCGGGTTTTCGGTCTCCGCTGCCGCTACGGCCACGATCTCGGTGCCGCCGAAGGCGAAGATCACCACCAGCAGTCCGGCGCCGATGCCGGCGATGCCGTTGGGGGCGAAGCCGTCGCCGCCGAAGATCACGCCCAGTCCGGGCGAGGCCACGTCGGGCAGCCAGCCAAAGATCAGCGCCGCACCGATGGCGAGGAAGGCCAGGATGGCGACGACCTTGAAGATGGCGAACCAGAACTCAAATTCTCCATAGTTGCGCACACCGAAGAGGTTGATCACCGTGAAGAGCACCATGAAGAGCAGCGCGAGCAACCAGACAGGCAGCGACGGCCAGATCGTGGCCAGGAGGCCGGCCGCCCCGACGGCCTCAGCCGCGATCACCACGACCAGCTGCAGCCACCAGAGCCAGCCGATGGTGGCGCCGGCGGTGCGGCCAAGCGCCTTGTCGGCGTACGTCGAGAAGGCGCCGCTGCTGGGGTTGGCCGCGGCCATTTCACCCAGGGCCCACATCACGATGATCACCAGCGTGCCCGCCAGCAAGTAGGAAATCAGCACGGCGGGCCCGGCGGCCTGGATGCCCGCCCCGGAGCCGAGGAAAAGGCCGGCGCCGATGGCGCTGCCGAGACCCATCATGATCAGCTGGCGCTGTTTCATGCCGTGGCCAAGCCTGCCGGGCGCCGTGCCGGTGGAGTCGCGGTGGTGTACGGGATTGGCTCGCGGTCGTGGCATCGACTGTCCTGTTGTTTGGTGAAAGCAGCCCAAAGGCTGACAATTTGTCTAGCGGTTTCCCGCACCCCGCGATGACCGAACGTGAAAGGACGCCCAGCGTCATGCAGATCGACTCTCTCGATGCCGACATCGTCGCGCTGTTCACGGAGGACCCGCGGATGTCCGTGCTGGAAGCCTCGCGGGTACTGAAAGTAGCGCGTGCCACAGTACAGGCCCGGTTGGACAAGATGCAACGCGCCGGAGTGACGTCGGGCTGGGGCCCCCGGCTATCTCCCGAAGCGCTGGGCTACGTCGTGCGCGCCTATTGTTCGTTCGTGATCCGGCAGGAGTCCGGCCACGACGCGGTGGCCGCTGCGCTCGCCGATATTCCGGAAGTGCTGGAACTGCATACCGTGTCCGGCGAGAGCGACCTGCTGGCCTGTGTGGTGGCCCGTTCGAATGCCGATTTGCAGCGCGTGCTCGATGAGGTGATGGCGACCAATACGGTGCTCCGCTCTTCCTCGGTGATCGTGCTCAACAGCCATTTCCGGGAGCGGACGCTACCGCTGGTCAAAGCTGCTGCGGATCCCCGCTGATCTCGGCACTGTGGCTGTCGCCGCCGTCGTAAATTTGGGCGTCGGGAATCACCGCCGCTCGGCCGAGCCCGGCTGCGGTTCCGGCGATCGCTGCGACAACGGCAGGCAGGGCGCCTGTGTCCGGGGCGAGGCTGGCAAAAACGGCCCACGTGAACCCGCCCAGACCGACGGCAAATACCAGGACGTGGATCCACTGCCGGCGCAGGGGTCGGAGTAGGGCGGCCAGCGCGAGGGCAACCGGAGCGCCCAGGAGTGCAGCGAAGAAAAAGCTGACCATCAGCGCCAGGCCCCAAAAGCTCAGGGCCGCCGAGTCTGGTGAAATTACCGTGTCGATAATGCTCACGGTCAGGGAAAAAGCGAACCACGAGCCGTGGGCCACCAGCCAGCCCTTGACGAACGCATAGCTGCCCAGCACCACGCGGTGGTTCGCCGGCCGCGGTTTGGCACCGTAGCGACGACGCAGGATCTCCTCGTTGTCCGGCCATTCGAACCGGCGGCGCTGCTCCTCTGGCTGCATGAGGTGAAGCCTAGCGTCCCGGCCCTCGATGCCCGGCCCGGGCCTCTCCAAGAACCCGCGCGAGTAACGACGCCGCTGCGCATCCCGCGTCACAATCGACTCCCCACCGAATCTGATGAGGTCATTCTGACCATAACCCGCTACCATATGTTCTAGTCATCATGACCTTTACTCAGGTTCCGGGAGGAGGCAGCCATGCCGCTCTATTCAGCCAACGTGTCCGAGCGTGCGCAGCAGCCGCCGGAACTGGCCATTTCCACCGTCATCTTTGCCCTGCGTCCGGACCCGGAAGCCGGCAGCCCCACGTTGTGGCTGCCGCTGGTCCGGCGCACGCGCCAGCCGTTCCGTGATCTCTGGGCGCTGCCCGGCGGACCGCTCCGCCCGGACGAAGCGCTGCAGGACGCGGCGGCCCGGAATCTGCAGGAGACCACCGGACTGCAACCGAGCTACCTGGAGCAGCTCTACGCTTTCGGTGGCCTGGACCGTTCGCCGGTCCAGCGCGTGGTCTCGATTGTCTACTGGGCCCTGGTGAAGCCGGACGAGGCGGCGCTGGCCCGCGAGACGGAAAACGTCCGCTGGGTGCGCGCCGACGACCTTGGACAGCTGGCCTTCGACCACAACCACATCGTGGAGTACGCGCTGTGGCGGCTGCGCAACAAGGTGGAATACAGTTCCATCGCTTACGCCTTCCTGGGCTCCACGTTCACGCTGGCCCAGGTCCGCGAAGTCTATGAGGCCGTGCTGGGCAAGCAACTCGATCCCGCCAACTTCCGCCGCCAGCTGCGCGCCACGCCGGACATTGAACCGACCGACGAGTACCTGCAAGGCGGCCGGCACCGGCCGCCCCGGCTCTACCGCTACACCGGCGGCGAGGCCCAGCTCAGCGGCAGCCCGCCCGTCTGACTGGCCTTGCAAGCACCACGGATTGCCAGGCTTGACCCACTGCCCAGAACAACGGAGAACACCATGCCATCGGTCAACAGCACCATCCAGCTGATCACCCGCGAGGAAGCGCAGGCTTCCGGCGCGGGTGTGCCCGCCTCCACCTGCACGCCCGGGCTGGCCAAGGGGCCGTGGACCTTCGACACCGCGTCGGCCAGCGGAGCGTGGACGCCGTCCTACGGGCCGGGCGCCTCGTTGGCCGATCCGGCGCCCGCCGCCACCCCGCGGCAGGGCGAGATCCCGGCCGAGTACCGGCTGGCCAGCGACGCAGAGCTGGAGGCGCGGATCCTGGCCGCCAAGCAGAAGCTCGGCGACAAGCTGGTGATCCTGGGCCACTTCTACCAGCGCGACGAAGTGGTCAAGTACGCCGACTTCGTGGGCGATTCCTTCCAGCTGGCCCGCGCCGCCAAGGAGAAGCCCGAAGCGGAGGTCATCGTGTTCTGCGGCGTGCACTTCATGGCCGAAACCGCGGACATGCTCTCCGGCCCCGACCAGGCGGTGATCCTGCCGAATCTGGCGGCCGGCTGCTCGATGGCGGACATGGCGGACATCGACTCGGTGCAGGCCTGCTGGGACCAGCTCACCGGTGTGCTCGGCAGCGGTCCGGACGCGGACGGCAAGGTCCCGGTCATCCCGGTGACCTACATGAATTCGTCGGCCGCGCTCAAGGGATTCTGCGGCGAGAACGGCGGGATTGTCTGCACTTCTTCGAACGCCGAGACCGTGTTGGAATGGGCCTTCGAGCGCGCCCACCGCGTGCTCTTCTTCCCGGACCAGCACCTGGGCCGCAATACCGCCAAGGCCATGGGCGTGCCGCTGGAGCAGATGCCCATGTGGAATCCGCGCCAACCACTCGGCGGCAATGACGAAGCCACGCTGCTCGACTCGCGGGTGATCCTGTGGCACGGCTTCTGCTCGGTGCACAAGCGCTTCACAGTGGACCAGATCGACAAGGCCCGCGCCGAATACCCCGGCGTCCGGGTGATCGTACACCCCGAATGCCCCATGCCGGTGGTGGACGCCGCGGACGAAGCCGGCTCCACCGACTACATCCGCAAGGCCGTGGCCGCGGCCACCGAGCCGACGGTCTTCGCCATCGGCACCGAGATCAACTTGGTCAACCGGCTGGCCGCCGAGTACCCGCAGCACACTATCTTCTGCCTGGATCCGGTGATCTGCCCGTGCTCCACCATGTACCGGATCCACCCGGGCTACCTGGCCTGGGTGCTTGAGGCCTACGCCGGCACCGGCGAACTGCCTGGCGGCGAAGTGCTGAACCGGATCACCGTGTCCGATTCCGTGGCCGTCCCCGCCCGCGTGGCGCTGGAACGGATGCTGGCAGCCAAGCCGTGAACAGCAAAGCCTCCCGGCGCATCGCGGTGGTGGGCTCCGGCATCGCCGGGCTCTACGCCGCTGCGCTGGCCGCGAATCGGGCGGACACCGCCGTCACTCTCATCACCAAGGGCTCGCTGGCCGAGTCCAACACCTGGCACGCCCAGGGCGGTATCACCGCGGTGACCGCGCAGGGGATGGCGGCGGGGGATTCCGTGGCGGCCCACGTGGCGGACACGCTCAGCGCGGGCGCGGAGTTGAACGACGACGGCACCGTCCGCCTGTTGTGCGAAGGTGCGGCGCAGGAGATCGCCACCTTGGAAGAGTGGGGTGTGCCCTTCGACCGGCATGGCGAGGGATTCTCGCTCGGCCTCGAAGGAGCGCACTCGTCGGCGCGGATCCTGCACGCCGGCGGCGACCGGACCGGAGCCGGTATCGCCGAAGTGCTGATCCGGGTGGTCTGCCGCTTGGCCGAAGCAGGCCGGCTGCACATCCTCGAGCACACCCGCGTGCGGCGGCTGCTGCTGGACAGGGGCCGCGTCGCCGGGGTGGAAGCGATGGAGGTGCGGACCGAAGCCAACGCCGGGGATGCGGCGCCGACGCAGCTGGCCGCCGACGTCGTGATTCTGGCGACCGGCGGAGCGGGGCAGTTGTTCCCGGCCACCACCAACCCGGCCACGGCGACCGGCGACGGCGTGGCGCTGGCCTGGGACGCCGGGGCGGTGTTGGCCGACCTGGAGTTCATCCAGTTCCATCCCACCCTGCTGGACCCGGCGGCCACCGGCGGCAGCCCATTCATGATCTCGGAGGCGGTGCGCGGCGAAGGGGCCGTGCTGGTGGACGCCGCCGGGGAGCGGTTTATGCCGGTGCTGCACCCGGCCGCCGAACTGGCGCCCCGGGACGTGGTCTCGCGCTGCATCCATCGGCAGCTGAGGCAGCAGGAGGAACGTGGCCTGGTGCCGCAGGTCTTCCTGGACGCCACCGGCGTGGAGCGGCAGCGGGGCCCCGGATTCCTGGCCGCACGGTTCCCGCTGATCGATGCGACGGTCCGCTCGCTGGGCTTCGACTGGACCGGCCAGCCGCTGCCGGTGCGCCCGGCCTCGCATTACTGGATGGGCGGGGTGCAAACCGACGCCGACGGCCGGACCTCGGTGCCCGGGCTGTTCGCGGTGGGCGAGGTGGCCTGCACCGGAGTGCACGGAGCCAACCGGCTGGCCTCGAACTCGCTGCTGGAGGGGCTGGTCTTCGCCCGCCGCGCCGTCGCGGCGCTGGACCTGCCGGCCACTGCACCGGTGTTCCGCGCGGTGCCGCTGGATATTGGCGTCCCGACCGGCGCCCCGGGCAGCGACACTCGGCATACCGGTAGCGTGCCGGATGATGGAACCACCCCGTGCACGCGGGAACAGATCCAGACCGTGATGGCGGCGGCCGCCGGCGTGGTCCGTGACGGCGCGGCGCTGCAGGACGCGGCCCTGCAGTTGGCGCAGTGGCACCTGCCTGTCACCGGTACCGCGTCGGCCGAGGATGCCGCACTGCTGACGCTGGCCCGGCTGGTAGTGGCGGCCGCCGCCGCGCGGCAGAACAGCATCGGCGCGCATTTCCGTAGCGATCACCCCCAGGCACCGGCGGACCGGTCGCGGCTGGCTTTCGTGAACGCCCGCACGGTGGGCGCTGCCGCCTCCCTTTCCAGACCGTCCCAGCGAATCCTGCAGGAGCAGCCATGAACCCTATCCAGCCGATCGACGGCACCGCCCTGGAACGGACCGTCGCCGGGGCGCTCGCCGAGGACGCGCCGTGGGGCGACATCACGTCCAACACGCTGATTCCAGCCGACGCCAGCGCCACCGCGGAGCTGGCCGCCCGCGAGCCCGGATTCTTCTCCGGCGGCCCGGTATTGACCGAGGTGTTCCGCCAGGTGGACCCGTCCGTGCAGGTGGACCTGAAGATCGAGGACGGCGCCGACTTCGCCGCCGGAGAGGTGCTGGCAGTGTTGTCCGGAAACGCCCGGGCCATCCTGCTGGGCGAGCGCGTGGCGCTGAACCTGGTGCAGCGGCTGAGCGGAATCGCCACCCAGACGGCGGCCTTCGTCGCGGAGGCCGCCGGCACCGGTGCCCGGCTGGTGGACACGCGCAAGACCACGCCGGGACTGCGGGCGCTGGAGCGCTACGCGGTGCGCTGCGGCGGCGGGCACAACCACCGCTATTCGCTCTCCGACGCGGTGATGGCCAAGGACAACCACCTGGCCGTACTCACCGCGGACGGCACCCGCGACCTGACCGAGGCCCTGCGGGCGGCCAAGGCCAAGCTGCCGCACACCGTGCACTTCGAAGTGGAAGTGGACCGGGCCGAGCAGATCGAGCCGGTGCTTGCCGCGGGCGTGGACACCATCATGCTGGACAACTTCGGCCTGGACGAGCTCCGCGCCGGCGTCCGGCAGGTGGCCGGCCGGGCCTTGGTGGAAGCCAGCGGCAATGTCCGGCTGGAAACCGTGGGCGCGATCGCGCGGACCGGGGTGGACATCATCTCCTCCGGCGCGTTGACCCACAGCGTCCGGTCGCTGGACCTGGGCCTGGACATCCGTATTTCCGCGGAGTCCGCGGGGCGAGTGGCAGCTCGCGCGGCGGGCGGGGAAGCGGCGTCGTCGTGATTTATCTGGATGCCGCGGCCACCGCGCCGGTGCGCCGCGAGGTACTGGAGGCCATGTGGCCGGCGCTAACTCAGGACTTCGGCAACCCGTCCAGCCACCACACTGTGGGTGAGGCGGCGCTGCGGGCGCTGGACTATGCCCGCGGCAAGGCGGCGGAGGTGCTGGGCTGCCGGCCCGGGGAGATCATCTTCACGTCGGGCGGGACCGAATCCAACAATCTGGCCATCAAGGGGATCGCGCTCGCTGCCCCGCGGGGCAGGCACATTGTCACCAGCGCGGTGGAGCATCCGTCCGTGCTGGAAGCGGTGGACTACCTGGTCCGGTTCCACGGCTTCGAGGCCAGCCAGGTGCCGGTGGACGCCGAGGGTGCCGTGCGGCTGGACGCGCTGGGTGCAGCGCTGCGCGAGGACACCACGCTGTGCACGGTGATGTACGCCAACAACGAGGTGGGCACCATCCAGCCGGTGGCCCGGATTGGCGAACTCTGCCGGGCCGCGGACGTGCCGTTCCACACCGACGCCGTACAGGCCGCCGGCTGGCTGGACCTGGACGTCTCGGCCCTGGGCGTGGACGCGCTCAGCGTGTCCGGGCACAAACTGGGCGCACCCAAGGGCTGCGGCCTGCTCTGCGTTGCCGGCCGGGTTCCGCTGGAGCCGGTGCTGCACGGCGGGGGACAGGAACGCGGCCGACGTTCCGGCACCGAGAACGTCGCCGGGGCGGTGGCGGTCGCCACGGCGCTGTCGCTGGCTGCCGGTGACCGTGTGGCCGACGTCGAGCGGCTCAGCGGCTACCGCGACTACCTGATCGACACCGTGCTGCGCGAACTGCCCGGCACGGTGCTGACCGGACACCGGACCGAGCGGCTGCCGGCCAGCGCCTCCTTCTGCTTCCCCGGAACCTCCGGCGAAGCGGTGCTCCTGGAGTTGGAACGGCGCGGGGTGGTCTGCTCCAGCGGTTCCGCCTGCGCCGCCGGGTCCGACGAGGCCTCACCGGTGCTGCTGGCGATGGGCATCGACCGGGCGGTGGCGCAGACCGCGGTGCGGTTGACCTTTACGGCCAACGTGAAGGAATCCGAGATCGCGCTGGCAGCCCGGTCCGTGGTCGCCGCTGTCAAAGAGATCCAGTCGCTGCGGCGCTGAGAAGGACACGGTGCGCGCAGCTCTTCCGAACGGGTCAGCACAGTGGCTACGGTAGGAACCTGACGGAGGGGGAGCGGGCCATGAAGGCAGGGAACGTACTGGGCCGTGGTGCTGCTGCGGCCCTGTGTTTGGCGCTGGTTTCCGGGTGCGGGCTGCTGCCAACCAACGACGCCGGTGCCTCGCCCAGTGCGGGCGCGTCGCCTGCGGTGGTGGCGGGCGGCGCCGCTTCGCCCGGGCCCGGTGCAGCCAAAGGGCCGGTGCGTCAAGCCACCATCGACGGCTGGAAGGTATACACCGACCCCGACCGCGTGCTCAGCTTCGAGATCCCCGCCGATTGGGTGGTGCAGCGGCAGGTCAAGCCCAGCCAGCCCTCGGACAACGGACTGCATCTGGATATCCGAGACTCGTCCGGCAAGCTGGCCGCCGAACTGCACACCCGGCTGAAACTGCCGAAGGATACCTGCAGCGCGGGCGGCGTCACCGAACTGCGGGTGCTGCTCAGTGAACCGGCGAAGGTGCCAGCCGTGGCGTCCGCTGACACTGTCGATCCGGTCTTCGTGTACCGGACGCTGCTGGGCTACAAGTACTTCGGCTCCTATGGGCTGACCGACAAGCCGGCCGGCAACGGCTTCCAGGCCTGCACAGTGGAAAACACCGTCAACGGCCCGAAATCCGTGGGTACCTACTCCTTTGCCACGGCCGTGCGCCACGGTACCCCGGCCCCGGGCGAAAAGACCGGCCTATTGGACAAGTACGGGCTGATCGCGGAGGCGGAGCGCTTCATCACCACCAAGCACTTCAAGACGGTGCAGCAGGTCATCATGACGCTGCAGATCTCCGGGGACGCCCCCGCCTAAGACGGAAGCATCGGCGTGAGGCGGAGGCGGCACCGGCGTCCGTCTGGTCTTGCCAGCCTTAGCCCGGCACTGGCCCAACCCGTTGCGGCCGATCGGTCCGCGTACATCCGGCCGCCACACGGACAGGCAAGGCCCGGTTGCTGCCGCATTCGCGGAAGCAACCGGGCCCTGTGGGCGGCGGCGCGTCAGTCGTTCTTCAGGCCGGCATGCAGCTTGGTGGTCAGCCCCCGAAGCTGGCCGAATTCATCCTCGGTGAGCAGCGGCGCGAGCATGGAGTGCAGGTGCTTGACGTGCTCCCGGCCAATTTCCTTCTGCAGCGCTCGGCCTTCCTCGGTCAACGAGATTTCGATGCCCCGCTGGTCGTTCTGGGCCGTGCGCCGGAGCACCAGACCCTTCTTTTCCAGTCGGTCCACCATCCGGCTGAGGCTCGGTTGGCTGATCAGCAGGGCTTCATTCAGCTCGTTCAGCCGGCTCCAGCCGCCCGGGCACAAGCTCAGATTGAAGAGCACGTCGTACTCCCGCATCGCGAGCTTTTTGAACTCGGGCAGTTGCTGCATCCGGCGCATTACCGCCACCTGGGTCCGGAACAGCGATTCCCAGGCCTCCGCCGTCGTCCTGATATCAGGGGTAGAGGATTCAGCCATTGGTCACCGACTCGCTGGCCGGCTGCTTGGCGTCGCGCGCAGCCTTGCGGCTGGCGTGCGTGGGGGCATCGGGCACATGCGCCGGCTTGCGGGCGGCGAATTCCTGCTTCAGCACCGGCAGCACCTCTTCCCCGAACAGGTCCAACTGCTCCAGCACGGTCTTCAGCGGCAGGCCGGCGTGGTCGATCAGGAAAAGCTGGCGCTGGTAGTCGCCAAAGTAGTCGGCGAAGGCCAGGGTCTTTTCGATGACCTGCTCCGGGCTGCCCACGGTCAGCGGGGTCTGTGCGGTGAAGTCCTCCAGCGACGGGCCGTGGCCGTAGACCGGGGCGTTGTCGAAGTACGGGCGGAATTCGTTGACCGCATCCTGCGAGTTCTTGCGCATGAAGAACTGCCCGCCCAAGCCCACAATGGCCTGGTCGGCGGTGCCGTGGCCGTAGTGCTCGTAGCGTTCCCGGTACAGGCCGATGAGCTGCATGTAGTGCTCCTTCGGCCAGAAGATGTTGTTCGCGAAGAAACCGTCGCCGTAGTAAGCGGCCAGTTCAGCCACCTGCGGGGTGCGGATGGAGCCGTGCCAGACGAAGGGCGCGACGCCGTCCAGCGGTTGCGGCGTGGAGGTGTAGTTGTGCAGCGGCGTGCGGTGCTTGCCCTGCCAGTTGACTACTTCTTCATCCCAGAGCTTGCGCAGCAAGGCGTAGTTCTCCACGGTGAGCTCCAACGAGTCCTGGATGTTCTTGCCGAACCAGGGGTACACCGGGGCAGTGTTGCCGCGGCCCAGGACCAAGTCCACGCGTCCGTCGGCCAGATGCTGGAGCATGGCGAAGTCTTCGGCGATCTTCACCGGATCGTTGGTGGTGATCAGCGTAGTGGCGGTGGACAGCGTAATCCGCTCGGTCTGCGCGGCGATGTAGGCCAGCAGGGTGGTGGGGGAGGAGGAGAAGAAGGGCGGGTTGTGGTGCTCGCCGATGGCATACACGTCCATGCCGATCTCTTCGACCTTTTTGGCGATGGCCACCGACGCCTTGATCCGTTCGCGTTCGGTGGGCATGCGGTTGGTGGTCGGGTCCAGGGTGACGTCGCTGACGCTGAATACGCCGAGTTCCATGGTTTTGCCTCTTCTGTAGTGCTTGTCGGAGATCAGTTTACATGCATTTGCATTTACTGGTCCAACGGGCAGCAAGGGCCAGGTATTCCCTTGGATTGTTGCGCGGCCGGTCGCCGCCGGTCACCCTGCCGGTCGGCAGCCGGTCACCCTGCCGGTCGGCAGCCGGTCACCCTGCCGGTCAGCGGGTGGTCGGCGCTGCGGTGCCGAGCCAGCGATCGTGCCCCCCGGAGGGCTGCTTCGTGGGTCCGGGGTTACCAAGCCACCGTGACACTGTTACCTTGGGAGCGTCCGAGCAGGCCCAGTTGTCAGGAGGATGAATGAGCGACGCACCGAACCGTGACGAGTTGCCTCTCCCGGATTACGACCACATTCCCCAAGGCACCCTACCGACCAGGATTACCGGGCTGACCGAAGACCAGGTAGGTCAACTGCTCGCCTACGAGCGGGAACACGGCAACCGGCTACCCGTAGTCCAGGTCCTTGAGCAGCGGATGGAAGCGCTCCGCAACGGTGCTGAACCTTCGGGTGCAGCCGTCCCGGATATGCCCGAGGTCAGCGGCGGTCGCGGCGGCTCGCAGGTCTCGCCGGAGACTAGCGGGCCAAACGTTGTCCCGCCCTTCCACGGCAATCCTGCGCATCAGTCCCAGCCGGAAAAGTAAACCGGTCCGGCCGGCCGGACCGGCACCCCGCCGGAGAGCGGGCCCGCTCCGGTCGGCACCTCGCCGGAGAGCCGGCCCGCTCACCCCCGCTGGTTTTTGGAGTCGTCCAATTGGCGGCGCAAAGCGGACAGGATGCGGTCCAGGCTGACCGCGACGTAGCCGCCTGCCGTGCCCGGGGTCTCTGTGGTGACTGAGCCGGCCAGTTCTGTTGTCAGTTGCTGCTGGGCGGCGCTGGCGGCGTCGAGTTTTTCCTGCAGGTCCTCGGCGGCCAGGCTCCTGACCGCGGCTGCCGCGGCCTTCAGTGCCTCGGACATGGGCTCCAGCACCGGCGTGGGGATGTGCAGGTGATCGTCCAAGATCACCGCGCCGAGCACCTCGGTGATGTCCTGGGTGTTGAACGCTGCACGTTCCAGCGTGCGCAAATTGCTCCAGTCGGCCTCAAGATCCCGGTCATGGAACCTGCGCCGCGGGTTCGCTTTGCGGCTGCGGTCGGCGGTCGCCACGGCCTGACGCACCTGTTCGCTCAGCCGGACGATGTTTTCTCCGTTGGACGCCCACTCGTCGCGCTCCGGCGGCCAGTCCTCCAGCAGCGCCTCGGCCATCTCCTCCAACTGGCCCGCAAGGTCGGACTGCAATTGCTGCAGGCTGCGGCCCACCGCGCTGAAGTTCAGCGGCGGGATCAACAGGAAGTTCACCGTAATGCCCACAAGGACTCCCACCGCCATCTGCACCGCATAGCCCAGCGAGTAGTCGCCGGCATCGGAGCCGCCCACCAGCAGGACGAACAGCGCGGCCATCGGGACCCAGTCCCTGCCGGCGCCGAGGCGGGGCAGCCCGGCCACCAGAACACCCAGGAACACCAGCAGGCTCACGGTCAGCACGTGCAGCCCGACCGTCAGCAGGAGGAGCCAGGCCAGTCCGATCCCCAGCAGCAGTCCCGCCAGTGTCTGCAAAGACGTCTTGACGGAATCAGCAACGGTGGAATACATGCTGATCAGCGCACCGAGCGGGGCGTAATACGGATAGTCGGCCACCTCGCCGGGCAGTTGCCGGGCGATGATCCAGGCGATGCCACAGGCCAGGGCCGTCTTGAACGCCAGCTGGATCCGCTGCCAGCCGCCGATCTGCTGGCCATACCGCCGCACCGGCGCTGGAAGCCGGTCCACGAACCGGATGATGGACCTCGCCAGCCGGCCGGGCGTGCCGGCTGGTGCGGTGTCAGGTTCTGGCATGCGGTGCACCTCCCGGGGTTGGGGGGACCCGCCGGAAGTCAGCGCCCGGCAGGGACCAGTTCTGCCTCGAGTGTATTGCGCTTGATCGCCCGGCGCTCGTGCCGTCCCTCCACCAACCGGTACAACACCGGCACCAGCACCAGCGTCAACGCGGTGGAAGAAACCAGGCCGCCGATTACCACCACGGCGAGCGGCTGCGAAATGAAGCCGCCCTCGCCGGTCAGTCCCAGCGCCATGGGCGTCAGCGCAAAGATGGTGGCCAGCGCGGTCATCAGGATCGGTCGAAGGCGGCGCCGCGCGCCGTGCGTAATGGCATCCGCCACGTTCATGCCGGGCTGCCCATCATGCGGACGCCGGTACTGGTTGATCAGGTCGATCAGCACAATCGCGTTCGTCACCACGATGCCCACCAGCATCAGCATGCCGATCAGCGACGGCAGACCCAGCGGAATCTGCGTGAGGACCAGCAGCCCGATGGCTCCGGTGGCTGCGAACGGAATGGAGACCAGCAGGATCAGCGGCTGCACCAAGGATTTGAAGGTCGCCACCATGATCACGTAGACAATGGCGACGGCGGCCAGCAGCGCCCAGCCCAGCTGCGTGAAGGATTCGGCCTGCTGGGTGGCCGCGCCGCCCAGGCTCGCGGTGACGCCCGCCGGCATCTCGGTGCCGTCCAGGACCGCCGCCACCTCGCCGCTGAGCGCACCCAGGTTGTCACCCTCCGGGGTGACGGAGACGACGGCCGTGCGTTCGCCGCCGCTGGCGCTGATCGACGTCGGCACGTCGGTTTCTTTCACCGTGGCCAGATCGGTCAGCGGGACCGGCCCGGCGGCGGTCGGCAGTTCGACGTCGCGCAGCTCGTCGACGCTGGAGAAATCACCGCCCTCGCCGATGAGCACGGGGAAGTCGGTGGTGCCGATCCGCACCGTGCCACCGGGCAACGGGCTAAGCGTTGACGCCAGCAGGCCCGCGACCTGTTCCTCGTCCAGGCCCGCAGCCACGGCCTTGGCGCGGTCCACGGACACCTGCACCACGGGTTCGGCGGCCGACAGGTTGCTGGACGCCTCCGCGGCTCCTGGCAGGTCCCGCAGCCGATCCACCAGCCGGTCGGAAACATCCTGCAACTGGCCCGGATCGCTGGCGGAGATCTCCACATCCACGGTGCTGGAAGTGCCGAAGCCACCGCCCTGCGTGCCCAGCGTGAACGTTGCGTCACCGGGCAGATCCTCGACGGCGGCGCGCACCTTGTCGCGAAGCGCCGCCTGGTCGATGCCTTCCTCCGTGATGACGGTGTACTGGGCCACCGAGGCGCCCGCGGACAGGAACGTGCCTACGCCGCCGCCGGCATTGCCCATGGTGACCTGGACGTCCTGAATGCCGTCCATGCCGGCCAGCAGTTCCTCGACGGGAACCGATGCCTCGTCGGTGGATTCCAGACTGCTCCCGGCCGGCATCTGCAGCCGCAGGCTGAAGCTGTTCTGGCCGCTGTCGCCCAGCAGGTTGGTCTGCATCAGCGGGACCATCGCGGCTGTGCCGGCCAGGACCAGCAGGGCGGCCACGGTGGTGACTACCGGGTGCCGCTGGGTGCCGGCGAGCACCGGGAGATAGCCTCGCTGCAGCAGGGAGCGCCGTTCTTTCTCCGACGCCGCTTCACGGACTGCCAGGGCGTCCGGGCGTGACTGCGGCTGCGGCGACTTCACAAACCAGTACGCCAGCACCGGCACAATCGTCAGCGACACCGCCAGCGAGGCGAGCAACGCCAGTGCCGTGGTGACGGCGAAGGGTCGGAACAGCTCACCTGCCAGATCGCCGACGAACGCGATCGGCAGGAAGACCGCCACCGTAGTCAGCGTGGACGCGGTGATCGCACCGGCGACCTCGCGCACCGCCGTCATGATGGCCTCGCGCTTGGCCTCGCCGTAGTTCAGATGCCGCCGGATGTTCTCCACCACCACGATCGAGTCGTCCACCACTCGGCCGATCGCGATGGTCAGCGCGCCCAGGGTGAGGATGTTCAGCGAGTAGCCGAGCGCGTTCAGGCCGATGAAGGTGGCCAGCAGTGACAGCGGGATGGAAATCGCGGTGATCAGCGTGGCGCGCACGGACAGCAGGAAGACCAGGATGATCAACACCGCGAAGCCCAGTCCCAGCAGTCCCTCGGTGGTGAGGTCCTTGATGGACTTTTCAATGAACGGGGCCTGGTCGAACACGGTAGTGATCTGGGCGCCGTTGCCCAGCTCGGCCTCCAGCTCCGGCACCATCTCTTTGACGGCGTGCGAGATGGCCACCGTGTCGCCGTCCGGTGTCTTGGTGACGGCCAGCGCCAGCGTCAGCTCTCCGTTGGTCCGCGTGATCGAGGTCCGCTCGTCGTCCGCAATGGAAACCTCGGCCACATCCCCAATGGTGGCCGGATCTGCCGACGCGGCCTCCGGCTGCTGGCCGGACTGTGACTGTCCCGGCACCGTGTCCGGGACCGGAACCTGGCCTTCGTCCGCCGAGCCGCTTGGTGGAGCGGGCTGGCCCTGGCCCGGGAACTGTCCCGGTGCCTGCCCCGCCGCACCTGGCGAGGAAGGATCGGAAGGCTGCTCCGCCGTCGTTGTGTCAGCGGGGGAGAGCGGCAGGTTCTCGATGGCCTTCAGGCTGTCCAGCGGGCTGCCGATCTGCACCGAGAGGCTCTGGCCGTCCTGCTGCACCGCCCCTGCCGGAACCAGTCCGCCGCTGCTGGCCAGGCTGTCCACCAGGGCGGATACTCCGACGCCGGTCTCGGCCATGGCATCCTCGTCGGGCAGGATGGCGATGTGCCGGCCGGGGCCGCCGGAGACTTCGGCGCCGCGCACGCCGGCGATGTTCTGCAGCCGGGGCACGGTCAGCCGGTTCAGCTCGGTGCTCAGCTCGCTCAAGTCGACGTCGGATGACACCGCCATGAAGACGATCGGGAAATCGTCGATGCTGCCCGCGAGGGACAGCGGCGATACGTCGTCGGGCAGCTGCTGGCGGACATTGGAAATGGCGCGGTCCACCTGGCTGCGTGCGCGGTCCAGGTTGGTGCCATAGACGAACGTGAGGTTCACGGTGGAGAACCCGGTGCGCGACACCGCCGAGGACGATTCGAGGCCCTCCACGGCGGTGAGCGCACGCTCCAACGGTTCGCTGACCTGCTTGTCCACTACTTCCGGGGACGCGCCGGGCATGGAGCTGACCACAGTGACCCGCGGAAACTCCAGTGAAGGGATGAGCTCCTGTTTCAGCGAGCCCATGGTGATCACGCCGAAAACGGCCACGAAGACCGTAATCAGCGCAATCAGCGCCCGGTTCGCCAGGGACAGCGTTGCCAGCTTGTGCATGGGTTGAAGCTTAGTTTGTCAGGGCCGGCCCGCTGAAACGGACCGCTGTCAGGCCAGTTCGAGCACCTTGTTGGTCTCGGCGGTGATCTCGGCCAGCAGGGACGGGTTCTCGTTCAGGTTGGCGCCGTAGCCGGGGATCATTTCCTTCAGCTTGGGCTCCCAGCCCTTGAACTCCAGCGGGAAGCAGCGTTCCAGCAGGCTGATCATGATCGGGGCCGCGGTGGAAGCGCCGGGGGAGGCACCCAGCAGGGCGGAAATGCTGCCGTCGGCGGAGGCGATCATCTCGGTGCCGAACTGCAGGGCACCGCCCTTCTTCGGGTCCTTCTTGATGACCTGGACGCGCTGGCCGGCGGTGATCAGTTCCCACTGGTCGCCCTCAACCTCCGGGTGGAAAGCACGCAGGGCCTTGTTCTTGCCTTCGCGGGTCTTGAGCACCTCGGTGACCAGGTACTTGACCAAGCCAAAGTTATCCTTGGCGACGGCCAGCATCGGGATCAGGTTGGACGGGCGGACGGACAGCGGCAGGTCCAGCAGCGAACCGGTCTTGAGGAACTTCGGCGAGAAACCGCCGTACGGGCCGAAGAGCAGGGAGCGCTTGCCGTTGACGAAGCGGGTGTCCAGGTGCGGCACGGACATGGGCGGTGCGCCCACGGAAGCCTGCCCGTACACCTTGGCGTTGTGGGCGGCGATGACGGTTTCGTCGGTGCAGCGCAGGAACTGGCCGGAGACCGGGAAACCGCCGAAGCCCTTGGACTCGGGGATGCCGGAGCGCTGCAGCAGGTGCAGGGCGCCGCCGCCTGCACCGATGAACACGAAGCGGGCGTTGACCTTGGTCTTTTCGCCGGTAGCGTTGTTCTTCACGTCCAGCGTCCAGCGGCCGTCCGTGTTGCGGGAGACGTCCAGCACGCGGTGGCCGTAGTTCAGTTCGACGCCGTTGGCGGTCAGGTAGCCGGCCAGCTTGCGGCTCAGCGAGCCGAAGTCCACATCGGTGCCGCCGATGACGCGGGATGCTGCCACACGCTGCTGTGCGTCGCGGCCACCCATGATCAGCGGGGTCCACTCATTGATGGTGGCGTGGTCTTCAGTGAACTCGATCTGTTCAAACAGCGGTTCGTTCTTCAGCGCTTCATAGCGGCGCTTGAGGTAGTCCGCGTGGTCGTTGCCCCAAACAAAGCTCATGTGCGGCAGCGGGTTGACGAATTCCTTCGGCGAGGAGATGTGGCCCTCGCGGATCATGTGCGACCAGAACTGGCGTGACACATGGAACTTCTCGTTGATACCCACGGCCTTGGCGGTCGCCACGGACCCGTCAGCGGCGGCAGGGGTGTAGTTCAGTTCGCAGAGCGCGGCGTGTCCGGTGCCGGCGTTGTTCCAGGGATCCGAGGCCTCCATGCCCACCTCGTCCAGGTTCTCGAACAGACTGATGCTCCAGTCCGGCTGCAGCTGCTTGATGAAGGAGCCGAGGGTGGTGCTCATGATGCCGCCGCCGATCAGCGCGACGTCGACGTTGTTGGATGATCCCGAGGGGGTATTTGCAGTCAACTTCAATCTCCAATAGCAGCTTTGCCAGCATTGAGAAGCCTAGCGCTATGCCACAGCGAGACTAAAATTTGCCGTCTCGGTTGTGACCCAATAGACAGACGCAGCAGGGGGTTCCGTAGTAATGCAGCGTGACACACTGCCGCGGCCGCGACGCCGCGGCAGCCCACCCCAGTTTAGGCCGGGCCCAGCTGAATCAGGTTGTAGACCTCGTCCAGCATCGGGCTGGCCGGGTAACTCTCCACGCGTGGTCCCATGGCAAGCGCCGAGATCGGGAAGGCCAGCGGCACGGCCGGGACGGCCCGGGCCAGCTGCTCATTGATGCTGAGGTACGCGTCCACCCGGTCTTCGCCCTCCGGCAAGGTCTTCGCCCGGGCAATCTTGCTGCGGATCTGCGCGCTGTCGTAGCCGAATTCAGGCGTCTTGCTACCGAAAAGCGGTCCCACGAAGTTGTCGGGATCGCGGTAGCTGCCGCTGATGCCGGCCAGATGCAGGGCATGGTCATCGGTGCCTTGGACCGCTTCCAGATAGCCCTCGTCCCACGGAACCGGCATCGGCTTGATATTGATTCCGACGGCGGTGAGCTGGCGGCTCAGCTCCGCGTACACCTTTTCGGGAGTGGGCAGGTAAGCCCGCGTCACGTCGAGCGGATAGTAGAAGGTGAGTTCACCGCCGTCGTACCCTGCCGCTGCCAGCAGTTCCCGGGCACGATCCGGGTCGTACTCGTAATAGGGGATGGTCTCGTTGTTCACGCCCAGGCTGCGCGGGATGAATTGCTTGGCCTCGGTGGTGCCCTGCAGGTAGAAACTGTCGATCAGCGTCTTCCGGTCGACGGCGTGCGCGATGGCCTGGCGCATTCGAATGTCTTTCAGCCCGTCGGCAGCCTGGTTCATACCCAGGTACGCCACCGAGAACGGGTCGCGCTGGAGGACCTGCATGCCGGCCCGGACCAGGTCCGCGTACGTGTCCGGGGTGACCAGGTCGTAGCCGTCAATGTCGCCGGCGGCCAGCGCCCGCAACCTGGCGGACGGATGCGGCAGCGTCTTGAACACCACGGTGCGCACGTCGCCGGCGGCGCCCCAATAGCCGTCGTAGGCGGAGAGCGCCACACGGTCCTGATCCCAGTTGGCGAAGGCAAAGGGGCCGGTGCCCACCGGCGCCAGTCCGTAGCGGGAGACCTTGTTGCCGTTGCGTTCCTCGCTCAACCGGTCGGCCTTGCCGGCCTTGAGCGCGGCGGGCGAAGAGATGGCGAAGGCCGGCATCGCCAGCGATGCCACCAGCCCGGTGAACCGACGCGTCAGGTTCAGCTGGACCTCCAGCGGGCCCACCACTTCGCAGCTTTCGTAGAGCGATTCGGCCTCGTCGGAGGCCAGCGCGCCGAAGACCGATCGGAAAGCCAGTCCGCCTTCCACCGGCTGGGACTCCTCCGGGAGGTGGTACCAGCGTTCGAAGTTGGTGTGGACCGCGTCCGCGTCGAATGGAGTGCCGTCGTGGAAGGTGACACCTTCGCGCAGCCGGAAGCGATAGGAGCGGCCGTCGTTCACCTCGTTCCATTCGACAGCCAGCCGCGGCGCCGGCACACCGGTCGCCGGATCCACGCCAATCAGGGTCTCCAGCATCTGCCGGGTCACCCGGTACGACTCGGTGTCCAGCGCCAGCGCGGGGTCCAGGGTCACCGGAGTGGCGGCGATGCCCATGGTAAAGGTGGTGTCCTCAGGCGATGCCGTCGGCGAGGCGGGCGTCGTCGCTGAGGGAGCGGGCCGCCCAGGATCCGAAGTGCACCCGGCGAGCAACACAGCCGCTGCCGCGGCGCCGGCCTTCAGCACGGTGCGGCGCGCGGGAAGTGGTGTCACGCTTCGGGCTCCTTCGGGGCGGGCAGGAATGATCCTTCAGTCTAATCGACGCCGATCCCGCACCCCCTGCGGCGAATTCCCGATGAGAGGTAGGCCACATCCGGCTTCGAATGGGGCAGGATGGACTCATGATCGAACAAGCCGACGCCACAGCGCTGCTCGAGGTCAGGGATCTGGCCGTTACGTTCCGCACGACCTACGGCGAAGTCGCAGCAGTGGAGGGCGCGTCGCTGCGCTTGGAACAGGGCCAGACGCTGGCGATCGTGGGCGAATCCGGTTCCGGCAAGTCCACCACGGCGATGTCCTTGATCGGCTTGCTGCCCGGCAACGGCCGAGTGACCGGCGGGAGCATCCGCTTCGACGGCCAGGAACTGGTGGGGCTTCCGGAGCAGCGCATGCGGGCCATCCGCGGCCGCCAGATCGGCCTGGTTCCGCAGGACCCGATGTCCAACCTGAATCCGGTCACCAAGATCGGCTCGCAGGTGGCCGAAACGCTGCTGGTGCATGGCATGGCGACCAAGCGTGATGTGGACCGCAAGGTCATCGAGGTGCTGGAAGCCGCGGGACTGCCCAACGCCAAGGAACGCGCCAAACAGTACCCGCACGAGTTCTCCGGCGGCATGCGCCAGCGTGCCTTGATCGCCATCGGCCTGGCCTGCCGACCGCGGCTGCTGATCGCCGACGAGCCGACGTCGGCCCTGGATGTGACCGTGCAGCGCACCATCCTGGACCAGATCGACTCGATGACCCAGGAGTTGGGCACCGCCGTGCTCCTGATCACCCACGATCTGGGGCTGGCCGCCGAACGCGCCGCCGAGCTGGTGGTGATGCACCGCGGCACCGTGGTGGAGGCCGGACCGGCACGGCAGCTGCTGGAGGACCCACAGCATCCGTACACCCAGTCGCTGGTCAGGGCGGCACCCAGCGTGGCGGCCGTGCGCCTGTTGCCGGGCGCT
The DNA here is from genome assembly GCF_047607445.1 of Arthrobacter sulfonylureivorans. Lineage (GTDB taxonomy): Bacteria > Actinomycetota > Actinomycetes > Actinomycetales > Micrococcaceae > Crystallibacter > Crystallibacter sulfonylureivorans_A. The sequence goes on from NZ_JBLKRT010000011.1 coordinate 61,581, forward strand.
TTTGCCCCCGGCCCGGAGTCGCGGCCAGGCCGGGCAGAGAAGGTGTTCCAGAACCACGACCCCGGAGCGCCCTCGGCGGGGGCCGCGCCACTGGGGGTGGGCGCCGCTGATCGGTTCGGTGCCGGGGCGGTCTCGGATTCGTCCGCTGGAATGGCCACTGGCTCTGCCGCCGGAGCCCGGTCCGTGGACAACATCGTGGAGCTGCGCGACCTGACGAAGGTGTACAAGATCCGCGGCCAGGCCGAGGACTTCTACGCCGCGAAGAACGTGACCCTGGATGTCCCACGCGGACAGACGGTCGCGATCGTCGGCGAATCGGGCTCCGGTAAGACCACCACGGCACGGATGCTCCTGAAGCTGATCGAACCGACCAGCGGCACCATGACCTTCGACGGCATGGACGTGGCCACCCTGTCCAAGCCGCAACTGCGGGAGTTCCGGCAGCGGGTGCAGCCGGTGTTCCAGGATCCCTATTCATCGTTGAACCCGATGTTCACGGTTGAACGGATCGTGGACGAGCCGCTGTCCACCTATAAGCGCGGCAACGCCAGGGAACGCTCCGCCCGGGTCCGCGAACTGATGGATCAGGTGGCTTTGCCGCAGAGCATGCTGCGCCGCTACCCGTCCGAGCTCTCCGGGGGACAGCGCCAGCGCGTTGCGATTGCCCGGGCGCTGGCGCTGAAACCGGACCTGATTGTCTGCGACGAGCCGGTGTCGGCCCTGGACGTGCTGGTCCAAGCTCAGATCCTGAAGCTGCTCGGAGACCTGCAGTCCGAACTGGGGCTGAGCTATCTCTTCATCTCGCATGATCTGGCCGTGGTTCGCCTGATCTCCGACTACGTCTGCGTGATGAAGGACGGCGAACTAGTGGAGGCGGCCAGCTCGGAGGAAGTCTTTACCAATCCGCGGCACCCGTACACCCGGCGGCTGCTGGCCTCCATCCCGAGCAACGAACTGGACATCGACGTGGAGGATCCGGAGATTGCCTCCTAAGCCAGCCGCACCCGGTTCCAACCCGGAGCCGGAAAATCACCGCCCGGAGGGTTTTGGCTTCCGGACCGGTGTGCGGAGCGCTGCCGTAGCCACCGGCTTCGCCGTCTTCGTGCTGGTGATCGGCACGGTGCTGGTGGCTTTCGGTGCGATCATCTTCGTGGGCGAAGGGCAGTGGGGCGCGGTCTGGCTGCTGGTGGTGCTGGAACTGTTCTTCATCGCGGGCTTTGCCGCCATGTTGCATATGGCCCGCCAGCGGCGCCGCAATGGAGGAAAGCCGCCGGCGGCGCTGCCGGGCTGAATCCCTATCCGGTTGCGGCGCCGGCGCTGTCCCCGTGCTGGTTACTTGGCCCGGGTTTTCGGATCCAGTGCTTCGCGCAACGACTCGCCCAGCAGCGTGAAGCCCAGCGCGGTGATGGCGATGCAGAGTCCGGGCAGGAAAGCCAGCTGCGGAGCGATGCCGAGTTCGGCCTGGGCGTAGGTGAGCATCCGGCCCCATTCCGCGGTTTGTGGCCGCCCGCCACCCAAACCCAGGAAGGAAAGGGCAGCGGCGTCGATCACCGCGGTGGCCAGCGTCAGCGTGGCCTGGACGATCACCGGGCCCAGGCTGTTGGGCAGCTGGTGGTTCATGATGATGGCGCCGCGGCTGAGGCCCAGCGTCTGCGCAGCCAGCATGTATTCGGCGCTGCGTTGCGAAATCATCGATGAGCGCAACAGCCGGGCGAAGATCGGCACCTGCGCCACGCCGATGGCAATCATCACGGCGAAGGCACCTTGGCCCAGGATGGCCGCAATGGACACCGCCAGGAGCAGGTTCGGCACGGAGAGCAGGATGTCCACGGCACGCATGATCACGTTGTCGACCTTGCCGCCGATGCCGCCGGCGATAATGCCCAAGAGCATACCGCCGGCCAGGCCGATGGCCGTGGACATAACGCCGATCACCAGCGACGCCTGCGCGCCCCAGATCAGCTTGCTCAGAAGGTCGCCGCCGAAGCGGTCCAGCCCCAGCGGGAAGCCTTCCACTTCACCGAAGCCCGGGATGTGGGTGGGCGTGATGTAGGTTCGGCCGGGCAGCTCTTCGCCGCCGTAGCGGGCCAGTAGCGGGGCCAGGACCGCCACCAGCAGGAACACTCCCACGATGACGGCGCCGGCGATGGCCTGCGGGTTCTTGCGCAGCCGGCGGAAGGCGTCCTTCCACAGGCTCGTGCCGCCGGTGTCCCGGACGACGGGCACCGGTGCGGCGACGTCGGTATCGCCGCCGGGCTGGGGAGGAAGAGTTGTGCTCATCAGACACGCACCCTCGGGTCGATGACGCTATAGGACACGTCCACCAGCAGATTGATCAGTGAATAGATCACGGCAATGAAAATAATGAACCCCTGCAGTACCGGATAGTCCAGGTTGAAGATGGCGTCGCGCAAGAACCTGCCGATCCCGCTGAACGCGAAGACCGTCTCGGTCAGCACCGCGCCGGAGACCAACAGCCCCAGTTGCAGGCCAATGGTGGTGGTCACCGGCAGCATGGCATTGCGGAGCACAAAGCGGTTGCGGATGGTTTTCTCCTGCAGCCCTTTGGCCCTGGCCGTGCGGACGTAGTCGGCGTTCTGGACCTCCAGCACGGAGGCCCTGGTAATGCGGACAATGATGGCCAGTGGAATGGTGCCCAAGGCGATGCCGGGCAGGACCAGATGCATGAACGCGTCCCAGGCCGCGTCCCACTCCCGGGTGAGGATGCCGTCCAGTACATAGAAGTCGGTCACATGGGTGGCGTCGATGCGCGGATTCTGCCGGCCGTCGGTGGGGAACCAGGGCAGCTTGATGGCGAAGAGCCATTTGAGGATGAAGGCCAGGAAGAAGACCGGTACGGTGATGCCGATCAGCGACAGGACCACCGACGAATGGTCCGGCCACTTCCCGTAGTTCTTGGCCGCCTGATACCCGAGCGGGATACCAATGCCGACGGCGAAGATCAAGGCCACGATGGTCAGTTCAAGGGTTGCCGGAAACCTGGTGCCGAATTCTTCAAGCACCGGCCGGCCGGTCAGGATCGAGGTGCCGAAATCGCCTTGGAGCAGCTTCCCCATGTAGACGAAGTACTGCTCGATCAGCGGCCGGTCGAAGCCGTAGAGCTCGTTGATCCGTGCCACCGCGTCGGGAGTGGCACGGTCGCCCAGCAGCGCGGTGGCCGGGCCGCCGGGCAGGCTGCGCACCCACAGGAAGAGCAGCAGCGAGAGCCCGATGAGGGTGGGGATAAGCAACGCGATGCGTTTGCCGATAACTCTGAGCACAGTATCCTTCCGGCGCCTGGTGGCCGCCTCGTCCTGTTGCCGTGGGGTGGTAACGCCGGGACCCGCACCTGGCGGGTCCCGGCGGCGGGACTACTCGGTCAGTTTGATCGTGTTGAAGACCTCGTCGTTCACCGGGCTGGCCGGGTAGGACTCCACCCGGGGCGCGAAGGCCAGCGACGGGGCCGGATGCGCCAGCGGGATGGCCGGGACGTAGTCGGCGATGTCGGCGTTGATCTCCTCGTACAGCGGCGTCTGCTCTTCGACCTTGCTGGTGCCACGGGCCTCGGCCAGCTTGTCGAACAGTTCCTTGTTGTTGAAGCCGAATTCCGGCTTCTCCTGTCCGAAGAACACTCCGACGAAGTTGTCAGTGTCGTTGTAGTCGCCGGTCCAGCCCAGCAGGTGGATGCCATGGTCCTCGCTGGCTTGGACCCGGTCCAAGTAGTCCGGAGCCCACTTATCCGGCTGCGCCTTGATGGTGATGCCCACTTCTTCGAGCTGGGCGCTCAAATTAGTGAACACCTGCTCCGGCGTCGGCATGTACGGCCGGGAGACGCCCGTGGGGTAGTTGAACTGCAGCTCCAGTCCGTCCGCGTAACCGGCCTCGGCCAGCAGTTCCTTGGCCTTCGCCGGGTCGTAGGCGTAGGTCGTCACGTCGTCGTTGTAGCCGTTGACCATGTCCGGCACGAACTGCGAGGCGACCTTGGTTCCCTCAGGCAGCGTCTGCTTGACCAGCGCGTCCTTGTCGATCGCGTAGGAAAGGGCCTGGCGCACCTTCAGGTCGGCGAGCGGCTCCACCTTTTGGTTGAGCCCCAGGTAGAGAATGGTGAAAGGATCGCGCGGAACGATCTTGAAGCCTGCGTCCGCCAGCGCCTGGGTGTCCGCCGGAGCTACCAGATCGTAGCCGTCGATCTGTCCGGCCTCCAGGGCCTGGCGGCGGGCATTCGGGTCGTCGATGATCCGGAAGATGATCTTGTCGATCTGTCCGCGGTCGCCCCAGTAGCCGTCGAAGTAGGACAGCTCCAACGACTGGCCGGCCTCCCAGCTGTCGAACTTGAACGGTCCGGTGCCCACCGGGTGTCCCTCGGCGTATTCGCTCAACACCGGAGCCTCGGCCGAGCCGCCGACCTCGTCTGCCTTGAACTCTTCCATCGCTGTCGGGCTCTGCATCGCGAAGGCGGGCAACGACAGCGCGGCGATGAATCCGGCAAACGGCTTGGCCAGCTTGACCGTGACCTCGGTGTCACTGGCGGCTTCGCAAGAGTCATAGACAGCGGTTTCGGGGGAGTCGGAGTAACCCTTAAAGAGCGAGCCGTAGTAGTAGCTCACGGCCTGTGACTGCTGGACGCCGGTGAAGTTGTACCAGCGGTCGAAGTTGAAGCACACCGCTTCGGCGTTGAAGTCGGTGTCGTCGTGGAACTTCACGCCTTCCTTCAGCTTGAAGGTGTAGGACAGGCCGTCGTCGGACGCTTCCCAGGACTCGGCCAGCAACGGGGCCGGATCAGCCGTCCCGGGTTCCACGCCCACCAAGCCCTCAAAGATCTGGCGGCTCACGCGGAAGGATTCGCCGTCGCTCGCGTAGGCCGGATCCAGCGATTTCGGATCGGAAGAGGCGGCGAAAACGAAGGTCGAGTTGACGCCGCCTTCGCTTTCGGCGTCCGTTCCGCCGCCGCGTTCGCTTTGGGCACAGCCGGACAGGATGAGTGCGCCGGCGGCCAGGCCGGCTATAGCGGCTGCGGTGCGCCGGCCTCGGCGCGGGCCACCTGAAGTGGTTCCAGTGAATGACATGGACTGCTCCTCGTGGACGTGAGGTGGGGCGCCGACCGTGTGTGCGGCGACCGGCGGAGCCGCGCTATTGCACGGCTCCGCTTGATGAGAGCTTAGTCACATGAAAGATCGAAAGCATCGGTTTCACGTTCTGGCGTGGGACAAATGCATCACAATTTGGTGACAGCACCGCATCCAGCACGACGGCGGTGCGGCTCTCCGTGGGCAGACGCGGGACTGCCGCGGGGCCGGGACCGGGAGGCCGTGGCTCAACTCGAAGCGCGCGCAGCTGCCGCGGGCTGCTGCCGAGAGGCCGTGGCTCTTTCCGAAGAGCCGCGGGCGGGTGCGGGAGCCCGTGGCTTAACGCCAAGAGCCCCGCAGCTTCTGGGCTGCAGGGCTCTTGTTGGTGGTGCGCAAGGCGGGACTTGAACCCGCACGTCCGAAGACACTGGAACCTAAATCCAGCGCGTCTACCAATTCCGCCACTCGCGCATCTGCTCCCGGCCGGACTGCGGCCGATGAGGAACAGCAATTAGTCTACCGGCAACCGGGGCAGGTCTCGGGCGGGTCCTGCCGGCCGCCGGAGACCCGCCCGGACCTAGTTGTCCAGACCCAGGTCACGCCGCAGTTTGGCCACGTGCCCGGTGGCGCGGACGTTGTACTGGGCCAGTGCCACCTTTCCCGCGGGGTCCACCACGATCGTGGAGCGGATCAGGCCCTCGTAGACCTTGCCGTAGTTCTTCTTTTCTCCCCAGGCGGCGTAGGCCTCGGCCACGGCGTGGTCTTCATCGGAGAGCAGGGGGAAATTCAGTTGCTCGTTCTCGGCGAATTTCACCAGCTTGGGGAGCGGGTCGGGGGAGACGCCCAGCACTGCGTAACCGGCTCCCTTGAGTGAGGCGAGGTTGTCGCGGAAATCGCAAGCTTCCTTCGTGCAGCCCGGGGTCGAGGCGGCAGGATAGAAGTAGACCACAACGTTTTGGCCACGATAGTCGGCCAGTGAAACGGCGTTGCCAGCTGAGTCCTGGAGCGTGAATTCCGGCGCGATGTCGCCAGTTGAAAGTCGTTCGGCCATGGGGCAGCTCCTCAGAGATTTGGGGTTTCAGCACCAGCATAGCCAAGTCGGCCCCCTGACAGCCGGGGCAACATACGTATACTTGAGGGCATGCCGGATTTGAAAAATTGGCCGATGCCACGGTTGCTCTCCACCGCCGCGCGGTTGGTGGAGCATGAGTGGAACGACAAATTAGCCGGCCTCGGACTGACCCACGCCGGTGTTATCGCCTTGGAAGTGTTGGCCGCCGACGGCGAGATGACCCAAGCGCAATTGGCGAACCGGGTGCGTGTGCAGGCCCAGACCATGGGTAAGACGCTGGGTCGGCTTGAAGTGCACGGGCACATTGTCCGGGCCCGCAGCGAAGTGGACCGACGGCGGCAGATCGTACAGATCAGCGACGAAGGTCATTTGGCGCTTAAGAAAGCCGCGGAGTTGGAGCGGCTGCTCAGCAGCGGCAATGGCGACCAGATGGACGAGCTCAAGGAACGCTTGACCGTCATTATCCGCAGGCTCGGCAACACCCGTTTTGGCATCGGCGGGGCCGAACCCATCGAGGTCGCCGAGCTCGAAAACCTCGAGAACCTCGAAGACGGCGACTGACCCGTCTTTCCAGCGCCGTTTTCCACCGGCCTTGTCTCTCCACCGGCGGAGTCTAGGTCTTCACCACTGGTACTTCGCGTCTGCACATGACGGGGGCCAGACCTTAGTCACCGGAATGCCAGGCGTCACCAGCGGGATGCCGACGCCCTCAAATGCGCGCGGAAGCCTGCAAGATCTGCCACCACTTCGGCAGCAGTTTCCCCTCCGTACGTGATGCCCGCGGACTGACCGGCATAAACGGGTGCTTGGGCGATGTCCGCATTGCGGCGTGCTGCATCAATTGCCTCCGTGATCCGCGGAGTTGAAGCCACTTCGGTCTGCAGTGCCTCAAGGTCGTCCGCCCAACGGTCGCTGAACCGGTTGCGCAGCGCGCGGCCACCGAACTCGGCGGGCCAGGGGATCTGCTGGGCGATGTCGAAGGCACGGGTGTAGACCGTGTCGTCCGTATGGGCGCCGGCGATGGCCTCCTTGGCCCTGGCGGGGCTGGTGGATTCAGTGCAGGCCGCGAACCGGGTCCCGATCCAGGCACCCTGTGCCCCGGCGGCCAGTACAGCTGCCACACCCCGCGCCGTAGCGATCCCGCCGGCAGCCAGTATCGGTTTCTGCGTCTGGTTCAGCGCCAACTGCAGCAGTGGCAGGGTGGCCACTTCATTACGGCCGTGCCCGCCACCTTCGCTGCCGCGGACCACGACGACGTCGATGTCATCTTCCAGCGCACGCTGAAGGTCCGCGTCGTTCCCCACCTGCATGGCCACCAACGCGCCGGCGTCGCGGGCCATCGAAGCCGCCGCACCCGGATCTCCGAAGCTGATACTGACCACGTCCGGACGGTGTTCCAGCACCACCCGCAGTGGCTCCAGAGACTCGCTCAGCACCCAAGCCATGAGCCCCGCGCCCCACGGCTTGCCCGGGGATGCAGCCAAAGCCAGCTCGCGCTGCAGCCATTCCGTGGCAACCCCGCCGCCGATGCCCACCATGCCGAGTCCGCCGGCAGACGAAACCGCTGCAGCCAGTCGGCCGCCGGCAGCCCCGGCCATCGGAGCGTTGAAGAGTGGTTGGGCCAGGCCAAGGCGGCCGCAGAGATCACCGGAGGCTGGGGAGGAGCTCATGCCGTCGGATTCACCAAGATCTTCACATGCTCCTCATTGTTGTTAATCAGCTGGTACCGCAGATGCCGCACCACGCCACGTCGATCGCAACCGTTCCGGGCTTGAGCTCCGGCTCCGGAATGTCCTCGATCCTGATGTCCCTCTGGGCGAAGTAGCGCGCAGCTTTCATGGCGGACTCCTCAAACGCAGGCTGGGCCTTCATCCTACTGACGCTGCGCAGCTTATTGAATGGCAGGACCACGTTCCGGCAAGAGGTCCATAAGTAGTTGGCAAAGCCAACGTGGCCATGCCCGCCGGCAAGCTGTTGGCAAGCCCACGTGGCCATGCCAACTGCCCAGGCCGATCAAGACAAAAAAGAAACCCCGTCTGGCAAGGCGTTTCGCTTTGCCAGACGGGGTTTGTCTGTGCACCCCCCGGGACTCGAACCCGGAACCCATTGATTAAGAGTCAATTGCTCTGCCAGTTGAGCTAGAGGTGCATCTGTTCCTGAAGGTTTCAGCAGCGGTTTCCCTCTGTTTTTTCCCTCGCAACGACATGTAACTCTAGCAGGACATTTCCGCGAAAGTGAAATCGAGAGGGCTTTTGTAGCCTACTTCACAGGAACGGCCAGCATCCGGTCACTGTCAGTGCCGTTGGTGAGCACCCAGAGTCCTCCGCCCGGCGCCGCGACGACATCTCGCAGCCGGCCGAAGTCGCCCTCATACAAGGCCTCGGGCTCGCCGGCTTCCGTGCCGTCCAGTTCCACCTTCCACAGCCGCTGGCCACGCAGCGCGGCAATCCATGCCGTGCCGTCCACCAGGGCCATGCCGCTCGGCGAAGCATCCGCGGTGGAGGGCCAGACCACTTTGGCGTCAATGAAGCGATCGTCGCCGGGGGCGCCGGTCACCTCCGGCCAGCCGTAGTTGCCGCCGGCTTCGATCAGGTTCAGCTCGTCGTCCCGGTCCGGCCCGAACTCCGTGGCCCAGAGGCGGCCGTCCGCGTCCCAGGCAAGTCCCTGCACGTTGCGGTGGCCGTAGCTGTACACCGGGCTGTCGCCGAAAGGGTTGCCTGGCGCGGGGTCGCCGTCGGCAGTGACGCGAAGGATCTTGCCACCCAACGAGGAGCGGTCTTGGGACCGGGAGGAGACCGCAGCATCACCGGTGGCGATGTAGAGGTAGCCGTCCGGGCCGAACTTGATCCTGCCTCCGTTGTGGTTCCCGGCTTTGGGAATTCCGGTGACAATCTCCCGCCCGTCGCTGAGCTGGCCGTCTTTCCAGCGGTAGCTGACTACCCGGTTGTCCTCTGGCGAGGTGAGGTAGACGTAAAGCTTGGCATCGGCGTCGAAATTGGGGCTGGGCTCCAGTCCCAGCAACCCTCCCTCTCCGGTGGTTTCCAGCGGGGACTCCACCGGTACCGCGGTCACTGTTTCGCCGTCAACCACGTGTTTGATCAGGCCGGTGTTGTTCTCCGAAATGAGGGCGCTGCCGTCGGGCAGTACCGCGATGGACCACGGCTCGTCCAGCTCGGAAGCCGCGGTGCCCACCTCCTGGTTGGCCCCGGCGCTGCCGCCGCTGCTCGGCGCGCCGCTGACGCCGCCGGTGCATCCGGCCAGGACGGTGGCCAGCACCACCGCCAGGCCCATGCCGGCATGGCGCAGCTGCTTGACGCGGTCTTTGCCCTCGGCGTCCACGCGTTATCCCCTTCGCTGGTCCGGCCCGTCTCCGTTCTCAGCTGCGACGGACGGTTCGATGACGGCCTCGCCCGCATAGCCGAGCCATTCGGTTTCATCGTAGAGCGGTTGGGCGGTGGGCGGCGACTGCTCGGCTGCCGCATCTTCGACGTCGGCAGGAGGCGGTTCCTCGGCCCCGGGACCCTGTGCGGTGGTGGTGCCGGTTGCCCCCGGGGACTCCGGCATCGTCTCCTCGACCACCATGTCTTCGTCGGCAGCCGCAGTGTGGACCTCTTCCTCATACATGGCGTCGGCGACGTGCTCCTGCCGGCTACCCGAGTCGCCGAGCGGCCGGTCGGCGTCGGTGTCGCGGGCCTGGCGCTCCTGGTCGAGGGCTGCGTCTGCGGGATCTGCCGGAGGTTCGGAAGGGCGCGACGGCGGTGCCTGGCTTGCGGGCGCGGTAGCGGCGGGTGTCTGGGCGCCCTGTGCGGGCGGTGCGCTGACGGCGGCGGCTTCGGCCCCACCGTCGGAAGGGCCTCGAGTGACGTTGTTGCCCGGGGCGTGGGCTGCGGCTCCGGCGTCGGAGGAGTCGGAGTTTCGAGAGAAGAGCCACCACAGCAGGGCGGCAACGATCATCACCACAACGATCCCGACGACCCACATCCAGTCCATGGCCTTCACCTTCCAGTTGATGGTTATGGTGCACTGGTCCCGACGTTACGTGCGGGGGAGAACAGTGTCCATAGAGCGGGCGGCCCGGTCAGCTCGGGGGCTTACGGGGCGGCCGAGCGCCGAAAACGAAGGCGGCTACGGAGGCTTGGGTGGGCACCTGGGCCCGGAAAGCCAGGGCGGCTGGTTGGGCCGGGGTGGGCAGCAAGGCTCGGGAGCCTAGGCCCGGAAGATCAGCTCCGCCATGAAGCTGTGAAAGTCGGGCTGGTCCTCGGACTGGTCGATGGTGCGCCCCTCACCGGGCAGTTTTCCCTCGGCCTGCACACCGAAGCGGAACGTCCTGCCCGTGCTGGTGCCCACTTCGTATTCACCGCCGCCCAACTGGACGGCGTGCGAGAGGTTGGTCATATTGATGGCAACGGGGACCCCGCCCGCGGTCAGGCTGGTGCCGTCGAACGGCGCTACGACTAATTCCTGAGGCCGCCAGCGGTAGCCGATTACGTAGCAGTGCCCGGTATCGTCGCCCGGCGCTCCGTGCATGTTGTCCTGGCGGCTACTGCCGAAAACCAGGTTGTAGTCGCCGTAGTTGGGGATCTGGGAGTCAAAGATGGCGCTGAGCGCGTCCTTGAGTTCGTCGCTGGTGGGCATCGTGACCTTTGAATCTGCGGGTGGGCTGGGCGGACGGCGCGTGCGGTGGCGGAAACGGGCATTGCTCCCGGCCAGCCTAGGGGGCCGGACCCACAAAAAAGCGCCCGGCCCTGGTGGTGCCCGGCGCTCGATTGCGGTGGTGAAAAAGGTCAGACGGCGTCGACCGCTTTCACCGGCATGGCCGAGTGGTCGGTCTCCCACGCATGGCTGCGCGGCACCGGCCCGTGGTCACGGCGAACAACGACGGCGAGGCGCGCCAGGACGGCGGCCATCCCCACTACGGTCAGGGCTACTGAGACTGTCATGCCTACATTGTCAACTGCCCAGACCTTCAAGTTCAATCTAACGTTGCTAAGCACACTATGTAGGATCGCTTTATGGACATCAGGCGGCTCCAAATTCTGCGGGAACTCGGCGACCGGGGGTCCGTCGTCGCGACCGCGGCTGCGATGAAGGTCACAGCCTCGGCGGTGTCCCAGCAGCTGAAAGTGCTGCAGGAGGAAGTCGGCGTCACGCTGGTGGAAAAGGCCGGCAGGGGAGTGCGCCTGACCGAGGCCGGGCTGGCGATGGCAGCAGCTGCCTCGGACGTGTCTGCCGCCATGGAGCGCGCGCAGGCCACGGTGGACGGGTACCGCAGCGGCTGGCAGAACCAGATTCGTGCCGCATTCTTTCCCAGCGCGGCGGAGATGTTCCTGCCGGGGTTGATGTACCGGCTGCAGGAAATCGAAGGGTTGCACTTCGAACCCTGCATGGAGGACCCCTCCGTGGACGGCTTCCTACGGCTGGCCGCCGACTACGACTTGGTGCTGGCACACAGCCAGCAGGGCGTGGAGACCTTTGCACGGAGCGGGATCACCGTGCTGCCTTTGCTGGACGAGCCGCTGGATGTGGCGATGCCGGCCGGACACCCGTTGGCCGAATTCGACGCTCTCAAGCCCGAGGACGTGGTGGGCTACCCGTGGATCGGGGTGCCTCCGGGCTTCCCCTTCGAGCAAGTGCTGCGGCAGATCGAAGCACGTACCGGCCGGTTGGCCAAGCGGACCACGCGCTACGCGGACCTGCGGGTCATGGAGGCGATGGTGGCCGCCGGACATGGCCTGGCGATCGTGCCGCGCTTCACCTCGCGCAAGGCGCAGACGGCCCGCGGATTCGTGATGCGGCCGCTCGAAGGGATCCGTGCCAGCCGCAGCATCGTGGTGCTGGCCCGCAGCGATGTAGCCGAACGCAGCAGCGTGCACCGGGTCATCGGCATGCTGCAGCAGGAAGCTGTGGCGATCGCAAGCCAGCAGGGTTGAGGGGACGGGCCGGATGAAGACCCCCGTCCACGGTGTGCTGCTGGCGGCCGGTGCCGGGAGGCGGCTGGGCCTCGGGCCGAAAGCGCTGCTGGCCGGTGCGGACGGGGTCCCGCTGGTGCGGAAGGCCGCGGAGGTGCTCCGGCACGGCGGCTGCGCCAGCGTGGCGGTGGTCCTGGGCGCCGGCGCGGCGGACGTGCAAGCGGCCACTGATCTGGCAGGCTGTGCGGTGCTGGTTAATGAGCAGTGGAGCGAAGGGATGGCCGGATCGTTCCGCCTCGGCGTGCAGAGCGCCCTGCCCGAGCAAGCGGTGCTCATTGCGCTGGTGGACCAGCCTGGGATCAGCCCCGAGCTGGTGGCACGGCTGATCGACGCCGGCCAGCCGGCGCGGATCATCGCTGCCGGCTACCGCGGCCCCGAAGGCAAGCTGCGCCGCGGGCATCCGGTCCTGTTCGCGCCCGGCTTGGCAGCCCAGGCAGCAGAGCAGGCCACGGGCGACGCCGGTGCCCGCCCGTACTTGTCGGCGCACCCCGAGCTGGTGGAACTGGTGGACTGCTCGGATCTCTCCGATGGCGGCGACATCGATACGCCAGCGGACCTCGGGCGGCTCCGGTAGCACTCGGCGGTGTTGGTCGGTACGGCCGGAGCTCGATGCGGCCACAAGCGGCCTAACTCGATCACCGGGGAGGCGGGTGGGTGGGGGCGTCCTCGACTACCGGGGTAGCGGGCGCAAGCGGCTTTCTCGATCACGGGGGTAGCGGGCGGAAAGTACCCGGCCGGGGGTGGCCGATGTGCTGGCAGCTATTTCTTCAGGGCGGGGTAGATCGGTGAGGGCAGCCTCCATGGACCCTGCCGTGACCGATTTACCCCGCCTTCGCTGTCGGGGCACGGTGCGGTGGCCGGGCCGGGCTGGAATTCGGTGCGGCTGGATCTCGATGCGGCCGCATGCGGGCTTGCTCCATCACCGGGGTACGGGCGGAAGCGGGCTTGCTCCATCACCGGGGTGGGGCGGCGGGTGAAACTTGGGGGCGGCGGGTCAAACTCGGTGGCAAGCGGCCGTCACCGGCGGGTCAGTATTCCACTTTGTCCGGCAGCCGGTCCCAGAGCCGGAACGGTGCCAGGTAGTCGGTGGTTTCGTAGCCGTCGCGGACCACGGGCATGAGTTGTTTATCGCCCTCCGGGCCGAAGTAGTCGTAGAACAAGGCGTCGTCGAAACCGGAGCTGGCGGCGTCGTCGCGGTCCGCTGCATAGACAACCCGGTCGATCCGCGCCCAGAGCGCCGCGGCCAGGCACATGGGACACGGCTCGCAGCTGGAATACAGCACTGCTCCGGATAGGTTGAACCCGGTCTCGGCGGCGGCCCGGCGGATCGCCACCACTTCGGCGTGCGCGGTCGGATCATTCGTGGCGGTCACACGATTGACCCCGTCGAAGATCTGTCCGTCCCGGGTGACCACCGTGGCGCCAAAAGGGCCGCCGGACTTGCCGACGTTCTCCACGGCGATGTCAACGGCTCGGGCCAAGTACTCGTTGTTTCCGGCATTCATGGGCGCAGACTAACAGGCGAGCGTGGCCAACACCATAGACGCGGGCGCGTCGGTGCCGCCTCGGCACCCGTGGCGAGGCACCGCCGTCGTAATATGCCCTGAACACTGCGGCGCGGGTCATAGAATCAAACCCATGAGCGCGGACGTAACCCCTGATATCAAGCCCCGTAGCCGGGCAGTCACCGATGGCATCCACGCCGCTCCGGCGCGCGGAATGTTCCGAGCAGTGGGAATGGGAGACGACGACTTTGCCAAGCCGCAGATCGGCGTCGCCAGTTCCTGGAACGAAATCACTCCCTGCAACCTTTCGCTGAACCGTTTAGCCCAAGGCGCCAAGGAAGGCGTGCACGCCGGCGGCGGCTTCCCGATGCAATTCGGCACCATCTCCGTCTCCGACGGCATTTCGATGGGCCACGAAGGCATGCACTTCTCGCTGGTCTCCCGCGAGGTCATCGCGGACTCGGTGGAAACCGTCATGCAGGCGGAGCGCATCGACGGTTCCGTGCTGCTGGCCGGCTGCGACAAGTCGCTGCCCGGCATGCTGATGGCCGCGGCCCGGCTGGATCTGGCGTCCGTCTTCCTCTACGCCGGTTCCATCATGCCCGGCTGGGTCAAGCTTGAGGACGGCTCAGAAAAGGAAGTCACCCTCATCGACGCGTTCGAAGCCGTCGGGGCGTGCGCTGCCGGCAAGATGAGCATGGAAGACCTCACCCGCATCGAAAAGGCGATCTGCCCCGGCGAAGGTGCCTGTGGCGGCATGTACACCGCCAACACCATGGCGTGCATCGGCGAGGCACTGGGTATGTCCCTGCCCGGCTCGGCCGCGCCGCCCTCTGCCGACCGCCGTCGTGACGAATTTGCCCGCAAGTCCGGCGAGGCGGTGGTGAACCTGCTCCGTAAGGGCATCACGGCCCGCGACATCATGACCAAGAAGGCGTTCGAGAACGCCATCGCCGTCACCATGGCCTTCGGCGGCTCCACCAACGCAGTGCTGCACCTGCTGGCGATCGCCCGCGAGGCGGAGGTGGACCTGACGCTCGAGGACTTCAACCGGATCGGCGACAAGATCCCGCACCTGGGTGACCTTAAGCCGTTCGGCCGCTACGTGATGACCGACGTCGACAAGATCGGCGGCGTGCCCGTCATCATGCGCGCGCTGCTCGACGCCGGCCTGCTGCACGGCGACTGCCTGACCGTCACCGGCAAGACCGTGGCGGAAAACCTGGCAGAGATCAACCCGCCGGACGTGGACGGCAAGATCCTGCGCGCGCTGGACAACCCGATTCACAAGACCGGCGGCATCACCATCCTGCACGGCTCCATGGCCCCCGAGGGCGCCGTGGTCAAGAGCGCCGGCTTCGACGCCGACGTCTTCGAAGGCACCGCCCGCGTGTTCGAACGCGAACAGGGCGCGCTGGACGCACTGGACAACGGCCAGATCAAGGCCGGCGACGTGGTGGTGATCCGCTACGAAGGCCCCAAGGGCGGTCCGGGCATGCGCGAAATGCTGGCGATCACCGGCGCGATCAAGGGCGCCGGGCTGGGCAAGGACGTGCTGCTGCTCACCGACGGCCGGTTCTCCGGCGGCACCACCGGGCTGTGCATCGGTCACGTGGCGCCGGAAGCGGTCGACGGCGGCCCCATCGCCTTTGTGCGCGACGGCGACCGGATCCGGGTGGACATCGCCGCCCGCAGCTTCGACCTGCTGGTGGACGAAGCCGAGCTGGAAACCCGCCGGGTGGGCTGGGAGCCGCTTTCACCTAAGTTCACCACCGGCGTGCTGGCCAAGTACGCCAAGCTGGTGAACTCCGCCTCCACCGGCGCCTACTGCGGCTAAGCACGGCACCGTTCGGCAGCCGTAAAGGCTGAACCACGACGGCGGGTGCGCGCCCTGCGCGGGCCGCGCACCGCCGTCGTCCTTCCGCAGGGGACGGGCTGGGCCCCGGCCCAGAGGGTCAATTGAGTCCATGTTTTGGACTCAATTGCCCAAATAGTGAGACGCTGATGTCTCAGGTTGACACTGGTAAGCGCGTGGCACGAAACTGAAGCCATGCAAAGCGTATCCGTGGTCGTCCTTATCAAGCGCGTGGCGTAACGCCCGTCTGGTTCGACCACGTCACGCGCTAAACCCCATCGGAGCCAACCGGCTCGACGGGGTTTTTTTATTTGCAGAAGAGCACAGGGCCTTCTTCCGCTCGCGGAGGACGGCAAGCACATCAAAGAAACGTAAGATCCGCAAAGGAAAATCCGATGACTAAGGGATCGCCAGTCAGCCCCTCGCTGATGGCCAACAAGGCGCCGACCGCGGCCGACGCCGTCAAAACCAAAGATGTAGCTGCCTCTGTCTCTTCCGTCGTGGACGGCCTCAGCCCGGTCATCGGGCCGAACAACATCGTGCCGCCCACGGAAATGACCGGCTCACAAGCCGTTGTCCGTTCGCTGGAAGAACTGGGCGTCGATGACGTCTTCGGGTTGCCAGGCGGGGCTATCCTCCCCACCTACGACCCGCTCATGGATTCGGCCAAGATCAACCATGTCTTGGTCCGTCATGAACAGGGTGCAGGCCACGCCGCACAAGGTTATGCCATGGTGACCGGCCGCGCCGGCGTCTGCATTGCCACCTCCGGGCCAGGCGCCACCAACCTGGTCACCGCCATTGCCGATGCGCACATGGATTCGGTGCCGATGGTGGCCATCACCGGGCAGGTGTCCTCGGCCGTGATCGGCTCCGACGCGTTCCAAGAAGCGGACATCGTCGGCATCACCATGCCGGTCACCAAGCACTCCTACCTGGTCACCAAGGCGCAGGACATTCCGCGCGTGCTGGCCGAAGCGTTCCACATTGCGACCACCGGCCGCCCCGGACCGGTGCTGGTGGACATCACCAAGGACGCCCAGCAGTCCATGATGAGCTTCTCCTGGCCGCCGAAGATCGACATCCCCGGCTACCGCACGGTGGTGCGCGGGCATTCCAAGCAGGTCCGTGAGGCGGCCAAACTGATCGCCGCGGCCGAACGCCCGGTGTTCTACGTGGGCGGCGGCGTGATCAAGGCCCACGCGTCCCAGGAGCTGCGCGAGCTGGCCGAGCTGGTGGGCGCCCCGGTGGTCACCACGCTGATGGCCCGCGGCGTGTTCCCGGATTCGCATCCGCAGCATGTGGGCATGCCGGGCATGCACGGCTCCGTCTCCGCGGTGACCGCGCTGCAGCAGGCCGACCTGCTGATCACGCTGGGCGCCCGCTTCGATGACCGCGTCACCGGCGTGCTCAGCACGTTCGCCCCGGGCGCCAAGGTGATCCACGCGGACATCGACCCCGCGGAAATCTCCAAGAACCGCACGGCCGATGTGCCGATCGTGGGCTCCGTCAAGGAAATCATTCCGGAACTCGCCGACGCCTGCCGCGAGCGGTTCGCCGCGGAAGGCACGCCCGACCTCTCCGCATGGTGGGCCGCGCTGGACCGGCTCCGCGAAACCTACCCGCTGGGCTTCTCCGAGCCCGACGACGGTTTGGTTGCCCCGCAGCAGGTGATCCAGCGGATCGGCGAGCTGACCGGGCCGGACGCCGTCTACGTTGCCGGCGTGGGTCAGCACCAGATGTGGAGCGCGCAGTTCATCAAGTACGAGCGCCCGCACGCCTGGCTGAACTCGGGCGGCTTGGGCACCATGGGCTACTCGGTGCCGGCCGCGATGGGCGCCAAGGTGGGCAACCCGGACCGCGTGGTCTGGGCGATCGACGGCGACGGCTGCTTCCAGATGACCAACCAGGAACTGGCCACCTGCCGGCTGAACAACATCCCCATCAAGGTGGCGGTGATCAACAACTCCTCGCTGGGCATGGTCCGCCAGTGGCAGACCCTGTTCTACGACGGCCGGTACTCCAATACCGACCTGAACACCGGCCACGACACCGTGCGCGTGCCGGACTTCGTCAAGATGGCCGACGCCTACGACTGCGTGGGCCTGCGCTGCGAACGGGTGGAGGACATCGACGCCACCATCCAGCAGGCGCTGGCGATCAACGACCGTCCGGTAGTGATCGACTTCGTGGTCAGCCCCAACGCGATGGTGTGGCCGATGGTCCCCTCCGGAGTGAGCAACGACCTGATCCAGATTGCCCGCGACATGACCCCCGTATGGGAAGAGGAGGACTAGGCATGGCCCGCCATACCCTTTCAGTGCTGGTGGAGGACGTCCCGGGTGTGCTGACCCGCGTCGCCAGCCTCTTCGCCCGCCGCGCATTCAACATCCATTCTCTGGCGGTCGGCCCCACGGAAGCTGACGGGTTTTCCCGCATCACCGTAGTGGTCGAGGCCGAGGGCGATCTGCTGGAGCAGGTCACCAAGCAACTGAACAAGCTCGTGAACGTCATCAAGATCGTCGAGTTGGTTCCCGAAACTTCCGTGCAGCGCGACCACATCCTGGTCAAGGTCCGCGCGGATGCCGCAACACGGCTGCAGGTAACCCAGGCAGCAGATCTGTTCCGTGCCTCCGTGGTCGACGTGTCCACAGACTCGTTGGTTGTGGAGGCCACCGGCACCGCCGATAAGCTCGAAGCCCTGCTTGCAGTGCTGGAGCCGTTTGGCATCCGCGAAATAGTCCAATCCGGAACGCTGGCCATTGGCCGCGGCTCCCGCTCGATGAGCGACCGCGCGCTGCGTTCCGCCTGATTCCTTTCCACGAAATACCCAACAGGAGAAACCCAAAGTGACTGAGTTGTATTACGACGACGACGCCGACCTCTCGATCATCCAGGGCCGCAAGGTCGCTGTCATCGGTTACGGCAGCCAGGGTCATGCCCACTCGCTGAACCTGCGTGACTCCGGCGTCGACGTTCGCGTTGGCCTGGCCGAGGGCTCCAAATCCCGTGCCAAGGCCGAGGCCGAGGGCCTGAAGGTCCTCTCCGTCGCCGACGCGGCCGCCGAGGCCGACGTGATCATGATCCTCACCCCGGACCAGGTCCAGGCCAAGGTCTACGCCGAATCCATCGCGGACAAGCTCGAAGAGGGCAACGCCCTGTTCTTCGGCCATGGCTTCAACATCCGCTTCGGCTACATCGCCCCGCCGGCCAATGTCGACGTCGCCCTGGTCGCGCCGAAGGCCCCGGGACACACCGTGCGCCGCGAATTCGAGGCCGGCCGCGGTATTCCGGACCTGATTGCCATCGAGCAGAACTTCACGGGCAAGGCGAAGGAACTGGCGCTGTCCTACGCCAAGGCCATTGGCGGCACCCGCGCCGGCGTCATCGAGACCACCTTCACCGAAGAGACCGAGACCGACTTGTTCGGAGAGCAGTCCGTGCTCTGCGGCGGCGCCTCCCAGTTGGTGCAGTACGGCTTCGAGGTCCTGACCGAGGCCGGCTACAAGCCGGAGATCGCCTACTTCGAGGTGCTGCACGAGCTCAAGCTCATCGTCGACCTGATGTGGGAGGGCGGCATCGCCAAGCAGCGCTGGTCCGTCTCCGACACCGCTGAGTACGGAGACTATGTCTCCGGCCCGCGCGTGATCACCCCCGAGGTGAAGGAGAACATGAAGGCCGTTCTCGCCGACATCCAAGACGGCTCCTTCGCCAAGCGCTTCATGGACGACCAGGCCAACGGCGCCAAGGAGTTCCTGGAGCTGCGCAAGAAGGGCGAGCAGCACCCGATCGAGGCCACCGGCCGCGAACTGCGCAAGCTGTTCTCCTGGGCCAAGTCCGACGACGACTACACCGACGGCGTCGCAGCCCGCTAGTCCCGTGCTACGGCCGGCGCCCACGGCGGGCGCCGGCCGTCACTTTATGCCTGACCGTCGTTCCGGCGGAGGCGCCGGGCCCGCCGGCCCGGTAACAACTGGGGGACCGGGCGGCAGCCGTTCTAGACTGGACCCACCCCACTTATAGACGCACGGCCATCACCATGCATGCAGCGAAGGAACAACCCCTGTGGAAAAACCAGTAGTTCTCCTTGCCGAGGAACTCTCCCCAGCTACCGTCGAAGCCCTCGGGCCTGACTTCGAGATCCGCCAGACCGATGGAGCCGACAGGTCCCAGCTGCTGACCGCGATTGCCGACGTCGACGCCATCCTGGTCCGCTCCGCCACCAAGGTGGACGCCGAAGCCATTGCCGCGGCCAAGAACCTGAAGATCATCGCGCGCGCCGGCGTGGGACTGGACAACGTGGACATCAAGGCCGCCACCCAGGCCGGTGTCATGGTCGTGAACGCACCGACCTCCAACATCATCTCCGCCGCGGAACTGACCGTCGGCCATATCCTGGGCCTGGCCCGCCACATCCCGGCCGCCAACGCCTCGCTCAAGGGCGGTGAGTGGAAGCGCTCCAAGTACACCGGCACCGAGCTCTACGAAAAGAAGATCGGCATCATCGGCCTCGGCCGCATCGGCGCCCTGATCGCTGCCCGCATGCAGGCTTTCGAGACGCAGATCCTGGCCTTTGACCCGTACGTGACCAGCGCCCGCGCCGCGCAGTTGGGCGTGCAGCTGGTCAGCCTGGACGAACTGCTGGAGCAGTCGGACTTCATCACCATCCACATGCCCAAGACCCCGGAGACGGTGGGCATGATCGGCGCCGATGCCTTCGACAAGATGAAGGACACCGCCTACGTGGTCAACGTGGCCCGCGGCGGCCTGATTGACGAATCCGACCTGTACGACGCGCTGAAGGAAGGCAAGATCGCCGGCGCCGCCGTCGACGTCTTCGTCAACGAGCCCAGCACCGACCTGCCGTTCTTCGGGCTGGACAATGTGGTGGTCACCCCGCACCTGGGCGCGTCCACCGCGGAAGCCCAGGAAAAGGCCGGCATCTCGGTGGCCAAGTCGGTGCGTCTGGCGCTGGCCGGCGAGCTGGTGCCCGACGCCGTGAACGTGGCCGGCGGCGTGATCGCCCCGGACGTCCGCCCGGGCATCCCGCTGATCGAGAAGCTCGGCCGCATCTTCACCGCGCTGACCCACGATTCGGTGACCCAGATCGACGTCGAGGTCGCCGGCGAAATCGCCGAGCTGGACGTCAAGGCGCTGGAACTGGCCGCGCTCAAGGGCGTGTTCAAGGACGTCGTTTCGGAGCAGGTTTCATACGTCAACGCCCCGGTGCTGGCCGAACAGCGCGGCATCAACACCCGCCTGATCACCACCACCGAGTCCGAAGAGTACCGCAACGTGCTCACCATCCGCGGCGCGCTGTCGGACGGCTCGCAGATCTCCGTCTCCGGAACGCTGACCGGCCCCAAGCAAATCCAGAAGATCGTGGCCATCAACGGCTACGAGGTGGAAATGCCGATCAGCGAGCACGTCATCGTGTTCCTCTACGAGGACCGTCCCGGCGTCATCGGCACGCTCGGCCGACTGCTGGGCGAACAGGACATCAACATCGCCGGCATGCAGGTCGCCCGCAATGAGGACAGCAAGCAGGCGCTGGCCGTGCTGACCGTGGACAGCGCACTCCCGCAGGACCTGCTGGACCAGCTGAGTGTGGAAATCGGCGCCGTCGTCGCGCGCGAAGTGGACCTGCAGGACTAACGCTCCAGCCGCACTAAAGCCCGCCCGGTCCTCGCTCCATTCGCAGGGCACGGGCGGGCTTTGGTCCGACGCGCGGGTCGATTCCTCGACTGCGCGCACCTCATGAGAACCTTAATGCCGGGTCAATGCGACCTTTGACCTCATTGCCGCCGTATGGAGTGATTTTTTGGAAATCCGGTTCAACGCCGCGTCGCGCTTCATGCGCAGCCGGTCGCTCGTGGTCACGGTTGCCGTCCTGATCGCAGCGATGGTTCTCTCGATTTTCGTCCAGGGCCGGGCACAGGCGGCGCTGACCCGGGTGGTGGACGAAAACAGCCGCGGCGTGTACGACATCCTGGTCCTGCCCGGCGGCGCCGGCGGGGATGAACTGCGCCAGCCCGACTTCCTGTCCGGCAACGGCGGAATCGCCGCCGCAGACCTGGACCAGGTCCGCGGGATCGACGGCGTGTCCGTCGCAGCACCGATTTCGCTGGTCTCCAAGGTGGTCCAGGACATCGAGTTCCCGCAGCTGAAGGCCACGGACTACGTCGGCTATAACGCGAACATCGAGCAGTACCTGAAGTCTCAGGGTATCCAGGACGCCGTGCCGGAAGGCGAGTGGCCCGAGCCCGCTTCGGTGTTCAACGAAGAACCGACCAACTACCGGATCACCGCCAAGGCCGTCAGCAATGACGGCCTGAGCGACACCGTTCTGTTCGAAACCGCCGCCGAGGGTTCACTGGGCCAGGCGAAGCTGGAGGAACTGGACGTTCCCGGCGGCACCAGCCTGCGCACCGTGGCTCCCGAGGACGAGACCGGCATCAAGTTCCCGGACCCCGCCGGCGGCAGCATGCACGGCGATTTTGACACCACCATTGCGCTGCCGATGCTCCCGCAGATCACCGAGACCGTGGTCGCCGTGGATCCCGCTGCCGAATCTGCGTTGCTCGGCGAGGCCGGCGACTTCCTGGCTCCGCTTAAGCAGGCGCCGGAAGCCACGGACCGCAACGCCCAGGAACTGGGCCAGTACTTCTCCTCGCAGTTCGGCATGGGCATGTTCTCCGAGGGCGGCGAAGGCGCCGCGATCGACGGGCACCCGTTCCAGTTCTGGAGCCCGTTCTTCGTCCAGTACCAGAACGCGGTGGAAGCCGGCACGCTGGACGACGAGTCGCAGGTCATCCCCATGGTGGTCCGCTCCGGCACCGACCTGGACCTGACCTACTCGGTCAAGATCGAAGAATTGGACGACGCCGGCAACACCGTCAAGGAAGTCGGCACCGTCAGCAAGGAGCTGGGGGAGGGCTACCTGCCGTTCGCGTCCAGCAAGCCGTTCCAGCTGCGCTGGCCGGGCGGCGAGGACTACAATTACCTGCTCGGTTCCGGCGGCGTCCAGATGGTCGCCGGCCTGCACCAACCGCCGGTGTGGACCACTGACTTCATGTCCAACCCGGATTACGCGCTCGGTGATGCCGCCAGCGACGGCAGCGCCGAGCAGACCGCCACGCCGCAGGGCTGGATCCAGGTCAACAAGCTGCCGGAGAAGACCCTCCAGTGGCAGCTGGAACCGGACCAGAGCCAGCGCGCACCGGTGGAGGAACAGTCCTACCGCAGCACCGTGGATTCCGGCACCGAATCCGCCACGCCGCTGCCCTTTGTGTACGGCACCTTTGACGCCGCCGCGGTGCGGGAGGCCGCCGGCGATGTCAACTACCTGCCGTTGGGCGGCTATGATCCGACGCCGGTGACCATCACCCACGATGCCGAGGGCAAAAAGATCGACGAGACGGTGATGAAGCCGGGGCTCAGCGGTGCTGGCCTGGCCGTGCAGTCCGCCGGTGCGATCACCGACTTCGCCGGGCTTGCCGCGGTCCGCGGCACCAGCGCGGACGACGCCGTGATCGACGCCGTCCGGGTCCGGGTGGACGCCGGCGGTTCATGGGCCGACGCCGAGGACCAGATCAACACCGTCGCCGCCGCCATCGAGGACCTTGGCCTGGAGACCCAGGTCGTTGCCGGTTCGGCCCGCGAAGACGTTTCCATCTACGTTCCCGATTACCACAAGGACGCTTCCGGCACGGTCAGCGATCTCGGCACTGTGCAGCAGTCCTGGGTCCGCCAGGGCGCAGCCGGCGAAGTCCACGGTGCCCTGAGCGCGTCCAGCGCTGCGTTGTTGGCGCTGACCGTCGGCGGTGCGGCCCTGTTGACTGCGGCCAGCGCCGTGGCCTTCACCCGTTCCCGCCGGACCGAAGCCGTGACGCTGCGGGCCATGGGCTGGAACCGGCGCCGCATCCGATCCTGGTTCCTGAACGAGCTGCTGGTCGGTGGCGTTGCCGTGCTGGCGGTGGCGATCATTGCCAGTGCCATCAGCCGCAGCGCTGTGACCTTGTGGGTATCGCTCATCGCGCTGGTGGTCTACGGTGCTTCCTCCTTCATCTCGGCGGCCATGCTCAAGCCGCATCCGAAGAGAGATACAGAACCGTCCGGTGCTGCCGGTGTGCCGTCCGTGAAGACGCCGCTGCAGTTCGCCGCGCGGCAACTGAGCACCAACCGGTTCAACACCGTGGCGATTGCCTTGGCGGTGGCCGTGCTCGGCGCCGCGGCCGGAGCCCTGGTAGCCGTGTTGGCGGACATTCCGCGCGCCGCAGGCAGTACCGCGCTCGGGTCGCTGGCCGCCTCGCAGCTAAGCGGACTCAACATCGCACTGGCGCTGCTGGGCGTCGTGACCGCGCTGCTGTTGGCGCTGATGACCACCCGGTTTGAAGCCCAGCGGAAGCGCGAACAGTTCGCCATCCTCGGCGCCATGGGCTGGACGCCCACGCTGCTGCTGCAGGCCCGCCGCGGCGAGGCCGGCATCACCGCGGCCGTCGCCCTG
This sequence comes from Arthrobacter sulfonylureivorans, assembly GCF_047607445.1. Lineage (GTDB taxonomy): Bacteria > Actinomycetota > Actinomycetes > Actinomycetales > Micrococcaceae > Crystallibacter > Crystallibacter sulfonylureivorans_A. The sequence continues at coordinate 85,554 of NZ_JBLKRT010000011.1, forward strand.
CCGCTGGCGGTCATCGGCGCCGTCGTAACTGCCCTGTTTATCGCACCGCACGCTGCGGTGTGGGCCGCTGCCGCTGGCATCGTGGCCGTGCTCCTCTGGTTTGTTTTGATGACAAGGACCCGGAAATGATTGAAGAACGCCTGACCCGCGCTGCCATCAAGGAGCGCACCGAGGACCACGCCATGCCGGTGGAGCTGCGCGGCATCACCATCCGGTACGACGGCGGGGCCGAACCTCTGGTGATCGCCGAGGACTTCGACCTCGGCCTCGAAGCCGGGACCATGCACTGTCTGGCCGGCCGCAGCGGCTCCGGCAAGACCAGCATCCTCACCGTGGCTGCCGGTCTCCAGGAGCCCACAGCCGGCGAGGTATTCTGGCAGGGCGATGCGCTCAGCACCATGGACGATGACCAGATCTCCGACCGCCGCCGTGCGCTGATCGGCTACGTGGATCAGGGCGGGGCGCTGATCGACGGCATGAGCGCTCTGGAGAACGTGCTGCTGCCGGCCGTACCCGACGGCCAGGTTGAAGAGCGCACCGAGATGGCCAAGGACCTGCTGGACCTGGTCGGTCTGGGCCGCCGCATGCGGCACCGCCCCGGCCAGCTCTCCGGCGGCGAACGCCAGCGCGTCGCGATCGCCCGCGCCCTGATCCTGGGCACCAAGGTCCTGGTGGTGGATGAGCCCACCGCCAACCTGGACCGTGAACAGGCCAATAAGATCATCCACATCCTGAAGGACACCACCCAGGACGGCATCGCCGTGCTCGTGGCCTCCCATGACCAGGAGCTGATCAAGGCTGCCGACAGCAGCACCAAGATGAACTAGCAAAGGCCCGGCCCCCGGGGCCGGGCGCCTAGCGTCCTGTCGCATCTCTTCGAGGGCGGGGAAAATCTTTGAGGGCAGGGTCCATGGACCCTGCCCTCAAAGATTTTCCCCGCCTTGGCGGCGCCCTGCACCGCCCTGGTGCAGATCGGGGCAACCGTGGCCATAGTCAGCTACGCCGCGGTCTGGCTCGCCCGAAACGCCTTTTCGTAGGCGTGGACCAGCCGGCGCCTCAAAGCTTCGTCGTCGCTCAGGTCCGGCCAGCGGACGCGGACGAACTTCCAGCCATACTCCATGAGCAATGTTTCCCGTTTCCGCTCTTTGAGAAGTACCGCATCCGTGTCTAGTTCGAGGTTGTATTTGGTGTCGCCGTCGAACTCGAGAATTAACTTGAGTTCAGGCCAAGCCATGTCCGCCCGGTACCGGCCATGGGCTGTCTCAAGCTCATATTGCAGTACCGGCGGGGGAAAGCCCCATGTGAGGACTTTCAGACGCAGCCGGGTCTCCCCGGGTGACTCACTCAATCCGCTCGCGGCAGACATCACTTGTCGCGCCTTGCTGATGTTTCGGAACCCTGTCTGGTCTTCGATAATGTCCCAGATCTTTCCGGGTAGAGCTCCTGCCCGGAGCACGGAATCGGCAATGACGGTGGCCAATTCGAACGGCAGCAACTTTGCGCAATCAACCAAGGTACGTTCAGGGGTTGTCAAGAGGAGACCGTCCCGCCGAACCAACTGATCAGCCGGGATCGTTGTGTTGTGTCGTACTACGCCCACTGAATTGTCTCCATGCCGCGACCGCTGGACAACGTGGATCTCCGTGGGTGCGTTCCACACGTCAAAGCTCCATAGCCGAGCGGCTGAGACGTGGCTGTACACCAGCGCTGATCGTGTTGTCAGGTGATGGGCCCGCACCATCCAGGTGTCGCGCTCCCAAGATTTCTGCATGCGCCAGTATGGAGCGGAAATGTAGACCCCATGCCGTAGCCGGAAGATGTGTCGCGCCTGCAGCGCTGCGTGAATGTCGCTTTCCTCGTATCCGGCAGTACGCAGTTCCGAAAACGTTTTCAGCTGACCGGGCGGGATCTCTAGCCGTGGCGCGAGCGGTGAAGGCATGGGAACAATCTGCCTGCACACGGAAGCGCAGTCCATAGCCTCGCCGGTGTTGTGGATAACGTCCGATGGAGAAAGCACGACGACGGTGTTCCCTGCCTTTGACACGTGGCCGCAATGGGACGCCCATTCCCACCGCTGCTCCTACGCCGTCAACTGTGATGATCGACAAGGCAGCGCAGCAATCCGACATGCTCCGACGCCACTTCCCACGCCGCTGCGCAGGCCACGAATCCGGCACCACTCCGCACCGCCCGACGCCACTTTCGCGTTGCGGGCGCCATCCCTACATCACGCGACGTTGCGCATTTCGACAACCGCCGAACGCAGAGGGTAATTTCATAGAGTGACCTCATCTGAGCCCAAGACCCCGTACTACATCACAACGGCCATCACGTACCCAAACGGCGTGCCGCATATCGGCCATGCCTACGAGTACATTGCCACGGACGCGATGGCCCGTTTCAAGCGGTTGGACGGCTACGATGTCATGTTCCTGACCGGCACTGACGAGCACGGCATGAAGATCGCCCAGACGGCAGCCAAGGAGGGCATCACGCCCAAGGAACTCGTGGATCGGAACACCGCGGTCTACAAGTCGGCGCACCAGGTCTTGGAGATCTCCTATGACCGGTTCATCCGCACCACGGATGCGGATCATTACCAGGCTTCCCAGGCCATCTGGAAGAAGATGGAAGAGGCCGGGGACATCTACCTGGGCAAGTACGAGGGCTGGTACTCGGTCCGCGACGAGGCCTACTACGCCGAGGATGAGACCGAGCTCCGCGAGGACGGCAAGCGCTATTCCATCCAGACGGATACCGAGCTGACCTGGACGGAGGAGGAGAGCTACTTCTTCCGGCTCTCCCAGTACCAGGACAAGCTGCTCAAGCTTTATGAGGAGCAGCCCAACTTCGGCGCGCCCCGCAGCCGCTTCAACGAAGTCATCAGCTTCGTCAAGGGTGGCCTGGAGGACCTGTCCATCTCCCGCACCACGTTTGACTGGGGCGTCCCGGTCCCAGGCAATGACAAGCACGTCATGTACGTGTGGGTGGACGCGCTGACCAACTACCTCACCGGCGTCGGGTACCCGGACACCGAGGCCGAAGCTTTCAAGAAGTACTGGCCCGCCGATGTCCACGTGATCGGCAAAGACATCTCCCGCTTCCACGCGGTGTACTGGCCGGCCTTCCTGATGTCCGCCGGGCTGGAACTGCCCCAGCGCGTGATGATCCACGGCTTCCTGAACAACAACGGCGTGAAAATGTCCAAGTCGCTGGGCAACGTGGTGGCCCCGGACGAGTGGGTTGCCCAGTACGGCCTGGACCAGGTCCGCTTCTTCCTGCTGCGCGAGGTCCCCTTCGGCGCCGACGGCTCGTACAGCCATGACGCGGTGGTGGGCCGGATGAACGCGGATTTGGCGAATAACCTGGGCAACCTGGCCCAGCGTTCGCTGTCCATGGTGGCCAAGAACTGCGAGGGCAAGGTCCCGCAGCCGGCCACGTTGGCGCCCGAGGACCACGAACTGCTGGCCCGCGCCGAGCGCCTCTTGGAGAAATCGCGTGCGGCCTACGAGGTGCAGGACTTCCACGGCTCGCTGGAAGCCATCTGGACCGTGCTCGGCGACACCAACGCCTACTTCGCCGAACAGGCGCCGTGGGTGTTGCGCAAAACGGACGTGGAGCGGATGAACACCGTGCTCTACGTGACGCTGGAAGTGCTGCGGATTGTCTCCATCCTCATTCAGCCGGTCATGCCCACCTCGGCGGGCAAGCTGCTGGACGTGCTGGGACAGCACGACGGCGCCCGCGACTTCGCTGCCATCGGCTCGGCTTTGGTGCCGGGAACCCCGCTGCCGGCTCCGACGCCGATTTTCCCGAAATACGAGGAACCGGCCGCCGACTAACGTTCTGGCGAAGCAAGGAAGCGCTGCGGTGCGGTGGTGTTCATCATCCGCTCCACGCGTTTTTGCTGGGCCACCGCCTGCGCCTCCAGCTCCTGGAAACGGAGGGCATCCAGGCGGGGGTCGCTGGGTGCCAGCTCAGCCAGAATTTGCCACATGCATTGCTTCCCGCGCAGCGCGGACAGCATCGATTCGAGCTCCAGTTGGGTCCCTACGCCGCCCGAAGCACGGGTCGGATTGAGCGGGTTCACTTTGCTGATGACGGCTCCGGCCGCGGCGGCGAGCCGCTTGAGCGTGTTGCGCCGGTGGCCGAAGCTGCGGTGCAGCGCCTTCAGCTCCCTGCGCTCGGCGGACAGTTCCTCCCGCAGCTTTCGGAACTCGGCCTCCTGCGGCGTGCCCGCCCATGCCTGGCGGACTGCGTCGAACAACTGCACACCGGCCGCTGAGCCCAGCAAGTGGTAGTCCAGATAGGACGCGATGTCCTTGTGATTCAGCGTGCGTGTCGACAGTTTGTCAGCGGCCATGGCCTTCCTCTCTGCTGCCGGTCATCTCAAGCGGATGGATTCCGCCGTCGTCGTCATGACTGTCCTTACCCACAAGAGCGCGCGCTCATTCACCCAATTCCTCCGGGTGGCGGAACTTGGTTCTCCTGCCGTAGGCGCCCCGATTCCACATCCAGGTGAACAGCCACAGCACCAAACCGAGGCCGATCATCATGCCGGCAATCTGGTACTCAATCGGATCCTGCGCCCACGGACCCACCAGGAAGAGGCAGGTGAACATGCCCAGATAGGGCAGCACCGTGGGGGTCCGGAAATGCTTGCGGTCCACCGGTTTCCGGCGCAGCACCAGCACCGCCAGGTTCACAATGGTGAAGACGCCCAGCAGCAGCAGCGCGGTAGTGCCGCCGAGTGCGGTAACGCTCTCGGCGCCCATCACGTTGGTGACCACAAAGATCAGCACGAAGGCAATGAGCGTGGTGAAGATGATCGAGGCCCAGGGGGAGCGGCGGTTGGAGTGCACCTTGCCCAGGAAATGCGGCAGCACGTCCTGCCGCGCCATGCCGTAGAGCAGCCTGCTGGCCATCAGCATGTTGATCAGTGCGGTATTGGCCACCGCGAACATGGACAGGAACGGGTAGATGACGTCCACCGGCAGGCCCGGCGCTCCGATCTGCACGACCTCCAGCAGCGGTGTGGGGCTCTCCGACAACTGCCCGATCGGCACAATAGCCACCGCGGTGATGGACACCAACAGGTACACAATCACGGTGATGCCGAGGCCGGTGAGCATGACTTTGGGGAAGATCCGGGACGGGTCCTTGGTTTCTTCGGCCATGTTGACTGAATCCTCGAAGCCTACGAAGGAGAAGAAGGCCAGAGAGGTGGCGGCCGTGATGGCCAGGAAAACGCTCTTGTCGTTCGAGGTTTCGAAGACCATCACCCGGCTGAAGTCCACATTGCCCTGGCTCATCGCCCAGAATCCGATGAGGATCACGATCAGCAGGCCGGTGAACTCCACCAGGGTCAGCACCACGTTGAACTTCACCGATTCGCTGACGCCGCGGAAGTTGATCGCCGCCAGGACGGCCATGAAAATGATGGCTACCCAGGTCACCCCGGTCTGGTTCCAGTCCAGGTTGAAGCCGGCAATGAAGTTCTCGCCGAGGAATTTGGCAGCGGTGGAGGCCGAGGTGATGCCGGAACTGAGGACGGCGAAGGTCACCAAAAAGGTCAGAAAATGGATCCCGAAGGCCTTGTGTGTGTACAGCGCGGCGCCCGCAGCTTGCGGGTACTTTGTCACCAACTCCAGATAGGAGAAGGCGGTGATGGTGGCTACGACAAACGCCAGCAGCAGGGGCGCCCACGCCGCGCCGCCCACCTCACCGGCCACCTGCCCGGTGAGGGCGTAAACGCCGGTTCCCAGGATGTCGCCCACGATGAAAAGCAGCAGGAGCTTGGTGCCGATGGCCCGCTTCAGCTCCGGATGCTTCTTGGTTTCGGTGGATTCGCTCACGGTCGACCTCCGTCCACGCAGTACTTGCCGCTGCTCTATCCGGCCAACGTAGCACCCGCTAGAGACGATGTCTGCGGCACAGACGCGTGCGGGGGAGACACTCACCCAGATTGCTCTTCCCTAGGCCTGCGGGGGCCCAATCGGTAGAGTGTCGGCTACTTGCGACGCGGAAGGATGCTCCGATGACCTACCAGACCATGTCCTTCAACAGTCTGCGTCCAGCCGCAGGCGCCGCCGTCTTCCACGGCTCCGAACACGGCGCGCACGCGTCCTTCTTCGTCAATTCCCGCGGCGCCGAGCGCCATCGCCACCCGTATGAAGAGATCTTTGTACTGCTCGACGGCGAGATCGACTTCATCATCGACGGCGAGTCCGGCCATGCAGCCTCCGAGACCGTGATTGTCATCCCAGCACATACCTGGCACGAGTTCACGGCGACCAGCGCCGACGGCGTGAGGATGGTCAACATCCATCCGGTCGCGCAAATGCAGACCGAATGGGCCAAATGACCTCGGCCTGCGCCGGGCGCCCGCGGTCATCGACCCTCGGACCACAGCGAAACGTCCGCGCCCCTCACACACGGTCTTCGGCCCTCGGGCCACGGCGGGACGCCCGCGTCGCTCAGCCGCGGTCATCGGCCCTCAACCACTATTCAGCAGGTGCCCTTCCCAGGCCTGAGAAGGGCACCTGCTGATTCCTCGATGAGGGAGATTGCGGGTAGGGGGGAGCTACGGGGGGATGGGGACGACGACGGCGTGGCCTCGCCTGGCCTGCATCCTCATAGCCTGCCCTCCCGGACCGCACGCCTCGTCGGGCTAAACCGTTGCCAGGCCCTCCACTGGGGAGAGGCGGGCGGCGCGGCGGGCCGGCATCACCGAGGCCAGCAGCCCGGCCACCACGGCGACGGCCAGCACGGCCAGCAGTTGCAGCCACGGAACGTCCGGCACCACGGTGGCGAAGGCCCCCAGCGCGGACTGCGCGCCGAGCCAGCCGTACACCGCGCCCAGCACCGCGCCGATCAGCGCGGCCACGCCGGCGATCAGCACTGCCTCCAGGGCCAGCATGCCGCGCAGCTGCGACTTGGTGAGCCCCAGCGCCCGGAGCAGCGAGGATTCCTGCGTCCGTTCCAGCACCGAGAGCGAGAGCGTGTTCGCCACTCCCACCAGCGCGATCAGCACCGCCACGGCCAGCAGCCCGGTGACCACCAGCAGCAGCACGTCAATCACCTGGTTGAACGCGGCCCGTTCCACGGCGGCGCCGGAGATCTGGTATTCGTTCACGTCCAGTCCGGCGGCCAGCTGGCTGCGCAGGTCCAGCAGGGCCCAGGCGTCCAGATCGCGGTCCACCGAGACCCACAGCTGCGGCAAGGACGTGTAGTAGTCCTCGCTGTCGGCGGCGGGCAGCTCCGGAACGCCGATTTCCGCGGCCACGGCGGAGGAGATCAGCGGCGGCAGGGTCCGGCTGTCGGCCTCCACCACGGTCAGCTCCTTGGAGCCCTTGCTGCCGGTCACGGTCAGGGTCTTCAACTCGGAGCCCTGCGGCATCAGCACGGTGTTCCCGTCCAGCATCAGGGTCTTGTCCTGCAGCAGGTCCAGCTGCTCCGGCGCCAACTGGTACACGCCGGTGCGCGCCCCGTGGACCTCGGCATGACCGCCGTTCGTAATCAAACCGGCGGCCGCAACGCCGTCGTAATTCATAGCGGAGGCCGCCGCCGATGCATCCAGCGGCTGCTCCTCCAAGGTGAGCTCGCCTACGGAAAGGTCCACCGGGTATTCCGCGCCCAACTGGCCGTCGAAGGCGGTGCGCGAGGTCTGCGCGCCGGTCATCATCATCGCCACCAGGGTCACGCCGATCAGCAGCGCCGTGGCGGTCGCGGAGGTACGGCCGGGGTTGCGCACGGCGTTGACCGCCGCCAGTTTGCCCGGGACGCCGGCCGGCTTCGCGAGCGCGCCCACCGCCGTCACCAGCGGCGGCACGAACAGCGTGGCGCACAGCAGCAGTCCGATAAAGGACAGCATGCCGCCGGGCAGGGCAATCAGCAGGTTTGCGGAGACCGCGCCCAGCGCGAGCACGACGGCGCCGCCGACCGTGAGCGCGACGCCCACCGCGAGCCTGACCTTGCCTTTGGCATTCCCGGCGCGGGCCTCGTCGGCCGGCCGCAGCGCAGCCAGCGGAGCAACCCGGGTGGCGGCACGGGCCGGGGCCAGCGCGGCCAGGACGGTGAGGAGGATCCCCACCGCCAGCCCGACGGCGACGGCCACCGGCGGCACAGCCAATGCGGCGAACTCGGTGTCCGGCTGCGCCTGCAGCACGGCGATGATGCCGGCCATCAGGCCTACCGCGCCCAGCACGCCCACGATGGACGCGACCACGCCCACTAGCAGCGCTTCGGCCAGCACGGAGTTGCGGATCTGCTTGCGGTCCGCGCCGATGCAGCGCAGCAGCGCCAGCTCACGGGTGCGCTGGGCGATCAGCACGGAGAACGTATTGGCCACTACCAGGGCGGAGACCAGCAGCGCCACCAGCGCGAACGCCAGCAGCACCACGGTGAGCTGGTCGGTTCCGCCGGTGAAGCTCGCCACCACTGCCTTGGTCTGCTCTTCGGCGGTGTTCACGGTGGCATCGGCGAAACCGGCATCGGCCAGCGCGGCCGCCACGGCAGTCTTCACCGCGGTCGCGTCGGCGCCGGACGCCAAATCCAGCTGGATGGAGCGCAGCTGCGGCCCACCTTCGCCAGCCAGCTGCTGGACCAGTTCGCCGCGGGTAAAGAACTGCGGCTGGCCCATCAAGAACGGATCCTTGGAGGCCTTTACAATGCCGGAAATTGTCAGCCCGGTTCCAGCAGCGGCGAGGTCCTCGGCCGCAACCAGACCGCCGGCCGGGGCCAGTTCCACGGTGTCGCCGGCGGCCAGTCCATGTTTTTCCGCGGTGCCGGCGTCCAGGGCCACCTCGCCGTCGCCCGGCAGTTTGCCGCTCAGCAGGTCCAGGTTGTCCAGCCCGGCAGGCGCCGTGTTCTGCAGCGCGCCGTATCCTGATTCGGTCGGCGTGCCGAACGCGATCCACCCCATCTCCTGCGCGTACACCGCGCCCACGCCGTCGGTGCCCCTGACGGCGTCAACGGCCGGTGTATCCAGCGGAGCCGAGGGTCCCTCGGTCACCACCAGGTCCGCGTTCCGGAAACCGGCGCCGATGCTGTTGCCCAGCGACGCTTCCGTGGAGGCGTTGACCATCAGCGTGGCGGTCAGGAACCCCACCGCCATCATCACGGCAAGCCCGACGGCGATGAACCGCCGCGCGTGCTGCCTCACCTGTGCGAGTGCTACTTGCAGCATGGCTTAGGCCCCCAGCTTGGCCAGCGAAGCCAGGATCGTGTCGGTGTTAGGGCGGTCCAGTTCGCCGACCAGCGCGCCGTCGTTCATCAGCACCACGCGGTCTGCGTAGGAGGCGGCCACCGGATCGTGCGTGACCATGATGATGGACTGGCCCATCTCCTGGCAGGACCGGCGCAGCAGCGAAAGCACTTCGGCTCCCACCTTCGAATCAAGGTTGCCGGTGGGCTCGTCGCCGAACACCACGTCCGGGCGCGTCAGCAGAGCCCGGGCCACGGCCACCCGCTGCTGCTGTCCGCCGGACAGCTCGTGCGGGCGGTGTGCCAGCCGGTCGGTCAGGCCGAGCGTCTTGGTGACGTAGCCGAACCACTCGTTGTCCACCGTCCCGTTGGCCAGCGAGATGGGCAGCGTGATGTTCTGCTCCGCGGTTAGCGTGGGCACCAGGTTGAAGGCCTGGAAGACGAAGCCCACGCGCTCGCGGCGCAGCTTGGTCAGCTGGGAGTCGTTGAGTCCCGTGATCTCCGTGCCGCCGATCCAGATGTTGCCCGAGTCGGCGGTGTCCAGCCCGGCCAAGCAATGCATCAACGTGGACTTGCCGGATCCGGACGGGCCCATGATCGCGGTGAACTTGCCGGCGTCGAAGTTGGCGTCCACATTCTTGAGGGCGTGCACACGGGTATCGCCGGTGCCGTAGATCTTGTTCAGGCCGCGGGTGGCAGCGGCCGCGGCGGCGCGTCCGGGGGCGGCGCCGGCGAGTGATTGCTCAGTTTTAGTGGTCATACTCCTACGGTAGGGAACCGATGTCCCGGTCCGGATCCGCCGCCGGGCTGGTATTCGCCGCCGCCGCGCTCATACCCAGGGTGGAGAAGTGGCCCCCGGTGGCCGACCAAGCGAGCGCCAGCGAGCGTGTGGAGACCCGCCCCCTGTGGTCGACCAAGCCTGGGACGTTTGCTCCGGTGGTCGACAAGCGAGCGCCAGCGAGCGCGTGGAGACCGTAGTACACGGCAGCAATCGTCGGGGCTGGGGGATCGTGAGGGCTGGGTAAATCGGTGAGGGCACCGTCCATGGGGGGTGCCCTCACCGATTTACCCCGCCCTCGACCGAACGGTCGTCCCGATGGCTGGACCGAACCGGGCGCGAAGACCTTACGGAGGCCGACCAAATGTGGGAGCGCTGCCCCGGTCGTCGACCAAGCGAGCGCCGGCGAGCGCGTGGAGACCCGAGCGGAGACCGCCCGCTCCCGAAGCCCCGCCCAACCACCGAGGCGGAACACGGCAGGACACGCCGCAGTGGTGAAACCTTTGTGCTTCGGGTGCGGGAGAGTGGAACATTGAGCCATGAAGCTTACGCGCCTGGCCGCACTGCCCCTTGTCTCCCTACTGGTTTTGACCGGCTGCGCCCCGAAGGAACAGCCGGCCCGCCCGCTGACGTCGGCCACGGCGACGCCAACGCCGACGTCAAGTGTGGAAACAGGGGACATGCCGGCCGCGCTGGCGAAACTGGCCACCGCACTCTACGAGGGCGGCGAGCTCAAGGCCAACAAGCGGACGGCAAGCGCGCTCGCGGACCGCAAGCCGGTGGACACCACGATCACCGTGAAGGCGTCCACCGGCAAATGGAACAAGCAGAAGATGGCCGTGCTGACGTCGGACAAGGACGTGACCCTCGCCGTCGAAAAGGGTGGCACCTGGACCGCGGTCGGTGGTTGGTGGCCGTCGCTCGGCGTCAAGAAACCCGTGCTGGGCGGCAAGCGTCACGTCCTGGTCATCGGCTCCGATGCCCAGAAGAGTAAGGGCGAGAAGGTTCGCGAAGCCCGAGCCGATGCCCTTCAGGTGGTTGGCGTGGACGGCAAGGGCGGCGGCGGAATCCTGGGCATTCCGCGCGACCTCTGGGTGAATATGCCGGGCGGCGGGCAGGCGAAAATTAACGCGGCCATGATGCAGGGTGGGCCTAAAGCTCAGCAGAAGGTCGTAACGGATGCGACAGGCCTGAAGGTGGAGGGCTACATCCTCACCGGTTTCAAGGGCTTCGAAAACCTGGTCGATGACATAGGCGGAGTGACCGTCGACGCGCCCGTCCCGGTGCTCGACGTCAAGGCGGGAAAGAGCAAGCTCGACGGCGAGACGGCGCTGGACTTCGCCCGGGAACGAAAGACCTTGCCGGGCGGCGACTTCGATCGCTCAGCACACCAGGGCGTCCTGCTGCTCGGATTCGCCGCACTGGCAAAGATGAACGGTCCGGCCGGACTCGTCGATCTGCTCTCCGCCGCCGATCCGCTGGTGGAGACCAACCTGACCGCGGAGCAGGCGCTGACACTCGGCGCCTGGGCGTACAAGACGGATCCGCGCAAGGTCGGCGGCGAAGTGCCCGAGCCCCCATTCGGGTACAGCTCGGACGGCCAGTTCATGCTGCATCTGGACACGCCGACCCGCAAGATTTTCGATTCCTTCGCGGACGGCAACCTGTAGTTCGGCGGCTGCGGCTGCCGGGCGCCTGGGAGACGACGGCAACCTGTAGTTCGGCGGCCGCGCTGGCCGCAGGGCTGCCGCGCATCCGGGGAGCCGGCGGCATCCAGTGGCACAGCGCCTGCCGGCTGCCCCATGGTCCCGCGCGCACCCGCCCGGCTACGGCGTAACGACCCCGGTTTCGTAGGCGATCAACACGGCCTGCACCCGGTCGCGCGCGTTGAGTTTGGCCAGGATGTGGCCCACGTGGGTCTTCACAGTTGCCTCGGACAGGAACAACTGCGCGGCAATTTCCGGGTTGGAGAGGCCCTGCGCAATCAGCGTGAACACTTCGCGCTCCCGAGCGGTCAGCGTTTCGACCGCCGCATGGCTGCGACTGGCCGGGCCCGGCGTACGCAGCATCGGTGCCACGTGTTCCAGCAGCCGCCGCGTGGTGGACGGCGCAATCACCGCGTCGCCCCGGTGCACCGTGCGGATGGCGCCCAGCAGTTCCTCCGGCGGGGCGTCCTTGAGCAGGAATCCGCTGGCTCCGGCCTGAATGGCGGCCAGCGCGTACTCGTCGAGGTCGAACGTCGTCAGCACCACTACCTTTAGGTCCGCCCGGTCCGAACCCGCGGGCTGCGCGGCGGCGGTGCCCAGCAGCTTGGTAGTCGCCTCAATCCCGTCCATGCCGGGCATGCGGACATCCATGAGCACGACGTCGGCGCGCACCTTTCCGAGCGCGCTCACGGCTTCGCGCCCATCGCCGGCTTCGGCCACCACCTCCAGGTCCGGCTGGGAATTGATCAGCATCTTGAAGCCGCCGCGGACCAGCTGCTGGTCGTCGACGAGGGCAACGCGGATAGGGGAGTCGGTCATCGGGATCTTTCTTGGTCGGGCTGGGCCAGCCGATGGGCGGCAGGCTTCGGCTTCAGGCTTCGGTGTAGGGGATGTAGGCCGAGACGCGGAATCCGCCGCCGGCGCGCGGTCCGGCGTCAACCGTTCCATCGTAGAGCGCCAGCCGTTCGGCCATCCCGGTAAGGCCCTGCTGGCTTCCCGCGGTGGCCGGGTCTGCGGCGGCGCCCCGGCCGTCGTCGTTAATCTGCAGTTCCAGGCCGCGGACAGTCCATTCCAGACGCACCTGCGCCGAGGCCTCGGGCCCGGCGTGCTTGAGGACGTTGGTCAGGCCTTCCTGCACCACCCGGTAGGCCGTCAGCTCGGCGCCCGCTGGCATCGACCGTCTCGGGCCGCCGAACTGCTCCAGCTGCACGTCCAGCCCGGAGCGGCGGACGGTGTCTACCAGGGTCTCCACGTCGGCCAGCGTCGGCAACGGCCGGGTGGAGGCAATCTCGTCTCCGCGCAGCACGCCCAGCAGCCGACGCATGTCCTGCAGCGACGTGCGGCCGGTTTCGGCGATGGTTGCCAGGGTTCCGGTGGCAATGGCCGGGTCCTGCACGCTGGCGTACCGGGCGCCGTCGGCCTGCGTAATGATGACGGAGAGCGAATGCGCCACGATGTCATGCATTTCGCGCGCGATGTGACTGCGTTCATCCGCGGCGGCCAGATCGCGCTCCTGCTGGCGTTCCACTTCAAGCCTGCGGGCGCGGTCCTCCAGCGCTCGGACGGTCAGCCGCCGGTTGCGGACTAAGTCGCCGAACATCCAGCAGGCAAGCACCAAGGCGTCGACTGCTACCAGAGCAACCAAGTAAAAGGGCGCGGTGCCTCCAGTGAACGGATCCGTGATGCCGTAGCGGATCACGTACATCGCCCCGCCTAGCAGTGCCAGCACCAAGCCGCCCAGGCTGCTCCAGCGGGGGCCGTACGCCGCCAACGAGTAGACGGTGACCAACACAAACACATGCGCGGGCAGCGGCTCGCCGATGACAGCCACATTCATTAGGGCCGCTGCCGCCATTGCCACCCCGGACTGCCAGGGATACGTTCGCCGCCAGGCGAGTGGGACAACCAACAACGCCGACATCACGAATGCCGCCAGATGGGCCATCGCCAGGTAGGGCAGGACAAACGCCACTACGGCCGCCAGCATCAGGATCAGATCTACTTTGCCGGTATTGGCCTGGAGCCAGCGGTAGATTTTGTGGTGCACGCCCATGATCCACAACTCTAGGATGTCGGCCGGACAGCCGCGTCATGCCGCGGTCTGAGATTTGTGGGGCGGGGGACCGCCGCGTCGACCGCCCGCCCCACCTCGTCGACCGGACAGTTCGTCGCCCGCCCACTCTTCAGCAGGCGGCCCTATCAGCTCTGAAGCGGCCGCCTGCTGAATAGTCGATGGACAGTTGAGGGGACGAGCGCTTGAACCCCCGCGGCCCCACCGACCAGCGCCCCGCCCTCCTGTTCACATAATGGGACGGTTTGCCCAGAATGTGGACCCCCTCCCTAAAATAAATCCATGAGCGCAGCAACGAAGGCATTCTCCCTGGCAGTCATTCCCGGCGACGGCATCGGTCCGGAGGTCGTGGCCGAGGCGGTGAAGGTCCTTGAGGCGGCAACTGCCGGCGGCGACGCCACCTTCGAGCTGACCGAATACCCGCTGGGCGCCGAACACTGGCTGGCCACCGGCGAGACCTTGCCCGAGGAGACGCTGGAGCAGCTGCGCAAGCATGACGCCATCCTGTTCGGCGCCGTCGGTGCCGCCCCCGGCGATACCCGCATCCCGTCCGGCATCATCGAACGTGAGATGCTGCTCAAGCTGCGCTTCTCGCTGGACCACTACGTGAACCTGCGCCCGGCCAAACTGCTGCCCGGGGTGGCCAGTCCGCTGGCGAACCCAGGCGAGGTGGACTTCGTCGTCGTTCGCGAAGGCACCGAAGGTCCGTATGTGGGCAACGGCGGTGCGCTGCGGGTGGGCACTCCGCACGAGATCGCCACCGAGGTTTCGGTCAATACCGCGCACGGCGTGGAGCGCGTGGTCCGCGACGCCTTCCTCCGCGCCTCCGCCCGCCGCAACAAGCTCACGCTGGTGCACAAGCACAACGTGCTGGTCCATGCCGGCCACCTGTGGCGCCGCACTGTGGAGACCGTCGGCGCGGAGTTCCCGGACGTCGCCGTCGACTACCTGCACATCGACGCGGCGACCATCTTCATGGTCACCGACCCGGCGCGCTTCGACGTGATCGTCACCGACAATCTGTTCGGCGACATCATCACCGACCTGGCCGCGGCGATCACCGGCGGTATCGGACTGGCAGCGTCCGGCAACATCAACATGGACCGCACCGCCCCGTCGATGTTCGAACCGGTGCACGGCTCCGCCCCGGACATCGCCGGCCAGCAGAAGGCCGACCCCACGGCAGCCATCCTGTCCGTGGCGCTGCTGCTGGATCACCTAGGCCTGGCGGATGCCGCAGCCCGCGTGCAAAAGGCGGTGGAGGACGACGTCGCAGCCCGGGGGGGTGCCTCCCGCACCACTGCGCAAATCGGCGATGCCATCAGTGCCGCTTTGGCAGTAGGCTAGTTAGCGGTTACTAACCAAAACCATTTATTGACGCACAAGGGCGTGCCCTCACCGCGGAGGAACCCATGACTGAAACCCTCGAATTCACCCAGCAGCTCTCGGATCGTCCGAAGAGTGCCGAGGAGCGCGCCGCCATTCTGGCGAACCCGGGCTTCGGCAAGCACTTCACGGACCACACGGCCGTGGTCGACTACAAGGTCGGCCCTGACGGCAACGGCGGCTGGTCGAATGCGCGGATCGAGCCCTACGGGCCCATCATGATGGATCCGGCCGCCGCGGTGCTGCACTACGGCCAGGAGATTTTTGAGGGCCTGAAGGCCTACCAGCACGACGACGGGTCCGTCTGGACCTTCCGCGCGGAAGCCAACGCCGCCCGGCTCAACACCTCGGCCCGCCGCCTGGCGCTGCCGGAGCTGCCCGAAGAAACCTTCATCGAGTCGCTGCGTCAACTGGTCAGCACGGACAAGGCCTGGGTTCCCACCGGTGACGGCGAGGCGCTGTACCTGCGCCCGTTCATGATCGCCACCGAGGCGTTCCTTGGCGTGCGCCCGGCGCATGAGGTGTCCTACCGGGTGATTGCTTCACCGGCCGGAAACTACTGGGGCGGCGAACTCAAGCCGGTTTCCATCTGGCTTTCCGGCCACTACTCCCGGGCCGGCGAAGGCGGCACCGGCGAGGCCAAATGCGGCGGCAACTACGCGGCGTCGCTGGCCGCCCAGCTGGAAGCCGAAGCCAACGGCTGCCAGCAGGTGCTCTTCCTGGACAAGTTCAACGACAACGCCATCGAGGAACTCGGCGGGATGAACGTGTTCTTCGTCTTCAAGGACGGGCGCCTGGTCACGCCGGAACTCAACGGCCACATCCTGCACGGCGTCACCCGCTCCTCGGTGATCGAACTGGCCAAGGACCGCGGCCTGGACGTGCAGGAACGCAAGATCACCATCGACGAATGGCGCGACGGCGTGGCCGCCGGCGACATCACCGAAGCCTTCGCCTGTGGCACCGCCGCCGTGATCACCCCGATCGGCGAGCTGAAGGCCGACGGCTGGTCCATCGCGTCCCCGAGCGCCGGTTCTGGCGAAGTGGCCATGTCCATTCGGCAGGAACTGCTTGGCATCCAGACCGGTGCGGTGGAGGATTCGCGCGGCTGGCTAACGCGCCTGGCCTAGGCTTGCTGACCGGCTTGGCCTAGGCTGGCTGACCCGCCTTTGCCTAGGCCGGGCGGCCCGCTTGGCCTACCCACTGCTTCAGTTCCGCGACAGCCGGGTCCACACTAGGTCCATGACCGGGGTGGCTTACGTGCTTGCCGTGATCTTCGGCTTGGTCCTGATCGCCGTCGGGATCGCTGAGGCGTTCTATTTCCGCGACCAGCGCTTCCACAAACTGTTCCTCATCCGGCCGCAGGATGTGGCAGCGGTCCGGCTCTGGACCATCAACCTCGGCTTCTACAACATAGTCTGGGGGCTGGTCCTCATCGCCGGGGTGTTCATCGCCGCCAGCGGCAGGACCGCCATCGGCGAGACCATGGTCGTCTTCACCTGCCTCGCCCACGTGGTCCTCGGGGCGGTGCTGTGGATCTCCGAACGCCGGCTCTGGCAGAGTGCCCTGGCCCAAGCCATCTTGCCGCTAATCGTCCTCCTCCTGCTGCTCTGACCCGGGAGGAGGACGACGGCCGGCCCGCCTTCCGGTGGGACGCCGTCAGTGTGCGCCCACCCAACCGGCTGCGAACCCACCCGGCACGCTACCGCTTCCGGGCGGCGGCCTTGCGCTCGGCGGCCTTCCGGGCCTTCTTGGATATCGGCTTCAGTGCCTTGCGCTCAGCCTCTTCGGCGGCGATCCGGTTCTTCCGGGCATCCACCAGATCGTTCCACAGCGCGGAGGCAAAGCTGCCGCCGTCGCGCTCATAGACCTGGTACGGGTAAGACGCGAAGATCCCCGCCGGCGAGCCCGCACCCGGGAGCTCCTTGCCGGTCTTCAGCGCATAGGCGTCGCCGAGCGACCACGTCTCCGACAGGTAGCGGGCCAGGTTTTCGCGAATGAACACATTGGCGTCCGGGGCCTCGGCAGCCTCGGCCAGCAAAGTCTGCAGGCGCGCAGCCAGCAGCTCCCCGGCAGCGTCGGAGAGATCCGCACCCTGGCCCGCCGCAGCCTCGAGTTCGGCAGTGAACTCGTTTACCGCGGATTCCCAGTCAGTCGTCTCGCGGTTCTTTTGCCAGGTGGGGAACCAGACAATGTCGCCGTTGGCATGGTTGTGGATGTGCTGCATTCCGCTATTGCGCTCGGCCGCCGCGTGGTCGTGCTCAGCCGAGTCATAATCGGCCAGCAGTTCGGCCAAGGACAAGGTGTTCTGCGTTTCCGCCATCGAATTCTTCCTATCGTGCAGCAGCAATGCTTCCATCTGGGGCAACCCCGCCGCCGCGCGAACTTATTCCGCGCTTCAGTCCTGCCGACGACGCCGGTGTCGAGTCTTGCCTGCCGGACCGTGGGCGCATCCTACCGCCGGACGCGGCGCCAAGACGCCGCTTCGACGCAGCCGTTGCGCCGTCAGTACCGGCGTCAGACGACGCTCGCGTCCACCTCAAGCGCCGGCAGGCGCTGGACATGCGGTGCCAGCCAAGCCCGCGCCTCGGCCTCGTCGTCGAAATAGCGGGCGAAATCCTCGTCGTCGAAGATCCGCAGAAAGAAGTTCGCCAACACCCGGTCCACCGGCCCGTCGCCGAGCACAGCCAGCGCAATAGAGGGAGTGAAGGTCTGGGCGACCGCCTGCACCTCCGATGTGGCCCAGCGCACTCCGGCGATCCGCAGCAGCATCACCACCCGCCGGTCGCCCACCAGATCGAAGAGGTGGTCGACCACCTGCTGCGCCAACTCGGCGCCGACGCTCAGGCCGCGATGCAGCGTCAGCACCATCAGGCCGTCGTCGTCCAGTTGCACATCGAATGTTGAGTGAACTTCCTCCAGCACTGATCCCCCCCATCGTCGTGCCGCGGTCAGCGGCCGGTGCAGGACCCCAGCCTATGCGACGAATGTCACATTGGCAGCATGGTGGGGTTGTATGTGAACCGAACCTTTCATATTTCGCAAATATTACGACGGCGGCGCGCACCTTCCGGTCAGCGGTCCTGGGGTGCCGGACGGGGAAGTGCGAGGATGGCTCTGTGACCGCTGAACAGAATTCCGCCCTGGTCCGCAGCAGCGACCTGACCCGCTACCGGTTGGCTCCCAATCCCGGGCCGATGAGCCTGGACGGCACGCAGTCGTACCTGATTGCCGACCCGGAGAGCAGGGGAGTGGCCGTGGTGGATCCGGGGCCGCTGGATGAGGCCCACTTGGCCGAACTGGCCGCCGCCGGCGAGGTGGAACTCGTCCTGATCACCCACCACCACATTGACCACACCGAGGCCAGCGAGCGTTTCCACGAACTGACAGGTGCGCCCGTGCGGGCGCTGGACGCCGCGCTCTGCTTCGGCGGCGACCCGCTCACGGACGGCGAAGTGATCAGGGCTGCCGGGGTCGACATCCACGTTGTGACCACCCCCGGGCATACGGCAGACTCCGTCAGCTTCCACCTGCCCGCGGACGGCGAGCACGGCTCGGTCCTCACCGGCGACACCATCTTGGGACGCGGGACCACCATCATTGCCTTCCCGGACGGACGGCTCGGCCCCTATCTGGATTCACTGGCCCGGCTGGAGATCCTCGGTCCGGCCAAAGTGTTGCCGGCGCACGGCGGCACTCTCCCGGACCTCTCGGCGATCTGCCGCGAATACGCCAGCCACCGCCAGATGCGGCTGGATCAGATCCGCGCCGCCCTCGCGCATCTCGGCGCCGACGCCAGCGTGGACGACGTAACCGACCACGTCTACCACGACATCGATGCCGCCGTCCGGCTCGCTGCCGAAGCCTCGGTCGCGGCCCAACTGGAGTACTTGCGCGGCTGACGGGGTCCTTCGGCTTGGAATCCATCCACCGGCAACCAGTAGGCTAAACCCATGCGTATAGCCCGGTTTGTCCTTGATTCCGACCCCCAGTACGGCATCGTCGAAGGCGAGGAGGGAAGCGAGCAGGTCACCGTCATCGCCGGCGACCCGTTCTTCAACGGCGTCCAGCCCACCGGAGCCCGGCACAAGCTCGAGGACGTCCGCCTACTCGCCCCGATCATCCCGCGCAGCAAGGTGATCGGCATCGGCCGCAACTATGCCGAGCACATCAAGGAAATGGGCAATGAGACGCCCGCCGCACCGCTGATGTTCCTCAAGCCCAACACCTCGGTCATCGGGCCCAACGAGCCGCTGGTACTGCCCGAATTCTCCGACGAGGTCTCCTACGAAGCCGAACTCTGCGTCATCATCGGGCGGATCTGCAAGGACGTCCCGGTGGAGCGCGTGGATGATGTCATCTTCGGCTACACCTGCGGCAACGACCTGACGGCCCGCGATGCACAGCGCACCGACAACCAGTGGGCCCGCGCCAAGGGCTTCGACGGCTCGGCGCCGCTCGGCCCGTGGATTGAAACCGAACTGGACACCGAGGATCTGGCCATCCGGGGCCGCCTCGACGGCGAACTGAAGCAGGACGGCAACACCTCGCAGATGATCTGGGGCGTCAAGGAGTTGGTCTCCTATGCCTCCCAGGCCTTCACGCTGCTGCCCGGCGATGTGATCATGACCGGCACGCCCTCCGGCGTCGGCACCATCGAGGCCGGCCAGCGCTACGAGGTGGAGATCGAAGGCATCGGAAAGCTCTCCAACACGGCACGCCGCTGATCCTCATGCGCTCCAGCCGCCGATCGTTCGCAGTCTTCGCACTGGGGTCGCTGGCTACGTTTTCGGTGGCTGCCCGCGCCACGCATTACCTGGGCGGCCCCGCCTGGCTCACGGCAACCTTCCTCGCCGTCGGCATCCTGTTGGCACTGTATTACCTGTACCGGTTGCTCACTGCCTGGCTGGCCCGCAGCAGGCGCCCCAAGTAGCGGGCGCCGGGCCGGAACAGGGGACTGGCGCGGGAGACTAAACTGGGAGCCATCATGACTAATGCTGCTGCCATTCCCACTGTCGACGACGAAACTCCAGTCCGCGTGCGCTTCTGCCCGTCTCCCACGGGCACCCCGCATGTGGGCCTGATCCGCACCGCGCTGTTCAACTGGGCCTACGCCCGGCACACCGGCGGCACCATGGTGTTCCGGATCGAGGACACCGATGCTGCCCGCGACAGCGAGGAGAGCTACCAGCAGCTGCTCGACGCAATGAAGTGGCTGGGCATTGACTGGGACGAGGGCGTTGAAGTGGGGGGCCCGCACAAGCCCTACCGGCAGTCCCAGCGTGGGGACATCTACCGGGACGTGATCGCCAAGCTCAAAGAAGCCGGCCACCTCTACGAGTCCTACTCCACCCCGGAAGAAGTTGAAGAGCGCCACCGCGCCGCGGGCCGCGACATCAAGCTCGGCTATGACAACTTTGATCGTCACCTAACGCCGGAGCAGGTCGCGGCTTTCAAGGCGGAGGGTCGCGAGCCGGTGCTGCGCGTGCAGATGCCGGATGAAGACATCACCTTCACCGACCTGGTCCGCGGCGACATCACCTTCAAGGCCGGCAGCGTGCCGGACTTTGTGGTGGTGCGGGCGAACGGCAAGCCGCTTTACACGCTGGTCAATCCGGTGGATGACGCGCTGATGGGTATCACCCACGTGCTGCGCGGCGAAGATCTGCTCTCGTCGACGCCTCGTCAGATCGCGCTCTACCGCGCGCTGGTGGACATCGGTGTTGCCCGCTACATGCCGCTGTTCGGCCACCTGCCCTACGTGATGGGTGAGGGCAACAAGAAGCTGTCCAAGCGTGACCCGGAATCGAACCTCTTCCTGCACCGCGAACGCGGCTTCATCCGCGAGGGGCTGTTGAACTACCTGTCGCTGCTGGGATGGTCGCTGTCCGCCGACGAGGACATCTTCACCGTTGACCAGCTGGTGGAAAATTTCGATATCCACGACGTGCTGGCCAATCCGGCCCGGTTCGACCTGAAGAAGGCCGAAGCCATCAACGGAACGCATGTCCGGCTGCTGGAACCGGGCGACTTCAAGCTCCGGCTGGTGCCCTACCTGCAGCACGCCGGCCTGGTCGGCGAAGTGCTGAACGAACGCGAGCAGATGATCCTGGCAGATGCCGCCCCGCTGGTCCAGGAACGCATCACACTGCTGGGCGAAGCGCCGGAGATGCTTGCCTTCCTGTTCAAGAAAGACGACCAGATCGACGTCGCACAAGATGCCCGCAAGGGTCTGCCGGAGAACCTGACCGAGGCGCTGGATGCCGCATTGGCGGCGCTGGAGCCGATCGAAGAGTGGACGGCAGAGAACATCCAGGCGGCGCTGCGCGCGGCCTTGGTCGATGGCCTGGGGCTTAAGCCCCGGCTGGCTTTCGGACCGGTCCGGACCGCTGTGTCGGGACGGCGTATCTCGCCACCCTTGTTCGAGTCCATGGTGATCCTCGGCAAGGAGTCCTCGCTGGCACGGCTGAAATCCTTCCGCGGCTGAGCCTGAATCCGAGCAGCGGGCGGTCTCAGCCGCCCGTCAGCTGCTCGTTTTGCACTTTCGAGCAAGCATCCGGTAAAGTAATTACTCGTGCTGAGGCGCTAGGGAATGGGTAACAGCCCCTTTCCACCGGCTCCGAAAGTGCCATTGGGATATGGTGTAATTGGCAACACAACGGTTTCTGGTACCGTCATTCTAGGTTCGAGTCCTGGTATCCCAGCGCTACAGCCTCCGCTTTCGCGGGGGCTGGATTGTGCGGAGGCAAACTCCAAGCAAACCTACGGCCCCATCGTATAGCGGCCTAGTACGCCGCCCTCTCACGGCGGTAACGCGGGTTCGAATCCCGCTGGGGTCACTGTCCATGCAGGACAAGGCAGCACCGGCCTTCAACAGTGCAAGCTATGCGGCCCCATCGTATAGCGGCCTAGTACGCCGCCCTCTCACGGCGGTAACGCGGGTTCGAATCCCGCTGGGGTCACCAACAGCCGGCCCCGGACATTGTCCGGGGCCGGTTTTTTGTCTGCAGGGAGACGTGCGTCTCAGAGCGGCCAAGGTTCGGGTAGTTGGCAGCTCCTGCTGGCATGATGGGGAACGTGACCAGCATGGTGCCTGAGGGCCAAGACAGGGGAGCGGCAGGCGCCGTCGCGCTCTTGGAGCAAAGCCGCAGCACGCTTGAGGCGCTGGACTTGCCGCTGAACGTGACGGGAGCTGCCGAGGCACGCGGCGCCATCCAGGCGGCCGTGGCCCAGCTGGACGACTACATTTTGCCCCGCTTCCGCACGTTGGATGCACCGCTGCTGGCAGTGGTGGGAGGCTCGACCGGCGCCGGAAAGTCGACCCTGGTCAACGCGCTGGCCGGCTTTCCCGCGACTCGCGCGGGCGCGATCCGACCCACCACCCGCCAGCCAGTCCTGCTGCATCATCCGAGCGACAGAGCCTGGTTCGCGGACCGGCGGATCCTGCCCGGCCTCAACCGCATCACCGGAACGCCAGCACAAGGCGCCACCGACGACTACGCCGGCGGGACCGAATCGGCAGCAGAGCCGGCCGGAACCTCGCTGGTGCTGCTGGCGGACCGCAGCATCCCTGCCGGCGTTGCGGTGCTCGACGCACCGGATGTCGATTCCATTTCCGACGACAACCGACGATTGGCCGGACAACTGCTGGCGGCGGCGGACTTGTGGATTTTTGTCACCACAGCCAACCGCTACGCCGATGCGGTGCCTTGGGCGTTGCTCTTGGATGCCGCCCGCCGGGACATCGAAGTCGCGGTGGTCCTGGACCGGGTTCCGGCCGACGTGGAGGCGGAGGTCCGCACCGACCTGGCCGGACTGTTGCAGCGGCAGGGGCTCGCTGCTGCGAAGCTGTTCGTCATTCTCGAATCCACGCTGGACGAACAGGGCATGCTGCCGGCCGGTGCCGTGGACCCGCTCCGCGCTTGGCTCGAGGAGCTGGCCGCCGACGCTTCCAGCCGGGCCGCTATTGCCCGCCGCACGCTCGGCGGGGCCGTGCGCTCACTGGCCCACACTGTCCGGGCCGGCGCTGCTGCCGCGGACGATCAGAACGCCGCCGGGCAGAGGCTGCGCAAGATGGTCGACGGCGCCTATCAGGCAGCCACCGACCAGGCCCTCGCGGCCACGCAGGACGGGACGCTTCTGCGCGGCGAGGTGTTGGCCCGGTGGCAGGACTTTGTCGGAACCGGAGAGTTTTTCCGCGGCATCGAGAGCGGAATAGGCCGGCTGCGGGACCGGATCGGTGCGTTCTTTTCCGGCAAACCCGCGCCGTCGGTAGTGGTCGAGGCAGCCATTGAGTCCGGACTGCAGGCCGTGGTCGTCGAGGCAGCGGCCAATGGTGCCGAACAAGCCGATGCCGGATGGCGGGTGGATCCGGCAGGGCAGGGACTGCTCGGCGGCGACGACCTGTCCACGCCCAGTGCCGGGTTCTCGGACGACGTGGCACGGGAGATCCGGGCATGGCAGTCGGATCTGCTGGACCTGATCCGCAGCGAGGGCGAGGACAAGCGGTTCACCGCCCGCATGCTCTCCTTCGGTGTCAACGGACTCGGGGTGGCCCTGATGGTGGTCATTTTCGCGGCAACCGGCGGTCTGACAGGGTTGGAGATCGGCGTGGCCGGCGGAACGGCCGTGGTGGGCCAGAAGCTGCTCGAAGCAGTCTTCGGCGAGGACGCCGTACGCCGGCTGGCCCGCAAGGCCCGTGCCCAACTCCAGGAGCGGACCACCAGGCTGATGCAGGCAGAAGCGCAGCGTTTCCTGTCCCGAATCCCGGCCGAGGAGCAACAAGCCGAGCCGATGCGCACGCTGGCAGACCAACTTCAGGCAGTGGGGGCAAAGACGGACTCGGAGGCGGCGGAATGAGCCGGCACCGGGGGAAACCCGAAGCGTCGGTGTTGGAGGCGCGGCTGGAGGCCCTGAATTCGGCCGCTGAACTTGCCGACGGCGTGCTGCCGAAAGGGGACTTGGCGTCCACCATCGACGTCCTGGAACGTGCCAGCACCCGCCGATCCTTGTCCGCTGACCATACCGTGGTGGGGTTCTTCGGAGCGACGGGCAGCGGCAAGTCCTCCCTCTTCAATGCCGTGTCCGGAAGCCATCACGCCACCGTGGCGGCGCGTCGGCCGACCACTTCGGAAACACTGGCCGGCATCTGGGGAACAGCCGGCAGCGAGCCCCTGCTCGATTGGCTGCAGGTCAACCACCGGCACGTCATGGCCGATGAGTCGCTGGACGGACACGGCAGCCTGATTCTGCTGGACCTGCCCGATTTCGATTCCACCGCCGTCGAGCACCGCGAGATCGTGCACCGGCTGGCCGGGCAGGTCGATGTACTGGTGTGGGTTCTGGATCCGCAGAAGTATGCGGACGCAGCCGTGCACCATGGATTCCTGCGGCCGCTGGCCTCCCACGGGGCGGTAACACTGGTCGTGCTGAACCAGATGGACCGGTTGGCCGAGAACCAACGGAAACCGGTCCTGGAATCGCTTAAGGACATCCTGGTCCAGGATGGGCTGGGCCGGACCGATGTCTATCCTGTCTCCGCCCGGACAGGCGCGGGCGTTGACGAGCTCAAGGCGGCCATCACGGCGTTCGCCGACCGGCGGCAGGCCGCAACAAACCGTCTTATCGCCGATGTCCGCAACGCGGCTCGAGCTCTGGACTCGGGTCTCGACGCAGAACCGGCAGGCATCAGCAAACCAGCCCGCGCCCAGCTCGCCGAACAGCTCGCCCAGGCCGCGGGTGTTGACGCGATCTGCGACGCCGTGGCAACGTCCTATCGCCGGCAGTCGCACGCCCGGACGGGTTGGCCGGTGGTCCGCTGGCTGGGAAAGCTGCGCCGGGATCCGCTCAAACGGCTTAATCTGGACCGCAAAGATGTCAGTCCGATGCTGAACCGGTCGTCGATGCCGGCGCCCGGTCCGGCGCAACAGGCACAGTCGGACAAGGCTGTGCGGCAGTTCGCCGACCGTGCAGGCGAAGGGGCCAGCGCTCCGTGGCGCGCGGCCATCCGCCGGTCGGCACGGTCCGCAGAGGAGACCCTCCCCGACGACTTGGACCAGGCCCTGGCGGGCACCGACCTGCGGTCCGACCGCGCGTCCTGGTGGTGGCCGGTCTTCGGGGTGATCCAATGGTGCGCGTTGGCGGCTGCCTTGGCCGGAGCGCTCTGGCTGTTGGGCATCGCTGCGCTCGGCTATTTCCAGTTTCAGGTGCCGGAGACACCCAGGGTTGAGGGCTTTCCCGTACCCACCTTGTTGTTGGCAGCCGGGATCCTCGCCGGGGTGCTGCTGGCACTGGCTTCCGGCCTGATCTCCCGCCTCGTCGCCAGATCCAGGGCAGCAACGGCACGACGGCGGCTGCGCGCCTCCGTCGCGCGGGTGGCGGAAGAGCGGATCGTCCAGCCGGTGCAGGATGCCCTTGCGCGGTACCAGGAATTCCGGCGGGCGGTTGCCAAGGCGTCCGGAGAATGACGCTGCCATAACGCCGTCAGACTGACCGTGCGAAGCGCGGGACATGGGGCGGTGATGAACAAGAAAGAAAGTACAGATTGACCGACGAATTGATGATCAACCACCTGGACGAAGGATCCCTGCTGGACCGGATCTTTCCGCGCCTTGGCCGCGCCAACGTCCCGGTTGGCCCCGGCGATGATGCCGCCGTCATCGACGCACCGGATGCACGGACCGTCATCTCGATCGACACCTTGGTCCAAGACCAGGACTTCCGGCTCGTCTGGCCCTCCGGATACCGGACCACCGGCTACGACGTCGGCTGGAAATCCGTGGCGCAAAACCTCTCGGACATCAACGCCATGGGTGCCGTGCCCACGTCCTTGGTCATCAGCCTCACGTTGCCCGGTTTGACACCGGTGGCGTGGGTTGAGGATTTGGCCGACGGCGTGGCCGAGGCGATCCGGAAACTCGGCGCGGACCGCTGCTCCATCGTCGGCGGCGATCTGGGCCGGGGTAATGCGCTGGTTGTCACCGCGGCAGTCACCGGCGACCTCGAAGGCCGCCACCCGGTGCTGCGCAGCGGTGCGCGCCCCGGTGACATCGTGGCCGTAGCCGGGACGCTGGGGAAGGCAGCAGCTGGGTTGCGCCTGCTCGACAGCACGCACTTTGCCCGCGAATTTCCGGCTTCGCTGCAGGCGCTGGCCCGCATCCAGTCGCGGCCTGAACCACCACTGCACGCGGGCCCGGCAGCGGCAAAGGCGGGCGCGACGGCCATGATGGACATTTCGGACGGCCTGCTTCGCGACGCTGCCCGGCTGGCCCGTGCCAGCTCCGTCTCGGTCGACCTGTTCGCGGCCGCATTGCAGGACTTTGTTGAACCGCTGCGCGGGGCAGCCAGCCTCTTGGGTGCCGACCCGATGGAATGGGTGCTCGGCGGCGGCGAGGACCATGGCCTGCTAGGCACGTTCCCGACAGCGGAGGCCCTGCCGGTAGGTTTCGTCGCTGTAGGAACCGTGCGCGAT
>NZ_JBLKRT010000012.1:0-107378 GCF_047607445.1 Arthrobacter sulfonylureivorans
ATTGATCCCGATCTCGCCGATCACATAGACCGGCTGCCCGGCACCGACCTGCACATCACCGATCGCGACGGGAGCCGGCGCACCGGCGGGAATATTGGAAGGCATAGCTTGCGTGGTCAATGTAGCTCTTTCTGTACCGCTGACTCGATGACCACCTCACGCTATGGTCAAACGGTGAAGCACCGGCGCTGGCCAAGTGGCCGGCCGGTGTACAGAAGGCGACGAACTGAGGAAGCGGCTTTCGGCCGGATCCGCAGGCGCTATTGCACCAACTCTTCAGTGCGGACAGGCGGCCGGGCCGGCTCTCCCCCTCCCCCCGACGGCCAAAATGCAGCGGGCGGCCCCCGGAACCGGGAGCCGCCCGCAGCAGTCTGGACCTACCGTCAGTCGCGGGTCAGGCGGCGGTGCGTCACGCGGTGCGGCTTGGCCGCGTCCGGGCCCAGCCGTTCCACCTTGTTCTGCTCGTAGGAGTCGAAGTTGCCCTCGAACCAGTACCAGTTCGCGGGTTCTTCGTCGGTGCCCTCGTAGGCCAGGATGTGGGTGGCCACCCGGTCCAGGAACCAACGGTCGTGCGAGACCACCACGGCGCAGCCGGGAAATTCCAGCAGCGCGTTTTCCAGGCTGGACAGCGTCTCGACGTCCAGGTCGTTGGTCGGCTCGTCGAGCAGCAGCAGGTTGCCGCCCTGCTTCAGGGTCAGCGCCAGGTTCAGCCGGTTGCGCTCACCGCCGGAGAGCACGCCGGCCTTCTTCTGCTGGTCTGGGCCCTTGAACCCGAAGGCGGAGACATACGCGCGGGACGGCATTTCGACCTGGCCCACCTGGATGTGGTCCAGGCCGTCGGAGACGACCTCCCACAGCGTCTTGTTCGGGTCGATGCCGCCGCGGGACTGGTCCACGTAGGAGATCTTGACGGAATCGCCGATCTTCAGCTCCCCGTCGTCCAGCGGCTCAAGGCCCACGATGGTCTTGAACAGCGTGGTCTTGCCGACGCCGTTGGGGCCGATCACACCGACGATGCCGTTGCGCGGGAGCGAGAAGGACAGGCCGTTGATCAGCTCGCGGTCGCCGAACCCCTTGCGCAGGTCCGTGGTCTCGATGACCTGCTGGCCCAGCCGCGGTCCCGGCGGGATCTGGATTTCCTCGAAGTCCAGTTTCCGCGTGCGCTCCGCCTCTGCCGCCATTTCCTCGTAGCGGGCCAGACGGGCCTTGGACTTGGTCTGCCGGCCCTTGGCGTTGGAGCGGACCCAGTCCAGCTCCTCGGCCAGCCGCTTGGCCTGCTTGGCGTCTTTTTTGCCCTGGATTTCGAGGCGGGAGCGCTTCTTTTCCAGGTAGGTGGAGTAGTTGCCCTCGTACGGGTAGAGGTGCCCGCGGTCCACTTCGGCGATCCATTCGGCCACGTGGTCCAGGAAGTACCGGTCGTGGGTCACGGCGAGGACGGCGCCCGGGTAGGACTTCAGGTGCTGTTCGAGCCACAGCACGCTTTCGGCGTCCAGGTGGTTGGTGGGCTCGTCGAGCAGCAGCAGGTCCGGCTTCTGCAGCAGCAGCTTGCACAGCGCCACCCGGCGCCGCTCGCCGCCCGAGAGCACGGTCACGTCGGCGTCGCCCGGCGGGCAGCGCAGCGCGTCCATGGCCTGCTCCAGCTGCGAGTCGATGTCCCAGGCGTCGGCGGCGTCGATGGCCTCCTGCAGCTTGCCCATCTCTTCCAGCAGCGCATCGTAGTCGGCGTCCGGGCTGGCCATCTCTTCGGAGATCTCGTTGAAGCGCTGGATCTTCCCGTAGATCTCGCCGACGCCTTCCTGGACGTTGCCCAGGACGGTCTTTTCCTCGTTCAGCGGCGGTTCCTGCAGCAGGATGCCGACCGTGTAGCCGGGGCTCAGCCGCGCCTCGCCGTTGGACGGGGTGTCCAGCCCGGCCATGATCTTCAGGATCGTGGACTTGCCCGCGCCGTTGGGGCCGACGACGCCGATCTTGGCGCCGGGGAAGAACGACATGCTCACGTCGTCCAGAATGACTTTGTCGCCAACGGCCTTGCGGGCCTTGGTCATCGTGTAAATGAATTCCGCCATGCCCTCAAGGCTAGTCGGTGCGCCCCGCGATCACACATTCAGGACAACTGCAATCCCGTGACGGGCAGGCGGCCCGCCGCCCGCCACGGACTGCTCAGCTGGCCATCGGCAAATCCTCCCCGCTTTCCCGGTCGCCGCCGGCAGCCTCCTCCGCCGCTGCCGCCATGGCCGGCTGGACCGTTTCCTGGAGGTTGCCTGCTTCCGCGTCCGGGACGGAAGCAGCCGGATCCGGATCCGCCAAGGCCATCGACCGGTAGTCCAGGGAGCGCCGGTGCGGCGCATCCGTGCCGTCCGGCGCCGCGCCCGTTGGCGCTGCCGACCAGTTCTTGATGAATTCCGCGGTGCCGCGGCGCAGGTCATGCCCGATGGAATCCGCGTCGATCTCCGGGGAGGTGCCGCGGCGGCCGTCCTGCAACTCCCACTGGCGCAGCTTCAGCTTGCCGGTGACCACCACCGGATCGCCCTTGGCCAGGCTCCGCCACAGGTTTTCCGCCAAGCCGCGGAAGGCCTGGACCGTGTACCAGTTGGTCACTCCTTTGACCCATTCGCCGGTGTCGCGGTTCAGCCAATCCCCGGACGACGCCAGCCTGAACTCCGCCACCGCGTCCCCCTTCTTGGTCCGCTTCCGCTGCACCTCCGTGCCGAGCACGCCGCGGACCGTGATGTAGTCGCTCATCTCCTGCCTCCGATCTCCTCCAAGCCGGCGGTGCCGCCGGCAGCAGCCACTCTGCCCAAGCCGGACGGCGGGCAAAAGCGGCCCCGGCCCGGCTGTGGACGGCTCTTTGCCGGCGCCCGGGTGTGTAGGCGCACTCGGCACGGCACCGGGTTGTCCACAACGGAGGAGGCCGGGAGCCAGGGGCCGGCCCGCTGGCCCTAGCCTCTAGGCGTGGATCCAATCTCTTCCCGCACCCATGGGCGCCGCGGCTACCGGGGCCGTGCCCGCCCCGCCGCGGCCGGTCCCGGAACGGCACCCCGGGCGCGGGACATAACGGTCGGCGCGCTGTACGCCGACTGGATGCGGCTGCTGACCACGCAGGGGCTGCGCGGCCGGCCCATCGCGGCCAGCACGGCGGCCAATTACCGGAAGAACTGGCACCGGCACATCGCGCCGCGCTGGTCGTCCACGCCGGTGGACCAGGTGCACTGGCGCGACGTCGGCGAGTGGATCGCCGGCCTGCAGGCCGGCAGCCGCGGCCAGTCCGGCAACAACACCCGCCGCCGGGTGGCGCTGATGTTCATCCGGCTGATGCGCCACAGCGTCTACCTGGAACTGCTGCCCGAGAACCCGGCCACCGATGCCACCGGCCGGGCCGGCTACGTGCCCCGCGCCCCGGTGGAGAAGCGGCGCATTTATTTGTCGATGCCGGAACTCCAGGACCTCGCCGGACATTGTGCGCCGTGGACAGATCTCATCATGCTCGCCGGGACCACCGGACTGCGCTGGGGAGAGATCACCGCGCTGCACGCCCGGGACTTCCGCAGCACGCCCGACGGCTGGCTGCTGGAGGTGCTGCGCTCCTGGAAGGAGGGCGACGCCGGCGCGCCGTCGCCCAACACCAAGAACGGCGGCACGCGCACCGTCCCGGTTCCGGACAAGGTCGCCGCCATGGTGCTCGGCGCCCGGCCGGCCGAGGGACTGCTGTTCCGCTCCCCCGGCCGCGGCGGGGTTCCCGGCGGACGGCTGCACCACTCGAACTTCGCCGCCCGCGTGCTGCGCCCCGCTGCCGCCGGGGCCGGGCTGGACCCGGCCCCCACGTTCCACGACCTGCGCCACACCGCCGTCAGCCTGATCCTGCACTCCACCAAGGACGTCAAGCTGGCGCAGCGGATCGCCGGCCATTCCTCCGCCCAGCTGACCCTGGACACGTATGCCGAACTGTTCGAACAGACCCTCTTCACCGCCTCCCGGGCACTGGACGGCTTGATAGAGTAAATCCTGGATTTGTCCCGAGCCGGACGCGTGCGCAGCGGCCCGGGCCGAAACCGCCAGCCTCGGTAGCTCAGCGGATAGAGCAGGAGCCTTCTAATCTCTTGGTCGCAGGTTCGATTCCTGTCCGGGGCGCAATAAGACTATGACGGCAGATTTCTGTCCTTGCCCGCCGATCCAGGTGCCGGGGCACCAACCGGAGACGGGCCACCAAGACGAGGCAAGCCGCCGTTCCGCACAACGGCCCGCCGAAACCACATCCTGGGCCCACTAAAACCACATCCCGGCGCTCCAAGTGAGCAGCGTCTCAAATATTCACGACGGTCCTGGGAACCGGTCGGATACAGGTATCGTTACCTATCCGTAATAATCCCCTGATTGAACTAGGTACGACATATGGCTGACGACTCCGCTGCCGACGACAAGAAGCCCAAAGCGCTCGGGCTAAGTGGCACCCAGACTATAGGCTCGGCGATGGCCGCGGTGACCTCCGCACTGGTAGGTTCCTTTCTCGGCGTCGCCGGAACGCTGATCGGCGCCGCGATTGGTTCCATCGTCGCCACGGTGGGCGCTGCGCTCTACGCCCGGACGCTGAGCTCCGCCGCCACTGTGGCCATGAAGAAAATCCCCAAGGCTCGGGTGCGCGCCCTGCGGGAAGTCGAAGAGGTGGCCGCCAGCGCCCCATCCGAGGCGATCGAACCGCAGGCCGAGCCGACCAGACGGAAGGACAAACGCGCCAAGAAGCCCATCACGCCGATGACGTGGCTCAAGGTTGGACTGGCCAGCACGGCGGCTTTCGCTATCGCGATGATCGGCATTACCGCGGTCGAATTCGGCACCAGCCAGCCGATCTCCAGCCTGGTCTCGTCTGCCACAGGGATCGACCGTGCATCGAGCGCCTATAAGACGACCCTCGGCTCCCTGGGCGGCAAGGAGGCAGCGGAACAAACGGACAAACCCGCCAAACAGGACGACGCCCCCGCGAAGACCGAAGACGGTGCAACCGACGACACTGCGGCGACGGATGATCCCGCAGTGGACGGCACCAGCTCAACCGAAGCCGAAGAGCCGGGAATCACCGAATCGAACGGCACCGAACAGGGCCAGGCCCCGGCACCGGCAACGGGCCAGACCGCCGAGCCTGCCCCGGAATCGACTCAGGCCCCGGCGCCGGAAGAGACGCCGGAACCTGCCCCAGCCGAGCAGGGCGGACCGTCAGATGGCGGCGGCGAGGCCGTAACCGGCCAGTAGCACGTCCCTTCCCGCGGCTGGGCGCCGGACGCCCGGCCGCGGGAGCCATTCCGGCTTTTGCCTACCTCGAGGCGCTGCCGGACGAAGAGACCCGAGCATGTGCCGGCTACCTATACTGGCTGTTCATCCAACTGATCCGGCTCTTCACCCAACTGCGCAGGTAGCTGACTTCCTTCGACCAGGTGCCCTTGACGATGTGGTAGTTGCGGAGCTTTTCCTTGACGTTCCACTTCTTGAAGTTCGCCGCGGCGGATTTCGAGATGAGCTTGCTTTGGCTGGCCAGGAATGAATCGCTCTTCTTCAGCGAGGCGTGGACCTGCGTCCAACGTTTGCTGACAGCCTTCCGGAACTCGGGATCGTCATTCAGCCGGTTGAACCAAGTCTCCGCCGACTGGCGCGACGAGATCTTTAGCGGATCGCGTAGGTACCAGGTGTTGGTGTTGTCGAGCCTGCCGGCCTTGTTTGCGTTCCCGGCCGACATGTCGAAGTCCCACAGGGGTCCAAAATACAGCTTCCCATTGGGCTTCTTGTACATGTAGACACTCGCGAACATGTTGCCGTCGAGCGGCTTCATGAGTTCCATGGCGATGTAGTAGTCGACGGCCGAACGCTGATCGATATATTTTCGCCAGCCTTTGGTCGAGGACTTGAAACTCTTGCCGAACAGCGCCTTGTCCGCGGCAGCAAGATACCCGTCAATATATTTAACCTGCGCCGGCGTGATGCCCTTTCCGGTGTCCTTGCCGGCTTCGCCATAATCGTTTTCGGGTTCCTTGATGCCCACATAGCCGTGTTTACCGACGGTCACGTTGTGATCCGCCCCTTTGCGGAAGTCCCACTCGAGGACATAGCCGCCGGTGTTGTTGGTCGAACTCGAATCCAACTCGGGCACGCTGACCCGGACCGCCTCCCCGGGCTTCTTCTTCGCCGGATCGGTAACTGCTATCCGCTCGATCAACAAATACGAACCGCGGTAGGACCCGTTCACATAGAGATCAACCGGCTTGGATTTAGGGGTCCACGCCAGCTTGGTCATCTTCGAACCGATATAGCCGGCAAGGGAGTTGCGCAGCAGCGACTTGTCGTAGTGGTTGGCAACCAGAGCCCATTTCTTGCTGGCACCCAGCCCGCACAGGTCGACCTTCTTGTCGAGTTTGACCGTGTACGACTTTTTGTCGAAGGTCCAGGAGGAGTTACCCCGCCCCTTGGCTGCCGCCAACTGCGACGAAACGGCGGAGCAGCCGGGACCAGCTTTAATGGCAAAGCGGCCTTCGAAATAGCGGCTGCGGGTGTTGATCGAATTGCCCTCGTTGGTGTTAAGGGAAACTGCCGGGAGCCCGAGCTTCCTAAAGGGAGTCTTGGCCACATATTTGACGGTGCTGGAGACCGCTTCGGTACTGCCAGCGCCGGTCACCGCCCGGTACTGGTGCTTGAGTTCCAGCGGATTGGCGATGGTGAAGTTCACCTTCCCATTCGAATCCTGTGTCCCGGTGGCAACCGTCTTCCACGTCGAGGACGTGACTTCAGTCGTCATGGAGGTGACGATCGTTTTTGCTTGCAGTTTGGCAGCCTGACCCGGAACCGCCGGGCTGAACTGAGCCGTTGCCTTTGCAGCGGTTCCCGGTCCGCCGTCGGCAATTGCCAGTGTTGCGGTAGCCGCGCTGGCCTGCGGCAAAGAGGGTGGTGATACGACCAAACCCAGCGAAAGAGAAAGTATTGCGGCAGCAGAAAATAGGCTCTTCATGATTCCCCCGAATCAGCACGCAACCCCAAGATGCGATAGTGCCCGCACACTACTCCTGCGGCTGCTTTAGGACAACAGCCCTCTTTAATCCACTGGAGAATTTCCGCAGAAAGGGTGGCACCCCGCTCTGGCCCCTCACCGCCAGGGCGGCTGGAAGCCACCTAGAAGAAAGCCCTGACCTGCTGGAGCGGGAACCCAGTCTGCGTAACACCGGACTGGACCGGTTGACCGGTTGGAGAGCGATCTTGCGAGGGCGGGCTCTCCGCCAGCTCCCGTCTAGCGCTTGACCGAGAGGATTCGTCGCTTAACCCGGCCAAGATCGCGACGGATCCTGCGCGCCAGACGCGGGCTGTTCCCGGCCACCCAAGCCGCAGCCAGTCTGCCTCCTGGCACTGGCTTGGTTGCCTGTAGCCGACACTCGGCGTCGTCTTGGACACCCGTAATGGTGAGGCGCAAACCTGCGGCGTGCGAGGACGCGACGCTGCCGGCCACGGCGGTGACATAAAGGTCGTATTCACCAGAGCCGACGTTGTTCAATTCGAGACCAGCCCCCGAAGGCGTCCCGAAGCATGTGAACCCGTAGTTGCCCAGCGGATCGCCCAGCTTCCCCCCGTCGAAATCCTTGCGGCTCGTGGCGAGTTGATACGAAACCACCGCGGTGCGGGACCCGGCCTTGGCGAGGACAAGGTAGTAACGGACATCATTGCGCCGGGGGCTCCGAAAGCCCGGCAGCACATAGCTGCCCTCCAGATGCACCCTGTTACCGCGGGCCCAGGATGAGCCCATTTCGAAGAGACTGCCCGGCACTTCCTCGTCCAGGACCGATCCTTTGTACAATTCCACGGTGGTCCCCGTCGAGTGCAGCCGCACGAGATGTTTTCC
Source organism: Arthrobacter sulfonylureivorans (assembly GCF_047607445.1). GTDB lineage: Bacteria > Actinomycetota > Actinomycetes > Actinomycetales > Micrococcaceae > Crystallibacter > Crystallibacter sulfonylureivorans_A. The sequence goes on from NZ_JBLKRT010000012.1 coordinate 7,871, forward strand.
GCTCACTAGCGCGGCATCCTGAGGCTCTGCCCGTACGGCATCGACGGTTACGGACTCGCCGCCCTGCCCAAGTATCAGGCCGAGCGAGTAGCGCCCTGGAGGCAGCGCGGAAACGTCGATGCCGCTGCGTTTCCGGGTGGCGAACCTGCCACGAGAGTAGTCGCAGAATTCATTCTCGAAGTAAGTCCGGCTTAACTTGTCGTCCGGAACACTCTCCAGGCCGTAGGTCTTGCGGCGTTTATCTGAGGCGAGGACCAGCTTGCGGGACAGCTGTCCGGGCCCCCTAGTGCTCTGACCCTTAACAAAGAGGAGCCCTTCTGGATAAAACCGATTGTCCCGAAGAGTCAGAGACGTCAACATGCACACCGTCTCGTGCCGTTCCCGCACCGCCGCGAGGGACGGTTGAGGCACGGACGACTCGAAGGCCCTGATTCCGTTCCGCACCTGCCCGTAACGCGGAACTGCGCCCTCTCCGAGCGCGGCTATCGTGGCAAGCAGTAGCGGAATGTTGTACGAAGCAACGTCCCGGTGTCGCTGTACCAGTGGCGAGTCGGTCAAGATGAAGTTGAAGTTCTCGTAGCGCTCGTATTCCGCGAGATACGGAAGGATCTCCGTCTTATACTGCCCATCGGACGGCGACGTGAACAGATAGACGTTCCGGGTCCTGTTGGGGTCGTTCATCAGTAGGGACGGCAGCACGTCGTCTAACTGCGCCACAGCGTCATCGGTGGCATCGCCGACCATTTGCTTGAGGATGTCCGGCCTGAGCCGTTGGTTTCCGCTGCCGATCCTCATGCGTGGAGACACCGCGATGACGTTCGGATAGTCGTTGGCCAGAGCGTGGTACAAGGCCCCGCTGGCCCCCTTGGAGATCCCGAACAAGGTGCAGTGGTGCCTTTCGAGGCCGCGTTCAAGTCGGATCTTGTCAATCAGAGCGGCGACAGCCTCGGCAACCAACGTTCCCCGCCGGTGTGTGCGGATGTAATAAGAGAAGTCGCCGTCAAAGGTGTCCCGGATCCATAGGATGTCGGTGCGGATGCCGTCGACCACCGACCCGTTGAGGTCGTAGCCCCTTTTCGGGCCGAACCCACCCGAAAAGACCACAAGCAGGTGCCGGCGGTCCTGCAGCGCGCGTCGAAATTTGTAAGTGACCGAGAGTCCCTGGTAGACAAATTCTTGGTCATTGACGTGCATTTCAGTCCTTGAGTCGGTGGAGCTGGGCCTTCAACATCTTAGCTGTCAAGCCGACGGGTACCGGCCAGCGACGACGGGCGGCCCAAGCGCCCCGCAGTCCCCAGACAGGGCTGGCCCAAGAATTAGGGGAGTTTAACCTTCGCAAGCACCATGTTGTGGTCAGAGCCGGGGACCGACCGCAACCGCCCCGTTTTGTCGACGTCGACAACATTCTCGTAGGAAAGAGTCCCGCGGATGTTCTTTGTGAAGATGTAGTCGATCCGCGACCACGAGGTCTCCATTCTTTTGTGATAGCCGTTGAAAGTTGAATAAGCGAAGTTTTTCTTAACAGCGCTCGAGGCCGCGTCGGTCCACCCCAGCCCCATCATCGTCTCGTGGGGCATGTTGGAGGGTCGCTGGTAATAGTGGCTGTTCATGTCGCCGCCGATCAGTACCGGCAGGTTTTTGGTGTTCCGCGCATCGAGCTTCCGGTCAATCAATCGCATGGTCTCGGTCTTGGAACCCTTGCCGGACAGCGGAATCTTCGGATCAACGTGGAAGGACAGCGCATAGAACTGCTTGCCGGACTTCCGGGACTTCAGCACCGCCCATGCGGCCCCGCGCTTGTTCGCACCCTCGGCAGTGGGCAGCGCGAACGTCCCCTTCTTAACCAGCTTGTATTTCTTGCTGTTATACGCGATCCGATTTGAATAGTGGGAACTGCCCAGCTTCTCCGGGGCGCGGTCCATTGTGTAGCCGGCCTTCTTCAACCGCTTCCGGAAGTCCACCATCGACTGTGTCTTCTTGGTACCGGGCACCTTGTAGTTCGACGCCTCCTGAAGGAGGAGTACGTCCGGCTTCTTCGCCGAGATGGTCTTCATGATGGTGGTGACCCGGGTGGTCCAGGCTGGCGGATTCGCACCCGGGTCTCCCTTGCAGAGAGCACACAGGAGGTTATAGCTCGCCACGGACAGCTTTTCGGTGCCCTTGACCTTGGGCGCCGCGGCAAAGGTGGTGTACCGCTTCGACGTGCGGGTTTTCGCATCCTTGTTATGCGCATAGATTCGGACGAAGTTCGGCATCCCGGAGCGGGAACCGTGACTGAGCCGGTCCACGGTAAAGCTAGTGCCCTTAATATCTCGGAACGTTCGCACGTGGCGCGTCATGGCCAAGTTGTCGGCCACCTTGACGCTGTAGTGCGTCGTGTGCGCGGTCTTGTTCCAAGACACCGTGATCTTGTCCTGGCCCCGCTTGATCTTGATGGATGAGAATTCTCCTGGGAAGAACGCCAGGGTTCGTGCCTTCAAAGTTCCAGACCAGCCGCTGACTGGCTTCCCATCGCGGTTCAGCGCCTGGAACTGGATGTAGTACGTGGTGGCGTCTTTCAAACCGCGCAAATTCCACGTTTTGTACTTTGTCACTACAGAGGAATCACGGAAATCAGAGCGGGTGCTGTAGCGCACGGTGTAACGATGGGCATTAACGATGGCAACGTACTGCAATCCGATGGACCCACGCGTGATCTTGACTGCTTTCGGTGCCGGAGGGGAGGGTGAAACGGATACGGCGGGCTGGGCAGCGGAGGCCGCCAAGGCCGTCCCCGGCACTGAGGCAACGAATGCCATGACAACAGCCAGGCAGATGGCCGCAGTTCTGGCATAGAGCGATTTTTTCAACTTTTCCCCCGGATGGAACCTTCAATCAGGCACTGTAATGTCGGTGAGCCTAACACAGGGCTGACTGCCTGCAGCCTTACGCGCTGTCACCGTCCTGGGGAAGGCCACGCGGGCGAAACGACTGGGAACCCTAGAACCAGACCGGCTGCGGTCCAACAGCCGGGGTGCCTACAGCACAATGCGGCCAGGTCAAGTCAGCGACGACTGGCCGATGATCGGAAGAGTCCGTGTCCATAACGCTCGCCCTCACTACCTGAAATTGACCGCTGATCAGGAGGTAATCGATGCGCCTAGAGGGTCGCTCGGCTGGAAAGCTAAAGCCCGTGCCGTGGCCTCGCTCCGCGAAGGTGTCCATAAACTTCGCCGTGACTTGCCGCATCTCGGGCGCTCCGGGGACCGTGTTAAAGTCGCCCGCCAGCACGGTGGGCAGGTCCGATGCCCCGGCAAGCGCCAGGACTTGATTGATCTGCAGCCTGCGTTGCTCGGCTCGCCGATGGTCCAAGTGCGTGTTGTAGAACCTCAGTTGCACTCCGCCTAGGTCGATGACTGCCTCGAGTAGGCCCCGCTGCTGGGACGGATCCTCTTTATAACGGATATTCCGGAGCAGATAATTTCGCGAACTGACGATCCTGTACTTGCTGAGAATGGCGGTGCCGTACTGACTGCGCTTCTTCTGCCCGTCCCGCGGTGGCCGTTCCACGTTGACTCCGTATACGAAGTACATGCCCAAACGCCGGGCCAACCATGCCGCCTGGTCGACAAACTTGCTGCGGGACTTATGCCGGTCTACTTCCTGCAGTCCGATGATGTCAGCCCCGCTGGCATGGATATCACGGGCGATGGCTGCCAGGTCCAATTCATCCTCGTCGTCCGAGCCGTTGTGGATATTGAACGACATGACTCGAATGTCCGGCACCACGTCGGTACGAGTTGGGCGGCAGATGAGATTCGGGGCAGAGAAGTGCACAGCTTCAACGTCGCCGCCTAGGGGAGCCGGTCCCGGCATGAGAAGGGCCATGAGCAAGGCAGCAGCCACCAACGCGTGGTTGTGTGCCCCCATATTGCCACCCGCTGTCCCCAGTTCCCGCGCGGCTGGAACTATTTGCAGTTCGGTCGGCGCCTCGCAGGTTGAAGCAGTTTGGACCTCCTGGAACACCCGTGTCAACGGCCTTACTACCCTCTATGCCCCCCCCTACTATGTGCGACTGGAGGAATGGACCCTCGGGGGACATTGTCGGCGTTCCGATTCTGAAGACGGAGGGACTTTCATCGAACTGCTGGATAAATTTCTGGTTACTTTCAAACTGCACCGCAGGTCACTCTGGTCACTCTTTTAACCCCGGTGTTAGGGTGAAGCGTCTTTTGCCGTCACAGCCCTGCGCAGCAGGGCTAAAGGCCCTCCGCTATGAAGGGCTCAACCGGAGTTCTAAGCTATGAGCACTCGCCACCTGATACCCCTTCGATCCGCCAATGCCCACCGAGGCGCCACCAAGTTTGCTACCGGCCTGGCGGTCCTGTCGGTCGCTATCTCCGGGCTGATCACGGCGCCGCCGGCAACGGCAACAGGGCCCGTTCCGTCAGCAGAGGCCAGCACGCCCCCGCCACCGGTGGAACAACTTTCCTCGGTGGACGAAAGTCTGGTTGACACGCTGGCGGCACCGACGCCCGGTGCGTCTGAGGATGCCAGCGCCGACAACACGGAGCAAGCACGTCCTTCCATTTCCCCCTCCGAACCGGCTCCTCCCGAATCGGCTCCGTCCGAACCTGCCCCGGTTGAGTCGACGCCAGCGACGCTGCCAGACTCCGAGCCGAAGGACCCATCCACTCTTGAGAAGGAGGTGGAGGTCCCCGTCGATGAAATGTCCGAGCAACAACTGCTGGAACTGCTGGCCGCGTTGCAGGGCAAGCATGGCGCCGAAATGGGCCAAGGGTTGCAACAGCGTGACGAACGGTTGGAAGAGTTGCAAGAGCCGGAAGTCAAGGAAGAGCTGGAACAGCAGCTGGAAGTCTTGGACATTGAACGAACCGTTTCCATGCAGCCCGCAGCGGCACCCGCCGCCCTGCCGGCCGATAAACGAGACATGTGGCGACCTCAGGGTGTTCAAGGCATTGACGTCAGCAGCCACCAGCCGAGCGTCAACTGGCAGACGGAATGGAACTACGGAGCCCGGTTCGCGTACGTGAAATCCACCGAAGCTCTGAGCTATATGAACCCGAGGTGGACGTCCCAGTACACCGGTTCCTACAAGGTCGGGATGATTCGCGGCTCCTACCACTTCGCCATCCCCAACGTCTCCTCCGGCACGCGGCAGGCGAACTACTTCGTCGACAACGGCGGTGGCTGGTCCGCCGACGGTAAAACGCTACCTCCGCTTCTGGACATCGAGTACAACCCTTATCCGGAGCTGGGCAACACGTGCTACAGCATGAGCGCCAGCAAGATGGTGGCTTGGATTAAGGACTTCTCCAACACGATCAAAGCGCGGACCGGCCGCCTGCCCGCGATTTACACGACGGCAGACTGGTGGAACAAGTGCACTGGCAACAGCACAGCGTTCAAGAACCACCCCTTGCACATTGCGCACTATCCCTACGCCGGCTACACACTGGACAAGCCGAGGCTGCCCGCGGGCTGGACCTCGTATGACATCTGGCAGTACAGCTCCACCGGGCCCTTCACCGGCGACTCCAACGTGTGGAACGGCTCCATGACGTCGCTGCGCAACTTTGCCTACAACATTGGGTCGAGTAGCAGTCAGAGCACCAACGTCAAGCAGGACTACGCTGCACCTGGCGACCTCAATGGAGACGGCCGCGGAGATCTGCTCTCCCGCCGCACCGACGGCTCACTCTGGTTCCACCCGGGCAATGGATCCGGCGGTTACACCACTCCGCGGAAGATTGGCGGAGGGTGGGAGATCTTCAACTCGCTTATCGGTGTTGGTGACCTGAATGGTGACGGTCGGTCCGATCTGGTGGCCCGGCAGACCAATGGTTCGCTGTGGTTCTATGCCGGAACCGGCACTGGCACCTTCAAGCCCCGTGTGCGCATTGGCAGCAGCGCGGGCTGGGGCCAGTATCCGGACATTATCGGGACTGGAGACATCAACGGTGATAAGCGTGCCGATCTGCTGGCCAAGCATTCCAACGGGTCCGTGTACTTCTACGCCGGCACAGGAACGGGCAGCGTCGGCAGTCGCATCCTGGTGGCCTCCGGATGGCAGGTCTACAGCCAACTGGTTTCGCCCCGGGACTTCACCGGCGACGGTAAGAACGATCTGGTGGCCCGTAAACCGGACGGCACATTGTGGCTGCTGCGGGGCACCGCAAAACCGGGAGCCATGGGAAGTCTGTTCACCAGCGCGCAGAAGATCGGTTCGTCCGGGTGGCAAACCTTTAGCACAGTGCTCGGCGTCTGGGACAACAATCGGGACCGCAAAAACGATCTGCTCGGAATCGGTGCAGACAAGTCCCTGAGTTTTTATGCCGGCACCCATTTCAAAGACTCCTCAGGCATGAAACCCCGCGTGGCCACCGGAACGGACATCTGGGACAGCTATAGCGAAATCATCACCCCCGGCGACTTCAACGGGGATAGCAAGGCTGATCTGATCGGCCGCAAGCCCAACGGACAGTTGTGGTTCGCGGCCGGCAACGGCAAGGGCGGTTACGGCTCGCGGGTCCGGATCGGATACGGCTGGCACATCTACAGCACCGTGTTCGGCGTCGGCGACTACAACCGGGACGGCAAGAACGACCTGGTGGCCCGGCAGAAGGACGGCACGCTGTGGTTCTACGCAGGCACCGGCAGGGTCAACAGCAGCGACCACGGCTACAAACGCCGCGTCAAGATCGGCAACGGCGGCTGGAACCAGTTTTCCCGCCTCCTGGGCGTCGGAGACGTGAACAGGGACGGACGCACCGATCTGCTGGCGGTACGTCCGGACGGTGCGGTTCGGCTGTACGCAGGTCCGGGCAACGGCCAGCACGGCAGGGCGTCCACCATCGCTGCCGGGTGGCAACGGTACTCCTACCTGACGGCCGTTGGCGACTATGACGGCGACGGCACCGCCGACATCGTGGCCCGGAAACCGGACGGCACGCTGTGGCTCCTCGCCGGGCGGAAGTCCAACTCCTCCGGCTGGTTCGCCCCCGAACGGAAAATCGGCAGCAGCGGCTGGAACATCTACAACCGGATTGTTGGACCCGGCGACTTCAATTCGGACAAGAAAGTAGACCTGCTCGCCACCACGAAGACGGGGTTCATGTGGCGCTACGACGGCACGCGGTTCGTCAACGGAGGGTTGCTGCCACGCAAGTCGGTCGGCCGACTCTAACACCGCAATGAGAGGGCGACGGCATCCGCCGTCGCCCTCTCCTTTTGGACTCCTTAGAGGAGTTGATCCACCACCCGACGGGCCGCATTGCCGTCGTCCTTCGGGGCATACTTGGCGGCGAACGCCTCCAGCTTCGCCTGGCGCTGGGGGTCGGGTGTTTGTGCTGCATCGATCGCAGCAAAGAGTGCGTCTTCGGTCTGGACCACGGGGCCGGGCAGTTCCGTGCCGTAGTCCAGATAGAAGCCCCGCAAGGTATCGCGGTACCGCTCAAGGTCGTACGCGTAGAACACGATCGGCCGCTGCAGGATAGCGAAGTCGAAGAACACCGAGGAGTAGTCGGTGACCAGAACGTCGCTGGCCAGGTGCAGTTCCTGGATCTCTGGGTACGCCGAAACGTCGTAGACGCTCTCGCTGGCGCTCTCGGGGATCTCCAGCCTGCTGCTGACCAGCACATGCATGCGGAGCAACAACACGGTGTCCGATCCGAAGCGCTCGTGGAACTTCTCCAAGTCCAGCGGCAAGTCGAAGCTGAAGCGCCCGGTCCCGGCACTTTGATCGTCCCGGAACGTCGGGGCGTACAGGACCACCTTCCGGTCGGCAGGGATGCCCAGCTTCTCGCGGATCGCCAAACCGGCGCCCGAGTCCTTCCCGAGTGCCAAAACATCGTTCCGCGGATAGCCCTCCTCCAGCACCTTTCCTTCGTAGCGGAAGGCGCTGCGGAACGCTGCGGTGGCGTAGGGGCTTGGAGACAGCAGAACGCTCCACTGCTTGACCGCCTGCGAGACGCGCTGCAGGTAGTCGTCCGCGCGCCCGTAGACCTCGTCTATGTCATGGAGCATGCGCTTCAACGGGGTGCCGTGCCAAGTTTGAATGAACACCGCGTCCCTGCGGCGGCGCAGGTAGTGCGGAAAGTTCTGGTTGTTCACCCAGTACTTAGCCTTGGCCAAGTACCAGTAGTACTCCGGCGAGAGACGTCTGACCACGCGGGTGTGCGCGTCCGACGTGGGCAGCTTCTTGTCATACACCCAGACCTTGCGACGTGTGTCCCCCCGGCGAAGGAGTTCCTCGTAGATGTACCGAGGACTGTCCGCGTACTGCTTCCCCAAGCCGCTTTCAAAGATGATCAGGTCCTTGTCCAAGGCGGTCCTGGACACCAGCTTGAACATCCGCTGCATTGCCGGGAAGTAGTACCGGCTACGGCGGAACCGACCCATCGCCCGCTCAAAGATCTCCGGATCCACCAGCCGGCGGACCCTCGGTTCCGCGGGCTTGGCGCTGCGGACGGCCTCGAATATTCGCCGGCAATTCTCTTGGTCGCGGTACTTGAGGAACCGCTGCGCCCGGCGGACGTAGTCGGCGGGCATAACGCAGCCGGCTTCGAGCGCCTCTTCCAGATAGGCCAACAGCCGCCCACGATCGAAGGCAATCCGGCCCGGCAACTCCTCATCCAAATCCAGGTGCGAACCCCGCGGGCCCAGGAACCGTTCACGGTCGAACTGGTAGTAGAGCACCGGCTTCTCCAGGAAACTGAAGTCGAAGCCTACGCTGGAATAGTCCGTCACCAGCAGGGCGCTCTCCTTGAGCAGGTGCTGCACATCCACCTCACCCTGGGAGATGACGCGGACCGGCGCGTCCTCGAAATGATGCCTGAACTTCTGCATGTTGGGGTGCAGCGAAAAGATGATCTCCGCGTTGTGCTCCTCGGTAAGCCGCCGCAGCCGTGGGTCGTCCAGGAGGTCCTTCCATGCATGGAAGTACTCGGATTCGGGAAACAGCGACGGGTCCGCCAGCCAGTCCCGCCACGTGGGGATCACCAATATTTGGTTGCGTTTGACCTCGACATCGTCGGCGAACAGCGCATCAAAGCGGGACAATCCCGTGACTTTCACGTCTTTGGGTGCATACCCGAAGTCGCTGACAATGTATTCCTTCTCCCGCTCGGAACTGACCAAGAAGAGGTCGGTTTCGAAGCCACGGACTTTTTTCCCGTAGTTGGGCACCATCCACTTGGTCCCCATGACACCGTGCTGCAAGAACACCTTGACGCCGCCGACGGCGCGGTGGAACTGCGGCAACCGGGTGGGATACAGGAAGTCTGGATGGTGCGAGCCAATGAAACGCTCTGCCTTCAGCGCTACCTCGACATGCTCCCTGGATCGGTAGGCCACCACATGGTCCAGCCCCTCCAGGTTTCGGGCCTCGGGCGACAACGGGTCGATGACGTAGTAGGCGTCGATTTCGGGATGGTTTTGCCGCAGATAGCGGAAAAAGGCCAGCCCCGTGTCCTGTGCCTTATAAGGCCGCTCCCCCACGACCCACACCGGTTTGCCGACGAAGCCGCGGTGATTCCGGAACGGGATCCGAGTCCGGCGCTGCAAGTAATCGAAAGCCTCGGTATCGAGGATTTCCACAAGCAGCGAGGTGTTCTTCGCCTTGAAGGTGTAATAAGGCGTGACGCACACGGTCTTCGCTCCCCGCCGTTGCCATCCGGCTCTGGTGAGCTTGCGCGTAACGTACCGGGTCTTGCCGATGCGCGCCCTATGCGGCTGCTCGTCCACCCGGTCCCAGACCTCAAGCCAGAGGTCGACAATGTCGTCCTCCGCAAGGTCTTGCAGGGCGATGCGGGCCAGATCCAGCCGCGCTTCTACCGAGTACTCGCGCAGGCCGTACTTCTGCGACGTAGCTTCGGCATCGAATGCTATCTCCGCCGGCGCGGTGTAACTCCGACCGCTCTGGCGGCCAAGCAGCACCAGCTGCGCCCTGATGGCCTCGCCGTGCCGAGTCACCAGACGTCCGGTCAGTTCCACTTCGCCGCCCGCCACGGACAACTTCTTGACGTAGACGACGTTGTACGGTTTCAACGGGCGGTTGACCGCGAGGCTCAGATAACCCTGCCGGTTCACGTAGGGTTCAAGCGTCGACTCCCCCGCCGTGACAGCATGGAACTGCCCCACCACTGTCTCCAAAAACCTGCCGACCGGAATCCAAGCACGGTAACGAAGGGCGGGTCCGATGATGCCGGCTTCCAACGCAGCCCGGAAGTCCGCGAAGTCCTGGCCTGTTTCCCCGGCAACAGCCCCTTCGACTACGGCGCCGTGCATTTTTCCTGCTTCCGCTGCCTCTGCCGTCGGCCGAATGTCGCGACCATATCGGGGCAGGTTCGCTGCTTCTGCCTCGACCTCGACGAACAGCCGAAGCGCAGCACCCTCTTCACCGTACGAGGAGGCCGGCGTGTGGGCGGCGAGCGGTTCAAGCCCCACCGAGGCTTGGTAGTCCCGCCCCTCCCTCGTCTCGGCCCCGGGCAACGCTTCGACCGCTGTCAACCGCACGGCGCCCTCGCCGCTGCCGGCCCATAGGGCGCGGGGCACCAGTTCCGGCGCGAGGGTGAACCCAACTCGCAGTTCCGAGCCAGACTGGCCGACCGAGAGCCGGTGCAATTCGCGGCGTGCAGCGGAGGAACGCGGGTCGAGGAGTCGCTCGGCCTTCGCCTTGGCCCGCATTAGGACCGACTGGGGATTCGGCATTACATTCCTACTTCAAAAGAGCTGGGAACCGGGAAATAAGACTGGAGGAACCGCTGGACCATCAGTTCCTGCTCATGGCGGTCGATGGCGGCGGCGCCGACTTCGTTGAGGCAAAAGACGTCGGCGTCCCTGTCCCGCAGCAGCCGCAGCAGTTTCGCCTGGGCACTGGCTTCACCGATATCGCAATAGCGGTAGGCGATCTCTCCGGGAACGGCCACAGCAATGCCATAGCCATAGTAGTGCGCCAGTGACGACGGTATTGAGATGTCCGCAGGCGTGCGGAAACGCGCGTGAGACGTCGCCGAGTGAACGGTTTCGAAGTCCTGCTCAAGCCGCCTCAAGGTGCTTACCCGTTGGGCGTGGGCCGCGTGCTTGAACTTGTAGATGGGGCTCTTGCCGAACTTCTCCTCGATCAGGGCCCGGTTCCGTTTCGCGGCGCTGTCCACCGGCAGGTCCCCGGGTCCTGCCGGGCCGTCCCCGACGCGCTGCTCGGATAAGAAAAACTTGGCGATGCCGTTGCCATGGAAGAACAGGTTCGGCGTCACCGGGCGGCCGAAGAACACGTCGTCGTTTAAATACAGGAAATGTTCGCTCAGGCCAGGAATGCGGTGCAACTGGGCCTCAATCGCGTGGGAGTTGAATGTGGGCAGTGCGTCCAAGTCGGCAAAGACGTCGCTGTGGTCCACCACGGTGATCCGCGGGTTGGCGGTATCCAGCCATTCCGGCACCTGCCCTGCGGTGAGGAGGTAGATGTGGTTTGCCCAAGGGGCGAAGTAGTCCACCGACCGCAGAGAGTACCGCAGTTCGTCGTGGGTGCGGAACCGTTCCTCATTGCCAGCGAACTCGTTCAGTTCGCCCGGGTGGACGCTGGCCCAGGCCTCGTCCCGAGCAATCCGCCACTGAGGGTCGGCGCCGTCCACCCAGGTGTAGACGAGATCCACCGGCTCGGTGAACTCTGTGATCGGGTTGTGGACGCCCGTCGTGGCCTGCGCTACAACTACTGTGCATCCGAGGCGCTCGTCGGCCAGCACCTGCGAGTCCGCCGATTCATACTCGAAAAAGGTCACGTCCCGCTGGGCAACGAGGGCGGCGTCGCGGGCAAGCTGAGGCCGTTGGCCATCTGTGGCTCCGTAGACGGGCCGCCCGGAGGCGCTTCGGCGCACCGCTTCCAGCAGGGCTGGCAAATCCGACGACGCCACGCTGATTCTTGTACCGCCATGCGGGCCATCGGCTTCTTCGCCGAAGCTGACGCCGGCTTCCTGCGCTGCCGCCACGACTAACTGTCGGTTGGACATGGCCACGTCGTTCGCACAAAAACGGCGCACAGGTTTAGTCAGGACTGTCCGCCCGCGGACAGAGGCTGGAACGACGTCGGCGTCAATACCGACCATCACCCGCCGAGTCTGAGCTGAGCGCCAGGCGTCGGCGGCGCGGCGCTGAAAGGAGGTCCTGCCGTGGCGAAGGTCAAAGAGTCCTTGGACAGCTGGCTGCGGCAACACCCGAGCGAGAGTTCCGCGCAGTCCGGCGATCATCGGATCCTTTCATCCGGCAACATAAGCAGCCCCGCGGTTGGCGAACCGTAATGAGTCCCAGTCCCCGGGGCAAGAGTCGATACAGTTTAGCAACCCAAGCCTGACAAAAAGCTGGATAAAAGGCCGTGCCGCGCCCGGCGGTTTCGATAGGCTGTAAGCTCCCGACCGCTACAGGAGTGCTTAGTGCCATTCACCGCCACCGCCCGTCGCGCGCTTAAGTTCGTCGGGAACCACGCCACCAACGCCGTGGTTGGGAGAAGCGTCCGGGCGCAGTTGGATTCAGCGAACTCCGCCGGCCCTACGCGCTTCGACTGCGTGGTCTACTTTGCGGACGAGCCTTCCAGCGCCTATCAGCTCCGGCAATGGTTCGCTCCTCTGGCCCGGCTCGCCCGCACACACCGGGTGGCCTTGCTGGTGCACCGGCCCACCACGGCCGCCGAACTGCTTAAGGACTCACCGCTCCCGATCTTCCTGGCCCAGGGAATCGACCAAGTGGAGAAGTTCATTCAGGACAAGAGCGTGCATCTGGTCTTTTACGTCAACAACAACAGAGACAACTTCACGGTCCTCCGCCTGACCGAGCAGGTCCACGTCCACCTCAGCCACGGCGAGAGTGACAAGATCTCCATGGCCTCCAACCAGCTCAAGGCTTACGACTACGCCTTCATCGCCGGGCAGGCCTCGCGCGACCGCATTATGGGCAGCGTCCGGCGGATGGACCCGGCAAAGTTGGTCGAGGTCGGGCGTCCCCAATTGGACAGCGCGGCGCCCGAAACAGAGGACCGTGACGGCAAGCGCGACAGGGCCGGTACTACCGTCAGCAATCGCATTACAGTGCTCTACGCGCCCACGTGGGAAGGCGACCGGCCGGCCATGGCGTATGGGTCGTTGTTGTCTCACGGAGTCGGGATGGTGGAGGCCATCCTGGCCGACCCACAGTACCGGCTGATCTTCCGGCCGCATCCACGCACGGGCGTCCGGGTGCCGGCGCACCGGGCCGCCGCCAAGGACATCAGCGCCCTGATAGAGGACGCCGGAAGGCGGACCCCGGGCGCCGGGCACTACGTGGACCGGCGACCGGATTTCACCGTCGCTATGGCTGAGGCGGATGTATGCGTCTGCGACCTTTCTGCTATGGCCATGGACTGGCTGCCGCGGCGAAAGCCCCTTCTGCTCACCCGACCCGTCGATCCGGCCGCCGCAGTCGACCAGAATGGCGTAGCGGGCGCCGTGCCACTTTTGAAGGCGGAAGACGCCGGGCGTGCCCCACACATCATTGGCGACCTGCTGTCCCGTCCCGTTGGCCAGGCCCAGCTTGACCTGATTCACCATCACTTCGGGGACACCACTCCCGGTGCCAGCACGCGCCGGTTCTTGGACGCCGTGGAACGCGCGTTGGACGGCTGAACGCACTCGTCACCCGGCACAGGTCGCTACTCCACGCCAGGCAGTTCCCTGCTCCTAGGGCGCTGAGTACAATGGCCCGCAGACGGAAATTGGGGAATTTCTACCGTCAGGAGCCAGCACGCAAGATCAGCCAGCCCCGCGCAGTACAGCACCCGATGCCACCGGATTCCGGGAGGACATCCAAGGACTGCGTGCCTTGGCCGTCTCGCTGGTCCTGATCTACCACCTTTGGCCCGGGCTGCTGACCGGGGGCTATGTCGGGGTGGACGTCTTCTTCGTCATCTCCGGGTTCCTGATGACGGCACATCTCATCGGACGTCAGCCACGGACCGTCCGGGATCTGGCCCAGTTCTGGGGCCGTCGGATCCGGCGGCTGCTGCCGGCGTCGTTTCTGGTGCTCGCAGTCACGGCTGTGGCCGTCCGCCTCTTCGTTGTGCCCACACAGTGGGAAGTGATCGCCCGCCAGATCATGGCTTCCGCCCTGTACGTGCAGAACTGGGTACTCGCCGACACTGCGGTGGATTATCTGGCGGCCGATAATGCGCCGACGCCCACGCAACATTTCTGGTCCCTCTCGCTTGAGGAGCAGTTCTACCTTTTCTGGCCTCTGGTCATCCTGGCGGTCGTCTGGTGTGCCGGCGCTTGGAAGCTCCCCGTGGACCTCTTGGCCCGTGTTGTCATCTCGGCCGTGATCGCAGTCTCCCTGGCGGTGTCCATTCTGACTACCGCAGACGACGCCGGCCGCGCCTACTTCATCACCCCCACCCGGGTCTGGGAGCTCGCCGTGGGTGGCTTGGTCGCCACCGTGGTGCCGCTGGCTGCCACGCGGTTGCCCGGACCGGCAACGGCGCTGCTGGCCTGGTCTGGCATAGCCGCCATCGTCGCCGCCGGGGTGACGTTCACCGGTGAGACGCCGTTCCCCGGCTACACGGCGCTGCTCCCGGTGCTCGGAACAGCGCTGGTTATCCTCGCCGGGTCGCGCCGGGCGTACTCCCCCACCGGAGTTTTGCGGCAGAAACCCGTGCAGTGGCTCGGGGACGTCTCCTACTCGGTATACCTGTGGCACTGGCCGCTCATCTTGCTGGTACCGTTCGCCACCGGTGCTGCGCTCGACTGGTTTGGCAGGATGAGCATTCTTGTCCTGTCGCTCGGGCTGGCCGCGCTGACCAAGGTCTTCGTCGAGGACAGGTTCCGCTCCAGACTGCCCGCCCGGCGTCTGCTGCCAACCTACCGCTTCGCCGCCGTCGGCATGGCCGCCGTCATGGCGCTCGGCGGCCTGCAGCTCGCCGAAGTCGGCTACCGCAATCAATTGGCACAGGAACAGTTGGCGTCAGTCGAGACCAGCCGCGACCCGTGCATCGGCGCTGCTGCGATGGCCCGCGGGCCTGGGGAGTGCCAGCCCGAGACGCCGCCGCGCATGGTTCCGGAGCCCGCACTCGCCAAGGACGACCTTCCAGACGCCTACGCGGACGGCTGCTGGTCCTCGCGTGCTTTCACGGAGCGGCCGGTGTGCACATACGGCAACGGGAAAACCAAGGTGGCCTTGGTGGGCAACTCACACGCGGCCCAGTGGCTGCCTGCGTTGCAGGTGCTGGCAGAGAAGAATGACTGGACCCTGTCCACCTACCTGATCACCCGTTGCAACCTGACAACCGTCCCACTTGATTTCAACAACGCGGAACGTACCCGCAACTGCCTGGCGTACGGGAAATGGGTGATGGAGCAAACCAAGGGCGAGAAGTTCGACCTGGTAGTCACGTCCGCACGCCAGTCTGTGACCGTCGATGGCGAGAGCTGGAAGACAACCGAGGAGCCGGCAGTCGAGGGCTACAAAACTTATTTGTCCGAATGGGCGGCGTCCGGGACCAAGGTCCTGGTGCTCAGAGACTCCCCCTTCCCCGGCACCACGATCAGCTCAATCCCGGACTGCCTGGCCGCCCACCCGGACGAGCCATTAGCATGCGCCGGCACGCCGAAAAGCTGGTACTGGATGGATCCCTTGGACCGGGCGGTCCGGGAGCTGGGCGCCCCGGGCATCACCGCGGTCAATCTGGACCGCTTCTTCTGTGCCGATAATGTGTGTCCTGCCGTGATCGGCTCCATCGTCGCTTACCGTGACGGTTCGCACATCACGGCGACCTATGCCCGAACGTTGGCGCCATATCTCCGCGGTCCCATCCTCGCGGCGCTCGGGGAAGTTCAGGCAAAGTCGGATGCCCGGGCGCACGCCGCCGGGAGGTCCCCGGAATCCGCGGCCCGTGCCGTTTCGCCGTAGTTCAGGACCCAGCCAACCACCGAGCACGCGGGGAAGAACAATCAAGCCATCCGACCTCCCCCGGTAGACTGGACTGCGTTTTGCCCCCGACTCCTTGAAGGACCGATCGCTTGAGTGCCGCCGTTGCCTTAGCCCCAGCCCAGCAGGGCGTCCGCCAGACTTGGATCGACCAGGCTCGCTGGGCCGCGATCATCCTGGTGGTCGTCGGCCATGGGGTTGGCATGCTGCGCTCCGAGAGCGGGGTGGCCCTGGTCGTCTCCAACTTCGTCTACATGTTCCATATCCCTGTCCTGATCCTACTGGCCGGCTGGGGTGCGCGCAGGGCTCAAGCCGACGGTAAGACACTCTCTAAGGTCTTCTGGCAACTGTTGGTGCCGTATGTGATCTTCCAGCTGATCGCGTTCCTCGCGAACTACCTGCTCGAGGGCGATCAACCGAGTTGGACCTTTACGTCCCAGACTTTTGGGCTCTGGTTCCTGGTGGCCTTGGCTGGCTGGCGCCTGCTGGCGCCTTGGTTCCGTGGACTGCGGTTCGCCATCCCAATCGCCGTCGTGGTTGCTTTGTTGGCCGGGCTGAGTCCGGCGATCGATGGCTTCCTCTCGCTTTCGCGCATCCTGGTCTTCCTTCCGGTCTTCCTTGCGGGCCCCTGGATTGTGGACCGAGTTTCGGAGTGGCGGCAGGACTGGCGGCTGCGCGCTGCGGGAGCAGCCGTCGTCGGCCTCGGTGCTGCCGCTGTTCTCTTGCTTCAGGACGATTTCTGGCGGCCGCCTTTCCTTGGCGATATCGGTTACGAGGCGCTCGAGGTGGGCGATGTCGAGGGCATGGTGTGGCGGCTGGTCGTGCTGGCAGTGGGCACGATCATGGCCACCGGGTTCATGCTGATGCTGCCCGGAAGACCCGGGGCACCGACGCGGCTAGGCGCCTGGACCGCACGGGCGGGCCAGCACACCATGTGCCCGTACCTGCTCCATCTGCCCCTGCTGACAATAGTGGGGGCAACCTCGCTGCTAGACGCCGGCAGCCCGACCGCTCGCGCCCTGGTGGTCATCGGTTCTGCGGTGCTGTTCAGCGCCTCGACCGTTTCCCGGCCCATTGTCCTGCTGACCCGCCCGTTGGTAGATCCGCGCGGCGCCTGGAACGCCCTGAGGATGTTGAAGCCAGCCGGTAACTAGGCCAAGGCGGTTCACGGACCGAGCCGTGACGCTACGGCCGCCTACGCGAATTGCAGGCTGAGCGAACCGTGCTGCGTGGCATACGGCCGCCATGAGGATGCGCCCGGGTAGCCGATCCTGAACGTGCGCAGCACGTTATTGCCCTCCACCTGCAAGAAGATGTCCAAGAAGCCGTTGGCTTCGGAAACCCCTTCGTCCAGCTGCCCATCAGTGGCAGCGGCGTGCAGCCGCAGCTTTCCGGGTGCATGCTCCAGCACCTCGGCAGGAATGAACGCCGGTCCGCCCTCGGTCCGGCGGCCAATCACCAAGTGGGCGCGCAGCAGTTCTTCTGCGGCCGGGCCGGAGCTCTGCCGCCAGGTGAGTTCGCCGTGGATTTCCAATCCACCGGTGGCCGGCAGTCCGACTTCCTCAAGGACGAAATCCATGCGGGACAGCACCACACGATCCGGCACCTGCCGCCACGCCTGCTCCAACACCCCTGCCCACTGACCGACAACCGCCGGATCAGAGAACTGCTCACTGCTCTCCCATGCCGCCTGGCCCATAGCGCGGGCCAACTCAGGGTCTGTACAGAGCTTAATCACACGTTCGGCAGCGGCCGCTATGTCCTGAGCCGGCACTAGGAAGCCGTTGACGCTGTCCTCGATCACATCGCTGGGACCATAACGGATGTCATAGGACACCGGTGGGCACCCGCGGCCCAGGCTCTCCATCAACGCCAGCGGCTGGCCCTCGTTACGGCTGGTCAGCAAGGAGAAGCCGGCCGTCTCAAACTGCTCGGCAGCATTCGGCGTATGTCCGTGGAGCCGTACGACGTCGGTCATCGCCAGTTCCGAAATCTTGGCCTGCACTTGCTCCTGCAGCGAACCGGTGCCGTAAACGTCCAAGACGACATGGGGCAGCTCTTGGTGTACCAACGCCATAACCTCGACGGCGTGGGCTACGTTTTTCTGGTTTTCCAGGCGCACCACCATGACACCCCGGTTTCGGTCCCGCCCTTCGAAAGGCGGCAGAACATCAGCGCGCGGCTTGGGATTGGAGACGGTGAAAAGGTTCGTCGCTTTCCCAAACCGATCCTCGTAATCCTGGCGGTGCTTCCGTGTGAGGAATATCAACCCATCCCAAGCAGCGCTGTCTTCAAAGATCGGTTTGCGGCCCGGGGCCAGCTTGCCAATGAACGGGTCTCCGCCAGCAAGGATGTGACTGTTGTGGATGACCGCCATCTTGATGATGTTCTGCTCGTTCAGCGGAGCAACGACGCGCGCTGCAAAGCCGCTGTCCACAATGAAGGCAGCACGGTCCCCGGCAGCCAACTCCTTCATCCAATGACGGTAGAAGTCGCCGGCCGAACGCCAGCGGCCCACTGCCTGGCCCACGCCGTTGAGCAGCGTGATGTAGCGTCCCAAGGCCGTGCCAGCCGAGTCGACGGGGGCCTCGTCGCGCAGGAACTCGGTACCGTCCGCGCGGTAGTACGTGCGGTGGGCCACCGTTGTTCCATCCGGCCGCATGAACGTGCGCATGAAAACCTGCCCGGAAGGATCAAGGACCACATCGGGGTCCCCGGCGAGGCCTTGGTCCACGGGGACTGTCGGCACGTTCAGGGCGGAGAGAGCCGAGAGCTCGGCGTTTCGATAGTGCTGGAAAACGTTGAGTACCTGGGTTTCGCGGGCTAGCTTCCCCTGCTCGCGGAGTCGGTCTGCCAGGGCCTCATAGCTGGGTTCCGGCTCGAAGGTGATGATCGAAGCCGTCCGCCCACCGAATCGGGTAAAGGCCCCCGCCCGGTGCAGGCACATGGTGGTCATGCCACCGAAGCTTTCGGGCAGGCCCCACAGGACCATGAAGTACCTGCCCTCAGGCAGGGTGGACGCCCGGGCGACTGAATTCATCCTGTTCACGGTGCTCACACAGCCTTCCGTTTAAAGCTGAGGTTGCCGAATTTCGTCGGGTAGGGCAGCCAGCGCAGGGACTGCAGCTGCCAACTCACCCGGGTCCGCACCGCGCCGGAGCCATGGCGGGACTGGAAATAGAGGTCCACGAATTCCCCGGGGGCCGCGCCCAGATCCGCCAGCGGGATCCGGCAGCTTACCTGCTCAGTACCGCCGGTCTCCTGAGAGGTCTGGGCTTCGTACTCGCGTTCGGCTTTGGTTCCACGGACCGCGAGGATGAAGGAGTAGTCACCCGGCTGCTCCCGGCTTGAGCTCACTGTGCCGGACAGCGTCAACAACCCGTCCGCGGATACGCTGGCCTTGCTGGGTTCAAACGCTGCCGACGGCGTCTGCAACACGGTGGTTCCCCCTCGCGGGATCAAGTGACATGCTCTCAAGGGCCCATTCGGCCCGCCACAAACTCTATAGCTTCAGGCGGCTCCCACTGTGCAAGGCTGGCCGCCGTGTCAAGCTCCGCTTTGGGTTGCCAGTACACTGGAGGGCTGACGCTCCACCCGCTGCAGCCAAGGACAAGACTTTGACCAACCGAGACTCCCTTGCCGGCCGTGTCCTGCGCACCGGCAAACGCCATCTGAAGACCACCCTCAAGCCGGCCGCGCGGGCCATCCTGCCCGCAGTATCCAACGTCGCCGGCGCGTCTCAAGCGCCAGCGGTGCCGTTGACCGCCCCCGAGGCGTGGGCCAAGACTAAGCAGCCAGCGGCTGCAGCCTCGCCGTCGTTGATCACCGCAGTTTCGGGCGGCGGCACTCTGGTGCCGGAGTTCATTGGTGATGCCCGGCAAAACATCGCTGCTGGCAGCGCCCAACTGGTTCTTGCGGCGAGCTACAGCTTGCGCGACGCCGGTGCCAGCCATGAATTCGTGCATGCACTGCAGGGCATGGCCCTGTTGGAGATCTCCGGCCCCGAGATGGCGTGGGGGCAGTTCGAGCAGCTGGGCGACGACCGGATCATCACCCTGTGCCCGGACGAGTATTTTGCGGCAGCCTTCTCGCAGGCGCCAGAGACGGCTGCAAAGGTCCTGGACCGGCTGCTCGCGGACGAGGCGCATCTGGAGTGGACCGCGCTGGCTGTGCTGCATGTGGCGCAGAAAGCCTTCGCCCGGGGCGAGCTGGACTCGGCCCGCACGTTGACCGCCTTCGGCCTCAGCGACGCGGCACCGTCCCACACCGGGCACGTCCGAAGGGAGTTCGAGCGGCTTCAGACGTGGTTCCCGGAGGGTGCGCGACGCCAGCCCATCCAGGTCCCTGCCGCGGACGCCACGTTCGGCGTGCTCAGCTACCAGCAGCCGGACGCCTGGTCCCGAAACGTCGGCGACTACATCCAGACGCTGGCCTCCATGGGCCACCTGGTGCGCCACGCCAACCTCAAGTTCGTCGGCGATCCGGCGCTCGTGGGCTTCCTGAAAGACATTCAGTCCCAGGTCAAGGACGAGCGGCGCATCGACGGGCCGGCCGCAACGGTCGCCGTCGTCGAGACCCACCGGGATAGCAGCCCGTTGCAGGACATCCCGAAGAACACCTGGATGCTGGCCTTTGGCTGGTACATGCACCACACGTTCGGCCAGCACTTCAACTTCCCGTTCCACCCGAACATCCGGCCGATCTTCGTCTCCTTCCATGTGAACAAGCCCGCAATGCTCACACCGGAGGCCATCGCTTATTTGAAGGAGCATGGGCCGGTGGGTTGCCGCGACTGGCAGACCGTGGCCCTGCTGCGTGCTGCCGGGATCCCCGCGTTCTTCTCAGGCTGCATCACCACCACCGTGGACACCGTTTTCCGGCGGGACGGCCGGGACGAGCGGTCCAAGACCGCATTTGTGGACGCGCCCCAGACCGGTCCCGGCGACATCCTGCTGCAGACCCAGAAGGGCATGCGGGAGATGCCGTTCGCGAAGAAGCTTGAAACGGCTCGGACCTGGATCAAGGGCTACCACACCGATTACAAGAACATCAGCACCTCGCGGCTGCACTGCTTCCTTCCGGCACGCTCCGTGGGCTGCGAAGTCGACTTCATGCCGAAGAACCGCTCCGACGTGCGCTTTGGCGGACTGATCGATACTTCCCAGGCAGAGTTCGACGCGATCCGCACCGGCATTCTGGACAAGGTCGCGGCGATCATCCCGCTGATCACGTCCGGAGCCGCCAAGGAGGACGTTTACCGGACATGGGCCGAGGTCTGCGCGCCGGCCATGGCGGAGGCGGACAAGTTCCTCGCCCAGGCCCCGGAGACTGAGGTAAAGGACGACGACGTCGCGCGGCTTGTCGCTGCTGCCGCGCCGACTGGTGTGCCCGCCCAGCATGACGCCACTGACGTCGTGCTGGACCATGGCAAGGCCAGCGCACCGCACCTGCCCAAACTGCTGCACTCCGTGGTGGAGCACACAGAGGGGAAGGTGCGCGTCTGGATCATGGAGGATGACGTCCCGGCCGCAACCCGTGCCGAAGCTGAAGCGATAGATCCCCGCCTGGAGGTCGTCTGGTTGTCTGCCAAGGCTCTGCGCGACGATCACCTCATCCGCGAGAACTCGAGCCTGAAGCATCGGGAATTGTTGTTGGCCTTGGTCCCGGAGCTTCTGGCCGGCGCGAAGCGCGCGGTCTTTCTCAACGCCGCAACCCTAGTGCGCGGGGATCTGGCCAAGATGGCCGCCTTGCCTCTGAAGGACCGGCCGCTGGCGGCACGGGACGAGCACCGTAAGGGGCGGCAGAGCGGCTTCGCGTTGCTGCGCTCCATCTCGGGCCGTCACGGCCAGAATCACCGCAAGGCCATGGAGATGGTCGCTGTGACGCACGCTGCCCATCAGTTCGATTTCCGGGTCTTTGACGCGTCGGTCTTCGTACTGGACCTTGAGGTTGCTCGGAAGTCCGGGCTGGCCCGCCGCGTGGCCACCCTGCTACTCAACTATGAAATGGACTTCGGGGAGGCCCTCAACGCCGTGGTCGGAGCCGACCGCGCCGTCCTGCCCGACGACTGGAACCACTCCGCATTGATCGGTGAGAACCAGGATCCGAGCATCGTCAACTGGCGGGACACAGAGAAGCCCTGGGGCAACGGCTACGGTCCGTTCATCCGGGACTGGCGCAGCCTGTAGTCCACAGCTTTCGTCTGCCGCGGGCCATCCGCGGCAGGCCGAAGCCCAAAATCAGCAGGGAAGCCTTTGCGGCAGCTTCCTAGGACTAGTGACGATGGCGCCTCTGTTGTCCAGACCGCGGTAGGCCCGGCAAACCCTCAGACCGCGGTCTTCCAGCCCAGCCTTGATCTTAGCGATGGCGTCCGGGTTGAAGGCTTTCCACCCCATATGCATCAGGATGGTGGCTCCCGGTTTGGCCAACTTCGCGCCGGCTGAAACCACCTGCGCCTTGGACTTTCCCTGTGCGTCTTTGGTGTAGCCGGTCCAGTTCCATGGCTTCATCCCAACCTTCTTGTATCCGCAGCGGACTGATCCACCCAGCTTGCCGTACGGTGGGCGGCCGAAGTTAGTCACGACGCCAGGAGCCCGCAGCTCTCGAGCGACGGCGGCGCAGCTGAGCTTGTCGAAGTTCTTGGGGTGGGTAATGCTGTGGTTTATTACATACTGGCCATGGGCACGCGCCAGCTTGGCCAGGTCCACACCGTTCCGCTCTCGATACTTGGCGAGGCACCTCCCGGTGGGAGCCAAAACGAGGCCATCGTTCTTCTTCTTGGCGTACTTGAGCACCGTCTTGAAGGCCGTCAGGCTCGTGGGACACCCGTCATAGGTCAGGATGACGCGCTGGCTGTAGTTGGGCCCGCGCCGCTCATCGTAAGTCGCCGCTGAGGCCGCTTGTGCACTGGAGACAAAGCTGCCGGCCACCAATGCAAGGGCGGCCAGCGTTGTCAGAATTTGGCGAACCCTCACCGTTTCCCCCTTCGGTGTGCGGCTACGTCCTCGTGAACAGTGGCTTTCGGAGGGTGCGGCCTGCAGGAATGCTAGCTGCAGTGTATTGCCGTTGTGGCTGGGTTGTCTCGAGGTTCTGCAGAATTGATCGATTCGGTGAGGAGTGTTCAAACGGAAACAACCGCTGCGCGCCTCTTCACGCCCTAGGACAATCAGCGCCGGACTGCTGTCAGGTATGAATACGAAGGAACCGCACATCAAGCGACATCCACTCCCTTTACCCAACTCGTAGTCGATCATCTGTGGACGTGTGAGGGCGGCAGAAACAGCACTGACCTCGCGATCACAGAAGAGGCCGCTAGCGCAGCGAGACCGTCGGAACTCGCGGGATTGCCACGGTGCCGCTCGCCACACTTTTTGTTTAGGTGCTTGGCCAGGAGTCTGTTCGGCAGGACCGAGGCCGGCTTCCATGTGCGTGGCGGACCTTTGCCGCAAAGGATCGCGGGCTATCCGACGTGATTGACACCTAGTACCCGCTGCTCGAATAAGTCCACGGCCTCAGCACGGGAGTCGGTTCGGCAACTTCACAGGGCTGCCAATAATGGCCCCCCTGTTGTCGAGGCCACGATAAGCACGACAAAGTCTCAGTCCGCGATCCTCTAACTTTGCCTTAATCTTGCTTATAGCGTCAGGGTTGAAACCCTTGTCCTCCATGTGCATCAGGATAGTCGCTCCAGGCTTCGCCACCCTCGCGGCTGCTGCGATGATCTCCGCTTTCGACTTGCCCATCCAGTCCCCTGTACTTCCGGTCCAAAGCCATGGCTTCATGCTCACCCTCGCGTAACCACATCTGACAGTCGCGTCAATGCCTCCATATGGAGGCCGCCCGTAATTCGTCACGACACCAGGCCGACCGAGTTCGCGTGCCACGCCTTCGCAACTGAGCTTACGGAGATCTTTCGGATGGTTGACACTATGGTTGATGACGTATTGACCATAGCTCCGGGCGAGCTTTGCGAGATCTACTCCATATTTCTGGCGGAATCTCTCAATACAAACACCCGTCGGCGCAAAGACATGTCCGTCGTTCTTGCGCTTCGCATACTTTATGACCCGTTGAAAGTCGGTCAAGTTCACTGGGCAGTCGTCAAACGTTAGTATGACTCGGCTCGAGTAATTAGGTCCCCTCTTTTCGTCATAAGTTACGGCTGACGCCGCCTGTGCTCCCGAAACAAGGCTGGTAGTTGCCAGAACCATTGTGGCAACCACAGCCAAAATACGACCTAACCTCACGACGACCACCCCACTTACCCGCCGGTACGTGAGTGCCTCTTAACACTCATGGGACTACACGGCTAGGTGAAGAGTGGAGCAGGTACCTTGGAAAAACCTTATGGAGGCACGAATCAGACGCTGACAGTCAGGGCCTAAGCCAGTGAGATGCCCTGCGACGGCAGGGTCTAAAGCACGTCTATGTCTCCGCTAGCCCTTAGGTGCTCGACGGCGGACTTAACCTGCTGAGCGTGTTCCTTTGTGGTGACCAGCAGCGCGTCCGGGGTGTCCACCACGACCACATTGTCTATACCGATCAGCGCGATGACACGCTTGGTGTCGGAGACCACGACGCCGGAGGCGGTATCGGAGTACACGCGCGCGCCCTCTCCCAGCACCGTCAAGTCGGACATTTCGGCAGCCGCATTTAGCCGACCGATCGCGGCGAAGTCCCCTACGTCATCCCAACTAAAGCCGCCGGGAATCATCGCCACATCACCAGCGGCGGCGGCGGGCTCAGCCACCGCGTAGTCGATGGCCGTCTTCGGCAGCGAGGGCCATACGCGTTGCACCGTTTCTGCTCGCGCGGGCGTCCCCCACACTGCGGCGATTTCCATCAGGCCGGCATGCAACTCCGGCTCGTTCGCTTCCAAGTGCTTGAGCAGAAGGTCTACCGGCGCGACGAACATGCCCGCATTCCAGTGATAACCGCCGGTCGCAAGATATGAGGCTGCTGTTCCTTCGTCTGGCTTCTCCACGTAATCCGCTACAGCGAATGCGCTCGGTGCACTGGCTAGATTCAGGGGGTCCGCAGTCCTGATGTACCCGAACCCCGTGGATGCGTGCGTAGGGGTGATTCCGATGGTGACGATGTAACCCTCGGCTGCGACGTGAACTGCATCGCGGACTGCGGATTGGAAGGCCTCCACCGGGTGAATAACCTGGTCCGCGGCGAAGGAGCCCATGATGATCGAGGGGTCGCGATAGTGCAGAATTGCCGCTGCCAGCCCAATTGCCGCTGCAGAGTCCTTCGGCTCCGGTTCGAGCACAAGGTTGGCGGCCGCGAGTTCAGGCAACTGCTCCATCACTGCGCGGCGATGGGCACGGCCCGAGACGACCATTGTCCGCCCACCGCTCAGCGGCGCCAGACGCGCGTAAGTTGCTCGGATCAGCGTAGATCCGGAGCCTGTCAGATCGTGAAGGAACTTCGGCGCAGCCGCCCGGGACAGCGGCCACAACCGAGTACCCACGCCGCCCGCCGGAATAACACTGTAGAAGCGCTTAAGCACATCGTCTGGACGCATCAGTCCCCCTGCCGCACGAGCGATAGAACTCGGTCTCGTAAGCGTTCCATGACCGCTTTCTCCCTAGCCTCGCCGTTAAAGCGCAGGAACGGTTCCGTGTTGGACGGTCGCAGGTTGAACCACCAAGAACCATTGACGGCGGAGACCGTGGTGCCATCCAATGTCTCGACATTCACTTCCTCCCCTCGGAAGGATGACAACACGCGTTCGACGGCGGCGAGCTTGTCAGTTACCTCCGAGTTGATTTCTCCGGAAGCGAAGTACGGTTCATATTCGCGCGCCAACTCCGAAAGTGGCCGGTCTTGGTCGGCGAGGGCTGCCAGCACATGCATGGCCGCCAACATCCCGGTGTCGGCGTTGAAGAAGTCCCGGAAGTAGTAGTGGGCCGAGTGCTCCCCTCCGAAAACCGCACCCTCGCTGGCCATCACGGCTTTGATGAACGAGTGGCCAACACGAGTGCGGACAGCGCGTCCGCCCTTGGCCGCCACCAGTTCGGGGACAGCGCGAGAGGTGATCAGATTGTGAATGATGACCGGTTCTGCCTCGCCTGCCGCCTGAGCGCGGGCAATCTCGCGGCTAGCTACCAGGGCAGTCACCGCGGATGGAGAGACTGGCGTACCGCGCTCGTCCACGACGAAGCAGCGATCCGCGTCACCGTCGAAGGCCAGGCCAATGTCGGCGCCTTGTTCGACGACTGCAGCCTGCAGGTCGAGCAGGTTCTCTGGCTCAAGGGGGTTTGCCGGGTGGTTAGGGAAAGTACCGTCGAGCTCGAAGTAAAGCGGAACGATCTGGAGCGGCAAACCCGGCAGCAACTTGTCCCCTAGAACGGCCGGTGTGGTTAGTCCCGCCATCCCATTACCGGCATCAACTACTACTTTCAGGGTCCGGTTCCCGGCAAGATCAACAAGCGAGCGCAGGTGCTTCGCGTAGCCGAGAAGCGTGTCCGCTTCAGAGATGGTCCCTGCAACGACGCCAACTCCCGCCGGACTGGGAATCCCCACAGCGAGATATGAAGCGGCTGCGTCTCGTACAGCAAACAGTCCGGTCTCAGCCGAGACCGGAACCGCACCGGGGCGGGCCAACTTAATCCCGTTGTACTGCGCAGGATTGTGGCTGGCGGTGAAAACGGCACCGGCCGCGGCCCGGACTCCGCAGGCATAGTACAACTGGTCGGTGGAGATCCGCCCAAGCATAACCGGGTTTGCCCCGCGGGCAGCCGCACCGGCAGCAAATGCATCCTCGAACACCGGCGAAGACGGTCGCGCGTCGCCGCCCACTAAAACCTCCTCCCCGTCCAAACCCAACACGTCCACGAAGGCCGCCCCTATCGCCTCGGCAGTGGCGGAGGTAAGGGTTTCGCCGACGATGCCCCGCACGTCATATGCCTTGAAGGCCGAAAACAGATCTACTTGATTCATTATGCTCAAATCACTAATGACGTTTTTATGTTGCAGCAGGCTATCTACGCCAATTCCTAATTCAATTTACAGCTCGGTCCTGGTCCTTCAGGCTGACTGGAACATATTGAGGCGACACCAAGAAGCGAAATATAGTCTTCACGCTATTACTCGCAAGTAGCAAGCAAATCACGATCGCCAGCACAACGACGACTACAAATTGCCAAGGTTCACGAACGAGGCTGTCTATTGTCGATAGTCCGAAGGTTAACGTAATGAATCCGTGAAGAACGTAGACGTACATGGAATTCTCGCCGCATCGAGTGAAAATGTTTCGCCCAGTCGGCACAAGAACGCAGACGGCAGCCGTCATGATGAGTGCGAGGACAATCATTCCTAAGCGAATCCCGATCCCAGACATAGTCGAGACCTCGAGCTTCTCGTAGGTCAGATTCCAGTATAGCCAGTTGATACCGAGTTTTTCATGAAACACCATAGCAAATGGCATGGCCGCAACTAGTACAAGCGCAGCCGCTGTTTTTATGCCGAGACCGCGACTTTTGGGCAGTCGACCTCTGCCGATTACAAGACCGATGACAAAGAAAGGCAGATAAGCGAATACTCGGTTAAGCGCAAGAGTGTTATCCAGACTTCCGGTCAGTCCAGCTCCTAGCGATATTAGGATCGAAATAGGAATGACGAATGGAATCCGGAGAAGGATCGGGGCCATCCACCGCCAAATCAACAACGCAGGGAGGAACCACAGAAGATACATCGGTGACAGAAACCGGTCGATATTCCAATCAACGGGGTATCCTCTATAGTCATAGTAGGCCATATAAATCGCTTGGAATATCACGTAAGGCACAAGCAAGGTCCGGACTAAGCTACCGACTTCCTTGTCTGCAATCTTTATACCACGCGTCAACATGCCTGAAAGCAGCACGAACGCCGGCATGTGGAAAAAATATATCCATGTGTATAGAAAACCGCTGGGAGCGAAAGAACCAAGCGTCTGGCCAGCAGCATGTCCGACCACTACCAGAACGATGAGGACGGCCTTGAGATTATCTATATAACTATCCCGACGTCCTGATGCGCTGGCGCTCAACTCTTGGACAGTGCCGCGATGCGCCTTCACTTCGTCCCTTCAACCGGCATCGGCCTGGATGGGGACACAGGCGCAAGCCACTTATCCAGACCCGAATCAAATGGTTTAATTGCTTTCTTAAAACTCAGCGGCTTCGCGCTGTCCCTCATAGCGTTAAAGACGCGCAAAGAGTTGCTGCCATCCCGGACGGGGAAGGTGGCCTTGATTCTGTCTTGGTAGAGCTGTTCTGGCCCACCACGGGCAGCGATGTAGGACGTCGCCTCCACGGCCGACTCGACATTTTCTACAACAGGACCGAAGCCGTTTTCTTCGTAGGAGAAATAGCCGGGGCGTTCCGTGTGTCCCCCGCCGAAGTATTCATCACGATCAAATTGGAAGTAGACGACTGCACTGTCCAGGTACGCAATGTTGAAGGCAATCGATGAGTAGTCGGTGACCATCACTGCGGTCTCGGCCATCACCTGTTGCACATCGTCGGCGCCGTATCGTTTGATCTCGACGTACTCGGGGACCTCGAAAGCGTCCATGTACGGTTGGGTGTTGGGGTGCGGCATGAAGGCGATAGTTAGGTCGTACTCCTCGGCTACGGCCCGGAGCTTTGGCGAATGTAACAACGCCTTGTAGTTCCTTACATAGTCGCTTTCTGTGAAGCCATCGTTATGCTCCCTCGCGGCAGAGCCGGTCAGTGTCTGGCCGACCAAGTAGCTGCGCCAGGTAGGTGCAATAAGTATCAGATTCGGACGTTCTACGGCTTGGCGCTTGCGCAGCAGCGCGTCATGACGGGGCAGACCTGTGAGCCTGACCTCCTTGGAACTAAACCGGTAGGGCGATCCGTCCCCGGCAATGCTGTTGTATTCGTCCCTGGTGGAAGTGATGAACAGGTCCACTGACTTCGGGTTCAGCCAACGAGACAGATCTCCCTTGATGATCCCGTGCTGGAGGAAGGTGAACCGCCACTGCCGGGATCCGTACTTCTGCGGCAGGGGCTTTACTACATAGTTGTCAATGTGCGAGGAAGCATAATGGTCGGCGGAGAGCATCAGCAGCTTCCACTGGAAGGAACCATATTCGACCAGTTTCACGCCAGCCTTCTGGAGCCTGTCCCAGTCGGGAGCGTCGCGGCGTAAAACGTACCACGCATTGATCTTCGGGCGATTGGCACGCAACCAGTGATACAGCTCTTCGGCACTGTCATTGGCTTCGTTGTCCCGGTCCATTAACACCCAAGCGGACCCATACTTGGCTTTGACCGCGGGAGACCTCAGCAACCAGGCAGTCCACACATCGAGAAGATTCTCCTTGGTCAACGCCCGAGTGGTCCTGTTGGTCTGGGCTTTGGCCCAGCGCAGGAAGTATCGTTTGCGCGTGGATTCCCTCTTACGATACCGGACCGGAGTCGCGCGAATCATCGCCTCACGCATCGCGGAAAGCTTGCTAACGTGAAGAGTCGAATCGGGCCGATTCGGTTCATTCTGGACGAACCGAACCAAGCGGCCATTGAGCCGAAGCTTTGCCGTGCCTTCCGCGGAGATCCAAAG
Organism: Arthrobacter sulfonylureivorans; assembly: GCF_047607445.1. Taxonomy (GTDB): domain Bacteria; phylum Actinomycetota; class Actinomycetes; order Actinomycetales; family Micrococcaceae; genus Crystallibacter; species Crystallibacter sulfonylureivorans_A. The sequence continues at coordinate 37,388 of NZ_JBLKRT010000012.1, forward strand.
CGTACGTTCCTTCAAAACCGTTCGCCGTAAAAAGTTCAAATGTTGAATTTTTGCGTGCCTTGGCTGAACCCGGCGACCCTTAACGAAAATTTCTTCCTCGGGCAACTCGCCTGTATACCGATACGTCAGCTTGACGAGGTTCTGCAGGGGGTCTAGCGGACGGACTATGGCGTAGTCCGTGACAAATGGAGCGGAGTCGTAGCCCCAAATAAGGGCCTGCCGCATCCACAGTGCGATCGGCATAGCATCGAAAGCCATGACCGACTCCTCATCTATGTAACCGAGGATCTCAGTTAGCAGAGAGTGGTACTCGTCAAACACCTCATCGGGTAGCCCTGCACTTGCCGAGAAAATCGCCTGGTCACTCTTGAGATACCAGAAGACATCGTAAAGCACCACATTCTGCAGCCATTGCGGCACAGTGCCTTTTAGCTCGTTGGCTCGGCGGAGAATGTCGAGGAGGCCATACCGGGGCACGTCGGTGTAGCTCCCAGGATTGCCGTGGCTGGTCTGCAGTGTGGAAGTACCGTCAGACCTACGGCGGTACAGGTACTTAGACGAGGAAACTATCCCGATCAGCGGGAGTTCGGAACGAAGCAAGTAGTTGGAAACGAAGTGTGCATCCTCGAACTTCGGACGAATCTGCTCACCAAAGTAGATCTCATGCTCTCTCAGCACAGAAACGCGAAAGAACGCTGTTGTTGCCTGCATTTGGATGGAGTTGGGATAACCGCGCAAGTCAACGACGCGATTGCCACCCGTAAATCGGCCGCGCAACGGATGCCCGTCCCTGACTTCACCAGTAGTTTCCTCAAAGAAAATTGGGTTGGTGGCATACAGTACTGCCTCGCGATGGTCCTTGCTAACCATGAACTTATGCGATTCAGCAAAGTAGTCTGCGTCCAGCATGTCGTCCGGATCGACGAAACAAACCCATTCATGCCTAACCGCGGAGAGTCCGAGGTTTCGGGCCGAAGCCTGACCGCCGTTCTCCTTGTGCAGCACAGTGACATTCGAGTGCCGTTCCGCCCAAGCGTCGGCAATTGAACCCGTGTCGTCTGTCGAACCATCATTGACAAGAACTACGTCGAGTTTCTCGAAGCCGTAGTTCTGCTGTTCCAACGAACGGAAGAAATCGTCAAGATATCGTCCGATGTTGTACATCGCGACCACTAGGGAAAACCCCCCGTGGTTGTCCCGGTCGGGGGTGTTGGCTGTCGTCTTTGGCTCGTCGCTTGCTGACGCACTCAGATCAAGGCTAGTTGCCGTCATTGTCACTGGTTCTTTCGAATTGACTCGGTACGGGAAGATAGGAGGCCAGGAACCGCCGGATTAGCCGGTCCGAAGCTTGGCGTTCCTCGTCTGTCTGCTCCGTGGCTCCATCGTTCACGCAGAAGGCATCGTAGGCACGGCTGCGGGCGATGGCGCTCATGCGTTTTAGCCCGTCCTCGGTGGCTGGGTCCACGTATTCGTAACGGAGCCTTCCAGGAACGGCAGCACCGCTCGCCAATGCATGGTTGAGATATAGCGAACCAGCTGCGGCAATATCGCTTGTGGTGCGGAAGACCGCGCCCCTCGTTTCCTTGAAGGCGGCCGGATGGCGGTCCTCAAGGTCTTCCATGACCGACACCCGCAGGGCAGCGGCCGTATGGAAAAACTTCTGCGTCTGGACCACTCCGAAATCTTGGATGAGGATCTCACGCGCGTTCTTGGCGGCAGTGGACGAAGCGATCTCGCCAATTACAGGCGCACGGAAGTCGACGAGAGCCCGGGACTGGAAAACCTTGCCGACGCCATTCGGGTGGAAGAAGAGCTCGGAGGCAACGGGCCGACCCAGCAGCATGTCGTCATTGAGGTAGAGGAAGTACTCTGACAGCCCCGGAATGCGGTGCAGGCAGGCTTCAATCGCATGCGAGTTGAAGTTCGGCAGTCCGGTTTCATCCGGCCAGATGTCCTTGTGGTCCACTATGTGTACTTTGGGGTTGTCCGTGTTCAGCCACGACGGCGTCTGGCCAGCTGTAACGATCCAGATGTTGTTGACCCACGGGGCAAACTGTTCAAGTGACCTCAGGCTGTAGCGAAGCTCGTCATGGTCGGCAAACCGGGCGTCGTGGTGGGCGCGCTCGGTAAAGGCAGCTACGTCCGCAACGCCGGCTGCTTCTGCCTTCTTCTCCAGCCAAGCCGGGTCAGTGCCGTCCACCCAAGTGTAGACAACGTCAACCTTGAGCTGTGTCCAGGCCAAATGCTGATAAGCAGACCAAACTTTGGGGACGCCTTGGTCATCACAGTCCGCTGCCTCGACCCGCGACAGGGACGTAGCCCGTTCAGTCCACACCGGCGGCTGGAGGATGCCCTGCTCGTCCAAGTCCCAGAACTGGATGTCTACGCCCTGTTGAGGGCCGGCCGTGAAAGAACTTTGCACATTGGCACGCACGTATTCCCATATCCGAATCGCCTGCGGAGAGCCAGCGGCACCGGAACTTACGCGCTTCACTATGGGCGCCGCGTGGTTCTTTTCAGAAACAGCCGCGCAATACCATTGGCCAAGCTGATTCGAGGCCTGCAGGACGCTCCAGACTCGGCCTCTGTCGGAAGCCGCGACGCCGATAGCGGAGGGTTGGTTACTCCGTCGCGGTACCACCCAAAAGGGGATCCCGGCGTCGTGGAGTATGTCCCTGACCAACTTAAAGGTCTTCAGCCGCTGCTCCGGCAGTCGCAGCTCGGGATCCATCCGCCAGATCAACGGGACCCGGAAGTGAGTCAGGATGCGGTGATTCTCACTCAGTCCGGACCGGCGAGCATGCCTGACAAAGGCCCTTGCCGAAACCTGCTTCGATGCCTCGGAATGAACCCTGCGCAGCACCCTCTGCACTGAATTCCTAACCATGGATCTCTCCTAAATCAATTCGTCCGGCACAAGCTGCAGCAGTGCTTTGCGAATGCTGCACGTTGCTCAGCTCAGCTCTTTGACGATCTGGCTGATACTGTCCAAAGTCCGCTTCAGCTCCTCGACGTGGCGTTCGTCGAAGGCGCTCAGCACCCGCTTCATCTCCGTCGTGGAGATACCGCTGGTCCGAGGCAGGTAGACGACCTCGGCCTTATCCTTGAGGTCGTCAAACTTTCCGCGCCAGTCCTCGCCGATGCCAAAGACATCGACGCCGTACTTCTCGATGTCCTGGCGTTTCTGCTCCCAGTTTTCCTCAGGGATCGCCAGATCGACATAGCGGATGGCCCGCACGATTTCGATCCGCTGCTCAAAAGGGACGATAGGCTTCTTGCCCTTGACCGCGTTGAAGTCATCGGTAGAAACACCGACGATCAGCCGGTCCCCCAGCTCACTCAAGCGCCGGAGGACGTTCAGATGACCAACATGGAACAGGTCGAACGTCCCGTATGTGAGGACTGTCTTGCCCACGCCTACACCTCGAACCTTGAATTAACCTTTAATTTGCCTGTTAAGAGTTTAGGCTAACGATTCGACGAACCGGAGCCATTGCACAGCTGAGTTGCCTAGATCACCGGCCAGCGACCTGAGGCGCCCATCCGGATGATGGTGGACCACTTCAGCTTTCGCCTGTTCTCCCCCGGCCCCCACGGATCCTGCTGCCAGCCGGCACGCCAACCGGCGAACCACGGCTTGAGCTGTCCCAGATCTTTTCGGGAGCGCAGGACCTGGACCAGCGTCCAAGATCCTACGTACGCCCAACTGAAGGGCCACCGCAGGTTGCGCCGGGCAAGCCAGACCCGATTGCGGGCGTTGAGGCGGAAGAATTCCTCGTGCCGGCGAGGATCAATCACCGGGTGTCCTGCGCGCAAATCCCCGGCGTACCAGGTGCGGAAACCGGTGTCCCAGACCCGCCAGGCGAATTCAATGCCTTCGTGGGCGTACCAGAAGGTAGAGGGCCAGCCGCCGGTGCGATCAAACACGTCGCGGCGCATGGCGATGGCCATCTCAACGACGGAAAACACGTTGCTGGATGCGTGGGCGCTGCCCTTGCGGAGCCGCGGGATCCACCTCTGCGGCGCGTCAGGGTCCGCCGGGTCTTCGATCCGCGGCTGGATCATGCCGATGTCTGGCCGGTCCCGGAACAAGTCTGCGCAGGAAACGAGGAAGTCTTCGTCGGGCAACCAGGCGTCGTCGTCGAGGAAGAAGAGGAAGTCCCCCGAGACGTGCGGAACGCCCGCGTTCCTCCCGGCCGGTATTCCCAGGTTTTCTTCCAAGTGCAGCGACTTGAAGCCTGGGGGCAGCCCTTCGGGCATCCAACCGTTACCGACCACGACCACGTCCAGGCTGACGCCACGCTGGGATTGAAGTGAGGCAAAGCCGCGTTGTAGATCATCCGGCCGCGTGCCCTGGGTCAAGATGACAACACCGAAGGTTGGCGCCATAGTGGAGTCTCGTGGCGCTGTTGAACGTTTCTCCGGCACTGTAGCGCTCACTTTCGCAGCCTCGGTGACGCCATGATCGCCACGAAGTGGCCGATGTTGACCAACAGAACTGCCGGCACCATTACGTAGAGCAGCCAGCGCTCCCCTAGTGCCGGAACGCCTGCAACCACCGAAACCACTGAGGCCGCCAAGATCATTAGGCTCATTTCCACCGAATGCAGCACCCGGTGGAAGGGCAGGAACCGGGCCAATCGGCGTAACCGTCCGACCAGAGTCGCTGACGGGACTCCCTTCGCCGCGGCGGTGTCCGGCAGCTTATCCAGTCCGGCCAGCGCCCGACTGGCGTGGACCATCTCGTTCTGCGCCTTGTTCAGCACGATCAGGAACGCCAGCACTGCGCCAAGGAATAGGAGGAAATACGCCTGTCCCGGATCACTGCCAAGCAGGCCAAGGTCCCCAAGGCAACGCAGTCCCAGCGCGATGGGTATCAAGCCTTCGGTGGTGTAATGGCCGATCTTGTCCAGGAAGATGCCTTTTGGGCTCTGCGTGCCGCGCCAGCGCGCCACTTCCCCATCACTGCAGTCGAAGTACAACTGAAGCTGCGAGAAGAACACCGCCAGCAGCGGACCCCAGATGCCTGGGATGAGCAGGCAGGCGGAGATCGCCCAGCCGGACAGGATCATCAGCCCGGTGACGCCGTTGGCGCTGATGGGGGTACGCACCAGCGCGCTGGTCAGGTAGATGGAGATGTGCCGCAGGTACAGCTCGGCGGTCCAGTGCTCCGCATTCTTGCGGCTGCGCACCTCCGGCGGCTGGGCGACGGCGCGCAACTGCTCGAGCGTGGGACGCGCCGGGCGGGTGGTACCGGTCACGACTTCCTCCGGCTGGTGTCGACAGTGCCAGCGGCGCCGAAGAGCCGGCCGCGAAGGTAGCCCAAGCCCCAGCTGACGTGGATGCCGGGCAGCACCGCCAGCAAACGAAGTCGTTCCGGCTTGCCTAGACCGCCCGCCATGGTGGCGGACGCGTAGGCGATGCCTGCACCATAGAGAGCCGGGATCAGGCCGGCGGCAGCCGTAGGGTACTTCAACCAGGCAGGAGAGTGGCGGGTGACCCCCGTTGCCGAGAGCACAGCGCCGGAAGCGCCGGCCGCCAAGCCCGCCACCAACAGCGGGGGCATGAAGTGCCGTAGGGACTTGCCTTCCCGGTGCCGTCGGGCAAGCTCTGCACGCCAAATGCCGGCCGCGTAGAACTGCCGTACGAGCTTGCCAAAGTTGGCTCGCGGCCAGTAAGTGACCTTAAGCTCTGGGTCGAACCAGACGTCAAAGCCGGCCTGGCGCAGCCGCAAGCACATGTCCCAGTCCTGTCCGCGCCACAGGGTCTCTTCAAAAAGTCCTACTTCGTCGAAGACTTCGCGTCGGAAGACTCCAAGATATGCCGACTCGGCCGGTCCCTCGGGCGCACCGCTGTGGTACGCGGCGCCGCCGAGTCCCAACGGAGACACGTATGCCGCGGCTACCGCCCGCTGGAACGCGGTCTTCCCTTGGGCGTCCATGAGCCCGCCCACATCTGCCGCACCGGTCCGGCGGAGGGTTTCCACCGCGCGCGCGGTGTAGTGCGGTTCCAGTTCAGTGTGCGCGTCCACCCGAACTATCACCGGAAACTGAGAGGCCTGAAGAGCAAGATTGAGGCCGGCCGGCGTCCGGCCGGTAGGGCTGGCGACGCTGCGCAGCCGCGGCTCCTGAGCTTGAAGTTCGGCAACGATCCGGTTGGTGCCATCCGTTGAAGGGCCGAGGGCAACCACCACCTCTTTGGGCCCGTCGTATTCCTGCCCCAGAATGCTCTGGACGGCATCCTGAATATGCGCAGCCTCGTTGAGAACCGGCATGATGTAGGAAACGCCGGGGCGCTCCTCCAACGGAGGCAGGGCGGATGTAGAGGCCACTATTTCCTGGACTCCCGGTAGGCCTTCACGACTTCCTTCGGGTCGCCGTCCATTTCCAGAACACCCTTATTGATCCAGATCACCCGGCTGCAGGTGTCCAGAATGGATTTCATGGAGTGCGAGACCAGGAACACGGTGCCGGCGTTCTCGCGGATCTCCCGGATTCGTGCCTCGCTGCGTTCGCGGAAGCGCTGGTCCCCCACGGCGAGGGCTTCGTCGACGATCAGAATCTCGTGCTGCTTCGAGGCTGCAATGGCGAACTTCAGCCGTGCCTGCATGCCGGATGAATAAGTCCGCATAGGCAGATCGATGAAGTCTTCCAGCTCGGCGAACTCCACGATCTTGTCCCGGAGCTCGTTGATCTCTTGCTTAGAGAACCCGAGAGCCAAACCACCGAGCTGGATGTTCTTTTCGCCCGACAAGTCGGGGATCAAGGCAGCTCCAACACCCAGCAGGTTAGGACGAGAGGTGGCGTAAACGGCGCCCTGGGCAGGCGGGGTGAGGCCGACCAGAGTCCGCATCAGGGTGGACTTTCCGGAACCGTTGGAACCGATGACTCCAATGGACTCGTTCTCGTACGCTGTGAACGATATCCCTTTCAGGGCGTGGACTGTCCGCACTCGGCCGGCGGCCCTCTGCAGCAGTGAACGTCCCGTTCCCTTGACCGGTTTGCCACCGGCATGGACGTGGTACTTCACGTGGAGGTCGTCCACGACAACCACGGGTTTCCGTCCGTCGGATGTCGCCTCTGTGCCGATCAACTCTTCTCCTGTCTCAGTCAACTCGGCCATACCGCTCCTCAGCTACCCAAAAGAACAGGACCCCGGCAAGGAAAACCGCCACCGACCAGACGGAAAAGTAGAGCCAGTACATTGGGTCGTAGTCCATCCCCGGCATCAGGATCCCTCGGGCGATGGAGAGGATTTCGTGCAAAGGATGGAAGTCGAAGATCCTGACGGCCCAAGGATGGGATGCCAGGATGCGGTCGATCGCAAATAGGACGCCCGACGTATAGAACAAGATCCGGGTCACGAGCGGGAGTAGCTGGGTCAGGTCCCTAACATGGACAGTCAGCCTGGCGGCGATGAGTGCAACACCCAAGTTGAAGACCGTGAAGATGGCAACCAGTGGGATAATCAGCAGCCATTCCACACTGATCGGGGCGCCCAAGATCAGGATGTAGATGAACATCACGGCCAGCATTGGCACGAGCGTCATCAGGTTCTGGAGCACTGTGGAGACGGGCAACGTGATGCGTGGGAAGGCCAACGACTGAACCAAGGCGCCGTTTCCGGTGATGGACTTGGCGCCGTTGTTCATGGAGGTGGCGAAAAACTCGAAGAGGAAAACGCCGATCACCACGTACATGGGGAAGTTTTCAGGGCGGTTAGCGCCTTGCAGGATGCCGAAAATCGCCCCGTACATCAGTGCATTCAACGTGGGCTTAATGAAGATCCAGAGCATGCCGAGCCTGTTGCGCTGGTTGGACGCCTCGATCTTGCCCCGCGCCATGGCGACGGCGAAGTCGCGACGGGTCCATGCTTCCGATAGGTATCGGAACAGCGAGGGCCGGGCGCCGACTCGGTGGAGGCGGTTCTCGCTCGCATATTCGGCAAGGCTCATGCCAGGTAGTTTCCCTTACTCACGCTTGGATGGCAGCGTCGCCATCCCAGGGGGACCGGCGGTGCACCTACCGAGTTTAGTTGATTCAACTCCGAACCGCGGACTCGTCCTCGCGGAAGAACACCCGCAGTTCTAGGCTGTGCTGCCCTGCTGCGTCCTGCACGTAGATGGCTTTGCCCACGATTCCTTCGAGGGCGCCTGTACCGGAACCCGGGATGATGTGACCGTCGCTGGCCGCGGCTTCGCCCTCGGCGAGGCCCCAGTGTTGGATCACCATGGTGCCTTCGCGGCCGTCCACAGATCCGGTGAAGACCTCGGACGCGACGTAGCCGGCACCGGTAGCGTTCCCGGCCATGAGCAACTCGGCGCGACTGGTTCCTGTGATTAACCCGTCAAAAACCTTGGTCACGAGTACGCGGCTCAGATCGGAGTTGGTTCCTTCGACTTCGTACGGCTCGGGAACCCAGTCGGTGACGTCAAAGTCCGCTGCGATGATGTGTTCGGCGTCGTTGGTCATGAGGCCTACAATCTCCTAGGTAGCTGCCGGACGCAGATCAGGGCCTCAGAAGAGGCGCTGGTCGTCTGCATCGGCGTATTTCTTGCGGAAGAGTTTGCGGGTTTTCGGGTCCACGAACACCAGGTACAGGGCGAAGGCGACCGCCACGATGCAGGCAAGGAGCCGGGCCATGTCGAGGTTGAACTCGATGTACGGGAAGATATCCAGCTGGTCCGTGATCGCGTAAATCATGAGGAACGACGTCACCGCGTAGACGGTGCGCACCTGCCAGTCATTCCGAATCCCGGTGGCGGCGAAGAGCGGCAGCAGCCAGACGATGTACCAGGGCTGGATCATCGGGCCCAGCAGCACCACTGCGGCCAGCGCCAGCGCCAACCGCCGGACGATCCGGTCGTAGCTGCCTCGGAACATGGTGTAGAGCACTATGAGCACCGCCGCGACTTTTCCGGCCGTGTAGACCGCCGATTGCACCGCAGCCCCGTCGAACCCAAGTCCCCCGGCCACAAGCCCTAGCAAGATCCCCAGCAGTCCGACCGGTGCGTACCAGATCATCAGGCCGGCGCCCTGCTGGCTGAGGGCTCCGATCCAGCCGAAACCAAGACCGTTGATCACTCCCAGCACTGCAAGCAGCCCGAAGGACAGGCCTGCGGTCATGGTCCAATAGCCGAACTTCCGCGGCCAACTGGCCCCCTTGCCCGCCCACAGCAGCCCGATAAACGGCAGGAAGATCAGCGTGATCGGCTTGATGCCTATGGAGAGTGTCACCAGCAGAATGCCCAGCAGCGCCCGGCGGGTCGCCGCATAGTAAAGGCCTGCCAGAGCGAGTCCGAGCATCAGGGCGTCGTTGTGGATGCTGGCAATTAATGTGGTCAGGAACAGCGGGTTGGCGCAGGCCAGCCAGAGCGCGCGGTTTGGATTGATCCCGTGCAGCTCCGCGAGTTTCGGACCGTAGTAGACGCACATGGCGGCGCCGGCAATCGCGAGGATCCGGAACATCACGATGGAGTATTCCGGGTGCCCGCCGCTGAGCCAGACGATGAACTCTTCCATCCACAGGAAGATCGGGCCGTAGGGCGTGGGGCTGCGCGCCCACAGGTCGTCGGCGCCGGTCTGCAGGTAATTCTGCAACTGGTCATACCCGTCCACGTACGGATTCAGGTTGTTAACCATGACTTTGCCCTGCGCAATGTAGGCGTACACATCGCGGCTGAACAGCGGGATGCTCAGCGCCAGAGGCGCTCCCCAGGCGACGATCGCGGTCAGCGTGGCCCGGCGCGTCTCAGCACCCCAAACCGTGAATTGCTGGCCCAGACGCAGCCACGCGCGAACCAAAATCATGCCGCCCAAAGCGAGCAGGATCACCGACAGAATGACCCCTACCAGTTCCACACGCAGGAAGATCAGCAACGGCCAGCGGCGTAGTTCGGACACTGATGCCAGCCAGCCAACGCCCAGAGAACCGAAGAACATCATGAACGAACCCACAGTGCCCTCGACGATGCTCAGGCTGGACCGCTCCTTAACGTCGCTTCTGCCCCCGGGTACGGAGGGCTCGGCCGTAGGTCTTTGCGCGGTCATCGTCTCGGCGGTCCAATCACTCCGGGGTCGGTACACCTGGTCCGGTGCGGTCATCGTCTCGGCGGTGGTCCGCACGCCTCAGAACGGTCAGGCGGACACAGCATCAGCAGGCGGCGGCTGATGCTGCTTTCTGCATGTTAGCACCGGGCCCCCGGCCGGCCCCCTGAGAACGGACCCGCGCGGCAAGACCCAGACGCGATACATTTGACGGGTGCCAATCTCTAACGAACACATTGTCTGGATCGACTGCGAAATGACCGGGCTGGACCTCGAGGCGGATGCGCTGATCGAGGTTGCCGTCCTGGTCACCGACTCGGAACTCAACGTCCTGGGCGAGGGAGTCGATGTTGTCATCAAGCCCAGCGCCGAGGCCTTGGCCCAGATGAATGACTTCGTCCGAACCATGCACACCACTTCCAAGCTGTTGGACGAACTCCCGCACGGCATGACCATGGCTGAGGCCGAAGACAAGGTGATGGACTACATCACGAAGTGGGTCCCGGAACCGCGCAAGGCACAGTTGGCCGGCAACTCCGTGGGCACGGACCGGACGTTTTTGGCCCGGGACATGCCGCGCGTCGTCGACCATTTGCACTACCGGATCATCGACGTCTCAACCATCAAGGAGCTGTCCCGCCGCTGGTTCACCCGCGCCTATTTCCAGTCCCCTGCCAAGAGCGGCGGCCACCGCGCCTTGGGAGACATCAAGGACTCCATCAACGAACTTCGGTACTACCGTGAGGCAGTCTTCGTCCCCTCCCCCGGCCCGGATTCCGCTACTGCCAAGAAGATCGCAGCCGGCATCAATGCCACTCAGACGCCCTAGATTGTTAGGTGCGCCACTTTCCCGCCGGGAATGGTCTAAAGTGGCAAAAGCCAGATGAAAAGCATGTAAACTGGTCTGCGTTGCCTTACTGGTTGGAGACCGGCAGGAACCGCTTGAGCGGGGCCCGTCGGGAGGAACAAGAGGGCACATGGTGGGTATAGCTCAGCTGGCAGAGCGCCTGGTTGTGGTCCAGGAGGTCGCGGGTTCAATCCCCGTTACTCACCCCGAAGGTCCGGCAGCAGCCGGCAAGAAGAGCCGTCCCGCACGTCGGGACGGCTCTTCGCATATATGTAGCTGTATCGTTCCATAGCCTCGATTGACGTAGCGGTGGCAACACCCACTGAAGCCATCCCAATGAAGGAGAAGAATGACTGTCCGCCCAGTCACCGTCACCGGCGAGCCGGTGCTGCACCGCCGTGCCGTCGAGGTGGAGGCGTTCGACGACGAACTCCGGGCCTTGATAGCGGACATGTTCGAGACGATGGACGAAGCGAACGGAGTGGGCCTGGCTGCTCCCCAAGTAGGCGTGGGCCTGCGGATCTTCACCTATGAGTTTGCCAACGACGACGACGTCCCCTCCCGCGGCGTGCTGGTCAACCCGACGCTGGTTCTGGGCAAGGTCTCCGGCGCGGAACCGGACCCTGACGAGGAAACCGAAGGCTGCTTGTCCGTCCCCGGCCACAGCTACCCGCTGAAGCGGGCCGAATGGGCCCGAGTCCGCGGTTTCGATGCGGACGGCACCCCCGTGGACTTCGAGGCAACGGGTTGGTTCGCCCGCGTGATGCAGCACGAATACGACCATCTGGACGGCAAGCTGTACATCGACCGGCTCAACGACCGGTGGAGCAAACGCGCCCGCAAAAACATCAGGAAAGAAGGCTGGGGCGTCCCCGGCAACACCTGGCTGCCGGGCGTCGACCCGGACCCGTTCGGCCACTGACCCTGGACTGCCAGCCGGCCTCTTATCACCGCCACGGCACTGCCGATCAGCGGCAGCAGCCGGGACCGCTAACTGTCAGTGAGACCGGACTTGTGGTCCTTTTCGCAGCGGCGCAAGTCCTCCAAAGTTATGTCGCGCAATCGTTTGAGCTCATCAACGCGCTTCTCCGGGACGCTGCCGCGGGCATACGCGTCCTCCGCCGCATGCAGCAGCCGCTCGGCTTCCTTGTGGTTGGCTTGCGCCTGTTCCCATCGCGTCATCTCTACCATGCCGCAATTGTAGGAACGCCGTCCGGCTAAAGCCATAGCGAAGGCCGGCGGCATTCATGCCGCCGGCCTTCGCCGTCATTATTGTTGGATGCGTCCGGTCAGACAGTTTCCGCGACCGGCTCCATAACGGCCGGGAAGATCTTCGGGTTGACCCCGGCGATCTCCTCCAGCACGCGGACGACCTGGCAGCTGTAACCGAACTCGTTGTCGTACCAGACGTAGAGCACGGCGTTCTTGCCGTTGGCGATGGTCGCCAGGCCGTCCACCACGCCGGCACGGCGCGAGCCGACGAAGTCGGTGGAGACAATCTCCGGCGAGTTGACGTAGTCGATCTGCTTGCGCAGGTCCGAGTTCAGCGACATGCCGCGCAGGTACTCGTTCAGGCCTTCCTTGGTGGCGTCCTGTTCCAGGTTCAGGTTCAGGATGGCCATCGAGACGTCCGGGGTGGGAACGCGGATGGCGTTGCCGGTCAGCTTGCCCTCCAGCTCCGGCAGGGCCTTGGCCACCGCCTTGGCGGCGCCGGTCTCGGTCAGCACCATGTTCAGCGCCGCCGAGCGGCCGCGGCGGGTGCCCTTGTGGAAGTTGTCGATCAGGTTCTGGTCATTGGTGTAGGAGTGCACCGTCTCGACGTGGCCGTGCGCGATGCCGTACTTGTCGTTGAGGGCCTTGAGCACCGGTGTAATGGCGTTCGTGGTGCAGGAAGCGGCGGAGACGATCTTGTCGTCGTCCGTGATGTCCGTGTGGTTCACGCCGTGCACGATGTTCTTCAAGCCGCCCTTGCCCGGTGCGGTCAGCACCACACGCGAGACACCCGGGCACTGCAGGTGCTGGGACAGGCCTGCTTCATCGCGCCACTTGCCGGTGTTGTCCACCACGATGGCGTCCTCGATGCCGTACTGGGTGTAGTCCACCGAGGCCGGGTCGTTGGAGTAGATGAACTGGATCAACGTGCCATTGGCCTGGATGGTGTTGTTCTCTTCGTCCACGGAGATCGTGCCCTCGAACGGGCCGTGCACCGAGTCGCGACGCAACAGGCTGGCACGCTTGATCAGGTCGTCGTCGCTGCCCTTGCGGACCACCACGGCGCGCAGGCGCAGTCCGTGGCCACCGCCGGCGTGGCCCACCAGAATGCGGGCCAGCAGGCGGCCAATGCGACCGAAGCCGTAGAGCACCACATCGGTGCTGGTGCGCTCGTCCGCGCCGTGCTTGCCGACGATATCTGCCAGTTCAGCACGGACGAAGTCCTTCAGGTCCATGCCGGCAGCCTCGCTCTTGAACTTCACCAGCAAGCGGGCCAGATCGACCGAGCCGGCGCCGAGTTCCAACTCGCTCAGCGCCTGGACCACCGGGAAGGTTTCTTCCAGCGGCAGTTCGGCGTCGTCAATCTGGCGGGCGAACCGGTGCGCCTTCAGGATGCCCACCACGGACTGGTTGATCAGGCTGCGCCCGTGGATGGAGGTGACCACGTTGTTTTCCCGGTACAACCGGCCGATCATCGGGATCATCGCTTCGGCAAGGGCCTGGCGGTTGCTCCACGCATCCAGGGCCGACTCTGACATCTGGTTCACAGAATTACCTTCCTACATCAGCCGGGTTCTCCCTCGAGCCCGGTTGTCACCGCCGTGGATTTTCACGACGACGCCGCTTTCGCCAGACAGTCTGGTTCCAGCGGCACGCCACCGCCAACTGCCGGCGGGAAGCTTAGAGATCTGCGTTGTCTGGCCGCTGGTTACCCAAGCGACGCCGATCACGCCTACCTGCTAACCATTCTAGGGACTGCCGGGAGCATCGAGGTACGTCTGCGGGTGAACTGCCTCACGTTTATCGGGCGTCGACCCGTCGCCACGTAACCTGCGATTGCGAGGTGGACGCACAGACGGCGACGCTCCTTATCCTGCGGAGCGCCGCCGTCGCCGCTGAATCGGTCAGGCCTTAAAAAAGATGTCTTTACGGACGCCCATGACGATGCGGTCGCCGGGGGTCGGCATGCAGGAAGATGGCGAATCCTTGCCCCTGCTTAATTTTTGCCCCGGTCCCCCTGTTGTAGATACTCACCGCTGTTGTAGTCGATCACCTATAGTCGATCACCGCGCCTGGCGATAGTCGCCCGTGGGCAGCCGCATATAGAACCACATGTTGTCTGTGCCGTCAGAGTCCGTGCGCCGGTGACGGATGATAGGCGATAGTTCCGTTCTGGAAGACCATCCCTTCGCCTTTAGGCCACACTTCATATCCGCGATCGGGTAGCCCATCGTCCCCCGCTCATGCCCAGATAGCGTTGAACTTCTTGTAGATCTGGTACTGAAGGTCCATGCTGCGTGCCCAGTTCTGGGCGTCCAGCAAAACGCCGACGCGCTTACTGCTCGGGGCCAGGGGCGTAGGTACGGACGCAGCCGTTGTCCTTGAGCGTGCAGCGGAAGCCGTTCACCGGGCGCAGCTTCAGCGCGGCAGCTCTCTGGTGGCACCATGGTGGGCTGCGGCCACTGAACGGCCAATGTGGACTGACCAACTTTGGGGGTGTCCGACGCTGACTTTGGGGATACCAGGCTCACCGGGGCACTGCGAAACTGTGCATTATCGAACGCAGCCATTGCCCCCACACAGGGGTTGCGTTTGGCAGGTGAAGCGGCCCCGTCGGCGCCCAACACGGCGGGGCTGCTTCGTGGGATTTCGCGATCACCTTACGATTGGCTGGTGAAACGAGTTATTCCTCTTCTGAGCGGTTTCATGGTTGCTCTAACCGGATGCTCAGTACCCGAAGGACCCACGATGGTAGCCCACCGCGGCGGTGCTTTGGTCTATCCCGAATCATCAGCCGAAGCATTCGAAGCTGTAGCCAAGACCGATTTTCCCATTGAAATGGATCTACGGGCTCTCGAAGACGGGACCCTCGTACCGCTTCACGATGCGACCGTCGACAGGACGATGACCGGGATCGCTGGAGAGCCGGAGGATATCAGTATCGCCGAGTGGCGAAGCGCGACAGTTCAGCACCCGGTAGATGGAGCACACGGCACACCGATTACTTGGGATGAGATCGCTGCCAAGTACGGCCGCGACCACGTGCTCGTACCCGAAATTAAAGACTCGAACATCGATTTAGACAGTTTTGCCAAGTCCATTCTTGACCGCAAGATCGAAGGCAACGTCATCGCTCAGTCCTTCGACTACACGGTGGCCAAAGATCTGGCTGACGCAGGTTTGAATGTCCTTTACTTGCTAAGCCCCGACCAGGAGATTGATCCGCCCGAGGTCGTAAGCGACGGCATTTCCTATGTCGGTCCGAACAAGGACGTAGGCGGAGCCAGCATCGCTGCGATGAAGGAAGCTGGACTGACCGTCTGGCCGTGGACCGTCAACGATCCCGTGGAGGCAGTCTTGCTGTTGGAGGCTGGCGCTGACGGTGTCTTCACAGATGATCCGTGGATGCTTGCAGACGCGCTCCGCGTTGAATGATCCATGGCCAATATCAGTGGGACGGGTTGGCCTATGAGCCGGGTTCTGTCACCTGCGGCAGTTGCCCGCCGCCGGGTGGCGATCATCCATCTAGGAGCACCGTTGCCGGTGCCCTCAAGCGGCCTACCCGGACACTCGGGCGAGCAGCCCTCGAACGTGCCCTGTCTGGCCTTGCTCCGGGTGGGGTTTACCTAGCCGCTCCGGTCGCCCGGCGCGCTGGTGGTCTCTTACACCGCCGTTTCACCCTTACCAGATCCTGCACAAGGCAGCCCTGGCGGTCTGTTTTCTGTGGCACTAGCCTGCGGGTTTCCCCGAGTGGGCGTTACCCACCACCCTGCTCTGCGGAGCCCGGACTTTCCTCGGCGGACGCATCTTCGCAGACCCGCCCGACGCGATCGCCCAGCCAACCCGTCCCGCCTTCAGGATACGGCCTGCTCCCCCGCAGCCCGTAATCTGCCCGCTTCTGTCCGTTTGAGAGCATGACGACGGCGGTGCTCCCCTTTTCGTGCGGCGCTGCCGTCCGACGGTAGGCTGCTACGGTGCTGATTCTGCTTCCGCCTTCCGAAGGAAAGACCGCTGCCGCCAAGGGACATCCCTTCGATCTGCAGGAACTCCAGTTCCCGGAACTGAACCCGGCGCGTGAGGAAGTACTGACGGCGCTCGCCCACATCAGCAACAGTCCGGACGCCCTGGCGCAGCTAGGCGTCGGCGCATCGTTGGCTGCGGAGGTAGAGCGCAACACTCGGCTGCGCGACGAACCGTCCGCCCCGGCGCACACCGTCTACTCCGGAGTGCTGTACGACGCCCTGGGCTACCGCACCATGACGGCCACGCAGAAACGCAAGGCGGACGCCACCGTCGTCGTTATCTCAGCGCTCTGGGGCGCGATCGGCTTTGCGGACAGCATTCCCGCCTACCGCCTGTCCATGTCCGTAGGGCTCCCGGAAACCGGGAAGCTGGCCTCCTACTGGAAGAAGCGGCTCCCCGTAGCCTTGGATGCGCACGCCGAGGGACATTTGCTGGTGGACTGCCGATCCAGCACCTATGCCGCGGCCCGGACACCGGAACCGGCCCGCACCGTGGTGGTCAACGTGTTCCAGGAGCGGAACGGCAAGCGCACGGTCGTCTCCCACTTTGCCAAGCACACCCGCGGCGAACTGGCCCGGCACCTGCTGACCCGCCGCGGCAAGGCTCCGGAGACGCCGGCCGCGCTGTTGAAGGCGGCGCAGGAAGTCTGGCAGGCCGAAATGGTGGACGGCTACGCGCGCAAGGCGCACGCGCTGAACATTGTTCTAGGCGAGTAGATCTCCACGCGGGCCTGGCGGCCCTTGGTCGATCACCGGGTCACTTGCCAAACGGCCCTTGGGCGATTACCGAGGAAGCTGGGCCTGGCGGCCCTTGGTCGATCACCGGATTACTTGCCTGGCGGCCCTTGGTCGATCACCGGGTTGGTGCGAGTTTGCCTGACGTTCACCAAGGCCACGTAGTTTCGGTGCGTCCGGGTACTTGAGCATTGATGGAGGCGTTGGGGGCGCATGTCCGAACAAGAGTTGGATTTTGTCCATGGCGGCGTGCTGGTGCAGTACAAACGGCGTGCGGCGAAGCTGGATCGCCGACACCTGATCGTCATGTTTGCGGGCGTCGGGCGTTTGGACAGCTACGAGTTCGATGGCAGGGCTTCCAGCGACAGCCAGGCGCACTGGCTCTGGATCAAGGACAAGTTCGACGGACAGCACGTGTACTATCTGTGCCGGAACATGGACTTTTCCATTGAGCAGGCCGTGCTCGCGTTGATCGATGCCGAGCTGGAGCGGCTAGGGCTGAGCCGGAATGAATGTACCCTGGCTGGCTTCTCCAAGGGCGGCTTCTCTGCGCTGTATCTAGGCATCAAGTACGGCTTCGGCAATATCCTGGCCAGCGCCCCGCAGGTGTACGTTGGCACGCATACCCGCGGGAACCGGCCCAAGATTTTCGCGCATCTGACCGGTGGCGGCGGGCAGGCCGAGCTGCAGGAGCTGGACCGGCTGCTGCCCGACGCCGTGGCAGCGGATACCCAGACGGAGAAGAACATCTACCTGTTCAGCTCCCCGCGGGACCAGTTCCACGCGGCGCAGATAGTGCCCGCACTACCGATGTTCGCGAAGTACCCGAACTTCAATTACATCGAGACCGATTCGGATCTGGTCAACGAGCACACGGATGTGACCCGCTACAACGTGCCGTTGATCCTGGCCACGCTCTACGCACTGGCGGAGAACGTTGCGCCGCGTTACGGCACGGTGCGCAATGGCAACCCGATGGAAGCCCAACTGGGCAAGGATGTGCTCGCGCGGCAGCGGGAAGCGGGCACCGCCGTCGCCAATCTCACCGGTGTGCGACTGGCCGGTGCGGTGTTGTTTCCGGAGGGCGTGGGTTTCCTGCGCGGGTACCCCACCGAACAGTGGGCGGACGTGGCCAGTTCGCTGGTGCTGGCCGGCGATGGCCGATACGAGTTCGTGCTGGGCGGGAACGAGGACGCAGGCATCTCCTTCCGGTACTTCCAGGAGGCGTACTGCAGTTATCGGCTGGCTAGGTTTTCCTCGCGGAAGCATCAGGGCATCGATCTGGCCGGGTTACCTGCCGGAACGTATGAGCTGCGGCTGAAGCTGGCGGCCGGTGGCCGGGAGGCCGAGCTGCCGCTGACCTCGGGCACACCGCTGAGCACCGAATCCCAGCTGGACGGACGGCTGTACCGCCTCCACTCCCGGCTTTCCGGGGCGGTGCTGGATGTGCGGCCGGTCCTCGGCACCGCGCCGCAGGAAGCCTACTTCCGGCTGCGCACCGGCTGGGCACGCGGACCGCGCGTGCATCTGGACGGCGACTTCGCCGTCCGCGGCGTGGAAATCCCCGATAGCAAAGCCGGCCGCTACTACCTGGTGCTGCACGGACCCGCCGGCATCCACGCCTTCACCCTGGCCGCCGGAGGCTTCCGCGCAGACCCCAACGTCTTCGGCGACGCACTCAGCGACTACTCCGGCGCACACTTCGGCACCCGCAAAGGCACCGGCGTCGACGTCTCCCAGCTCCCGCCGGGCACCTACCACGCCTCCATCAGCCTCAGCAGCGCCGGCGGACTCTACACCCTCCCCACCGGCAAAACCGTCCAAATCCGAACTACCGCAGACGCGGCCGGCAAGCCCACCGCGGGCACCACCGCCACCATGACCGACGCCGCGGCCGGACCGGCAGCATTCCGGCCGGGCGACCTGCAGCGCGGGATCGTCCGCCTGACCCCCTCGGCGCTCCGGCGGCGGATCAAACGACACATCGAACATCGACTGGCCCGGCGGTAACTGGGCCACCCCTTGATTGGCAGGTGTTTCCCGGGCGTTCATTCGGGCGCAGTAGCTTCGCAGGCATGCCCCAACGCGAACAGGATTTTCTGCACAACGGCGTCCTGGTGGAATACAAGACGCGCGAAGCCAAGCAGGACCGGCGCCACCTGATTGTCATGTTCACCGGGCTTCGCCCGCGGGACACCTACGACTTCGACGGTCAGTCTACGCAGGAGAACCAGGCCAACTGGCTGTGGATCAAGGACAAGTTCGGGCCCCAGCCTGCCTATACGCTGTGCCGGAACATGGACTTTGCCATCGAGGACGCAGTGATTGCACTGATCGACGCGGAGCTGCAGCGGCTGGGCCTGAGCCGGAATGAATGCACGCTGGCGGGAATTTCCAAGGGCGGCTTCCCCGCCCTGTACTACGGGATCAAGTACAACTTCGGCAACATCATCGCCTGCGCCCCGCAGGTTTACGTCGGCACGCACACCCGGCGGAACCGCCCCAAAACCTTTGCGCACATGACCGGGGACGGCGGGGACCGGGAGCAAGAGGTGCTTGACGCGCTGATTCCGGTCGCCGTGGCCGCGGACCAGGGCACGGACAAGAACATCTATCTCTTCAGTTCGCTGCAGGACCAGTCCCATGCCGCGCAGGCCGGCCGGGCGCTGCCGCTGTTCGCCAAGTATCCGAACTTCAATTACATCGAGACGGACTCGGACCTGGTCTGGGACCATGCCGGGGAAATCCGCTACAACCTGCCGCTGATGCTCTCCATCATGGCGGCGGTGGCCGACAATACCCCGCCGCGGTTCGGCCGGGTGCGCAACGGCAACCGGATGCCGTCCCTTCTGCGCAGCGAGGTTCTCTCGCGGCAGCGGCAGGCCGGCGCCGCCGTCGCAAGCCTCACCGGTGTGCGGCTGGCCGGTGCGGTGTTGTTTCCGGAGGGCGTGGGGTTCATGCGCGGACAGGAGATCAAAAGCCGCTCCTCGCAGGCCGCCGCGCTGGTCCTGTCCGGCCATGAGTTCCGACAGGAGCACCAGTTGGTCGGGGCCGGTGATCCGGCGATTCCTTTCAGGTACTACGAGGAAGCAGCCTGCGACTACAAACTGGCGAAATTCACCTCCCCAAACAAGCGCGGCATTGATTTGGCCGGGCTGTCTGCCGGAACGTACGAGCTGCGGCTAAAGCTGGCGGCCGGTGGCCGGGAGGCCGAACTGCCGCTGACCTCGGGCACACCGCTGAGCACCGAATCCCAGCTGGACGGGAGGCTGTACCGCCTCCGCTCCCGAACCGTCGGGGCCGTGCTGGATGTGCGGCCCGTCCTCGGCACCGCACCGCAGCAGGCCTACTTCCGGCTGCGCACCAGTTGGGCACGCGGACCGCGCGTGCATCTGGACGGCGACTTCGCCGTCCGCGGCGTGGAAATCCCCGACAGCAAAGCCGCCCGCTACTACCTGGTGCTGCACGGACCCGCCGGCATCCACGCCTTCACCCTGGCCGCCGGAGGCTTCCGCGCAGACCCCAACGTCTTCGGCGACGCACTCAGCGACTACTCCGGCGCACACTTCGGCACCCGCAAAGGCACCGGCGTCGACGTCTCCCAGCTCCCGCCGGGCACCTACCACGCCTCCATCAGCCTCAGCAGCGCCGGCGGACTCTACACCCTCCCCACCGGCAAAACTATCCAAATCCGAACTACCGCGACCGGCACCACCGCCACGATGCACGACACTGCTCCCCTGCGGCGCCGAGGCTTAGGGTCGGTACCGCCAAGGGACCTGCCGCGGAAGATCCGACGCAAGATCAAACGGCGATTGTCCCGGCTGGTCGCGAGCTGACCAGCATCTTCCGAGCCTTTATCCGATTGGCCCCCAAGGCCTATATTTGGGCATGCGCTCGACGGCACCGTTCATTGTTGAACGGGCATTGCCACTGCTGACGTCACCGTAGGGGAGGCACCGTGTCCTCGATCCAGCATTCCGTCCGGCGCCGGGCCGTACTTGGCCTGATGCTGGCCGCAGTCCCCTGTGCTGCAGCCGCCGACGTCGCGGGCCAGCCAGCGGTACGCGCCATGGCCCGCCCCGCCCACCCGGGCCTCCGCGGTGCGCCGACGATGGCATGTTGGGGCTCCTCGACTGCCGAGGGAACGTCCCCGGAGTTGGCACAGCTAGCCTCTGCCTACGGGATGACGTACTTCAATGGGGGCGCCGGCGGTCAGAGCGCGGAACAGATCCTCGCCCGGATCGGAGCCCGGCCGGCGCGCGTTGCCGCCGGAGTCATCCCGGCCTCTGGCGCCGCCCTCCTGTCGTCACGGTCGATGAGCGCCGAGGATGCTGCATCGTTCAGCGCTGCGGGCGACCTGGCGGGCATTCCGGGGAAGCTATCCAAGGCCCATGGCGCACAACCGGGCTACCGCTTCCACCGGCGCCAGCCCGGCAAGAGTGTGCGGATTCCTGACGGAACCCCGTTTCTCCCCACCGAAGGCAGTGGCTTCCGGGCCGGCATCAGCCACCTGAGCATTGGCAAAAACAATCTCACCGGCAAATACCATGCAACGAGCGACCCGGACACCATCGTCGAGTGGACTGACGCAGCTGACAAGTGGCTCTCAGCCGCCGGCGGGCATGTGCTGGTCTGGGGACATTTCGTCAATACTGGGACACAAGCCTCGGCACCAGTACGACGGCGCATCTACCGTGTCAATGATGCCCTGAGCTCTCGGTACGGTCCGCGGTACGTGGATCTGGACCGCTTGCTGACACACCGAGGGATCTGGGAGATGGCCGGCGTCCGGCCGACGCCGTCGGACCTGAGAGAACAGGCTGGAGGCAACAAGCCGCCCAGTCTCTCCAGCAACCGTGCACACCTAAATGCGGTGGGGTACGAGGTCCTGCGGCGGGTCATCGAGGCCAAGCTGACAAACCTGGGCTGGCTCCCGCCAGCTCGATAAGTACCGCTTCGCTCAACGGCCGACCGAAATGCCGGCTCGCTGCCCGGCTTTCTCCGAGGGGACTAGCTGGCCCACTCCTGTGAGCGGATGAGGATGCAGCCGGAGTCGGGGCAGAAGACGATGTCGTCCGGGGATGCCTTGCGGATGTCGGCCAGATCGCCGGCGCTGAGCTGCATGCCCGAACCTTCGGACTTACCGTGGAACAGGCGGGCCGCGCCGATGCCGCGGTGGGCCAGCGTCTTTTCGTAGACGGCCAGCAGGGCGGGTTCGAAGCTGGCAGCCAGTTCCTTGCGCTCCGCGGACACGGTGCCGCGTTCATTGTCGATCGCCGCGAGTTCATCGTCGCGGGTACGTTCCAGGCCGGACAACTCCTCGCGCAGCTGGTCGTTGGCCTGCTTGTGTTCGTTTTGGCGGGTCCGGAGCGCTTCAAGGCGCTCCATCACTTCCAGCTCAACGTCTTCGAGGTCGCTGCGGCGCTTGTTTAGCGAGACCAGCTCATGCTGCAGCGCGGTGAGGTCCTTGGGTGTGCCCGATCCGCTGTTCAGCCGCTTCTGGTCTCGTTCGATCCGCGATTCCACGGTCTCCACGTCCGCCTCGGCGCGCTTCAGCTCGCGCTCGGTGTCGGCAATCTCGGTGTTCAGGGCAACCAGCGACGAGTCGGCGGCGGCCAGCTTCTCCACCAGTGCGTCGATCTCGGCGTTCTTGGCAGTGGCTGCAGCGCGGCGGCTCAGCTGGGTGAGCTTGCCGTCGAGTGCCTGCAGGTCGAGCAGTCTCAGTTGCTCGGAAGCCGGTGCCTTCGCCATGTACGTCCTTTCAACACGCTGCGGAACCGTTTGCGGTTCAGCCTCGTCCTAGCCTACCGTCCGGACGCGGCGCTGTTAGCCCGGTGTGAGGACGAAATCCCACGGGTCGGTGTTGGTCACGCTGACCTTGACTTCCACGCGGTAGCCCTGGTCGGTCAAGACGTTGTCGAGCGCCGCCGACGCCGGGGTCAGCCAGAGCCATTCGCTGCCGAAATGCGAGACGTCGATCAGGTACGGCCGGCCTTCCACCGTTCCTTCGCGTGCCTCGGAGGCCGGATGGTGGCGCAGATCTGCCGTCACATAAACGTCCGCGCGGGATGCGCGGACCTGATCGAACAGCGAGTCGCCGGCACCGCCGCAGACGGCCACACTGCGGATGATTCCGTTGCGGTCGCCCGCCACCTTCACTCCCCCGGCGACGGCCGGCAGGATGCTGAAGACTTGCTCGGCGAACTCGCCAAGGGTCCTGGCTTCGGACAACTCTCCGACGCGTCCGATGCCTTCTTCCGGCAGCCCATTGTCGGCCGGCGAGAGCGGCCGCACGTCCTGCAAACCGAGGGCATCGGCCAGCACGTCGGAAACTCCGCCCACTGCGCTGTCCCCGTTGGTGTGCACGGTGACCAAGGCGCAGCCGTTCTCGATCAGCCGGTGCACCGCGTCGCCCTTGAAGCTGGAGGTTGCCACCGAATTGACCGGCTTCAGCAGCAGCGGGTGGTGGGTGACCAGCAGGTCGGCGCCCCACTCGATGGCTTCGGTGATCACGTCGGCCGTGGGATCCACTGCGAACAGGATCTTCTGCACCTCCGCAGTCGGACGCCCGACGACGGGGCCAACGGCATCCCACTGCTCGGCCAGCGATTCGGGCCACAGTTCCTCAATGGCCAGCAGCACATCGCCGAGGACCGGCGTTTTCGGCTGCTCTTCGACCGGCCCGGCGGCTGCTGCACCCGCAGTGGTTTCGGCGCCCGCGGGAGCCTGATCATCGTGTGAGGTTTCTGCTTCCGCAGGGTTGTCGGTGCGGGCCGGGGCTTGGGTTCCCGCTGAAGGTGTGGATCCCGCGGGGGCGTCGGTGTCCCCGGTGCGGAGCTGTTCGTCGTCGACCATAAGTCCTTTTCTACCCCATCCGCCGCGGGCCCGCTCACCCGCCCGGGGCGGATGACTTGCACCCCGGGAACATTCGAGGGGTCCGTGACATTGTTTAACCCATGAAGACTTTTGTGCTTGGCGGTGGCTGCTTCTGGTGCCTGGACGCGGTCTACAACATGACCCGCGGCGTGACGGAGGTGGTCTCCGGCTATACCGGTGGCGCTGTGCGGAACCCGTCCTATGAGGCGGTCTGCTCCGGAACCACCGGGCACGCGGAGGTTGTCGCGGTCACGTTCGACGAGACGGTTGTTCCCGAAGACGTCATCCTGGGCATGTTCTTCGCGTCGCACGATCCCACCACGCTGAACCGCCAGGGGTACGACGTCGGCACCCAGTACCGTTCGTCGATGTTTTACATCGACGACGAGCAGAAGCAGACCTTTGTTTCGGCGATTGAACGTGCGCAGGCCGACTGGCACGACCCGATCGTGACCGAAGTGGTCCGGCTGCCGGAGTTCTACCCGGCGGAGGAATACCACCAGAACTTCTACGCCAAGCATCCGCAGATGGGCTACTGCCAGGTGATCATCAATCCCAAGCTGGCCAAGGCCCGAAAATATTACGCCGAATGGCTCACCGCATAGCAGGCCGATCAGCGCGCTGACTAGGCTGAAAGAAGTTTTGTTACTCCCATCTTTGTAGCGGCCTCCGGGCCAGAAGGCAGGAACACACACATGGCACCGATTTACGACGACGTCACCCAGGTTGTGGGACGCACCCCGCTGGTGCGCCTGAACCGACTCACCGAAGGCCTGCCGGCCCAGGTGGCCGTGAAGCTGGAGTTCTACAACCCGGCCAACTCGGTGAAGGACCGGATCGGTGTGGCCATCGTCGACGCCGCCGAGAAGGCCGGAGCCCTGAAGCCGGGCGGCACCATCGTGGAGGGCACGTCCGGCAACACCGGCATCGCGCTGGCCATGGTCGGCGCGGCCCGCGGCTACAAGGTCATCCTGACCATGCCGGAGACCATGTCCACCGAACGCCGCGTGATGTTGCGCGCCTTCGGTGCCGAGATCGTGCTGACCCCGGGCTCCGAGGGCATGCGCGGTGCGGTGGAGAAGGCCAAGGAGATCGTGGCCAACACCGAGAACTCCATCTGGGCGCAGCAGTTCGCCAATGAGGCCAACCCGCTGATCCATCGGAACACCACCGGCGAGGAAATCTGGGCCGACACCGACGGCCAGGTGGACATCCTGGTGGCCGGCATCGGCACCGGCGGCACCATCACCGGCGCCGGCGGCCTGCTCAAGGAGCGCAAGCCCGGCGTGCGGATCATTGCCGTCGAGCCGGAAGACTCCCCCATCCTGACCGGCGGCAATCCCGGCCCGCACAAGATCCAGGGCCTGGGCGCCAACTTCATTCCGGAGGTGCTGGACACCAACGTCTACGACGAAGTGCTGGATGCACCGACGTCGGCTTCGGTCGCCGTCGCCCGCGATCTGGGCATCAAGGAAGGCATCCTCGGCGGCATCTCCTCCGGTGCTGCGGTCTGGGCGGCGCTGGAAGTGGCCAAGCGGCCGGAGAACGCCGGTAAGCTGATCGTGGCCGTGGTGCCCGACTTCGGTGAGCGCTACATTTCCACGCTCCTCTACGACGACATCCGCGGCTAACCAGCTTCCCCGCGCCAGGCGGGCGGCGGCTAGGCAGTTTTAGCTCCGCCCGCGGCGCGATGTCCGATCAGAAAGAGCACATGGGTTTCCTAGCGCGACTGCGTGAAGACCTCGAGGCCGCCCGGTCGCATGACCCGGCGGCGCGGGGCCGCGTCGAGAATTTCCTGGCCTATTCCGGATTGCATGCCATCTGGATCCACCGGCTGACCCACAAAATGTGGGCCAACCCGTCGCTGCGGCTGCCGGCCCGGCTGATCTCCCAGGCCGGCCGATTCCTGACCGGCATCGAGATCCACCCCGGCGCGACGATTGGCCGCAGGTTCTTCATTGACCACGGTATGGGCGTAGTGATCGGCGAAACCGCGGAGATCGGCGAGGACGTGATGATCTACCACGGCGTCACCCTCGGCGGCCGCTCGCTGGCGAAGGTCAAGCGCCACCCCACCATCGGCGACCGCGTGGTCATCGGCGCCGGAGCCAAGGTGCTCGGGCCCGTGGTTATCGGCGCGGACAGCGCCATCGGCGCCAACGCCGTGGTGGTCAAGGACGCCCCGCCGGAATCCATCATCACCGGCATTCCTGCCACCTTCCGGCACCGCGACCCGCAGCGCGAAACCAAGCCTGCCGTTGACCCGGCCGAGTACATCGATCCCGCGATGTGGATCTAACCCTCCGCTGCCTGAAACACCGTTGAAACTGACGATAGGACAGACCCTTGGGTGAATCGATTCGTATCGGCATTGCCGGCTACGGAAACCTGGGCCGCGGCGTGGAGGCCGCGGTGGCCAAAAACCCGGACATGCAACTGGTGGGGGTGTTCACCCGCCGGCATCCCGCGGATCTGGCCACTCTGCGCACCGAGACCGCGGTCTACGCCATGGATGACCTCGCCGCGCACGAGGACCGCATTGACGTGCTGATTCTGTGCGGCGGCTCGAAGGAAGACCTGCCGCAGCAGGGGCCGGTCATCGCCGCCCTCTTCAACACCGTGGACAGCTTCGACACGCACGCCCGCATCCCGGAGTACTTCGAGACCGTTGACACCCCGGCCCGCGCGGCCCGGAAGACCGCGCTGATTTCGGCCGGCTGGGATCCCGGGATTCTCTCGATCAACCGGGTCTACGGAGAAGCCCTGCTCCCCGACGGCGACACCTACACGTTCTGGGGCCGCGGGCTGAGCCAGGGCCACTCGGACGCGATTCGCCGCGTGCCCGGTGTAGCCGCCGGCGTCCAGTACACCTTGCCGTCCGAGGACGCCATCGAGCAGGTCCGCAACGGCAGCCGCCCGCAGCTGGAGACCCGGGAGAAGCACGCCCGCGAATGCTTCGTGGTACTGGCCGACGGCGCCGACGCCGCATCCGTCCGCGAGGCCATCGTGACCATGCCGCACTACTTCGACCAGTACAACACCGAAGTCCACTTCATCACCGCCGAAGAGTTGGCCCGCGATCACAGCGCCATGCCGCACGGCGGCGTCACGATCCGCAGCGGTAACACCAGCGACGCGCACGCCCAGGTCATCGAATACCGACTCACCCTGGAGAGCAACCCGGAATTCACCGCCAGCGTCCTGGTGGCCTACGCCCGGGCAGTGCACCGGCTGAACCAGCAGGGCCAGTTCGGCGCCGTCACCGTCTTCGACGTCCCACCAGGCCTGCTCTCCCCCAAGTCCGCGGCCCAACTGCGCGCCGAATTGCTGTAGTTCTGTCACGGTCTGGTGGCCGTCCGGCACGACCGAATTTTGCCGATTACGTCATCACCTCAGCGGCGCACACACCACTGGAGTCATCTGTCATACGATTACCCCGTCAAACTATTTACCGGCTAATTGCCCGGGAAAGTTGGGGAAATTGAAACTCGCATCTTTAATGCGGGGTATGGCGGTCTCAGCGGCCGCAGCCTCGCTCCTCTTTGGTTCGGTCACCGCTGCCCACGCAGCACCGCTGCCAGCCACAACACCCGTATCTGAAACACCAGTCGACGAAACGGTTCCGACTCCTGCACCCGAGACGAGCCTGGCGATCATGAAGATCGCAAGCCCGGTAGCGCCCGTCAACGGAACGGCAACCGTCAAGCCAGCGGTCTCCACAACCGGCTGGGTCACCGTCACCTCCAAGGTCGTGACGGTCAAGCAGGGCAACAAGGTGGTGGTCAAGAACAAGACCAAGGCGAAGCTCAAAGCCGGCACTTACTCGGTGAAGACCACAGTAAAGTACAAGAAATATGCGATGGAGGACGGCACCCGCGTCTACGCCTCTTCCAAGAGCACCACCAAGACTCAAAAACTGGTCGTCCGCAACGCCGTTGCAGTGAAGTCGATCGCTGGCAAGAAGGTTCCCTACAACGGAAAGGCGACCATCAAGCCGAACGTTACGGCTGCTCAGGGTGTGAAGGTCATTTCCAAAACCTTGACGGTCAAGCTGGGCAACAAGACTGTGGCTAAGAACAAGAAGTCGGCGTCTCTCAAAGCCGGAAAAT
The DNA here is from genome assembly GCF_047607445.1 of Arthrobacter sulfonylureivorans. GTDB lineage: Bacteria > Actinomycetota > Actinomycetes > Actinomycetales > Micrococcaceae > Crystallibacter > Crystallibacter sulfonylureivorans_A. The sequence continues at coordinate 65,238 of NZ_JBLKRT010000012.1, forward strand.
ACAAAGTCACGACAACCGTGAAATACCGTTTGCCGTCCTCGATGGCCACGCGTACTGCGACGAAGACCCAATTGCTGACCATCAAGTCCGGTAAGAAGCCCGCCAGCGTTGCTGGCACGGGCAGTTGGAACTGCCCGGCTGGCTATCCGATCAAGGGCAACGCCAGCTCGATGATTTACCACGTTCCTGGCGGCAGCTTCTACAGCCGGACCAATCCGGAAGAGTGCTTTGCCAGCCAGAGCGCAGCCATCAACGCGGGTTACCGTCCCTCAAAACGCTAACCTAACTCTTTGGCCTAGAACAAAGCATAAGGCTGGCCCGGGACAACCGATCGGTCGTCCCGGGCCAGCCTGTATCCCGCCTGACGTCACCGTTTTCCAGATCCATTCGGCGCCTAAAACTTTTTTCGACGTATTGTCAGCGTAGCGCCAGACTCACGGACGGCCGAGCTATCCAAGAATCGAACATACGAGGGTCTCGATGCACTGTTTGCGAAATGGTTTCCACCTGGCTGAGGGCTTTGCATTTAGGGGCATGGCCTCGGGCGGAAGCAGGCCGCCTCCCCGATAGCCGATGACGTTGCGGATTCCGAGGGCAGTCTCCCAGTGTAATCAATCACTCCACAGCCTACATAATGCTTATTTATTGGGTATTATGCAGGGAACTCCGAGATCATCCGGAGAGCAAACACTTCCATCTGCTCTATTTCTCATTCTCGTTGGGGGAATATTCTTGAAGAGACTCCTTCAGCGCGCCACCACAATTTCGGTGGCCGCGCTTCTGCTCGCTGCGCCGATTGCCGTCGCTCCGGCAAACGCGAGCCCAATCACCCGTAGCGTCACTACAACGATCGCGGCCACCACGGCGGTCGGCAAAGCAAAAATCACGACCAGCCCAAAGTCTGCAACCGTAGCCAAGGGCAAGACTCACGGCTTCAAAGTCAAAGCAACCGGTAGCAAGCTCAAGTATCAGTGGCAGGTGAAGAAGCCCAAGTCCAGTAGATGGGTCAAGGCGACAGGCTCTTCCGCGAAAACCAAAACTCTAAAGGTGAAGGCCGACACACGCCTCAATGGAGCAAAGTACCGCGTCATTGTCTCCAATTCGCGCGGAAAAGCGACTTCCAAGAGCGCCAAGCTCAGCGTGGTCACGTCACCCAAGATCACAACTCAGCCCAAGAGCGTGACCGCGGCTGCACAATCGAAGGTAGCGCTTTCGGTCAAAGCCAGCGGCGGTTCCGTGTCCTACCAGTGGCAGCGTAAAGCCGGATCTAGATGGGCGAATATTTCCAAGGCCACCAGGTCGACCCATTCCTTCACCGCTCCCACAGGGCAGTCTACAATCGAATATCGGGTCATTGCCAGCAACAAGGCAGGAAAAGCCACATCTCAGACCGCGAGAGTCTTCACTGTCGTCAAACCAGCAGTTAAGATCCCGACTTCTGTCGTAACCACGGCCGGTCGATCCGTCACTATCAAGAGTCAAGCGACCGGAGGGGCCCTGTCCTATCAGTGGGAACGCGAGGTCGAAGGAGTTGACGGAAGAGTCAACTGGACGAGAATTTCTGGAGCAACTGGCCCGAACTACACCTTTACCGCACGGTCTAAAAATGAATTGAACACCTATAGGGTCACAGTCACGAACAAGGCTGGAAGGGCTATCTCAGCAACAACGGTGTTGTATGTATATTCAACGAAACAAGACCCTTTCGCTATTGACCAGGTATTCGCCATGCACGACTGGATGGCAACGTTTTTTGGGCCACGTGCATATCCGAGTGACACCGAGTCAGGAAAAGTGGACCTGTATGTAGAGGTTCTCTTGGGTAACATCAGCGATCATATCGCTGATCCGGCTGACTCGATCGTCATTGATTACATCGGGCGCTACGGAGGCGTCTACGACGAGTCCTGGTACACGGTAGAGGATTCCTACCGCGATATAGGGCCACTGCTTCCCGCAGACGTGGACGTTAGATCCTCGATTGGCTACGGAGTGGTGTTTGCTGATGTCCCAGCCGATGAAGTCAAGGGTGGAGTCTGGCGCATCAGAGATTACGCCGCTGGATCAGTCGAATACGTTAAGGGATTCTAAGGGGTACCGTCGCCGATTCTGTGGAGAACCACACTTTACAGGATCCACGGCAATCGAGTCGGTCCACCATGACTCTCAAGAAATGGGTTGTTGCCTTCAGCAGCAACCCATTTCTCGGCTGTGGCCCCCCGCCCTCGCGACAGACCATCAGATTGGAGCGCGACGACCAATTTGTAACGGGGGCCCAACGCCTGATTGGCATAGCTCGTCGACATTACCAATCAAGCAGAACTGCCGATATAGAAAGATGCGGCACGGCTCCAACTAGTCTCAACGTCGAGGGCGTAATTAGATGCTGGCCGTGTCGCCGCTCAACAGACGCAGGCCTGCTAGCAGCGCGGAGGAATTCGCATTGCCCCCGCCCAGGCTTTAATCTCGCGCTGGACGACTCGTATTTTTTGGGCGCCTTCATCAAGCTTGAGGATTCATATGTCGGGAATGTTCCGCAAATTGGTACCAGCATGGGTCGTTACCGCCTCAGCGATATTACTCGTGTCTGGTTCGGTCCTTCCGGCTCCTGCCGCCGCGTCCGCAGCGAACCGCCATCCCCACCTTCCGAATGTCCAGGCGCGTCAAGCGCCATCCACGGAGGAAGGCGGCGACCGATTTATCGTCAAGTTCCGCGACACCGCTGAGGCCACGGCCACCGTGCGAGACGTCTATAGCGAAGCTGCTGCAGATGCCGACGTGGGAATTGAAGAACTGCGCACAACGGCAGACGGGGCCAGGGTCATCGAGTCCGATCGGGAACTCACTGCCGCGGACGCCAATGAATTCGTCGACGCCTTGGCTAGCCACCCGGATGTCGAGTACGCGGAGCAGGATGTCCTGATGTACCCGGCGTACAGTCCCAACGATACGCACTACAAGCAACAATGGTCATTCGCTAACAGCAATGCCGGTCTGGCCCTCCCCGAAACGTGGCTCACCACAACCGGCGAGGGGTCCGTGGTTGCTGTGATCGACACTGGACTGACCCAACACAGCGATCTCGAAGCTAATATTTTGCCCGGCGCCGATCTGATCTCCGACCCCGATATATCGCGGGACGGCGACGGGCGCGATCAGGATCCGATGGACAATGGCGACTGGTGCGACGAAATCGGTTCCGACTCTTCGTGGCACGGGACCCATGTGGCAGGCATCATCGCTGCCGTCGCAGGCAATGGTCGAGGAGTTGCGGGGGCGGCCCATGGTGCGAAAGTCGTTCCTGTCCGCGTGCTGGGCGCTTGCGGGGGCTGGATGTCTGACATCGCAGACGCCGTCATCTGGGCGGCTGGCGGAGACGTTGAAGACACAATTCGCAATCCGAATCCCGCCGACGTTATCAATATGAGCCTTGGCGGCGGCGATGCTTGCAGCCCCAGCATGCAGCACGCCATCGATTTTGCGGTTGGTGAGGGAAGCACTGTTGTAGTCGCGGCCGGCAACGAAGCCAAGCCCGCCGAAAACTCCTCCCCTGCCAACTGCAGCAACGTCATTACCGTAGCCGCCTCTGGTCCGACCGGCGACCGCGCCCACTATTCCAACTACGGAGCCGCCGTCGACGTAACGGCTCCGGGTGGAGACATGCGGTTTCGCACCGGCGGCATCCTATCAACTGTGGACACCGGCACTACGATCCCCGTGGGAGAGGGATACGCCAGCATGCAGGGCACCTCGATGGCTGCACCGCACGTGGCCAGTGTTGCCGCCCTGCTGAAGTCAGCCGACCCATTCCTATCCCCCGCACAGATCGAGGCTGTCATCAAGAACTCGGCGCGTCCAATCGCCGACTGCTCTCGCGGCTGCGGCACGGGACTCGTGAGTGCACTGGCGGCCGTCGATTCCCTTCTGCCAAAGCTAATCACCAGCACTCCCGTCATCGTCGGAACAGGCGCGATCGGCAGCACACTCTCCGTCAACGCAGGCGCGTGGTCCCCCCAACCCGTTCTATTCTCCTACCAGTGGCTCCGCGACGGATCTTCCATTACTGGGGCAACAGGCCCTACCTACCGGCTGACCTCAGCCGACACCGGTTCAAAAGTTTCAGTCCTCGTGACCGGCACTAAGAGCGGTTACGCGACCAGTGTCCGCCGCTCTGCGGCCATTTCAGCAGGCGTTCTAGCCACCGCTACTCCGATGATCACTGGTAACGCCAAGGTCGGCCACCTGCTCAAGGCGACAAGCGGGCCTTGGACGCCTGGCGTCACTCTGACGTACCAGTGGCTGCGCAACGGCTCCCCCATCCATAGGGCCACCGACACTACATACGTACTGACTGCGATCGATGTCGGCAAGTCCATCAAGCTCCGGATGACCGGAGCGAAAAGCGGATACGCCACCGCCGCCCGTGAATCTGCCGCCGTTAGAGTCGCAGCCGGCACGATGGCCACCGCCACCCCTGAGATTGCAGGTACCCCCAAAGTCGGAAAGAAGCTCACGGCGACGGCGGGAACCTGGACTTCCGGCACCAAACTGAAGTACCAGTGGTACCGCTCCGGAAAAGCCATCAAGGGCGCCACATCCAGAACCTACAAGCTCGTCGCCGCCGACCGCGCCGACCGGATCACCGTGAAGGTCACCGGGTCCAAGGCCGGATACGCCTCCGCAGCAAAAACCTCGGCGAAGACAGGCAAAGTCGCCGCCGGCACCCTGACGTCTGCAAAACCGAAGATTTACGGGACAGCTAAAGTCGGAAAGAAGCTGACAGCAAAGGCCGGCACTTGGACATCCGGCACCAAACTGAAGTACCAGTGGTACCGCTCCGGAAAAGCCATCAAGGGCGCGAAATTTAAGACCTACAAGCTCGTCTCGATCGACCGCGGTGATCGGATCAGCGTGAAGATAACCGGCACGAAGTCCGGCTACACCACCGCCACGAGAATCTCCTCCAAAACGCGGAAAATCTGACGACAGACGACCCTCGGCGCAGTGGCCACTCCGACCTTCCGGTACCTCGACCACAGCTAGAGCGATGAAGCCCGCGGTGAATACATCTGAGTATCTCGGACCAGCAATTGTGAATCTGACCGCTGTTATCGGCCTATTGACCGGCTTTTTGCCGCGGAGGACAATTCAAAGAGGGGTGCCTCTTGAAGGGAGCCTCGAATGTCCTGGCACATCGAAGGTACATACTTCGAAAACTGCAATTGCGACATGATCTGCCCATGTTCGACCTCGGGCATGATTGCGCCAGCGGATAATGAACGATGCAAGGTCGCACTAGCCTTCCACGTCGAAACAGGGGAAGTTGACCACGTCGACGTCTCCGACCTCACCGTCTGCATCGTGGCCGACACTCCGCCTGTGATGAGCGACGGGGGCTGGAAGGTTGGCGTGCTGATGGACGCCTCCGCCTCCGCAGACCAGGCCCAGGCTCTCGGCGCTGTCTTCAGCGGACAGATCGGCGGACCCATGGCTGGCGCGGCTCCGCTAATTGGCGAGATGGTCGGCATGGAGCAAGTCGATATGAACTACTCCGACGACGGACGTCGGCACCAGGTCCGGGCTGGCGGCGGGGTAGACATCGCCGTCGAGGACTTCGTTTCGCGTTTCGACCCGACCGAGCAGGGCGTGAAGGTCAGCGGGGTGGGCTTCCCATCCGATCCGCTGGCTGCCGGCACGGCAACCGCCTCACGCGTCGACGTATTCGGGATGACCTGGGACAACGCGGGCAAGAGCTCCTTCTCAGCCCCGTTTGCCTGGTCAGCCTAGGATGCAACGCCGCGTCGTTCCTGCTGTACGCTTCCGTCCGGGTCTGCTCGCCCTTATAGGCTGCGCCCTGCTGGCCTGGTACCTCACGGTGCAACTGGCCGCCGGGATGCCGCCGGGCCCCGGCGCCATGGGGCTGGGGCTGGCCGGTTTCCTAGCCGGCTGGGCGCTAATGATGACCGCGATGATGCTGCCGTCTCTGGCCCCGCTGCTGTCGGCGTACCTGCGGTCCATCCGCGCCGAGCACAACAGCCGAACCCGGGCCGCGCGGACTACCGCACTGGTGGCCGGATACCTGCTCACCTGGACCGGTTTCGGCATCCTGGCCTATGCCGCGTCGGTACTCGGCGCCCGGCTGGCCGCCGATGCCCCGATCGCCGCCGCCTGGGTCGGAGCCGGGCTGCTGGCGGCCGCGGGCATCTACCAGCTGACGCCGCTGAAGAATTTTTGCCTCCGACACTGCCGCTCGCCAATGGCCTTCCTGCTGCACGCTTCCAGCTACCGAGGTGCCTTCCGCGACCTTCGCGTGGGCCTGTACCACGGCCTGTACTGCGTGGGCTGCTGCTGGGGGCTGATGCTGGTTCTCATCACTGTAGGCGTCATGAATCTGGCCTGGATGGCCGCCATTGCTGCCGCCGTCCTGCTGGAAAAGACCTGGCGGCACGGAATCGCGTTCAGTCACGCGATCGGCGTCGCACTGATTGTCTTCGCCTGCTTCGTGCCGGCCAACCCCTGGCTACTGCCCGGGCTGTATATGGCCCCGGGCATGATGATGTAGCCTGACTCACCCCAGCGCCCGGCGTGGGTCCTCGACGACGCTCTGCGGCACCGTTGCTGCCAACACCGTGACCGCCTGCCGTCGTCCAGCTATGCGCATACGGCCACGAAGAACCCAGAAGAGTGCTTCGCGAGCCAGGGAGCAGCTATCAACGCTGGCTACCGGCCCTCTAAGCGCTAGTCCGTACTTAACGACGCAGTTTTACCGGCTGGCCCCGGGCCAACCGATCAGGTTGCCCCGGGGCCAGCTTGGTCCCAGATTGTATCGATCCCCGCTCTGCAAGCGTCCATGATTCCGGCCTACTGCTGACGCTTGCGCATGATCTGGGCGGCCGGTCCCGGCCGGGGCGCAATTAGCAGTCGAGCGCAGGTGATGGTGGTCAAGAATCTAGTCGGGGCTGTGCACGAGGATGCTGGCCCAGTCATTCGACACTCGCGTTCGATAGAGTGGGTCGTTCCAAGTCCCCCGTCCCCTCGCAGGAGCAAGCCCATCTCTGCAGTTGCAACACCTCGGACCGTGTCCTTAGCGACGAAGCCCGGAACAAAGATCCGTCTGGACATCCAAGGGCTCCGGGCGATAGCCGTAGCTTTAGTCGTCATCTACCATCTGTGGCCAGAACGATTGACCGGCGGATTCGTCGGAGTGGACGTCTTCTTCGTCATTTCAGGCTTCTTGATCACGTCCCACCTGATCAAGCGGCCGCCGACGAACTGGCACGATCTGAACGCATTTTGGGCGCGCAGGATACTCCGTCTCCTGCCTGCAGCATTTGTCGTATTAGCCGCGACGGCTGTCGCTTCCCGGCTGGTGGCTCCGCCCACGCAGTGGGGTGCGATAGCCAAGGAGATCATCTCCTCGGCGCTGTATGTGCAGAACTGGGTGTTAGCCGGTAGCTCGGTGGACTATTTGGCGGCTGACAATGCTCCCACGCCCACTCAGCATTTTTGGTCCTTGTCTGTCGAGGAGCAGTTCTACCTCTTTTGGCCGGTCCTCGTATTCGGGGTGTTCTGGTTTGCGGGCAAATGGAGGCTCAAAGCACGGCGCCTGCTCGTCGGCGCTGTAGCCGCCGTCGTCGCACTCTCTTTGATGATCTCCATCGCTGCCACCGCTTCTGAGCCCGGAAGTGCTTATTTCATTACACCAACGCGAATGTGGGAACTGGGAGTAGGCGGTCTCGTCGCTCTTTCTGCGCCCGCCTTGGCACAGCGCACCCCTGACGCTGTGCGAGCAGCCCTAGCATGGATTGGGATTGCGGCAATCGTCAGTGCGGGCGCGCTCTACACGGGGGCAGTGCCATTCCCGGGGTATACAGCGCTGCTGCCGGTAATGGGCACCGCCCTGGTGATCTTCGCAAGCGCCGAGGGCAAGCTCTCCCCTACTGCTGTGATGCGGATCCGGCCCGTCCAGTGGCTCGGGGCGGTTTCCTACTCGGTTTACCTCTGGCATTGGCCCTTGATTGTCCTTCTGCCGTACGCCAGTGGCGGAGACCTGGGCTGGTTGGACAAATCGCTGATCTTGGCTGCCACGCTGGTCTTGGCGGGGCTCAGCAAGACCTTCATTGAGGACCGCTTCCGGTTCCCGTCCAGCCAGAAGGGATGGGCGTCCACCTATCGATTTGCGGCGGCGGGCATGGTGTTGCTCACCGCGGTGGGCGGGGCGCAGTTGGTGGAGACTAACCACCGCACATCCCAAGGTCAGCAGCAGCTCGCGGCCATGGTGAGCGATGGGGATCCCTGCTTCGGCGCCGCCGCCCTCGCCAAGGGCTTTGACGAATGCGTTCCGGACCCTCAGTCGCCAATAGTCCCGGAGCCTGCGCTGGCCAAGGAGGACAAGTCGGACGCCTATGCGGACGGCTGCTGGTCGAACGAACCCTTTTCGGACCGCCCCGTATGCAAGTACGGCGATGGGCCGACCAAGGTGGCGCTCGTCGGAAACTCGCATGCTGGGCATTGGCTTCCCGCACTGCAGGTACTGGCCGAACGGAATGACTGGACGATCTCCACATACCTGGTCTCGATGTGCAATCCGACGTCGGTACCGCTGCAATTCGACACCGAGGAAAAGACAGCCAATTGCAGCGCCTATGGCGAGTGGGTGATGGACGAGACGTCCAGAGATGCGTTCGACCTAATCATCACGTCGGAACGTCAGTCGGTTCCGGTCCAGGGACAGTCTTGGGATGGCACCGAAGAACCAGCAACTGACGGCTACCGGGACTACTTGTCCCGTTGGGCGGACAGCGGCGCCAACGTCCTGGTCATCAAGGATCCGCCCTACCCGGGCAATACTGTCGATTCAATTCCGGACTGCCTCGCGGAGAACCCAGGCAGCCCCCAAGAATGCGGGGGCACACCAGAAGCGTGGCATTGGATGGACCCGGTCACCACAACAGCCCGGGAACTGGACCACTCGAGGATCCATACCGTGAACATGGACCGGTACTTCTGCGCCGACGGTTCGTGCCCTGCCGTGGTCGGCTCAGTTGTCACTTACTTCGATGCCTCCCACATCACGGCCACCTACGCCCAAACCCTGGCCCCCTACCTGGAACAACCTATCCTCAAGGCTTTGGGCCACTGACCAGCTACTGACGTCTAGATCAAACAGAACCGGCCGGTGACCGAGCAGCCACTCACCGGCTGGTTCCGTGGTTGCAGCGCGCCACAGGCGTCCGGTTCGCGTACACGCGAGCATTTGCGTTCGGACATGCGGCAAAAGCGGAACGCCCCGCAGCTGCTTGAGCAGCTGCGGGGCATTCGCGCGTCAGGGATCTCCACGCGGTTGCTGAGCAACCTTGGTCGATCACCGGTGGGGCAACCATGGGTCGATCACCGGCAAGGGGGCAAGCTTGGTCGATCACCGGCAAGGGACAACCTTGGTTGGTTTCTCCTACTTAGTGGGTGTCGACGGCTTCTACTTCGGACTTGTCGCCGCTCCAGAGGGTGTGGAAGGTTCCTTCGGCGTCGGTGCGACCGTAGGTATGCGCGCCGAACAGGTCGCGGAGGCCCTGGGTCAGTGCGGCGGGCAAGCGCTTGCGGCGCAGTCCGTCGTAGTAGGCCAGCGAGGAGGAGAAGACTGGCACAGGGATGCCCAACTGCACGGCGGTGGCCACCACGCGGCGCCAGGCCGGGACAGCGGCACCGATGGCTTCGGCGAAGGCCGGGGCGAAGAGCAGGTTCTCCGGCTTGTAGTCGCCGGCGTAGGCCTTCATGATGTCGTCCAGCAGCTCGGCGCGGATGATGCAGCCGGCGCGCCAGAGCGAGGCGATTTCGTCCAACTTCAGCTCCCAGCCGTACTCGCCGGCCGCGGAACCGAGCATGTCGATGCCCTGGGCGTAGCTGACCAGCTTCGAGGCGAAGAGCGCCTGGCGGACGTCTTCGACGAAGCTCTGCGGCACGGTGACGTCCTCTTCGTGACCGGTCAGGACGTCCTGGGCGATGGCCCGCTGGCCACGCTGCGAAGACAGTCCGCGGGCGAAGACGGATTCGGCGATGCCGGACACCGGCGAGCCGAGCTCCAGCGCCGAGACGACGGTCCAGCGGCCGGTGCCCTTCTGGCCGGCCGAGTCCACGACGACGTCGACGAAGGGCTTGCCGGTCTTGGCATCTGTGTGGGCCAAGACCTCTGCGGTGATTTCAATCAGGAAGGACGAGAGTTCAGTCTTGTTCCAGGCGGTGAAGATTTCGGCCTGCTGCTGCGGCTCCAGGCCGGCGCCGGTGCGGAGCAGGTCGTAGGCCTCGCCGATGACCTGCATGTCCGCGTATTCGATGCCGTTGTGCACCATCTTCACAAAGTGGCCCGCGCCGTCAGTGCTGATCCAGCGGCAGCAGGGCTCGCCGTCGTACTTGGCGGAGATTTTTTCCAGCATGGGGCCGAGCGAGTCATAGGACTGGCGGGAGCCGCCGGGCATGATGGACGGGCCGAGCAGCGCGCCCTCCTCGCCGCCGGAGACGCCGATGCCCACGAAGTGCAGGCCCTTCTCGGCCAGCGAAGCTTCGCGGCGCCGGGTGTCCTCGTAGTGCGAGTTGCCGGCATCGATGACGATGTCGCCTTCTTCGAGCAGCGGGACCAACTGCTCGATCACCGAATCCACCGGCTTGCCGGCCTTGACCATGATGAGCACGCGCCGCGGCTTCTGCAGGTTGTCCACCAGTTCCTGCAGCGATTCGGTGCGGATGAACTCGCCCTCGTCGCCGTGCGCCTGCAGCAGCGCGTCCGTCTTTGCCACCGAGCGGTTGTGCAGGGCGACCGTGTAGCCGTTGCGGGCAAAGTTCCGTGCCAGGTTGGCACCCATGACGGCCAGACCTGTCACACCGATGTGTGCGCTCATTGAATCTCCATGTGTGGGCGGTCCCCGCGGGCAGGGACGTCAGCGAACAGCCCGAGCGGGCCGAGGTTCCTCAACAAGCCTAGTCGTGACCGGCGGCACCGGCTAAGTGGCGGAGCGTTACCTTCGGCTCATTCGCCCGCTGGCATGGATGGGCGGAAGCGCAGCCAGGCGTCAATGGCATCATCACTGGCAGCATCCTCGACGGGAGATCCTGGGCCGGCAACCGCGCCGGCACTGCCCTCGGCCGCTTCGCCGTCGAGCGCTACGACCACAGCAGCCGCTGGATTGAAGGCATTGTGATGGGCTAACGCGGGCAGGGCGCTGTCCTCCATTAGATCCCGCCGCGTCATCTGCCCGGGATCCTGCACCGACCACGGCCAGCGGCGTGTGCCGCAATACGCACAGCGCCTGGACGTGACAGCGCGCGTGTGGATGAAGGTGTGGCCTGCTCCGCGACAGAATCTATCCATTGTTGCCCCCCAACGAAATCCAGCATGACCGGTACAGCTTTACAGACAGTCGGATGGTTGTGGAGGGTTCGCAAGCTCCGTTGCTTAACCGTTATTGCATGACGCAGCGTCGGCTCAGCGTTGGCTCATGGTATGCGCAAGACGAGCCTTGGAACGGCTTTTCTGGAGCATGAAACCCTTGGTGATGCCGCTGTTTCGGGCGGAACTGCGCCCGTCGAAGGACACGTTGGGAAGATCAATGATTGTGGTTGAGAAATGCCCATCGCCATGGCAGACTAGCCCGAGGCGGTTGCCTTATGAATGCCTTGGAGCCCCCATCTCCAAGCGCTGCACCGCCGATCCCCTGGCAGTCCCGTTGATCCCCCATCTAACGGCTGCCCGAAAGGCACTGTCCCTCTCAGGGACAGTGCCTTTCCCTTTAAATCTTGCCGATCATGGCCAGCCCCTTGCCGATCCTGGCCATCGGCGGGAGCCTGCTCCTCGCTTGTGCTTCATGCCCGGCTGCCCCCGAGACGTCCGCGAGGAATGGTGTCTTCGCATCGATATAACCCACTGGAAATACCGTTGCAACGCCGGGCTTGCACCATGGTGAGCATCGCTCGATCCAAGGAGGATGAGATGTCATCTGAGCAGCAGCGGGACCAGGACCTTGGCGGCAGCCCGGTGTGGCTGGCTGATCTTTCCCACTTCCGTCGGGGAGATCAAGTGGAAGCCGGGCAAAACGACGTGGTCTACTACCGGGGCCGCGTGGAAGATACCGCCGCGGGGCTGGGAGTGGTCTGGATTCGCGAGAGCAGGCACAGCCGCCGTCGGATGCTTCACACGGACGAATACTTCATCCGGCACATCCCGGAACCTTAGAGAACGGCCCCGCCCCTCCCCCACAGAAGGCGGGGCCGTTACCTCATCAATCCGGTTCTCCCTACCCCCATGTAGTCATCGCCGGGAGACACACGTTACACCTGATCGGCAGGCCTGTTGCTAAAGATCTGCTCAGGATTGAACGGTCCGGCACCGCGTACTCGTCGGATGCGGGGCGGTAGCGAGACCGGGAGACGAAGAAACCCCGTGTTTTCCGGCCGGTTAGGCGAGAAAACACGGGGTTGGATGGTGGGTCCTACCGGGATCGAACCGATGACATCCACGGTGTAAACGTGGCGCTCTACCAGCTGAGCTAAAGACCCGTTGTAATGTCGAAAGCGGGACCGCGGAGCGTTATCCGCCGCAACATCACGAGGATTTACTCTACCGGATAAATGGGCGTGAACGCCAACTAAACTTCCGTGGCAATAAACACGATAGGACGATAAACCTGACTCGTGGCTCAGGTGGGCCGGGGCACAGTGGCGAGGCACCGCCGTCGTGCGTTTTGGGAGCGGTTGGCGTCCGATTCGGGCATGGTTCGGCCCCACCGCTTGGGAGATCCAGCCAGCCCGCAATGGGTCGTCCGTACGGGCAGTTGGGGGCGATTCAGGACGCCGTTGGAAACTCGTGTCCGGCGGCCCGCAAGCAGCCGCCAGACGGCCCGCTGACGCGGTCTGCCAGAAGCCGCTCAGGCCAGCTGCTGCAGCCGTCCCGGCAGCTCCGCAGCCAGATAGCCCAGAGCCTCGGAAACGCCGGCTTCCAGCTTCACGTCCGCCAGGTCATCGCCGCGGGTAGTGCCGCGGTTGATGATGACCACCGGCTTGCCGTGCTTGGCGGCGTGCCGGACAAAGCGCAGGCCGCTCATCACCGTCAGAGATGACCCGGCCACCAGCAGCGCCTCGCCGTCGTCCACCATGGCGTAGGCAGACGCGACGCGGTCCTTGGGAACGTTTTCACCGAAGTAGACGAAGTCCGGTTTGAGCATGCCGCCGCAAACCAGGCAATCCGCCACAACAAAGTGCGCGGTGTGGGCGACGTCGGCATCCGCATCGGGGGCTACGTCGCCGGCATCCCCGGTGGCGGCGTAGGCGGGGTTGAGCTCTTCCAGCCGGTCGGCCAGGGAGGAGCGGGTGGTGACGTCGCCGCAGTTCAGGCAGATGACCCGGTCGAAGCGGCCGTGCAGGTCTATGACGTTCACGCTGCCGGCGTCTTCGTGCAGCCGGTCCACGTTCTGCGTGATCAGGCCGACCACCACTCCATTGCTTTCCATCGCGGCCAGCGCGTAGTGGCCGGGGTTGGGCGCGGCGTGGTGCATGTGCCGCCAGCCCACGTGGTTGCGGGCCCAGTAGCGGCGGCGCAGTTCCTCGTCGCCGACGAACTGCTGGTAGGTCATCGGGGTCCGCGGCACGGAGGTGGGGCCGCGGTAGTCCGGGATGCCGGAATCGGTGCTGAGGCCGGCGCCGGTCAAGACGGCCAGCCGGCGTCCGGCCAGCAGCTCGAGCGCCGGCGCCAGCTGCTCCATGGTGGCTAGAGCTCTTTCAGCACGCGGTGGTATTCCTGGATGTCACGGGCCTGGCCGCGCGGGTTGCGGATCTCGTGCCGCAGGATGCCCTCGGCGTCGATGATGAAGGTGCCGCGCAGCGCCATGCCGGATTCCTCGTCGAACACGCCATAGGCCTTGGCCACCTCGCCGTGCGGCCAGAAGTCGGCCAGCAGGTCGAACTCGTAGCCTTCCTGCTCGGCAAAGGCGCGCAGCGCGAACTTATGGTCCACCGAGACCGCGATGACGCGGGCGTTTTCGCTGCGGAACACGTTCAGGTCGTCGCGCAGCTCGCACAGCTCGCCGGTGCAGATGCCGGAGAACGCGAACGGGTAGAACACCACCACCACGTTGCCGCCGCGCAGCGCGGAGAGCCGGATCGGTTCGCCGAACTGGTTAACCAGCTCGAAATCGGGCGCAGACTGGCCTACCTGCGGTGCGGCCGCGCTCACTTGTTGGTCCGCTTGCTGACCAGCCGGTTGGCGGACCAGTCGCTGGACACACCGGCGGACGTGGTCACGTGCAGCCCGGCGGTCGGTGCCGCTTCCTGGACGTCGGATGCCGGCACGTAGCCGTCGCGGCCCGACTTCGGAGTCAGCAGCCACACCACGCCGCCCGGCGCGAGCGTGGTCTGTGCGTCGACCAGCGTGTCCACCAGGTCCCCGTCGCCGTCGCGCCACCACAGGATCGCCGCGTCAACCACTTCGTGGTCGTCCTCGGTGAGCAGCTCGGAGCCGGTGAGGTCCTCGATGTCGTCGCGCAGATCGAAGTCCACGTCCTCGTCGTAGCCGAACTCCTGGATCAGGTCTCCGTCTTTGAAACCCAAGTTGCCTGCCACATTCTCTACCGCGGCGGCTTCGGCCTCGCCCACTGTGCTCCTCCTGTATGGAACGTATTGATCCGCCCACCGGAAAAGTGAGCGTGTTGCTAGTTACAAGCCAACACCCTAATCGCCATCGCTTCAAGCCACCCGCAAGAAGGTGCGGAATTTTGTCACGGCGCGTCCCTTTAATCGCGTCCCTTTGATGAGGGAGCGCATAGCGGGTACGACGGCGGTGCGGGCGGTTTGGGCCGGCGGGGTTCCGTCGGTGGCGCGCACCATGTCTTAGAGGGCGGTGCCCGCCACGGGCACGACGGCGGTGCGCGGCCTGTGTCTGCGGGCCCAGGCGGCGGCCGCCCCTCCTATACAAGCAGCCGCGCGGGGCGCGCGACGGCGGTGCGCGGCCGCCGTCGTCGTAATAACTGGCATGCGGGGCTTCGGCTGCGCTGTAATGCGGTGAACAGTTAGAGTGGCAGTGAAGAATATCCTCCCGGCCGGACCTTTGCGCCGGGTCGCTATGCCACGTAAAGCGCAGACACAATCTGCGCACGTATGAGAGGTTGGACGTGAGCGCAGGAGAAGACACCTCGCACATCCTGAGCGGGCTGACAAGCCAGCTGCCGGATCGCGATCCCGAAGAAACCGCCGAATGGATTGAGTCCTTCGACGGCCTGGTGGAGAACCGGGGCACCGAACGTGCCCAGTACATTGTCCGCTCCCTCCTGCAGCGTGCAGGTGCGCAGAGCGTTGGCGTGCCGATGGTGACCACCACCGACTACGTGAATACCATTCCGGTGGACCAGGAACCTGAGTTCCCGGGCGACGAAGAGACCGAACGCCGCTACCGCGCGTGGATGCGCTGGAACGCGGCCATGCTGGTGCACCGCGCGCAGCGCCCGGACATCGGCGTGGGCGGACACATCTCCACCTACGCCGGCGCAGCCACTCTCTACGAAGTGGGCTACAACCACTTCTTCCGCGGCAAGGCCCACCCCGGCGGCGGCGACCAGGTCTTCTTCCAGGGCCACGCCTCCCCCGGTATGTACGCGCGCGCGTTCATGGAAGGCAGGTTGACCGAGGAAGACCTGGACGGCTTCCGGCAGGAAAAATCCCGCGAGGGCCATGCGCTGCCGTCTTACCCGCACCCGCGATCCATGCCCGAGTTCTGGGAGTTCCCCACCGTCTCGATGGGCATCGGACCGGCCAACGCCATCTACCAGGCGCAGCTGAACCGCTACCTGCACAACCGCGGCATCAAGGACACCTCCGACCAGCACGTCTGGGCGTTCCTGGGCGACGGCGAGATGGACGAGCCGGAATCGCGCGGCTTCCTGCAGCTGGCAGCCAACGAAAAGCTGGACAACCTCACCTTCGTGATCAACTGCAACCTGCAGCGCCTGGACGGACCGGTGCGCGGCAACGGCAAGATCATG
Organism: Arthrobacter sulfonylureivorans; assembly: GCF_047607445.1. Lineage (GTDB taxonomy): Bacteria > Actinomycetota > Actinomycetes > Actinomycetales > Micrococcaceae > Crystallibacter > Crystallibacter sulfonylureivorans_A. The sequence goes on from NZ_JBLKRT010000012.1 coordinate 81,257, forward strand.
CAGGAGCTTGAGGCCTTCTTCCGCGGCGCCGGCTGGCACGTCATCAAGGTGACCTGGGGCCGCGAGTGGGACGAACTGCTGGCTAAGGACCGCGACGGCGCCCTGGTGGACATCATGAACTCCACGCTCGACGGCGACTACCAGACGTACAAGGCCGAGTCCGGCGGATTTGTCCGCGAGCACTTCTTCGGCAAGACACCGCAGACCAAGGAAATGGTTGCGGACATGACCGACGAGCAGATCTGGAACCTGAAGCGCGGCGGCCACGACTATCACAAGGTCTACGCCGCCTACCGCGCCGCCACCGAGTTCAAGGGCAAGCCCACGGTAGTGCTGGCCCAGACGGTCAAGGGCTACGGCTTGGGCACGCACTTCGAGGGCCGCAACGCGACCCACCAGATGAAGAAGCTGACCCTGCAGGACCTGAAGGACTTCCGCGACCACCTGCGCATCCCGATCAGCGACGAGCAGCTCGAAGCCGATCCCTACCGTCCGCCGTACTACCACCCGGGCCCGGACGCCCCGGAGATCAAGTACATGATGGAGCGCCGCGCCGCCCTGGGCGGATCCGTGCCGGAGCGCCGGACCGAACACAAGCAGATGCACCTGCCCGAGGAGAAGGCCTACGAGGTGGCCAAGCGCGGCTCCGGCAAGCAGCAGGCCGCCACCACCATGGCGTTCGTCCGGCTGCTCAAGGACCTGATGCGGGACAAGGAGTTCGGTGCCCGCGTGGTGCCGATCATCCCGGACGAGGCCCGGACCTTCGGCATGGACTCGTTCTTCCCGACCGCCAAGATCTACAACCCCAAGGGCCAGAACTACCTGTCCGTGGACCGCGACCTGGTGCTGGCGTACAAGGAGTCCCCGCAGGGTCAGATCCTGCACACCGGCATTAACGAATCCGGCTCCACCGCCGCCTTCACCGCCGTCGGCACCTCCTACGCCACGCACGCCGAGCCGCTGGTGCCGATCTACATCTTCTACTCGATGTTCGGCTTCCAGCGCACCGGCGACTTCTTCTGGGCCGCCGCCGACCAGATGGCACGCGGCTTCGTGATCGGCGCGACCGCCGGACGCACTACCCTGACCGGCGAAGGCCTGCAGCACGCCGACGGGCAGTCGCCGATCCTGGCCTCGACGAACCCGGCCGTGGTCACCTACGACCCTGCCTACGGGTACGAGATCGGGCACATCGTCCGGTCCGGCCTGGAGCGCATGTACGGCGGGAACCATCCGGATCCCAACGTGATGTACTACCTGACCGTGTACAACGAGCCGATCGTCCAGCCCGCCGAACCGGAGGAACTGGACGTCGAGGGCGTCGTCAAGGGCATCTACCTGCTGGCTCCGGCCAAGATCGACGGGCCGCGCACCCAGCTGCTGGCCTCCGGCGTGGCCGTGCCGTGGGCACTGGAAGCCCAGCAGCTGCTCGCCGAAGACTGGGGTGTCTCCGCCGACGTCTGGTCCGTGACCAGCTGGAACGAACTGCGCCGCGACGGCCTGGCCGCCGAGGAAGAAGCCTTCCTGAACCCCGGCGCTGAGGCGCGTAAGCCGTTCGTTGCCCAGCAGCTCGAAGGCGCCACCGGCCCGATCGTGGCGGTCAGCGACTACATGGCGGCCGTGCCGGACCAGATCCGGCAGTACCTGCCCAACGAGTTCGCCACGCTCGGCGCCGACGGCTTCGGGTTCTCCGATACCCGTGCCGCGGCCCGGCGCTTCTTCAAGATCGACAGCCACTCGATTGTGGTCCGGGCGCTGCAGATGCTGGCCCGCCGCGGCGAGGTCGATGCGAATGTGCCCAAGGATGCGTTCGAGAAGTACCGGCTGCTGGACGTCAACGCCGGCACCTCGGGCAACGCCGGAGGCGACGCCTAGACCCGGCAACAGCGCCACAATTCAGGCGGCGGACCCAGCCTTTCACGGCCGGGTCCGCCGCCTGTTTTAGTAGGAACCACACAAAAGGACGAATGGAGCTTGCACCGGCGAGTGCGTATGCTCATTGCATGCCCCAAGCCCGGACCGAGACCGTCAAAGCTGCCGCGCAGCCGGCCCCGCAGCAGACCTCGGCCGCTGCGTCTGCGGCTCTGCAGACCCCCGAAGATGCCGTTAGCGCCGGCCCGACGACGGCGCCAGCTGCCGCCCGCCGCCGCGCCGGCGCGGGACGGAAAGCCGATCGCGCCGCCACCGGCAACCCGGAGACACTGGAGCGGCTGCGGTCCAAAATCGGTGCCCTGGCCACGGCCACGCTGAAGCGGCTGGACTCGGACCTGCCGTGGTACCGCGGACTGCGGCCGGACGAACGGTCCGCCCTGGGCCTGGTGGCGCAGAAGGGCATCGCGTCCTTTGTCACCTGGTACGAACGCCCCACCTCCCCCGCTTGGGTGATGAACGACGTGTTCGGCACCGCCCCCACCGAGCTCACTCGCTCCATCAGCCTGCAGCGCGCGCTGCAGCTGATCCGCGTAGTGGTTGAGGCGGTGGAGGACGAAGTCCCGGACTTGGCCGGCGGCAGCGACGAAGCCCAGCTGCGCGAAGCCGTGCTGCGCTACTCGCGCGAAGTGGCGTTCGCCGCAGCCGACGTTTATGCCCGCGCGGCCGAGACCCGCGGTTCCTGGGACACCAGGCTTGAGGCACTGGTGGTGGATGCGATCCTGCGCGGCGAAAGCTCCGACGCGCTGCGCTCGCGGATTGCCGCCGTCGGCTGGAAGACCACCGGCCCCATCACGGTGATGGTGGGCGGCTCGCCCGGCGAACCCGGCCCCAGCTTCGTGACCGAACTGCGCCGCGCCAGCTCCCGCTACGCCGCCGACACGCTGGTGGGTATCCAGGGCGACCGGCTGATCCTGGTGCTGGGCGGCGTGACGGACCAGGACACCGCGTTCGTCCGCCTCGCCGACCTATTCGGCCCCGGTCCGGTGGTCTACGGGCCCGAGGCCCGCTCGTTGGTGGACGCCAGCAGCTCGGCGCAGGCCGCGTTCGCCGGGCTCAGCGCCGCGAAGGCCTGGCCGGCGGCGCCACGGCCGGTGGCGGCCAACGACCTGTGGCCGGAACGGGTGATGTCCGGCGACGATATTGCCCGCCGGGACCTGTACAAGTACATCTACGTTCCGCTGGTCAACGCCGGCAACGGGCTGGTCGAGACACTCTCCAGCTACCTGTCCTTGGGGCATTCGCTGGAAGCCACGGCGCGCGAACTGTTCGTCCACGCCAACACGGTGCGCTACCGGCTGCGCCGGGTCTGTGACGTGACCGGCTGGGATCCGCTGCTGCCGCGCGAGGCCTTCGTGCTCCAGACCGCGCTCGGCGTGGGCCGCCTGATTGCTCCACCCCGGAGCCCGAAGGACCGCGCGCCCAGCCGGTAATAGCCTGCGGCAATCGGCACTACCTTGTAGACTTCCTACAAAGCGGTCCGGCGAGCTTCGTGTGCCGAAACACCGTGGAAACCATCTCCTCTTTGGAAAGCTTGAATACGTGCTTGCAATAGTCTGCCCAGGCCAGGGCTCCCAGACGCCCGGATTCCTCAGCCCGTGGCTCGAGGTTCCCGGCGTGGCCGAACACCTCGGGCTGCTCAGCGACATCGCGCAGCTGGACCTGCTCTCCCACGGCACCGTGTCCGATGAGGAGACCATCAAGGACACCGCCGTCGCCCAGCCGCTGATCGTCGCCGCAGGCCTGCTGGCCGCCCGCGCGCTCACGGCGGACGAGGTGCTGGACCTCTCCACCGTCGTCGCGGGCCATTCGGTTGGCGAAATCACCGCCTCCGCCGTCTCCGGCGCGCTGACCGAGAACGACGCCATGAACTTTGTGCGCGAGCGGGCCAACGCGATGGCCCGTGCCGCTGCGCAGACTCCGACCGGCATGAGCGCTGTGCTCGGCGGCGACCCGGACGAAGTGCTCGCCGCGATCGAGGCCGCGGGGCTGACCCCGGCCAACGCCAACGGTGGCGGCCAGACTGTCGCAGCCGGAACCTTGGAGCAGCTGCAGGCGTTCGCGGCGAACCCGCCGGCCAAGGCGCGGGTTATCCCGCTGAAGGTGGCCGGCGCCTTCCACACCGAACACATGGCTCCCGCGGTGAGCGCGCTGGAGAACCTGCGCCCGCAGCTGAAGCCGGCCATGCCGTCGCTGACCCTGCTGTCCAATTACGACGGCGAACCGGTTGTCGGCGGCGAAGAGAACCTGGACAGCCTGATCGCCCAGGTCTCGCGCCCGGTGCGCTGGGACAAGTGCATGGAGAAGATGCTGTCCGTCGGCATCACCGGGCTGCTGGAGCTGCCGCCGGCCGGGACCCTGAGCGGACTGGCCAAACGCGGCATGAAGGGCGTGGCCACCATGGCGCTGAAGTCCCCGGAGGATCTGGACGCAGCCAAAGCCTTCATCGCCGAACACACCGAACAGACCCCCGTCCTGAACAGCATGTCTGGAGAATCCGAGAAGTGAGCACCCCCGTCATCCAGCAGACCCCGCTCCGCGACTTCTCTCGCGTACTGGGAATCGGCGCCTACCGTCCCGACATCATCGTCACCAACGACGACGTCTGCCAGTGGATCGATTCCTCCGACGAATGGATCCGCCAGCGGACCGGTATCGTCACCCGCCACCGGGCCGGTGCCAACACCTCGGTGCTGGACATGGCCGAAGGCGCTGCCAAGGAAGCCATGGCACAGGCCGGCATCACCGGCGACCAGCTCGGAGCGGTGATCGTCTCCACCGTGTCGCATCCGTACGCCACGCCGTCCGCCGCCGCAGCCCTTGCCGACCGGGTGGGCGCCACGCCGGCCCCGGCTTTTGATATCTCCGCCGCCTGCGCCGGCTACTGCTACGGCATTGCCCAGGCCGACGCCCTAGTTCGTTCCGGCACCGCGGACTATGTGCTGGTGGTCGGCGCGGAGAAGCTCTCCGACGTCATCGACAACACCGAGCGGACCATCTCCTTCCTGCTCGGCGACGGCGCCGGCGCCGTCGTTGTGGGCCCTTCCGACACTCCGGGCATCAGCAAGCCGGTGTGGGGTTCGGACGGCAGCAAGTGGGACACCATCAGCATGACCCACTCGCTCAACGATGTGCGCGAACTGTCGCTGGCCGCCGAGGCCGCCGGCTCGCTGTCCGCCATCTCCGACAGCTATGACCCGAAGGACGCCAAGATCTGGCCGACGCTGCGCCAGGACGGGCCGTCCGTTTTCCGCTGGGCCGTATGGGAAATGGCCAAAGTGGCCAAGCAGGCGCTGGCCGCGGCCGGCCTGCAGCCGGAAGACCTCGCCGCCTTCATCCCGCACCAGGCGAACATGCGCATCATCGACGAAATGGTCAAGCAGCTGAAGCTCCCCGAGAGCGTGGTCGTGGCCCGCGACATCGCCGACGCCGGCAACACCTCGGCAGCCTCGATCCCGCTGGCAACACACCGGCTGCTGCAGGAGAACCCCTCGCTCTCCGGCGGACTGGCACTGCAGATCGGCTTCGGCGCCGGTCTGGTCTTCGGCGCCCAGGTTATCGTCCTGCCGTAGACTGCCTTCCGGTAGTCGGGCCTCCCCCTACATTCCCACCAGAACCAGGCCGCACAACGCGGTTTGAAACCCCGTCCGGACACCGTCCGGCAGCACAAGAAAAGGAGCCACCATGGCTAGCAACGAAGAAATCCTGGCCGGTCTGGCCGAGATCGTCAACGAAGAGACCGGCCTGGCCCCGGAGGCTGTCGAGCTGGACAAGTCCTTCACCGATGACCTGGACATCGACTCCATCTCGATGATGACCATCGTGGTCAACGCCGAGGAGAAGTTCGGCGTGCGCATCCCGGACGAAGAGGTCAAGAACCTCAAGACCGTCGGCGACGCCGTCAACTTCATCGTCAACGCCCAGGCTTAGTTCCGCGTTGCCCGGGTCTACCCGGGACTCGGCGGCCGGCGGGTGACCTCCCAGTCCGGCCGCCGCACCAGATTTATCGCCCAATCACTATTGAGAGACTGAATCAATGGCACGCAAAGTAGTCATCACCGGCCTCGGCGCCACCACCCCGATTGGCGGCGACGTCCCCACGATGTGGCGGAATGCCCTCAAGGGCGTTTCCGGGGCCCATACCCTCGAAGATGATTGGGTGGCCAAGTACGAGCTGCCGGTGACGTTCGCCGCCAAGGCCAGCAACCGTCCCGACGAGGTCCTGACCCGGGTCGAAGCCAAGCGGATGGATCCCTCCACGCAGTTCGCCGTCGTGGCATCGCGCGAAGCCTGGAAGGATTCCGGCATCGAAGACGTGGACCACGACCGGCTGGCCGTGGCCTTCGCTACCGGCATCGGCGGCGTGTGGACGCTGCTGGACGCTTGGGACACGCTGCGTGACCGCGGTCCGCGCCGCGTGCTGCCGATGACCGTGCCGATGCTGATGCCGAACGGCCCTGCTGCCGCAGTCAGCATGGACCTGGGCGCCCGCGCCGGCGCGCACACCCCGGTTTCCGCCTGCGCTTCCGGCACCGAAGCCATGTCCATGGGCATCGATCTGATCCGCTCTGGCAAGGCCGACGTGGTGATGACCGGCGGCGCCGAAGCCGCGATCCACCCGATGCCGATTGCCGCGTTCAGCGCCATGCAGGCGCTGTCCAAGCGCAACGACGACCCGGAGCGTGCGTCGCGCCCCTACGACATGGACCGCGACGGCTTCGTCATGGGTGAAGGCGCCGGTGCGCTGGTGCTGGAGGCCGAAGAGCATGCCCTGGCCCGTGGCGCCCGGATCTACGCCGAACTTGCCGGTTCCGGCGTCACCGCCGACGCCTACCACATCACGGCACCGGATCCCGAGGGACTGGGCGCCACTCGTGCGCTGAAGGCTGCGCTGTTCGACGCGCGGGCTCAGGCGACCGACGTGGTGCACGTCAATGCCCACGCCACGTCCACTCCGGTGGGCGACAAGCCGGAGTACACCGCGCTGAAGGCAGCACTCGGCGACCACGTTTCCAACGTTGCCGTCTCCGCGACCAAGTCGCAGACCGGCCACCTGCTCGGAGCCTCGGGTGCCGTGGAGTCCGTGATGACGGTGATGGCCGTCTACGAACGCCGTGCACCGGTGACCATCAACCTGGACAACCAGGACCCGGAGATCCCGCTGGACGTGGTCACCACCGCCCGCGACCTGCCGCAGGGCGACATCATTGCGCTGAACAACTCGTTCGGCTTCGGCGGACACAACGCCGTCGTCGTGTTCCGCAACGTCTAATTCAAAGTTTGACTGAGTGCTGCCCGCCCGCAGGCAGCACGAAAGGGAGGGCGGCCGGTGTTGACCGGCCGCCCTCCCTTTGACGTTGCTGGAGGAGGGTTTTGGAAGCTGGCGGTTAGCCGACTTGGTGCAGCCAGCGCACGGGGGCGCCTTCGGCTGCGTGGCGGAACGGCTCGAGCTCTTCGTCCCAGGCCTCGCCCAGGGCGAGGGACAGTTCGTGGTAGACGGCAGCGGGATCGCCGGCACCGGCCTCGTAGGCGTAGCGGATGCGGTCTTCGCTCACCATGACGTTGCCGTGGACATCGGTCATCGCGTGGAAGATGCCGAGTTCAGGGGTGTGCGACCAGCGGCCGCCGTCGACGCCGGCGCTCGGTTCTTCGGCCACTTCATAGCGAAGGTGCGCCCAGCCGCGCAGCGCAGAAGCCAGCATCGCACCGGTCCCCTGCGGGCCGACCCACGACAGCTCGGCCCGGTACATTCCGGGCGCGGCGGGCTGAGCGGTCCACTCGAGATCCGTTCGCTTGTCCACGACGGATCCGACGGCCCACTCGATATGAGGGCACAATGCCGAAGGTGCTGAATGCACAAACAGCACGCCACGAGTCATCACAACAGACATCCCATCCTCCATTTGCTGTAGGTACGTCTTCCCCAACGACCTTCAGCCTTGAGACAGATGGAACTTGTCAGTACTGCTGTTTCCGACGCTTTCGATCCTCATTGTGCCGTACAGCAGCGAATTGCGCCAGTGTAACTACCAATGTGCCATTGCGTGTCGCGGATTCAGCCGCTCAGTGGCGGTTTACATGCTAAGCCCGCGGGTGCGCCTGCTGGTAGCTGCGCCGCAACCGGTCCACCGAGACGTGGGTGTAGAGCTGCGTGGTTGCCAGCGTGCTGTGTCCCAGAATCTCCTGCACGGCGCGCAGGTCCGCTCCCCCGTCCAGCAGATGGGTGGCGGCGCTGTGCCGCAGCGCGTGCGGTCCAGTCGCGGACGTGTCTCCCAGCAGCGCGAACAGCCGGGCCGCCACGGAGCGTACCTGGCGTGGGTCCACCCGCTTGCCGCGCTGGCCCAGGAACGCGGCCGGGCCGCTCTCGGCACCGGCGAGCTTGGGCCGTCCGCGGCGCAGCCAGTCATCCATGGCGACGGCGGCCGGCAGCCCGAACGGTACGGTGCGCTCTTTGTTGCCCTTGCCCAGCACCCGGATGGTCCGCCGTTCGTTGTCCACCTCGTCAATGTCGAGGCCGGCCAATTCGCTGACGCGGATGCCGGTGGCGTAGAGCAATTCGATCATCGCCCGGTCGCGCAGCGGCAGCGGCTGCCCGTCCACTGCTTCCTCCGCGAGGGTGCGGAACAGTTCGTCGACCTGGGCCGGCCGCAGCACGGTTGGCAGCGAGCCGTTCCGTTTGGGTGCCTTCAACCGCAGCGAAGGGTTCGTGGGAATGAGCTCTTCGCGCAAGGCCCAGGCCATGAAGCTGCGTGCGGTTGCGGTGCGCCGAGCCAACGTGGATCTGGCCATCCCCCCGCTGTTCATGGCACCGAGCCACGCACGCAAAGTCCCGAGCGTAATGTCCGTCAGCTTTGCGGCTCCGGCCTCCGCGGCATAGCCGAGCAGATGCCTGACATCGGTCAGATACGCACGGACGGTGTGCTCGGAACGGGCACGTTCAGCGCTCAAATAACGGGCGAAGCCGTCCAGAGCCGTGTCAAAAGCCTCCGGGAGTGGGTCTGTGCCCTGCACTTCGGGGTTATCTGCAGAGCTCATCCCTTCACTTTGCTGGCCGGTGCGGCCGAACTCAAGCAGGCACACGGGCGAATGCCGATCTTTCTGCCCCGTCCTGCCTCGGTGCCCGTCGTGCCCCTACTCGGAAGCCTGTCTTGCCCCCGCGGCCTGGCTTGCTCCGCCCCGACTCGGACACCCCTGTCTTGCCCGCATGTTGGACCCTCAATCCCCTTCTCCAGCCCTCAGCTCCTCCTCCCCCGCCGCCAGCCGCCGGCATCCTGGACGGCGAGCCCAGCGGCCTCCAAGCGCCCGAGGCCGGCCAGCACCGTGCGAACCGGAATGCCGGCGACCGTGGCGAGTTTGTCCACGGTGCTTCCGCGGCGAACCGGCAGGGCGTCCAGCAGCAGCAAGTCGTCCACACCGAGACCGTCGTGGTCCGCCAGCTTTTCCTGGGTTCCTGACTCAAGGGCGCTTCCAACGGGGCCTGCGAGTTCGGCCGCCTCGGCTGCGTCGGTGATGGCGGTCGCGCTGCCGTCGCGCAGCAACCGGTGCGTCCCTGCAGAGTTGGCGCTGTACACGGATCCAGGCACTGCGCCGACTCCCCGACCAAGGCCTGCGGCGTGGTGCGCCGTGTTGAGAGCGCCGGATCGCCAGCGCGCTTCCACAACAATGGTGGCCGCTGCCAACGCTGCTATCAGTCGGTTTCTCTGCAGAAATCTCCACCGGGTTGGCGCGGCCCCAGGTGGCACCTCGGCCAGAAGAATGCCCCGGCTGGCGATCGCCCGAAGCAGTTCCTCGTTACCTGCCGGGTAGTACCGGTCGAGACCGCCGGCCATGACTGCCATGGTCGAGACATGATCCGCCTCCGCCGCGAGGGCGGACCGATGAGCTTGCGCGTCAATTCCATAGGCCCCACCTGAGATCACGCAATAGCCCCGCTGCACCAGGCCACTGCTGATGTCGCCCGTTACCTGGTTCCCGTAGTTGGTGCTGTCCCGGGAGCCAACAACGGCGACCGTCGCGTCGACCGCCGGAATGCCGTCGGTGAACCTGCCCCGTGCCCAGAGGCAGAGCGGTTCTCCCAGCCCGAGATCGGCCAATCCAGCCGGCCATACGGCATCCCCGGGTATCAGCAGCGCGCCGCCGAGCCGACCCATGACAGCGAGGTCTCGTTCCGGCGCCAAGTCCTTGACCCGCGGTGCCCAGCGGTCCAAGGCGTCGGACAAGGGTTGCGCATTGTCCGTTGAGGCTTGCCGGTCCAAGGTCCTGAGCATCTCTGCCTGCAGCCCGTGTCCGGCGCTCAGCTGTCCCGTGGCGATGCGTAGGGCATCGAACGGCCCGGCAACGGCAACCAGTGCCAGGCCAATCCAGTCGGACGGCTCCATCAGCCGGGACAGCGACGCGCGGGCCAGTCGCTCGTCATCGGAGGGCAGTCGCGTCATTCTGGTCATCTCCTCGTAGCTGGCTGGCGCTAATGGGGGCAGCATGCTCAGGCCGCCTTGACCTGTTGGCGGAAGGCCAGCGCGGTACTGACTGCGTCCCGGTCCGGCCTGTCCAAGCCGGCTAGGTCCGCGAGCGTCCACGCCACGCGCAGGACGCGGGTGTAGCCGCGGCCGGTCAGCACCGCGCTCTCCATGGCACGGTCCAGGTCCTGCGTGACAGCCGCCGAAGGCCGCAGCTTGCCGGTGAGCAATTCGCCGCTGATTTCCGAGTTCAGGCTGATCCCCCACGGGCGCAACCGTTCCTGTTGGGCTGCCCGGGCGGCAGCGACTCGTGCGGCGACGGCGTCACTCGTTTCCCGGCTGCTGCCGGCGGCCAGCATTCCCACCGTCAGCCGTTGCAAGGTCAGTTGCAGGTCGATGCGGTCAGTCAAGGGATTGGAGAGCTTGCCGAAGTAACGGCGCTTCTGATCGGGCGTACAGGTGCAGCCCAGCCCCTTGCCGCCAGCAAGCCCGCACGGACAAGGATTCGCAGCCATCACCAACTGGAAGCGTGCGGGATAGGCGGCCGTTCCGGCGGCGCGGTGCACCACCAGCTTTCCGCTTTCCAGCGGCTGGCGCAGGGCATCGAGGACCTGGCGGTCGTACTCCGGCGCCTCGTCCATGAAGAGCACGCCCCGGTGGGCCCTTGACGCGGCGCCCGGCCGGGGCAGCCCGGAACCGCCTCCAATGATGGATACGGCGGTGGCTGTATGGTGCGGGCTCTCGTAGGGCGGGCGCCGAATCAGAGCGGTGAGCGGCGCCGCCGGGGCGCTCAGGGAGTGGATGGCCGTGACCTCCATGGCGTGATGGTCAGGGAGGTCGGGCAGGATGCCGGGCAGCCTTTCCGCCAGCATGGTCTTCCCAGCCCCTGGTGGTCCGACCAGCAGCAGGTGGTGGCCACCCGCTGCGGCCACTTCCAGCGCCATACGCGCTTCATGCTGTCCCGCAACGTCGACCAGATCGGGTGCCGGACCGGCAGGGGCAGGAGCAGCGGGTTGAGGCTCCAGTTGCGGTCCCGATGCGGGGAGGTTGAGCCGGTCAAGATCCGCTCCGTATGCCAGGAGCACCTCGGACAGCGTCTCGAAGCTGCGTACGTCTGCACCCGGCACCAAGGCTGCCTCCTCGGCGTTGGCTGCGGCGACGGCTACCTGCGGATAACCCGCGTCCACGGCCGCCATGACAGCGGGCAGGACGCCGCTCACCGGACGGAGCCGCCCGTCCAGGCCAAGCTCGGCCAGGAAGACCGTACGGCCGGCGGGGCGGATGTCACCCGCTGCTTGCAAAGCGGCCAACACGATGGCCAAATCGAAGCCGGACCCCTTTTTCGGCAGCGAGGCAGGGACAAGGTTGACGGTGATCTTGCGTCGGCTTAGCGGGACACCGGCGTTCTTCGCGGCTGCCTTGATCCGTTCTTTCGCCTCGGAGAGGGAAGCATCCGGCAGCCCAAGGAGAACGAAGGCCGGCAGAGTTTGGCCGATGTCCGCTTCGACCTCCACCATGTGGCCGTTCAGACCCACCAAGGCGACGGAGAACGTGCGCCCGAGGCCCATCAGCCGACGTCCTTCAGGTGCTCGATCACCGGCCAGCGGGCCTGTCCGTAGAGCACTGCGACGGCGTCCACGCGCATGGCGGTGCCAGCCATGCCGTGGTCCCGCAGCCACTGGTGTCCCAAAGTCCGGAGCCGCCGGACTTTGGCCCCGGTGATGGCCTCGAACGGGTGGCCGTAATCGGTGCTGCGGCGCGTCTTCACCTCGGAAACCACGATGGACGCACCGTCCACGGTGATGATGTCCAACTCCCCGTCCGGGCTGCGCCAATTCCGGTCGATCACCCGCTGGCCGGCGCCGGACAGATAGGCCGCGGCCATCTCCTCGCCCCGCCGCCCGAGTTCATCCTTCGCTCTCATGCCCTCAAGCTTGGTGGGGTGCACCAGTGGAGAGCAGCACGAAGTCCCGAATGTGGACAGGCGCAGGCAGAGAGAGGCTGTGCAGGGCGAGTCAGGAAGGGCGCTGAAGGATCTCCCGGTCCATCCGTTCCGCATTGCGGTGGGAAGCGGACGATGGCAGGATCGCTTGCAATGTCCCCGCCATTTCCCGCTCCTGTGCGCAGCCCGCTGCCGCTGCCCTTGCTGCGGGCTGCCGTTGCCGTGCTGGTGATGGCAGTTGCGCTGGCTGCTGCCGGGCTGCTGACGGCGTGGCTGGGCGGTGGCAGGAGCTTTGTCGACAGGCTGCTCCCGGCGGCGTTGGTTTCGGCCGTGGTGGTGCCGGCCATCCTGGTGCTTCGCCGCCGGTGGGACAGAAGATGTTTGTCTGGGATCGGCCTCACCGACCTTCGAACCAGTGTGATTTCCCTGCTGCTGGGCGCCGGCGTCGTATCCGGCTGCGGCGCTGTTATCGTCGCCGCGGTGTCCCTGACCGGGGGCATTAGCTGGACCGGCTTCGATCCACTGGAGTTCATAACATTCTTGGCGGTCAACACGGCGATCGCCCTGCTGCTGGAAGCGCTGCCTGAAGAAGTCTCCATCCGCGGCTACGCACTCACGGCACTGCAGTCGCGCCGCTCCCGCGGCGCCGCAGCCCTGCTGGCCACAGCGGCGTTTTTGGCACTCCCGCCGATTGCCCGACGAAGACGGAGCGTTGACCTACTACGCCATGTTGGCCGGCTTCAGCCTGCTGCTGATCTTCGCCCGCGAAGCCACGGTGGCGGCAAGTATCTGGACCTGCATCGGCGCACATCTGGCATTCCTGACCGTCAACCGGATCCTGTTGGGGGCGGGCGCGACAGGTGTGGAACTGGAGGTGGCCGGCCCCGCGCTTGCCGTGACCCTACCGCTGTACCTTTGCACCGCCGTCGTTGCTTTCAGCCTGCTGCGGGAACGCGCGGACCGCCGGCGTGCCCAGAAGTTCGGCAGCTAAGCGTCAGCCGCCGAGGCCGTCCTTGGGCAGGGTGAGGTCGTCGTTCTTGGTCAGTTCCTCCACGTTGACGTCCTTGAACGTGATCACGCGGACGGACTTCACAAAGCGGGCGGACCGGTAGACGTCCCAGACCCATGCGTCCTGCAGGGTCAGGTCGAAGTAGACCTCGCCGTCGGCCGAGCGGGCCTGCACATCAACGTGGTTGGCCAGGTAGAAGCGGCGCTCCGTCTCCACGACGTAGCTGAACAGGCCGGCGACATCGCGGTACTCCCGGTAGAGCTGCAGCTCCATATCGGTTTCATAGTTCTCAAGGTCTTCGGCGCTCATGTATCCATCCTGCCCCAGATTGGCTGGCGGTGTTTAGTTAGCGATCTCGACCGCGGGCATCAGCGGCTGCTCCGGGGTGAGCCGCCAGCTGCGGCGGTGCAGCTCGGACGGGCCGATGCCCAGCAGGGCGGCCCGGTGTGCGGGGGTGGCGTAGCCCTTGTTGATCTCCCAGGCGTACTCCGGATAGTCCGCCGCGTAGCCGGTCATCATGGCGTCGCGCTCAACCTTGGCGAGCACACTGGCGGCGGCCACGCTGAGACACTGCAGGTCCGCCTTGATCCGTGTCAGCACCGGGGCGTCGCAGCCCGGGTGGGCGGCGTCGTCGAACAATGACGGCTCCCCGGCGGATAGCCAGTCGTGGTTGCCGTCCAAAATCACGATGTCCGGGCGGGCGGTGGCCAGCACCTGCCCCCAGGCGCGGGCTCCGGCGAACCGCATGGCCGCCATCAGGCCCAGCGCGTCGATCTCCGCCGCACTGGCATGGCCCACGCCGTAGGCCAGTGCCCATTTCTGGATCTTGGGTACCAGGGCCACCCGGTCGGCCGGGGTGAGCAGCTTGCTGTCGCGCACGCCGCGGATCTGTTTGGCCGAGGTCGCGTCGATGGCCACCATCCCTACACTGACCGGGCCGGCAAGGGCCCCGCGGCCGACTTCGTCCGCGCCGGCGACCAAACGGTGTCCGGCCTCGACGAACGAACGCTCAAAACGCAGCGTAGGGGCTTTAGTGGTCACTGGGACTCGTTCTGACGGGCGATCGCGGGCTGCTCGGTGCCGGTCGCCGCGGAAGGTGCCGGCACGCCGTCGAACACTTCCGGATAGTTGCCCAGGAAGCCCAGCCGGTCCAGCGGCCAGGCGATGACGCTGGCCTTGCCCTCGACGGATTCCACGTCCACGAAGCCCTTCGAGGCTTCGTCCTGGTGCTCGCGCGAGTCCGCGGAATGGTTCCGGTTGTCGCCCATGACCCAGATTTTACCCTCGGGCACGGTCACGTCGAAGGGGATCCGCGTGTTGTCCGAGCCTGGAGCCAGATAGGGTTCTTCGTTCAGCGGCACGCCGTTGACCGAGATCCGGCCATCCGCGTCGCAGCAGACCACATGGTCTCCGCCCAGGCCGATGACGCGCTTGACCAGGTGCTGCTGGGACGCGTCGGGCATCAGGCCCACGAAAGTAAGGAATTGCTGGAACCAGTTGCCGGCATCGTGCTCGCCATTGGGAGGCAGCCAACTAAGGTCGTCCTGGAAAACCACCACGTCGCCGCGGGTGAGCGCAAACGGCTGCGGCACCAACAGGTTGACGAAGATACGGTCGTCCACCTCCAGCGTGTCCTCCATGGAGGTGGACGGAATGAAGAAGGCGCGGAAGAGGAACGTCTTGATCAGGAACGAAAGGACGACGGCGACCGCGACGATCGTGACGATCTCCTTCAGCCACGACAACAGGGAGTTCCGCCCGGTGTTCTTGCCGTCCCGGTTCTTGCCTTCGCGGTTGCTGCGGTCGCGCTTCTGCGGCCCGGAGGCGTCCGGCTGGTACCCGCCAGTATCCTTCGGGTCGTCCTGGTCCATGCTCACTATCCTCAATTCTCCGCGGGCTGATCCGCCGGCTGGGAACCCAACTGTATCCGGTCCAGCCCGGCCGCCCGGTCCAGCGGCCAGATGATGTTCGTCGGCCGGCCGATGACCCGCTCAATTGGAACCATACCCCCGCCGGGCGCACCGAGGAGGACACGGGAATCGGCCGAGGCAGAGCGATGATCCCCCATCAACCACAATCTATCTTTGGGCACCTGGACGGAGAACTCCATATCGCTGGGCGCGTCGCCGTCGAAGATGTAGTCCTCCTGCACCGGTTCGCCGTTGACCTGCAGGCGGCCGTCCGGCCCGCAGCATTCGACGGTGTCCCCCGGCAAGCCGATGACGCGCTTGAC
The DNA here is from genome assembly GCF_047607445.1 of Arthrobacter sulfonylureivorans. Taxonomy (GTDB): domain Bacteria; phylum Actinomycetota; class Actinomycetes; order Actinomycetales; family Micrococcaceae; genus Crystallibacter; species Crystallibacter sulfonylureivorans_A. The sequence continues at coordinate 96,826 of NZ_JBLKRT010000012.1, forward strand.
GTAGATGGTGTCGCTGCCGGCAACGCCCAGCCACTGGCCGGCCTGCTGCAGGAGGTCCACGAACGGGGAATTGCCGCTGTTGAAGGGAGCGAACGAACCGCGGCCGTCGAAGACCACCAGGTCACCGCGCCGGATCTCGCCGAAATGGTAGTCGGTGCGCGAGACCAGCACACGGTCGCCGGTTTCCAGCAGCGGCTCCATGGAACCCGAGGGGATGTAATAGACGTCCACCAGCGTGGCCCGCACGACGGCGCTGAGCACCACCGCACAGATCACGATGGCCAACACAAAACGCCAGCCCGGAAGTCCGGACCGGCGTCTTGGCGGTTCCCCGGACGCGTCCGGGGAACCAGAGATTTGCTGCACTGCCTAAGTCAAGAAGCTGCTGGTATGCAGCTTTACTTGGCAGAGCCGAAGTCGCGCTTCTCCTTGATGCGGGCAGCCTTACCGTGGCGCTTGCGCATGTAGTACAGCTTGGCGCGGCGAACGTCACCCTTGGTCACGACCTCGATGTGGTCGATGATCGGGGAATGTACCGGGAAGGTACGCTCCACGCCCACGCCGAAGGAAACCTTGCGGACGGTGAAGGTCTCGCGGACACCATGGCCCTGGCGGCCCATCACGTAACCCTGGAAAACCTGGATACGGGCGGTCTTGCCTTCGATGATGTTCACGTGCACCTTGACGGTATCGCCGGCGCGGAACTCGGGAACGTCGCGCAGGGATGCTGCGTCGACAGAGTCGAGGATATGCATTTCTCACTCCTGGTGAACGCCACAGGTCATTCACTTTGGTTACGGCGCGACGGTCAGGCTGAAGCCTGCAACAGTCGCTGCCGAAATTCAAGAACCGGCCCGTCCGGGAATCGGCGGCCGGCGAATCCGGCTGTTGGCAGCGCTCCCCCTGTGGCAGGATCGCGCCCAGCGGACACAATCCTCTATTTTGCCACATGCCGCGGCCGAAGCTCTAATTTTCCGCATTCGATCGGGGCCCCGGGCCCACTGCGCGGCTCCGAGCCGGGACCGCCGGGCCCTCCGAGCTCAGGGACCGGCTGGGAGGTTGGACTGGCTGCGAGGTGGCACTGACTGCGAGGTCGGGGCAGCATCCCCTGACCTGATGGCGAGATGTCCCCCGGGCCGAGTGATCAGGGAGTGTGGCGGGTCGCCTCGGCGGCAACCACTGACTCCGACGCGGCCGGCAGGACCTGCGTGGGCGTGATGGTGTAGCCGAGCGAGCCGAGGGTGGCACGGTCGGCCTTGTCCAGCGTCTCCGGGTCCAGCGCCAGGATCAGATCCGGGCGGCGCTCTGCGGTGCGGCGCAGTTGTTCGTCGCGGCGGTGCCGGGCGATCTTGGCGTGGTTGCCGCTGAGCAGCACCTCCGGAATACCGCGTCCGCGCCAGTCCGACGGTTTGGTGTACACGGGGTATTCCAGCAGCCCGTCCGAGTGTGACTCTTCCACCAGGGATTCGGGATTGCCGACGACGCCCGGCACCAGCCGACCCACGGCTTCCACCATCGCCAGCACGGCCACTTCTCCCCCGTTGAGTACATAGTCGCCGAGGCTGACCGGCCGCACGCGGAAGTGCTCATCGGCCCACTCGAGCACACGCTCGTCGATGCCCTCGTACCGGCCACAAGCGAAGACCAGATGGTCCTCGAGGGCGAGTTCGTAGGCGAGGGCCTGGTTGAAGACCTCACCGGCCGGTGAAGGGACGATCAGGATGGGGCGGGCGGCGGCTGGCTGCGCGGGATCTGTCTGGGTCTCTGTCTGGGTCTCCACGCGTTCGCTGGCGCTCACTTGGTCGACCACCGGGGAAGTGGGCTCCGTTTGGGTCTCCACGCGTTCGCTGGCGCTCACTTGGTCGACCACCGGGGAAGTGGGCTCCGTCTGGGTCTCCACGCGTTCGCTGGCGCTCACTTGGTCGACCACCGGCGGGGCGCTCACTTGGTCGACCACCGGTGGGGCGCTCACTTGGTCGGCCACCGGGGAGTCGGTGACCAGCGATTCCAGGGCCAGGGCCCAGGGCTCTGGCTTCATCACCATGCCGGCGCCGCCGCCGTACGGGGTGTCGTCCACCGTGCGGTGGCGGTCGGTGGTGAAGTCGCGCAGGTCATGCACCTTCAGCTGCAGGAGTCCGTCCTGCCGGGCTTTACCGATCAGCGACAGGTCCAGCGCGGCCAGATACTCCGGGAAGATACTGACGACGTCGATGCGCACCTAGCGCTCCCCCTCGCCGTCGTCGGGGGTTTCCTGCGCGCCGGGTGCGTTCAGCTCGAACAGTCCGGCCGGCGGCGTGAGCCGGACGAAACCGGCCTCCACATCCACCTCCGGCACGATGGCTTCGACGAAGGGCACCAGGACTTCCTCGCCGTCGAGGTTTTCCACCACCAGCAGGTCCTGGGCGGGCATGGTGTTCAGGCCGGACACCTTGCCAACGACCTCGTCCCCGATGCGCACATCGAGGCCGACCAGTTCGTGTTCATACCAGGCATCGTCGTCGTCCTCGACGTCGTCGGTATCGATGAAGAGCTTGGCGCCGCGGAGTTCTTCGGCACCGTTGCGGTCCGCGACTTCATGGAAGCCCAGCAGCAGAATGTCCTTGTTCCAGCGGGCGCTGCGGACGGTCAGCGGTCCCAGCCGCGCCGGTTCCACGGTCAGCTCGACGTCGGGCACGAAGCGATCGGCCGGAGCATCGGTCAGCACCTGGACGGTGACCTCCCCGCGAATGCCGTGCGGTTTGCCGATCCGGGCAACTTGTAGCTGCATGCAGACTCCTTGGAAAACGTCCGTCGGGTGAAAAACGTCCGGCCCCTGGACCATTAGCTGGTACAGGGGCCGGAGGTATGGATTTGGTGCCTGGCGTGAAGCCGGGCAGCGCCGATCCGGATCAGCGTCGGCGGTCGGTATCCACCACGTCGACGCGGACCTGCTCATCGGCCAGGGCGTTCACCACGGTGCGCAGTGCGCGGGCGGTGCGGCCCTGGCGGCCGATGACGCGGCCCAGATCCTCCGGGTGAACACGCACCTCGATGATGTCACCGCGGCGGCTGTTCTTCTGCGTGACCTTGACGTCCTCGGGACTGTCAACGATCCCGCGGACCAGATGATCGAGCGCTTCAGCCAGCACTACTCAGCCTTTTCGGCTTCGTCAGCAGCTTCCTCGGCCGGAGCCTCGGCAGCTTCTTCCTTCTTGGCCTTCGGGGTGATGGCCTCGGGGATGATCACGGAGTCCTTTTCGGGAGCCACGAAGGCTTCCTTGGCTTCCTTGGTCTTGAGAGTGCCTTCCTGGCCCTCAATACCCTTGAACTTCTGCCAATCGCCGGTGATCTTGAGCAGGACTGCAGCCTGTTCGGTCGGCTGGGCGCCGACACCGAGCCAGTACTGGGCGCGCTCGGAGTTGATCTCGATGAACGAGGGCTCTTCGGTCGGGTGGTACTGCCCGATCTCTTCGATGGCACGGCCGTCGCGCTTGGCGCGGGAATCCATGACAACGACGCGGTAGTGGGCAGAGAACTTCTTACCGAAGCGCTTAAGGCGAATCTTTACGGCCACTGTTGTGGTCACTCCTGGTTCTGAAAATGGGCGAACCCGTATGTCTGCTCCCGTGGGGCGGGCCATGGTTGGGGTTCAAAGGACAAGATGCATACACGGAGAGAGGGGCCGCGCAGATCGAGTACCTGACTATTGTGCCAGATAGGAACCAATCCGCGCGACTCGACGGCGATAGGCGGGTTGCGGAGGGTTGCGGCCGGGTCTCCACGCGTTCGCTGGCGCTCACTTGGTCGACCACCGGGTGGGGCTGGCGCTTTTGCTGCGGCGGGTCTCCACGCGTTCGCTGGTGCTCACTTGGTCGACCACCGGGTCAGGCGCTGGCGCTCACTTGGTCGACCACCGGGTCAGGCGCTCACTTGGTCGACCACGGCGTGGCGTTTAGGCTTCGGCGGTGCTGGACCAGACGTAGAGCTGCTGGCGTTCGGTCTGCTCGACCTGCGACGCCAGCTGGGCGATCCGGCGCACATGGTCCTCGGCGATGTCGCCGCTGAACGGCATGTCCTCTTCGGCAGCCCACAGCGAGGCGACCTCCGGGATCAAGGAGGCACCGGCGTCGTCGGTATGGGTCAAAAGCTCAGCCAGCGACTGGACCATGCCGTCTGGGGCCACCATCAGGTAGTCGCTGGAGACGTCTGCCATGTCCAGCGCCTCGCCGCCGGCGGCGCCGACGGCCTTGGCAGCCAGACCGCCGAGGATTTCGATTTCCAGGTCGGTCACTCCGTTGAGTCGGAGGCTGGGGGCATCCCCGACCGCGGCCATGGGTCCGTCGGTTTCGCCGCGGGATTCGACGCTGGCCTCGAGTTCTGCGGCGCGCCGGACGGCGGCGTCATGGGTGGCAACGAAGATTTCGGTGGTTCCGGACATGTGCAAGCCCTTCCGCGGCTAGACCGATGGTTCTCATTCAGCCTAGCCGCATCGGGCGGACTTCCCCTTAGCCGACGGCGATGCGCAGCTGGTTGCGCCACGGGTCCTCGAAGCGCAGCTCGGCACCGGTGTGATGGTGCGAGACGCCGGCGCTGGTCAGCCGCTCAGCCAAGGCGCCCACCTCATCGTCGGTCGGCACGTGGATCAGCACTTCGCCCAGGCCCAGGGTGTCCTTGCGCGGGCCCGCGCCGCGGCTGTTCCAGACGTTCATGGCCATGTGGTGGTGGTAGCCGCCGGCGGCAACAAACAGCGCCTGGCCGTGCCAGCCGGCGGTGCGCTCGAAGCCGAGGGTCTTCACGTAGAACTCTTCGGCGGTGTGGGTGTCGCCGACCTGCAGGTGCACGTGGCCGATATCCGCGCCGGACTGGCGCTGGTTGGCGAGCGACTCCTCGGTCAGGTGGCTCTGCAGGTAGGTCTGCGGGTTCAGGGCCAGGCTGTCCATGTGGACCTCCTTGCCTTCCGCGGTCTGATTCCACGACCACTGATCGCGCGGGCGGTCCCAGTAGAGCTCAATGCCGTTGCCCTCCGGGTCGGTGAAGTAGAACGCCTCGCTGACCAGGTGGTCGGCGCTGCCCGTGAACCGGGACGGATCGGTCTGCGCCGCGGTGGCCACGGTGGCGGCCAGGTCCGACTGGTTCTCGAACAGGAAGGCTGTGTGGAACAAGCCGGCTTCGCCGCGGGACGGCAACTGCAACCCGTTGGCCGGCGCCAAGTGGAGCAGCGGCGTGGTGCCGCGGCCCAGGAAGACCCCACCGAGTCCCTCGGAGACGGGATCCAGCCCCAGCGCCTGCTGGTAGTAGTTGGTCATGTTCTTCATGTCCCCCACCTTGAGCATCACGGTGCCCATGCTGAGGTCGGCGGAGAGCAGGTCCTGAGGGCTTACTTGAAAGTTCATGTAAATAGAATACTTGAACCTTCACGTTTATTCCAGTCCCCTGTCCCAGAGGTTCAGGTTTGGCTATTGCCAGCTCGCACCGATTCCGCCGCCGCCCCGCCGGTACGCTGATCCTGAAGGGTCACTACGAGCTACAAACCAGGATGTTGCAATGCAATGGTGGGAACCGGTCCTCGCCGTGGCCGGCGGATTGGTGCTCCTGTACGTCCTGATGCTCCTGGCCCTCTGGGGCTATGCGAGGCGCCATCCGGACACCGTTGGCATGCGGGATGCGTTGCGTCTGTTGCCCGATCTGCTCCGCCTGTTGCGCCGGCTGGCGGCCGATCCGGAGCTCCTCGTCCGGACGCGGTTGCTTCCGCTGCTGCTGCTGATCTATCTGGCCTCGCCCATCGACGTGGTTCCGGACTTCGTCCCGGTACTCGGCTACGCCGACGACGTGATGGTGGCCGCTTGGCTGCTGCGCGCGATGGTCCGGTCGGCTGGACCGGAACCGCTGCGCCGGCATTGGCCCGGCACGGAAGCCGGGCTCAACGCGGTGGAACGGCTGGCCGGAGTCTCCCAGGATCAGCGGCGCCGCCGGTAGGCCAGATAGCCACCCAATGCAACATCTCCGGCGGCCTGCAACACCAGCCCCAGCGCACCGGCGCGCAGCAACCGGGCACTGGCCGGACGGCGTGCCGCGGCCCGGAACAGCAGCGCAGCCCCGGTGGCCGCCGCAGCTGCACTGCCAGCCAGCATCCCGGGGCGTGCGACGACGGCGCGCTGCCATGCAGCGAAGGGCCCCCTCCCTTCGGCAGGGGTGCTGGCCAGTTCGAGCAGTGCCTTGCCGATTGACTGCACCGGCAGGGTCTCCATCCCGGGGACCCGGTCAGGCTGCAGTGTTCCTTCAGCCAGCCGTGCGGCGACCGGCGGCAGTTCCAGGAGTTGGCCGGCGCGGGCCAGGATCCCCGGTTCGTCCGGCGAAGCCATGAGCTCCTGGAGTCCTTCGACCGCGCCCGGTTCCAGACCGAGGACGTCGCCGAGCCGCCGCGGATCGGGTCCTTCGGGATGCACAATTCGGCCGAGCAGCCGCAGCGCCTCGGCATCGGCGCGCGATGCAGACGGGAACGGCTTGGCCGGCCCCTCCCACGCATGCCAAAAGCTGGTGTCCGGATCGCGCCGGGTGCCGGGCAGCCAGGCTTCGACCGCGCGGAACCCGTCCAAGTCCATCAGCGCCACGATGGGTTTAGCAGAGGCCGGCCAGTTGTAGAGGCCCGGCGCCGCGTCGCCGTGAATCAACACGAGGCGCTGCCCTGGTGCAAGCCCCTCCGCATTTCCTTCAGCGGAGCCGAGGAGGTGGACCTCCACGCCGTTGAGGGCACCGAACATCATCAGATCCTCGCGCCGGAACTTACCCACCAGCACGGTGCGCAGCTCGGCGGCGTCCGGTGCTGCAAGCTCCTCGGCGTCGTCGGGTTCCGGCACGACATCCAATTCCAGCGCAGCTTCCGGCGCGGGTGCCTCGTATTCGACGCCGTCAATCTCCACAGCTGCCCCCAAGTCGGCGGACAGTCCGCGGACCAGCGCCGCGACGTCAGGGCCGGGCACCGCCTTGCCCACGGCATCCAATACTGCGGCACGCTGCTCCGGATTCACGGCCAGCAACACGGACACCACACTGTCGCCGGGCTGCGGGACCCCGCCGGCGTAAGCGCCGAGCAGCGACCGGTTGGAGAGTTGCTGCTGCAGCGCTGCCACACCTGCCTCATCCAGCGGCCACGGCCACCACAGTTGTCCGGACGCCGGTTCCCAACCTGTTTGGTTCATAGCTCAACGCTAGCAATCTCTGCTCAGTCCAGCGGCACAGCGACGGCCAGAAATGCTCGGTTCAGTCGGGCAGCGGCTTTCCGGCCAGGAAGGCCTCCAGAAGTGCATGGCCTTGCTCGGAATCCTGTGGGCGGTGATGCCCGCCAGCGTGGCGGTGAATGGCGCCGGTGCCGGCCAGGTAGTGGGCCACTTCCTCATACAGCGGCTCCCAGCCGCCGGTGACCACTAGCGTGGGCAGGCCCGGGACAATGTGCAGCGGTGCGTTCCATGGCGGCGCTTGCAACCTGGCCCGTTTTGCCTGTGCCCGGTCGGCCGCGGTGGCCAGCGGCAGCGCTTCCGCTCCGACCACCAGCCGGACGAACTCGCGCTGGTACTCCTCATCGGTCAATTCACGGCGCGCAGCGAACAGCGGCTCCAGGCGTTGCCGGTAGGCCTGCGTGGCGGGCAGGTCCGCAGTCAGCGACAAACACGCCGGCTCGAACAGCGTCAGCGAAAGCACCTTGTCCGGATGTTCCACGGCGGCCATCATCGCGGCGACGGCACCCTGTGCATGCGCTACGACGTGTGCACCGGCACCAAGATGGCCGCCAACGATCCGGGCGTCTTCGTCGAAATCCGTGGGCAGCGGGTCCGCCTGCAGGTCAAAGCCGTGGCGGCGGAGGAACAGGCAGTCGTACCGCCCGGCCAGCCGGTGCTGGTGCGGCCAGGCCGCGGCTCCGAAGCTGTCGGTGCCGTGGACAAAGACCACCCGCTCTCCGCTGCCAATTGCCATGGGAGAAATACTAAACGCCGGACCCGACAGTTCCTTTGGAGCCAGCTGCCGGCTCGGGTTCCCAGACGTGCGGGGCAAGCTCGCGTTCCGGCACGCGCGACTGCGCGGTCTGCAGCACCTGCCCGTTGCGCAGTTCCGCCACGGTGAGCAGCTCGTGGGCGCGCAGTCCGGCGGCCAACTGGGCGGACTGTGCGCCGTCCAGGACCGTCGCAGCCTGTTCGACCGGGAGGAAGACGGCCTGTCCCCCGGCACCCGCGGCGAGCTCACCGCCGTCGTACGTTCCGCCGTCGTACACAAAGGTGATGGCTTCGGCGGCAGCGGCAGCCACCGGCTGGTAGTCGAGCGCCAGAATGCGTCCGGGCGGCACCGGGAGCGAGGATTCGGCCAGCACGCGGGCCGCGGCGGACCGGGGATCTTCGCCGGGCCGGACGGCTGCAGCGGGCAAAGCGGGGCCGTCGGGACCGTTCAGCAGCACCACGGATCCGCCGACGCTGCGTACGATGACCACGACGGCGCCCTGCCGCCGCCCGGCCGGGCGGTCCACTCCGGTGTGTGCCTGCTCTGCCACAAAACTCCTTCGCTGCGCTGCCTCGCCGGTGGGCCGATGAGCCGCGTCGTCTTGACCGTCGTCTTGCCGAAACGATTCAGCAACCCAGCCTACCTTCCCTCTTTACGGCAAATGCCCCGCCGGACATACCGACGGGGCATTCACACTGCATGTGGAGCCTGGGCAGGCTACTTGCCGAGGAACTTATCGAAGCCCTTGGGCAGGTTCAGCGCCGACGGATCAAAATCCTGTCCGTCCTGCGGGGCGCCGAAGGCACTTCCGGCCGGAACCGATGCCTTGTTCTTGCGCCGCTCCTCGGCCTCGCGCAGTTCCTGCGCCGCCTTGGCCGGGTTGCCGGAGCGGGTCTTCTTCTTGCCCTTGGCAGCCTGCTGCTTTTTGCGTGCGCCACCGAAACCGCCGGGGCCGGCCACGCCGGGCATGCCCGGGATGCCGCCGCCTTGCGCCATCTTCTTCATCATCTTCTGGGCCTGGCCGAAGCGCTCCAGCAGGCCGTTGACCTCCGAGACGTGGACGCCGGAACCCTTGGCGATGCGGGCGCGGCGGGAACCGTTGATGATCTTCGGGGCGACCCGCTCGTGCGGCGTCATCGAGCGGACGATCGCCTCCACGCGGTCGATCTCGCGCTCGTCGAAGTTCTCCAACTGCTGGCGCATGTTGGCGGCGCCGGGCATCATCATGAGCATCTTCTTCATCGAGCCCATTTTGCGGATCTGCTGCATCTGGGCGAGGAAGTCGTCCAGCGTGAAGTCTTCCTGGTCGGCGAACTTCTTCGCCATCCGCTCGGCTTCGCCCTTGTCCCAGGACTTCTCCGCCTGCTCGATCAGGGTGAGGATGTCGCCCATGTCCAGGATGCGGTTTGCCATCCGGTCCGGGTGGAAGATCTCGAAGTCGTCCAGGTTTTCGCCGGTGGAGGCGAACATCACCGGTTTGCCGGTCACCGACGCGACGGAGAGCGCGGCACCGCCGCGGGCATCGCCGTCGAGCTTGGAAAGGACGACGCCGGTGAAGTTGACGCCTTCGTTGAAGGCCTGCGCGGTGTTGACCGCGTCCTGGCCGATCATCGCGTCGATCACGAAGAGGACTTCGTCCGGGTTGATGGCTGCGCGGATGTCCGCGGCCTGCTGCATCATTTCGGCGTCGACGCCCAAGCGGCCGGCGGTGTCCACGATGACCACGTCGTACAGCTTCTGCCGCGCTTCGGCGATACCATCGCGGGCCACGGCCACCGGATCGCCGGTGACGGCATCGAACTCGGACTGCACGCCCGGGTGCGGGGCATAGACGGGCACGCCGGCGCGCTGGCCGTTGACCTGAAGCTGGGTCACGGCGTTGGGGCGCTGCAGGTCAGCGGCGACCAGCAGCGGGCTGTGGCCCTGTCCCTTGAGCCACTTGGACAGCTTGCCTGCCAACGTGGTCTTACCAGCACCCTGCAGACCGGCGAGCATGATCACCGTCGGCGGGTTCTTGGCCAGCTTGATGCGGCGGGTCTCGCCGCCGAGGATGTTGACCAGTTCGTCGTTGACGATCTTGACGACCTGCTGACCCGGATTCAGCGCACCCGAGACTTCCTCGCCGAGAGCCCGCTCCTTCACATGGGCGGTGAACTCGCGCACCACGGGCACCGCGACGTCGGCGTCAAGCAGGGCGCGCCGAATCTCGCGCACGGTGGCATCGACGTCGGCCTCGGACAGGCGTCCCTTGCCGCGCAGATTCTTGAAGGTTGAGGTCAACCGGTCAGAGAGTGAATTGAACACGCGCCGTGTCTACTTTCGTCGATCTGGTTCACAGTCCCCGGGCCACGCCGGAGTTCAGCTCTTAAGGGTATCAACTGGCGGTGGCCTCAGTCTCGCCGCCGTTTGACCGCCTTTTACAGACGTCTTCTTCGTATCTTCTTCGGACGGCTGTACGGACTGCTTCTGCAGACGCTTTCTCCGGACGCGGGAACGACGCGGGTTTGCCAGAACGTCGTCGCGGCACCCGTCGCCGGTACCGGGCCTCCGCGTCGCGGCGCCCGTCGTCGCTACCGTTCCTTCCG